>CACYFF010000041.1 GCA_902773665.1 uncultured Eubacteriales bacterium | reverse complement strand
GGGGTTACACCTGTTCCCATCCCGAACACAGTAGTTAAGCCCTTCAGAGCCGATGATACTTGGTGGGAAGCTGCCTGGGAAAGTAGGACGCAGCCGGTTTTTTGGTCCCATGGTCAAGCGGTTAAGACACGGCCCTTTCACGGCCGTAACCGGGGTTCGATTCCCCGTGGGGCTACCAGATGAGCCGTACGTAAAGTGCGGCTCTTTTCATACGCGGCTGTGGTGGAATTGGCAGACACGCAGGATTTAGGTTCCTGTGGGTAATACCGTGCAGGTTCAAGTCCTGTCAGCCGCACCAATGGATCGACGGTTCCGCCGGTCCTTTTTTATTGCTTGACAAATACCCCTGAGGGGTATATAACATAGCAGGAGGTTAGTTATGGGTAACAACAACTGCTGCTGCGAGGGTCACCGCACCAAGATGCGCAGCGAAGAAGAACATAAAAAGCTGATGAACCGCCTAAAGCGCATCGAAGGCCAGGTGCGCGGTGTGGAAAAGATGTTGGATGAAAACGCGTACTGCCCGGAGATCATGGTGCAGATCTCCGCGATCAACAGCGCGCTCAACAGCTTTAACAAGGAATTGCTGGCGTCGCATATGAAGAGCTGCGTCGTCGAGGATATCCAGGCAGGCAAAGGCGACGAGGCCATCGACGAACTGGCGGCTCTGCTGCAGAAAGTCATGAAATAGGAGGCGTGGCATGGAACAATATAACGTGACAGGCATGAGCTGTGCCGCCTGCAGTGCACGGGTCGAGAAAGCTGTCTCCAAAGTGCCGGGCGTAACGAACTGCGCCGTAAGCCTCCTCACCAATTCCATGGGTGTAGAAGGGACGGCGAGCCCGGCCGAGATCATCAAAGCCGTTACAGATGCCGGATACGGCGCTTCTCTGAAAGGCGCGTCCCGCGGGCAGACTGCAGCCAGCGCGGCAGAGGACGACCCGCTGAAGGATACCGAGACTCCGAAACTGAAAAAGAGGCTCATCCGCTCCGTTATCGTGCTGCTCGTGCTGATGTACTTCTCCATGGGTCACATGATGTGGGGCTGGCCCGCACCGGCGGCTTTCGAAAACCACGTATTTCTCGGCATGTTCGAGATGCTTCTGGCCATCGTATGTCTCGTCATCAACGGCAAGTTCTTTACGTCCGGCTTCGGATCCCTGCTCCACGGCGCGCCGAATATGGATACGCTGGTGGCGCTCGGATCGACGGCGGCCTTCGGCTATTCGCTGGTGGAACTGTTCGCCATGATCCTGGCGCAGGGCAACGGTGACCACCACAGAGTCATGGAACTGGGCATGAACCTGTATTTCGAGTCCGCCGCCATGATTCCGACGCTCATCACCGTCGGCAAGATGCTGGAAGCGCGGTCCAAGGGCAGGACGACAGATGCCCTGAAGGGCCTGATGAAACTGGCGCCCAAGACCGCAGTCCTTTACCGGGACGGAGCAGAAACGGAAGTGCCCATCGAATCGGTGCAGGTCGGCGATATCTTCGTGGTCCGGCCGGGCGACGCGGTGCCCGTGGACGGCATCGTCACGGAAGGCTCCACGGCGGTCGACGAATCCGCCCTCACCGGCGAGAGTATTCCGGTGGACAAGGCGGAAGGCGATCTCGTGTCCGCTGCGACGGTCAACCAGTCCGGCTACGTCCGCTGCCGCGCCACCCGCGTAGGTGAGGATACCACGCTTTCTCAGATCATCAAGACCGTTTCCGATGCGGCAGCGACCAAAGCGCCTCTGGCGCGCATCGCGGACAAGGTGTCCGGGGTGTTCGTGCCGGCGGTCATCGGCATCGCCCTGGTGACCCTGGCAGGCTGGCTGCTGGCGGGAAAACCCTTCAGTTTCGCCATTGCAAGAGCCATCTCCGTTCTCGTCATCTCCTGCCCCTGCGCGCTTGGCCTTGCCACGCCCGTCGCCATCATGGTGGGCAGCGGCATGGGCGCGAAGAACGGCATCCTGTACAAGACGGCGGCGTCGCTGGAGGCGGCAGGAAGGGCTGTTACTGTGGCGCTGGACAAGACCGGCACCATTACGGAAGGCCTGCCGAAACTGACGGACTGTGTGCCGGCGGAAGGCATCTCCGAAGATGATCTGCTGACAAAGGCGGCAGCGCTGGAAGCCCGCAGCGAGCATCCTTTGGCGAAGGCGGTGCTGGAAGGGTACCGGGAGAAGCACGAAGAAGCGCCTTCGGACGTAACAGACTTTACTGCACTCCCCGGCAACGGTCTCACCGCCGTGCTGGAAGGGAAGAAACTCACCGGCGGCAGCCTGAAATATATGGGTCAGCAATGCGCGATACCCAAAACCATGCAGGACAAGGCAGAAAAACTGGCACAGCAGGGTAAGACGCCGCTGCTGTTCGCGGAAGACGGCCGCCTGCTGGGCATCCTGGCCGTGGCGGACACCATCAAGGACGATTCCCGCCAGGCTGTAAAGGAACTGCAGGGCATGGGGCTCGACGTCGTCATGCTGACGGGTGACAACGAGCGTACGGCGAAGGCCATCGGCGAGCAGGCGGGGGTTGACCGGGTCATCGCAGGTGTGCTGCCCTCGGAAAAGGCGAAGGTGATCGAAGAACTGAAAAAAGACGGCAAGGTCATCATGGTCGGCGACGGCATCAACGATGCGCCGGCTCTTACGACGGCGGATACCGGCATCGCCATCGGTGCCGGAGCGGACGTCGCCATCGATGCGGCGGATATCGTCGTCATGAAGAGCCGTCTAACGGACGTTTCGGCTGCGATCCGCATGAGCCGCGCCACGATCCGCAACATCCATGAGAACCTGTTCTGGGCCTTTTTCTACAACGCGATCTGCATTCCGCTGGCCATCGGCCTCTACGGCATCGCCATGAAGCCCATGTACGGCGCGGCAGCCATGAGCCTGTCGTCTTTCTGCGTCTGCATGAACGCCCTGAGGCTGAATCTGGTCGACATCCACGATGCCTCCAGAGACCGCAAAATCGCCCGTAAACACGCTCAAACATCCGCGATGGATAAAGATATCAACGAAGAAGAAAAAACGGCGGAAACCGCTGAAAATTGCAAGGAGGAAGAATCCATGACCAAGACACTTACCGTAGAAGGAATGATGTGCATGCACTGCGAAGCCAGAGTCAAGAAGGCGCTGGAAGCGATCGACGGCGTCGAGAGCGCTGTGGCCAGCCACGAAGCCGGTACTGCCGTTGTGACCCTGAGCAAGGACGTGCCCGACGACGTGCTGAAGAAGGCTGTCGAAGACCAGGATTATCCTGTGAAGGCGATCGCATAGTATAAAAACAAAAATCAAGAGGACCGGCCCGGGGGCCGGTCCTCTTTTGTTAGAAGGAAAGGATCTTGTTTACTGTTCTTCGTCTTCGACTCTTCTGTTGGCGATCAGGAGGAGGAAGAAGAGGAGGGTCGCGATGGCGCCTGCTGCCAGGATGCCGGTGTGGGTGTTCTGTGCGGGTGCTTCGGCGGGCGCTGCGGTAACTGCTGCGGCGAGGGGAACTTCGGTCTCTTCGATCGCTACGAGGACTTCTTCCGCTTCTGCTTCAGCTTCTGCAACTTCGATCGCTGCTGCTTCGATGGTTGCGGGTGCTGCAGAGGCTTCTGCGATCTCGATCTTGGTCTCTTCGATCGCGATGGGCGCTGCGAGGGGAGTTTCTGCTTCTTCGATCTCTTCAGATTCTACTGCCTCGATCTCCACACTTGCGGTCTCGATGGTGATGGCTGCGGTCTCTTCTGCTGCAGTCTCTGCGATCATCGTCTCTGCGGCTTTGGGTGCGCTTCTTCTTGCGGATCTGCGGGGGGCCGGTGCTTCTGCCTTTTCCTCTTCGACGGCTGCAAAGATGGTCTGTTCTTCAGCCTTTTCGATCATCTTGGGTTCTTCGGAGGCGGCTTCTTCGATGGCCGGTTCTGCCATGGGAACTGCTTCTTCCTGGATCTCTTCTTTTACTTCTTCAACGATTTCTTCAACTTTCTCTTCGATCGCGGGAGCAGCTTCCTTATTCTCTTCAACTACTTCTTCAACTGCGGGTGCTTCTTCGATTACCGGTGCTTCTTCAATTGCCGGTGCTTCTTCGATTACCGGAGTTTCTTCAACTGCCGGAGTTTCTTCGACTGCGGGAGTCTCTTCGATCACCGGTGTTTCTTCAACTTCGGGTGCTTCTTCGATCACCGGAGCTTCTTCAACTGCGGGAGTTACGATTTCCTGAGTAGGTTCTTCGCTCTGCTCGTCTTCTTTATTCTCTTCGACTGCGGGAGTTACGGTCTCCTGAGCGGGTTCTTCCTGCTGGTTCTGGTCTTTTCCGTAATCCCAATCTCCGAAGATCAAGCGGAGCCAGGAGTCCAGGATCGGATCGTTGCAGTAGACGCCTTCGTAGTAGTAGCCGTGCTTTTCTTCCTTGTGGTCCTTGTCCTTGTTCTTGTCTCTGTTGTCGTGGCCGTTTTCGAACCAGTCTTTGTTGTATTCGTGGCCGTAGCCGTTGCCGTTGTTTCCATGGTCCTTGCCCGGATCCGCGAATGCCGTTACGGTAAAGCTGCTTACGAGGAGGGCGGTGCTGAGTACGAGGGTCAGGCTCTTCTTAACGATCTTCTTCATGGGGTTCTCCTTTTCTTCTAACGTATCTTTTTGCTTTTCGCCTTTGTTTTGTCTTACACTCTTTAGACGGACCGTCTCAGAAAAGGTTCCTTCAATTCTGAAAACTTTTTCAGAAAAATAAAAACGGCCGGGCACATCCGCCGCGGCCTAATAAGGAAGTAATCAATAGCCGGAATATTAGTGTTGCAAAGGCAAGGAACAGGCCCGGAAAAGCCGAGTGGCTTTTCCGGGTCTGTCTGTGTCCACGCAGTTCTATCAGATGTGTTTAGAAAACTAATCATATTCATGATTCTCTCGCTCCGCGACAAAACGCACGAGATAATTGTTGTCA
>CACYFF010000040.1 GCA_902773665.1 uncultured Eubacteriales bacterium | reverse complement strand
TAACGGACGCTAAGTCCAAGAAGGAAGGCCGACATACCGATTGCTCCACCATTATACAGCTAAGCAACAAGATGGATAATTCCTTACTGGCTGTAAGGGGTATTAACCATAAATATATTGTAGTAGAAGGAGATAACAAGAATTGGGAGCTTTTGAGGTAAAAGAATGTAATGATACTGAGGTGGCAAAAGCGTTATTCATTGAGTATTCTCAGATAAAAGGTGCCGAGGGATGCTTTGTTTCTTTTGATAAAGAATTGGCCGATTTAAATAATTTTTACAAGGGTGGAGCGATTCTTGTTGGTTATGAAAATGGTAAACCTGCAGGCTGTATAGCTATAAAAAAAGTAGATGTTACAACCTGCGAAGGAAAACGATTGTTTATTAAACCTGAGTATCGTGGGAAAGGGTATGCAAGAGTTCTACTTAATTCCATGATAGAAAAGTCGCGAATGCTTGGGTATAACCAATTGACATTTACTACTAAACCGGAAGTAATGAAAACAGCTTATGAATTATATAAGCGTATGGATTTTGAGGAATTAGGCTGTGAAAACGGGACGGTATCTATGAGAATAGTATTATAGGGCTTAATATAATCCAAATGTAGAGGGTGTATAGATGGAATTGAAGAAAATAGATTGCAGATTAACAGTCTGTAAAGTGGCAGAGGTATCGAGTATCAATTTAGAGGCAGAGTTCTATTTTATTGGAAAGACAGACGAAGAGCTGTCCCTGGTATGCAAGACGGAAGATGTGCCGCTAAAGACGATCGAACGGGATGACGGCTGGAGAGGGTTCCGCATTCAGGGTGTACTTGATTTTTCGCTGATCGGAATTTTGTCAAAGTTGTCCGGAATCCTTGCAGAGCACAAGATCGGGATCTTTGCTGTTTCCACGTACAATACAGATTATATCCTGGTGAAGGAAGAAAACTTTGAACGGGCACTTACGGTGCTTGCGGCAGAAGGGTATACGATAGCAGGATAGAAGGAGGATATAGACATGGAAGTCATGGAAGCGATCGAAAAGAGATACAGCGCGAGAGGCTTTGCAGACCGGGAAATCGAGCCGGAAAAGATCCAGCAGATCATGGAAGAAACATATCATCGTAACGGACAAGGCGCTCATCCACGAGATGGTGGCTGCGTGCAAAGATCAGCAGTGGATCCACACAGCTCCGGCGATCCTGGTGGAAGTCGGAGGCAGCGACAGGACGATGGTGTGCGGTCACAGCGTGCGGCTCGTGGACGGCGCGATCGCCATGTCTTATATGACCTTGGAAGCGGTCTCTTTGGGCCTGCAGTTCGTCTGGCTGGGCTGGTTTGAGCCGGAGAAGGTGAGGAAAGTGCTGAACATTCCGGAGGACTACATCGTAGTCGCTGTCGCGCCCCTCGGCTATCCTGCGAAGGATGGAAAGCCTGCACCGAAGAAGAGCGCGGAGGACGTCATCGTTTACAACAGGATGGGGTAAGCAAAAACCTTTTTGCACTCTCGAATAGCCGTTCGCCAAAATGTACAGTGGCAAGAAAGGCCATAAAAAACAGACCCGCGAGGGTCTGTTTTGTGTTGGAGCGGATGAAGGGAATCGAACCCTCGACCGCAGCTTGGGAAGCTGCTGTTTTGCCATTAAACTACATCCGCATATCTTATTTTCGACAATCTATTATACGACCGGAGGGGTGCAGGATGCAAGTATTATTATCAGCGCATTTGTGGTATACTAACTTTGTATAAGTGTAACTGATAAGAAAGGCGAACTGAAAGAGATGAAGATTACATTCTGCGGTGCGGCTTCCGGGGTCACCGGCAGCTGTCACATGATTTCGACGGACCAGCACAAGATCCTGTTCGACTGCGGACAGTTCCAGGGCGGCGCGGAAGAGGAAGCGCGCAACCGGGAGCCGTTCCCCTTTAACCCGGCGGAGATCGAATGCGTGGTCCTTTCTCATGCGCATATCGACCACTGCGGCAGACTGCCGTTGCTGGTAAAACAGGGCTTTAAGGGCGAGATCTACTGCACAGACGCCACGGCGGATCTGCTGGACGTCATGCTGAAGGACTCCGCCCACATCCACGAGCAGGAAGCGGAGTGGAAGAACCGGAAAGCCGAGCGGGCAGGGCACGCGCTGGTGGAGCCTCTCTACACGGCGGACGATGCGCTGGACACCTTAAAGCTGGTGCGCCCGGTGCTCTACGATACGCTGTTCGCGCTCAACGACCAGATGAAGATCGTATTCAACGACGCCGGCCACATCCTGGGCTCCGCCATCATCGAACTGTGGGTCGAAGAGAACGGCAAGAGCAAGAAGATGGTCTTCTCCGGCGACCTGGGCATGACAAACCGTCCGATCCTGCGCGATCCTGTGACCATCCACAAAGCCGACTACGTCGTGATGGAGACCACCTACGGCAACCGGCTGCACGAAAAGAACGCAACCAGCATTAAAAAGCTGCTGGATATCATCGTGGAGACGACCAAGCGGGGCGGCAATGTCGTCATCCCCAGCTTCGCGGTAGGCCGTACCCAGGAACTTATCTTCGAGCTCAACCGGATCTACGACGGCAACAGCGAATACAAGCAGGCGCTGAAGGATGTCCATGTCTATGTCGACAGCCCCATGGCTGCCCAGGCGACGGAGATCTTCAAGAATAACGCCCAGACTTACGACGACGAGATGCGGGAATTCATTCTGCGGGGCGACCATCCCCTGGATTTCCCCAACCTGCACTTCACCCGCACCAGCGATGAGAGCCGGATGATCAACGTGGATACGAAACCCAAGATCATCATCTCCGCCAGCGGTATGTGCGACGCGGGCCGTATCCGCCACCACTTAAAGCATAATCTGTACAATCCGGCCAACAGCATCGTGTTCGTCGGCTACCAGGCCGAAGGCACTCTGGGACGCTCCCTGATCGAGGGCATCCAGGAGGTAAAACTGTTCGGCGAAGACATTGCCGTCAAGGCGCAGATCCACAACCTGGAAGGGTTCTCGGGTCACGCGGACAGAGACGCCCTGTACCACTGGATCTCCAGCTTTACGCAGCAGCCCCACGACATTTTCCTGGTCCACGGCGAAATGGACGCCAAGCGGGATTTCGCAGCGTACGTAAAGGAGCATAAGGGCTGGGACTGCGTCGTCGTAGACGGTATCTCCGAATATGAACTGACGGACGAGACGAGACTCTCCGCTCACGAGGAACGGCATGCATCGAAGGCTGCGCCTGCGGAAGATGCGGCTCTGAAGGAATTCACTTCTCCCGAGCAGATCGACGACCTGAAGGCCCGTCTGCAGGAGATGCACAAGACGCTGGACAACGTGCTCTACAATACCAACGAGACGGTGGAAACCACCGTAAGCGCCGAGAAACTGGCGGAGATCAAGAACCTGGTGGCCTCCTTGGAGAAGGACGTCATCAATCTGGGCTCCACCATTACGAAGGAAGACCGACCGGCGGATGAAGAACTGCCGCTGGAGGGCGAACTGCCCCCGAAGGAGATTCCGGAGAAGGAAGGAAAGAAGTCCAAGAAAAAGTAGGAGCACCCCCATGAAAGAACCCATCCTCATCGGCATTGCCGGCGGCACAGGCTCCGGCAAATCCACGCTCGTCCAGGAGATCGCAGCGGAATTCAAGGATTCCGTGTGCCTCATCAGCCACGATTATTACTACAAGGCGCACGACGACATGCCCTACGAACAGCGCTGTCTGCTCAACTACGACCATCCCAACGCCTACGATACGGACATGCTGGTGGAACACCTGCAGCTGTTAAAGCAGGGGCTTACCATCCACCGGCCGGTCTACGATTTTTCCGACCACAACCGGGCGAAGGAAGTCGTGGAGGTAAAGCCTGCGCGGGTCATCATCATCGAAGGCATCCTGATCTTTGCCGACGAAAGCCTGCGCAACCTGTTCGACATTAAACTGTTCGTGGATACGGATGCGGACGTACGCATCCTGCGGCGCATCCTGAGAGACGTGGAGGAGAGAGGGCGGACGCTGGAGTCCGTGGTGACCCAGTATCTGACGACGGTAAAGCCCATGCATGAGCAGTTCGTGGAGCCCTCGAAGAAATACGCGGACATCATCATCCCGGAAGGGGGCCGCAACCATGTGGCGCTGTCCATGGTGAACCACCGCATCCGGGCGCTGTTAGCAGAAGAGGATTAGACAAAATAATAATTGATTTCCCAGGCAGGAAGGCAGGGGCTCTTGCGCAGATAGACGTTATAGTCCTCTCGCAGTGCCATCACCTGCAGGGGGAGAGACCAGAGATCATCCGTCCGGTGATAAGCTGAGATCAGCATCGCCGGGCGGTATTTTTGTATCGTTTCGGCGGCGCCGCGGATGGCTGCGCTCTCCGCGCCTTCCACGTCCATCTTAACGATATCCACCGGTGACCCTTCCAGCAGCGCATCCAGCGTCTGCGCCGCCACGGGAACGGTCTTGGCAGAGCGCGATCCTCTGCCCGCTCCTTTGGAGATCTCTGTTATGCCGGTGCGGTCTCCGATCGCAGCCTGCACGCAGCGGCAGCGGGTAAGACCGGCTGCCGCAACCGTCTCCTGCAGCTTTCGGAAGTTGCGGGGCTCCGGCTCGACGGCCAGGATGGGCGGGTCGGCGGGACCGCCGCAGGCACCGAGGTATTCCAGCACCGTGTCCCCGGTATAGGCGCCCAGGTCGACGTACGATCTGTCTGCGGAAGGGGAGAGCAACGCCCAATTCTCCTCTGAAGAGGTCTCGCAGTCCTGCAGAAAGTCTATTTTTCCGCTGAGTTTGTAGGAGACGACGTTCCGGAAAACTTTGCGGCTCTGATCGTCCGCCAGCAGTTCGAATGCAGCCTGCAGCTGCGGTTCATGCGCGGCGTAATACGCTTTATCGAACAGCCCGCTGCCCACGACGGGAAGGTCCGGCGCAAAGAATTCGGTCTTTGCGGCGACATTTTGGATCTGATCCAGCACGTCCTCCCTGTGGGAGCCGAAGGCCAGCAGCACGATGCTGTCCGCTCCAAACTTCTGCAGCGCTTCTTCGAGTGAGGTGACCGGATAGCCCAGGAACTCCTTCGCCCGTACGAATCCGTCGGACGCGAAAAAGCCGGCGGGGCGCTTGCCCCGCTTTGCCAGCTCGGAAACGATGGCCTCTGCAGCGTTGCCGCGGCCGTAGATCAGGATGTTCTTTTCGGTCTTCGCCAGATAGTCCCACATGCAAAAAAGTATAGCACAAAATGCCGCCCTTTGTTTGACGGTAGTCCGCAGGGCGTGGTAAGATATCATTGCGCAGTATGCGTTTGTTTTCGTGAGACTTTTTTGAATCAGAGAAGGAGGAAAGACCATGGATAGCGGAAGTACGATAGGTTTATCGGCAGGCCAAAGTCTAGCAGAGCCGCCGCGATCGTCCGTGGCTGCCTTCTGATCCCGATAGACTTATCCAGACCTGCCAATATCTTATTATTTCCCTTTAATGGAGAGGATAAGTTATGGCAGAATTATCATTTGAGCGCACTTTCGAAGCGCTTCTGGAAGAAAAGAAATATTCCACCATCAAAGATGTGCTGGTCACCATGAATCCCGCGGACATCGCCGCGATCTTCGAAGATGTGGACGAAGAACGTCTGCCTCTTCTGTTCCGTCTGCTCCCGAAAGAGCTGGCGGCGGAGACCTTCGTCGAGATGGAGCCCGAACAGCAGGAGATCCTGGTGGAAGGCTTCTCCGACCGCGAACTGCACGAAGTCATGGACGAACTGTTCGTGGACGACGCCGTAGACCTGGTGGAGGAGATGCCGGCCAACGTGGTCAAGCGCATCCTGGCCCAGGCCGACCCGAAGATGCGGCGGGAGATCAACGAGATCCTCCGCTATCCCGAGGATTCGGCAGGGTCCATCATGACGACGGAGTACGTCAATCTGCACCCGTCCATGACGGTAGGGGATGCCATCGACCGCATCCGCCGCACCGGCGTGGACAAGGAGACCATCTATACCTGCTACGTGACCGACGAGAGAAAACTGCTGGGCACGGTCACCGTAAGGGAATTGCTTACGGCGAAGGACGAGGTGAAGGTGGGCGACCTGATGGAGACGAACGTCATCTCCGTCAACACCCTGGACGACCAGGAAGAAGTCGCTAACATGTTTACGAAATACAGCTTCCTGGCGCTGCCCGTCGTGGACAGCGACCTGAGGATGGTCGGTATCGTAACGTTCGATGACGCTATGGACGTTCTGGAAGAAGAGACCACGGAAGACATGGAGATCATGGCAGGTATTACGCCTTCGGAAAAGACGTACTACCGGTCCTCCCCCTGGGAACTGTTCAAACACCGCATTCCCTGGCTGCTTCTGCTGATGGTCTCCGCCACGTTTACAGGCATCATCATTACGCATTTCGAGAACGCGCTGGCGGCGCAGGTCGTGCTCACGGCGTTCATCCCCATGCTGATGGATACGGGCGGCAACTCGGGCTCGCAGGCTTCTGTAACGGTCATCCGTGCGCTGTCCCTGGATGACATCGAATTCGAAGATCTGCCGGTGGTCATCTGGAAGGAGATCCGGACCGCCGTGCTGTGCGGCATTTCCCTGGCGGCTGCCTGCTTCGCAAAACTGATGATCGTGGACAAGATGATCCTCGGCAACGAAGCCGTAAACACCACCGTGGCCGCCGTCGTTTGTTCCACCATGGCCCTGACGGTGCTGGTGGCCAAGCTGATCGGCTGCAGCCTGCCGATGATCGCTAAGAAACTGGGCTTCGATCCGGCGGTCATGGCCAGCCCGTTCATCACGACCATCGTGGACGCAGTCTCCCTGCTGGTGTATTTTGCGATCGCAAGCTCGCTGCTGTTCTAGACAAAGAAAGGCTTTTTCCGGGACCGGAAGCGCATTCCGGTCCTTTTTTATGGAACCATATGACGAAGATCAATAACTTTACAGAAGGAAAAATTCTGTCGCCACTCGTTCTGTTCGCGATCCCCATCCTGCTGTCGCAGCTGCTGCAGACCGCCTACGGCGCCGTGGACATGCTGGTGATCGGCACGTTCGGCACGACCGCCGACGTCTCCGCCGTCTCCACAGGCGGCTGGATCGTTACGCTGGCGCTGTGCTTTATGACGGGCCTCGCCATGGGCATGACGGTGCTGATCGGCCGGGCCATCGGCCAGAAGGACACGGAGCAGGTGGGGGACATCATCGGAACGGCGATCGTGCTGTTCAGCTGTTTCTGCCTCGCCATCATGACCGCGCTCATCGTCTTTGCGCCGCAGCTGGCGGCTCTGATGAAAGCCCCGGAGGCAGCGTTTGCCGGAACGGTCACCTACATCCGGATCTGCGCGGGCGGCCTGGCCTTCATTACGGCGTATCATGTGATCGGCAGCATGTTCCGGGGGATGGGCGATTCTGCCATGCCTCTGGTGACCGTCGCCATCGCCTGCGCGTTCAACATCGGCGGCGACCTGCTGCTGGCCGGCGTCTTCCGCATGGGCGTAAAGGGAGTCGCCATTGCCACGGTATTCGCCCAGGGCGTCAGCGTGCTGGCGTCGCTGCTCATCATGAAGAAGCGGGGCATGCCGTTCACGTTCGGGAGAAAGAATCTGCGGCTGGATGGAATCATCGCGACGGAACTGCTTCACATCGGAATCCCGACTTCTGCGCAGGATGTACTGGTCACCCTGTCCTTTATTGTGATCGCGGCCATCGTAAACGGCCTGGGACTGGTGCCCTCTGCCGGCGTAGGCGTCGCGGAGAGGATCTGCTCGTTCGTGATGCTTGTGCCCTCCACGTTCTCCATGGCCATGTCCGCTTTCGTAGCGCAGAATTACGGCGCGAGGAAGATGAACCGGGCGGAGAAGGCGCTGGCCTACGGCATCGGCGTATCGCTGGGCGTCGGTGTCTTTATGTTCCTGTTTATCTTTTTCCGGGGCGATATCCCGGCGTCCTGGTTCGCGGCAGGGAAGGCCGACGTGGTGGCAGCCGCAGCGGATTATCTGAAGGCCTATGCCATCGACTGCCTGCTGACGAGCTTCCTGTTCTGCTTCAACGGCTATTTCAATGGCCTGGGCCGCACCCGTTTCGTCATGACCCAAAGCATCATCGGAGCCTTCGGCGTGCGCATTCCGGTGTCGTACTTGATGAGCAAAGAGGTGCCGGTGTCGTTGTTTCATGTGGGGCTGGCCACGCCCTGCAGCACTTTTGTGCAGATCGTGCTGTGTTTTGTGTACTTTTTCCTACTG
>CACYFF010000039.1 GCA_902773665.1 uncultured Eubacteriales bacterium | reverse complement strand
CGTGGTGGGCTCATCGCAGATGAGGATCTGGGGGTTGCAGGCCATGGCGATGGCGATGACGACTCTCTGGCGCATGCCGCCGGAGAACTCGTGGGGATACTGCTTGGCGCGGCGTTCCGCTTCGGGAATGCCTACGTCCTGCAGGATCTCCACCGCCTTTTTGCTGGCCGCTTCGCCCTTTAACCCCTGGTGGAGCTTAAGGGCTTCTTCGATCTGCCAGCCTATGGTCTTCAAGGGGTTGAGGGAGGTCATCGGGTCCTGCATCACCATGGCGACTTCCTTGCCGCGTATGGTCTGCCACTGTTCTTCGGTCTTGTATTTCGCCAGGTCGACGGGATGTTCCGGATCCATGCCGTAATACCAGATCTCGCCGGAGTCCACCCAGCCGTTCTTGTCCAGAAGGCCGATGAAATTCTTGGTGAAGACGGATTTGCCGGAGCCGGATTCGCCGACGATGGCCAGGGATTCGCCCTTGTGCAGGTCCAGGGAGATGCCCCGGATCGCGTTGAGCACTTTGCCGCGGAGGCTGAACTTTACATGCAGATCCTTTACGGAAAGGATGATATCTCCGTTGTTTAACATGTGTCTGCCTCCTTTCTATACGTGGTTTCTCGGATCGGACGCATCCGCGAAGGTGTTGCCGATCAGATAGAACGATACGGTGATGAACGTGACCACCAGAGCCGGGAAGATCAGCTGATACCGGCTGCTGGTCATCATCATCTTGCGGCCTTCCTCCACCAGGTTGCCCAGGGAGGCGATGTTCTTCGGCATGCCCAGGCCGCAGTAGGTGAGGAACACCTCGTCGGAGATGACCGACGGAATGGCCAGCGCGGTCTGCAGCATGATGACGGACACCATGTAAGGCAGCAGGTTCTTGATCATGATCTTGCCGGTGCTGGTGCCCAGGCAGCGCGACGCCAGGTTGTAGTCTCTGTCGCGGATCATCAGGATCTGGTTGCGGATGAACCGGGCCATGCCCAGCCAGCCCACGCAGCACATGGAGATGATCATCGTGGCCATGCCCGGACGCAGGATGTAGGAGATCAGGATGAGGATGATCGTTCTCGGGATGTTATCGATGATGTTGTAGACTTCCGTGAGGAAGGCGTCCAGTTTGCGGACGTAGCCCCACAGGATGCCGATCGTAATGCCGATCACGTTATCGCTGATCGCGACGATGAGTGCGATCAGCAGCGACGTTCTCGTGCCGCTCCACACTCTGGCCCACAGATCCTGGCCGACGGCGTTGGTGCCGAACCAGAAGTCGTGGCTGGGCGGGAGATTTCTCATGACGGACCCGTCGTCGAAATCGTAGATCTGGGCGGGGGGCCGCTGACCCGGCAGATGGGGCTGGATGATCGTAAATGCGATGAGGAGCAGCAGCGCGACGAGCAGGAATCTCGCCAGCCTGTTGTTCCAGAACGCGCGGAACGTGCTGCGCCAGTAGGAATAGCTGGAGTAGCCGGTCTTCTCCGCCAGGGTATCGTCGTATTCCGCCATCTCGAAGCGGGAAGGATCGAGCGCGGCGACCTGCTCGGGCGTAAGATCGTCGGGAAGGGAATCCCGGAGCGCTTTCTCGAGCTGATCCGCCATGCCTTCCGAGGCTTTTTCCATGACGGCGCCTTTTCTAAACAGACTCATCAGCGGCTCTCCTCCTTTCCGGTAAGACTGATGCGCGGGTCAACGAGCACCATGAGGATGTCGCCCAGGAACAGGCCGATGATGCCCACCGAGGCGAAGATGAGGACCAGCGCCTGCACCATCGTGTTGTCCTGGCGCTGGATGACGTCGATCAGCAGACCGCCCATGCCGGGAACGGAGTAGATCGACTCCACATATAGGGAACCCATGATGGTGAAGAGCAGGGACGAGGGGATCGTCTGGACCATGGGCACGAAGGCGTTGCGGAACACGTGCTTCATCATGACCGCCTTGTTGGATACGCCCTTGGCGCGGGCCAGTTTTACGTAGTCCTGGTTCATCTGGTCCACCATATACCGGCGCATCCACATACCGTAGTTGGCGATGGAGGGAAGGGCCAGGGATATGATGGGAAGGATCCATGAGATGGGTTTGCTGTCGTTGTATAGCATCGGCAAGCCTGTTCCTTTTGTCGCGTACATCTGGATAAACAAGAAGTACACGGCGGAAGGGGCAGCCTGCAGGAACACGATAAAGCCGGTGCCCAGTTTGTCGGGCCACTTGCCTTTGCTTCGCGCCATGACCGCGCCTAAAGGGATGCCGATGAGGAGGGAGAGGCCCATGGCCATCGCTCCCAGTTTCGCGGAGATCTTGATCTTCGGCTTGATGATCTTGACGATGTCCACGTTTTCGCGGTAGATCCAGGATTTGCCCAGGTCGCCCCGCGCGAGATTTCGGTAAAAGTTGAATAATTGCACGGGAACCGGTTTGTCCAGTCCCTTCGCAGCCAGTTTCGCTGCGATGACTTCTTCGCTCAGCTTATCCACGTTCGGTCCCAGATAGCCTTCGATGGGCATCAGGCGCAGCAGACAGAAGATGAGCGTAATGATGATAAAAAGGCTGAGAAGGGCTGCGCCGAAGCGCTTGAGTATGTATTTCGCCACCTTTTCATCCTCCTTCTGTGTTTGATTGAGAAAAGAGGGTGCCCCGCGAGCATTGGCATGCCTTTTGGGACACCCTCCACTTTATTGCGCTTTTCTATTGAGATTTGGAGATCTCAAAGCGTCTTACTTTGCCTTGTCGGCTTCCCAGGCCTCGGTAGCCTTTTCGAATTCATCCATGGAGTAGGACTTTTCGAGCAGGTGCATGCCCTTATACTTGTAGGCGCAGATGCCGGCCATCGCGTTCTCTGCTTCGTAGAGAGCGAGCTTGGACGCAACGTAGCCGTCGTTGTACTGCTGATAAGGGATCAGCAGGCCTTCGGTCAGGGCGTATTCTTCCGCCTTGGCGAACAGTTCGTAGCGGGCGTTCAGTTCCTTTTCGGCTCTGGCCGCTTCGACCAGGGAGTTGAAGACCATCTGCGGGGTTCCGACCAGTTCTTCGTCGTCGATCACGTTGTTGGCGTAATCTTCTTCGGTATAGATGTAGCCGGTCTTGTATTCATCGCCTTCGATGTATTCCTGAGAACCGAAGGTCCAGCCGTAACCGAAGGGTTCGAAGTAGGTCGCGGGATCTGCGTAGTCCGGGGACCAGCCCTGTTCGTAGAGGCCCCACTTGCCGGGACGGCGGACTTCACCGATGAAGTTCGTGGTCGGACCGGCGTAGACCGTAATGTCGATGTAGTCGGTGCCGAGCAGTTCTTCGAGCTGCTTTTCGATCAGCTGGAAGGAGTTGTCCATGTTCGGCGTGGAGGGGTTGTAGAATACGGGGATCTGGATGGGCAGGGGCACGCCGGCGGCCTCGAGTTCGGCCTTGGCAGCATCTCTGAATTCCAGAGCCTTGGCTTCGTCATAGAAGCCCTTGGACAGTTCGGGCAGGTTGCCGAACTCGGTGTAGTCTTTACCGTCGACCATCGCGAAGTCTGCGGGGATCATCAGGTTGGTCACACGCTCTTCCGCATAATACGGATCGTAAGCGGACAGGCAGTAAGCCTTGTTGAGACCGTACACGATGGACATACGCCAGTTCTTGTTGTTGACGGCAGCTCTGTAAGCCTCGTTTGCGGCTTCGTCATCCATCTTCGGGTTGAAGTTGAACAGCATGTACATGATGGTGCCCAGCTTCTTGGACTGGTGGACGTACTGGGCGTTGTCGCCGTTGAGCCATTCATCCAGGATGTTGGTGGTGACAGAGCAGGAGTCGATCTCACCGCGCAGGAACATTTCCGGAGCGATGGAGTCGGCCTGAGCGTTATACTTGCCGTTTACCTTGGTGATGTAGACCTTGTCTGCGTCGAAGTAATTCTCGTTCTTGACCCAGATCATCTCTTCCTGGGGCAGCCAGCTCTGGCAGATGTAAGCGCCGCAGTACAGGATCTTGTCGTAGTCGGTACCGAACTCGTTGGTGACGAGCTCTTCTTCGCCGCTGTCGTTGATGGTCGGAGTCGGATTCTCGACTTCGCAGGAATTATAGAATTCCTCGTTGACCGGCAGATAGCAGCCGTAGGTGAGCAGGGTGAGGAAGTAAGCGCAGGGCTGCTTTAAGTGATAGACCAGCGTGTAGTCGTCCACCGCTTCTACGCCCAGCTGCGTAAAGTCGTCGATGACGCCGTTGTACAGTTCGGAGCCGTTGACGATGTAAGAGGTGAGCATGTCGGGCATATCGGAGTCGAACTTGACGTCTGCGACCAGTCTTGCCGCCATCACGAAGTCGTTGGCGGTAACGGGAGCATACTCTTCGCCTTCGCAGGTATACCACTTGGCGTCATCTCTCAGATGGAAGGTCCAGGTGAGACCGTCGTCGCTCTCTTCCCAGCTGGTAGCCAGGTCGGGAACGATGTTGCCTAAGTTGTCGTACTCGATCAGGGTATCGACGAAGTTTGCCAGGGGCTTCTGGTTCGCCGATACGGAGGTCGCCAGATAGTTCATGCTGGTGATCTCTTCGGAATACAGATAGTCATATTCCGTGTCGCTGGAGTAAGGAATACCGGTGTAGGGATCTGCGCCGGCAGCTTCTCCGCCTTCGCCGCCTGCGGGCTGGTCGGAACCGCCGCCGGTGCAGCCGGCAAACATTCCGATGACCATGACCACTGAAAGCAGCAGTGCAAGATACTTCTTCATAATTTTCCTCCTTATGAAAATACGCATCTATACTGCAATATGCAGTATCAATACATGTACTATTATACTACATCTTCACACAGCCTTCACAATTCATTCTCGCATTTTGTGCGTATTTCTCAAATTATGCGACGAATTTGCTATAATAAAAAAGGTTTCAACACAAAGGAGGATTTTCTGTGGAAAAAATGCGGAGGTTTGCGGTTTTATTCGCATTTATCTTATTTCTTACGGCCTGTTCCGGGGGTCAGCAGGGCACACTGAATGAACCTGCGGAGAACGCTCCTGCCATCGCTCCCATTTCCGGGGAGGGCATCGTCATCGAAAACGGCATGACGCAGCAGATCGCCTCGTACACCGATCCGATGAAAGAGGATTACACGAACGAGGGGAGCGAGCTCCTGCGGTTCGTCGTCTATGTGGAAACGGATAACGATACGGATATGGACGGAAAACCGGATCTCGTAAAGACCATGGTACAGGTGCCGCTGCAGGCGGCCTCCGGCGTGTATAAAGCACCGGTGATCTACGAAGCCCGGCCCTACATCGGCGGCATGTATGCCTACCAGCCGCAGCTTCCGGCCGCAGGGGAGTACGAATTCGACATCGCGGACATGTACGCGCAGCCTGAGAAGCGCACGCCTGCCGGCAGCGTCAGCACGCTGCAGCATGCAGCGGCGGTCGATCCCTCCGACTGGGTCTATACCTTCGAGAACGACCCCTTTCAGCAGCAGTTCATGGGAAATCTAACGACCTACGACTACTATCTCGTAAGAGGCTATGCCGTTGTGCAGTCCGCAGGTCTTGGTACCTGGGGCTCCGAAGGGCTGGAAGTGTGCTGCAGCCAGGCGGAAGCGGACGCGTTCCGCTGCATCGCCGAATGGCTTACGGGCGACCGCAAGGCGTACACCGATAAGGAAAACAACATCGAGATCGCGGCGGACTGGAGCAGCGGGCGCATCGGCATGACCGGAAGATCCTACGCCGGCGCCATGGCTTTCGAAGTGGCGGCATCCGGCGTCAAAGGCGTGGAGACCATCGTTCCCGTGGCGGGGCCTTCCTGCTGGTACGAATACAACAACACCCAGGGCATTCCCTCGGGGCTGTTCGACAAATACGACTTTATTACGGACCTCGCGGCGACCTGCGCCAGCCGGATGTTCGCGGACGTGGATCCGGAGCTGGTGAAGACCTATGAGAAATACCTGGCAACGCTGCGGGACGAACAGATCGCGCTGGAAGGGGATTACGGCGATTTCTGGGCGCAGCGGGATTTCTCGAAGACGGACGGGCTCAAGTGCTCCGCCCTCATCGTCCAGGGATTAAACGACGTCAACGTGCGGCCGAAGAACTTCGACCTGATGCGCGACGCGTTCCTGCGCTGCGGCTGCGATGTTAAGGCGCTGCTGCACCAGAACGGCCACGTGACTCCGGCCAACGAGCAGATGAAGACCGACATCATGATCGGAGACCATACCTACACGGAGCTGCTGAATCTGTGGTTCACCCATGAGCTTCTGGACGAGGTCAACGAAGCGGCAGAACTGCCCGCCTTTACCGTGCAGAGCAACCTGGACGGCAAATTCTACAGCGCGGAAGAGTGGAAGACGGGAAACGTGCTTACGTTAACTACGGACGATGCTTCTGAATACACCGTCTCCACGGAAGGTGCCACCCCTGCGAATCCGACGCTGGTGAGCGACACCCTCGACGGTGCCAGCGGCAGCGATCATCTGCTGCTCGCCGCGCAGGACGTGACGGAAGAGATCACGGTCAACGGGCCGGTAGCGGTGCACG
Source organism: uncultured Eubacteriales bacterium (assembly GCA_902773665.1). GTDB lineage: Bacteria > Bacillota > Clostridia > Peptostreptococcales > Anaerovoracaceae > RUG11894. Next base: position 1,527 of record CACYFF010000039.1, on the reverse strand, counting down.
TCAAAGCGAAGACAGCGGATCTCGACAAGGATATGCTCATGCTGAGCGCCGTGCTGGTGGACGCTGCGGACGAACCCTTCTCGACCTACGACGTGGGCTGGGAGGTCCTGACCGTGGACGACGTGCAGAAGAAGGGCGTAGACAGGGGAGAAGGGGTTCCTCCCTACGACTTGGTAGAATACCATGCGACCGAGGTGACCCGCAAGATCGTCTCCTACGGCTCCATGGATCTGCGCAATCCCGAAGCCGGTTACGATCCTGCGACGGCTGTAAAGCGGGCGGAGTCCATCGAAGCGGACACCTGGTACGACTACACCATCTGGCTGCAGCCAAACTTCTACACGGTGCAGCCGGGTCACAGGCTTGAAGTGTACATTCTGCCGTTCTGCGGCTTCTCCTCAACGGACTTTGCGCTGGAGCTCAGCACGCCCGAACAGCTGGTGGAATACGGGGTCGACCCTGCCAGCATCGTTCCGTTCCACCACGATTACAGTTTTACCGTAAACGGCGGCAGCGTGGACATTCCTGTCGTATCCTCCGGAAAATAGAATATTCCGCAAATACAAAAGCGGAGCAGGGGACATCCTCTGCTCCGCTTCTTTGTGTCTTTACTTTTTCAGGATCTCGCGGTACTTCGCTTCTTCTTCGCCGTTAGCCATGATGAAATGGCCTTCTTCGATCTCGATCCACCGGGGCGGATCGTTCTCATAGTGATGCACCGACGGATCGTACACCTTGACGACCTTCTTCTTCTCGTTGTCCGGGTCGGGCATCGGGATGGCCGACAGCAGCGCCTGGGTGTAGGGGTGCAGCGGATGCGCATACAGCTTCTCCGTCTCCGCCAGCTCCACGATGACGCCTTTATGGATGACCGCGATTCGGTCCGTGATGAACCGCATGACGGACAGGTCGTGGGCGATGAAGAGATAGGTGAGACCTCTCTCTTTCTGCAGCTTGCTCATCAGGTTGAGCACCTGCGCCCGGATGGAGACGTCCAGCGCGGAGATCGGTTCGTCCGCGATGATGAATTCCGGCTCCATGATGAGGGCTCTGGCGATGCCGATCCTCTGCCGCTGACCTCCGGAGAACTCGTGGGGGAAGCGGGTGGCGAACTCGGGCAGCAGTCCTACGTCGGACAGCGCCTGGGAGACGCGTTCCTCCCGTTCCTCTTTCTTCATGTCCGGATGGACGTTCATCAAGCCTTCGGAGACGATGTAGTCCACCTTGGCGCGTTCGTTCAGCGATGCCATCGGGTCCTGGAAGATCATCTGGATCTTCTGGGTCACCATCTTGTCCATCTCTTTGGAGATCTTGCCGGAGATGCGCTCCCCTTTGAACAGGACTTCTCCCGCGGAGATGGGGTTGATGCGGATGATGGCGCGTCCGATCGTGGTCTTGCCGGAGCCGGATTCGCCGACGAGGCCGAAAGTCTCGCCTTTGTAGATGTCGAAGTTTACGCCCTTGACGGCCACGAAGGCCTTGCGGCCCTTGCCGAAGGTCACCTCCATGTTCCGCACGGAGCACAGC
>CACYFF010000038.1 GCA_902773665.1 uncultured Eubacteriales bacterium | reverse complement strand
CTTATAACCGCCGGCTTTTGCTGCTGCTACGACGTCGTCCAGAGACGGGGTAGCTTCGACGGTGCCGATGTAGTAGTTGGCATAGCCGAGCTTGTCGAACACGGTCTGCATCTTGGCGTAGACTGCGTTGGATTCGGCTTCGGTGCCGTGACCCATGAAGATGATGGCGGTCTCGCCGTCATCGTACTGCTGGGTCTCATCGTGGACGATCTGAGCAACGTGCTCGAAGTCCGCATCGGAATCCAGCAGGTTCTTGCCGATGGTGATGGATTCGAACGCGTCTGCATAGTTCGCTGCGGAAGCAACGATGTCGTTATATTCCAGACCTGCCATCAGGTGGGTAGGCTGGATGACGATGTTCTTGACGCCGTTAGCGACAGCGCGGTCCATGGCTTCTTCGAAGTTATCGATGATCTCGCCGTCTCTGTTGGCAACGTGGTCGATGATGATCTGTGCGGTAAAGCCTCTTCTGGTGCTCCATTCGGGGAAAGCAGCCGCCAGAGCCTTTTCGATGCCGCCGATGGTGGCGACTCTGGAGTCGTTAAAGCTGGTGCCGAAGGATACGACGAGCAGTTCGTTCTCGCCGATGCCGTCCTCGTTCAGAGGGTCATCCTTGGATGCATCGCCGGTGAGCAGATCTTCGTCCGCGTTTTCGATGGTCTCGGTGAGGTGTTCGACGATGAGGTCGCGGATGCCCTGGATCTCGCCCAGGCCCTTCATGTTGCATACGACTTCGAAGCCTTCCGCCTCGAAGGTGCTCTTCCAGGAATCCTCTTCGTCGCCTGCCATGTCGTTGTTGGCGTGGTCGCCGCAGACGATCATCATGGGTTCGAGGACGACTCTCTTATAGCCGCCTTCCTTAGCTGCCGCGACAACGTCGTCCAGGGACGGAGTCGCTTCGACGGTGCCTACGTAGCAGTTTTTCAGACCCATCTGGTCGAAGGTAGCCTGCATGGAAGCATAGACGCTGTTGGATTCGGCTTCGGTGCCGTGACCCATGAAGATGAGAGCGGTCTCGCCGTCGTCGTAGGACTTGGTCTCTTCATAGAGAAGGCTTGCAACAGTCACGAAATCGCTGTCGGTATCCAGCAGGTTCTTGCCGATCGTGATGCTGTTGAAGGCGTCGGCATAGTTGGCTGCGGAAGCGACGATGTCGTTGTATTCCAGACCTGCCATCAGGTGGGTCGGCTGGATGATGATGTTCTTGACGCCGTTGTTGACTGCGCGGTCCATGGCCTGTTCGAAGTTATCGATGACTTCGCCGTCTCTGTTCTGTACGTGATCGATGATGATCTGAGCGGTGAAGCCTCTGCGGACGTCGAACTGCGGGAAAGCAGCAGCGATATCCTTTTCGATGGCGCCGATGGTGAGTCTTCTGGAATCGTTAAAGCTGGTTCCGAAAGATACGACTAAGATCTCGGTGGGGCCGATGCCGTCCTGATTCAGAGGATCGTCCAGAGACGCATCGCCGGTCTCGTAGTTTTCTTCGTCCTCTTCCTCAGCAGGCTGCTGAGAGTTGGTGCATGCTGCCAGGGATCCCATGATGAGGACCAGCGCCAGCAGCAGCGCAAAAATTCTTTTGAGTTTCATGTTTTCCTCCTTGTTTCTGCCGTGTCACATGAAATAACAAACACGGCGGTACAACCAATTCCTCGTGGTGCAAGACGGATGTCTTAGTACCATACCCGGCAGGTTTCCTGACTTAAGGTTTTGCGCGTGCGGCAGTCTTCCCGATGGAGCATCAGTGACTGCGATGATTGCTATGCCGCACACTCGCCTATGACAGTGACGAGATCGTACAGGATTCTCACCTGTTTCCCTATTATCCCCTCCGCGCTCTACGTTTTGAGGCACCGGATAATATTCAGTTGTGTACGTTAAAGCCTGGGCGGAATTGCCCACGGCATAACATAATGATTTTAGTATAGAAGGAGGAAAAGTGCAACCCCGTTTCTATTGTCTTACATAGCAATGCAGCCCGTCTTCGCCCTGATGGAAGACAGGGGTGACCTGAAAGGCTTCCCGGACCGATCCGGAGCGGAGGACCTCTTCCGCCCCGCCCTCCTGCAGCACATGGCCGTTATGCAAAAGGACGACGTGGTCTGCATAGCGCAGGACCGCTTCGAAATCATGCAGGATCATGATGACGGTCTTGCCTTGCTTTGCCAGTTGTTTCGAACGGTCCAGCAGCTCGAACTGGTTGCGGATGTCCAGGAACGTGGTGGGCTCATCCATGAGGATGACGTCGGTATCCTGCGCCAGCGCCATGGCGAGATACGCCTTCTGCCGCTGTCCGCCCGACAGCTGTTCCATCTTGCGGTCCGCAAGATCCGTAAGCCCGACCCATTCCAGAGACTCTCTCACCTTCTCGTGATCTTCGGGTCGGTAACGCCTCGGATAGCTCAGATAGGGAAATCTTCCGTGCATCACCAGCGTTTTTACGGCGATATCCGGCACGCTTCTGCTCTGGGGCAGATAGGCGATATTTTTCGCCAGTTCCTGGGGCGAAAGCGCGGATAGAGGCGTGCCGTTTAGTTCGATCGTTCCGGAGGAATGAGGTACGAGCCGGAGCATTGAACGCAGCGTGGTGCTCTTACCGCAGCCGTTCGGTCCCATCAAAACAGAGATCTTTCCTTCCGGAAAACTGGCATCGATCCCGTGCAGGATCTCTTCTCCCTCATAGGAAGCATGTAAATCGTGTACGCGGATCATTTTGTGTGCTTATCCTTTCTCTTCAGCAGCAGCCATACGAAGAAGGGTCCGCCCAGGAAGTTCAACAGGATACCTGTGGAGACTTCGTAAGGCGCAAAGACCAGACGGGCCGCAAGATCGCAGATCGTAACAAATCCCGCTCCCAACAGTGCGCAGAACGGCAGAAGTTTTCCACTCTCATTTCCGATAAAGCGTCTTGCGATATGGGGCACGATGAGCCCGACAAATCCCAAAATGCCGGCAAAACTGACGGTAGCGCCGGCCAGCAGCGCTGCCAGGGTCAGAAAACCGTTCCGCATGCGCCCTACCCGAAGCCCCAGGGAATGGGCGGTGTCGTCACCCAGGGACAGCACGTCCAGTTCGTTCGTCAAGGTGCAGACCAGAATGATCGAAGCCAGGATGAGGATCGCAGCCGGGAGCAGTCTTGCGTGGTTGACCGCGGAGAAACCGCCCACACGGAAATCCACATTTGCCAGCGCCGCATCTGGAATGAGTACGATGATGGTCTCTGTAACGGCATTCAGACAAGCCGTAACGGCAACGCCGCCCAGCACGACCGTCGTCCGGGATGCATTGCTCTTTCTGGCCACGATCACCACGACAAACGTCGCGATCATAGCGCCCAGGAAGGATGCGCCTGCGATGACCCAGGCGGAGTACATGCCGAGGCCGCTGCAGACGGCGACGGCCAGACCTGCACCCGCGTTGACGCCGATGATCCCCGGAGATGCCAGATTGTTGGCCAGCACCTTTTGAATGACGGTTCCGGATACTGCGAGCCCGGAACCTGCCAGAAGACAGGCAGCGGTACGGGGCAGCCGGACGTACCAGAGGATGCGGGACGCAGCGGATGTGCCGGGCCCGCTGAGCAAGGCTTCCCAGAGCTGCACGAGCGAGATGCGTGATGCGCCGAGACAGATGTTCAGGACCGCAGCAGCCAGCATAAAGGCAGCGGCCGCCGCGATCAGCGTTATGGATCTATTCGCCGTAGAGGATCTGTTCGAGCTGTTCATAGGACTGGTCCCAACGGTTATTCGGTTTAAAGTGGAATAGTTTTCTGTCCATGTGGTAGACCCTGTCTTCCTTTACGGCGGTCAGGCCTGCCCAGGCGGGATTGCCGGTCAGCGCATCCTGCAGCGCCTGCTGGGTGCCTTCGGTATCGTTGCCCTGCTGTACGATGAAGATCATGTCCGGATCCTCTTCGATGATCTTTTCCATGGACAGATCGTCCAGAAGGTCGCTGCCGTCCGCGATATTGATGCAGCCCAGATCCTTCAGCATCAGGCCGAGGACCGTATCATCGCTGCCCTTCGCTCTGACGAAAGATGCGGCGGCGCGGATAAACAGCACGCGGGGAGCGCCCTGTTCTTCTACGGCTTTCTGCGCGGCAAGTTTTACTTCTTCGATGTTCTGTTGGATCTTCAGACCGTTTTCCTCATACAGATCCGTGCGTCCCGTGATCTGGGTGCAGACCTCCAGCATCCGCAGATAATCTTCAAAGCCGTACACGCTGAAATACAGGACCGGAATGCCCGCGCTTTCCAGCGTTTCCTTCAGTTCGACCTGTCCCTTTGTGTTGGCGCTGGCGATCACGAGATCGGGCTCTGCAGCGAAGAGGATCTCCATGTTCACATCCTGATATTTGCCGAGGTTGATAACGTCCTCTCCCAGATCGAGATCGAAATCGTCCCAGGCATCTCTTACGGCGGCTGCCATCTCTCCGCCGGCCAGCTGCCAGGTCTCTGCGAAGCTTCCGATCAGGCAGGCGACCCGCTGCGGTTCGTTCTCCAGGGTCACTTCCCTGCCCAGATCGTCCGTTACGGTAACGGCAGTCCATTCCGCCGGCTGCGGTTCTGCCTCCGGTTCCGCTGTTTTCGCGCAGCCCGCCAGGAGCGCCAGGCAGAGCAATAAGATCAGTAATTTGGATCGTTTCTGCATTTGTTATCTCCTTTTCATTTCGCTGAACACACCTTATCGAATGGAATCCCGGATCTCTTGGACCATTTCGTCCTGTAAAGGTCTTCCTGAAGCAAGCATGGCATCCAGGCACCGGTGTAGAAATTCTCTTCTGTCCGGCTGTTCTGAGAACCATTCCCGGGAAAGCGGACGCAGCGCTGCCATGCAGTCCAGGATCGCATCCATTTCCTCAGGCACTTCCTTTGCCAGCTTGTCACGCAGTTTCGCACTGGCGGCGGGGCTGGCTCCCAGGCTGGATACGGCGACGACCGTTCTCCCCTGTCTGTGGACCGCGGGGAAGATCGCCGTTCCGTCGTTCACCTTGCAGGCGCTGTTAAAGGGCACTTTCTGCCGTTTGCACGCGCGGGATAAGAGTTTCTGCGCTTCTTCGTCGCCGGTGGCGTCGATCACCAGGGCTTTGCCCAATACATCTTCCTCTGTGACCCTGCGCAATACCGGGGTCACCGGAAGAGCCAGGATCTCTTCGCAGATCTTGGGCGCCACGACGGTAACGGCTGCGCCCTGCTCCGTTAAAAGCGCCGCTTTGTGCAGCGCCAGACGGCCTCCGCCGGCCACCAGGCAAGACAGACCGTCCCAGTCGATCAGGACCGGAAAAAATGCCATAGTATCTCCTCCTTACGCCGCACGCTTTTTCTTTACAAAATAGTTCAGGATGCCGCCGAGCACGATGATCGCAGCGGCTATCATCAGCACTTTCTTGGCTGCCTCCTGGGGGATCTGTCCTTTTTCTCCGATGGATTCCTCATAGAACGTCAGCTCGTAATGGATCTCCACGGGATCGCCCATGGCAGTCGTATCCGCAATGACGGGGATCGGCGTATCCATGGCCGTAATGGGGATCTCGAACCGGGATGGGCCTCCGTCTTCCGTCAGGTTGAGGTAATATTCCTCTTCCAGGATCATGTAGTCGTAATACGTGCTGCTCCAGATGAGGGTGGCGTAGGCCTTGCCGTCCCTTACGGTGAGCAGCGTGGGCGAACTGATGCTGGCCCGGCCGCTGCCGCCGGTCATGTTGACCTCGATGGAATACTCTCCATCGGACTTCGGCACGCTTACCGGTTCGGGGATCTTATGCGGTCTTGCTGCCAATTCCTCCAGATCTTTGACTTCGTACGCCTTTAACGCCGTTTCGATCGCTTCGTAATCCGGAAGTTCTACCTGAAGGGCTCCTGTGGGAAGCGTCGAAGCAAGAAACAGAATGTCCCGGTCGTACCAGCGCTTGCGCTTTTTGCTGTAAGCCGCGCAGGGAATGGGCTTGTTTAACGCCTCCACAGGGATCGTAAACACGCCGTGACCACCATCGTCCCAGTAGTCGATGTAGTGGTCTTCGGTGTCCGCATCCGCCTGTTCTCCCGTTCCGCTGTACACCCATTGATAGCTTAAGCTGGAGATGGTGATGTCGGCGGTCATCTGTCCGTTCTTTACCGTTAAGGTCGCCTCGATGATGCGGAAGAACGGGGAGCTGGACTCCACCTGGATGGGATAGTCTCCATCGGCGACGAGAGAGCCGTCGATCGGGAACATGCCGTACTGACCGACCTTCTGCGAGCGGATCTGCTTCTGGATCTCCGCGATCCTCTCCTGCACGGACAACTCTTCTTCTCCGTCCGCGTAAACTGCATCCCAACAGTCTGTCAGAACAAGAAGCAGGCAGAACAGCAGGGCAAGCAGCCTCTTTCCCCGGCCTATTCTATTTTGGAAAAATAAGTTCCTCATAAAACCTTTGCTTCTTGCGCGTGTTCGCAGTAAAGCTTCCGCACACCGGCGATCTGCCCCAGTCCCTGCAGCAGGCATTCCGTGCAGAACCCTTCCGCCTTCAACCTGCTGTTCCAGGAATCTTCGGCTTCCCCTGCCATGTCGTTCACTGCATGGTCGCCTGCGACCACCATCAGCGGCGCCAGCCAGATCTTTGCGGGTCTTTTGGCCTTCGCGGCCTGCAGGACAGGCTCAAATCCGGGTTCGAACTCCACGGTGCCGACGCAGAAGCGTCCGGGAACGATCTGCTCCAGGGCAGCCTGCAGTTTCCGGTAGGGATTTTCCATGGGAAATTCGCTCCCGTGACCCATCAGAGCAACCAGTTCTTTCTCTGCTGCAAAGGAGAATGCCTCTGCAAGAACCTGTGCCAATGCAACGATATCGCGGTCTTCCGCCAGCAGCGGCCTTGCGAGGGTCATACGGGAAAAACGGTCTTTTACCTGCAGCAGCGCCTTGCGGAGCGCATCGTTCTCCTCGCCGTTCATCAGGTGCATATTTGCGACCAGAACGTCTTCATATCCTTCTTCCGCAAGATGCCGCAAAGCTTCCGCAGGAGAATCGATCGCAATGCCTTCCCTTTCCTTTACCTTGCGGCGCAGAAAACCGCTGCTCCAGGCGTGGGCAAAATCCCGCCCGGGAAAGGCTTTCTGCAGGTCCTTTTCGATGGATTCGATCGTCTCCCGTCTCGTATCGGGAAACGACGTGCCGAAACTGACTGCCAACAATGCTTTTTTCATAAAGAGACCTCCTACAGATTCTTTTTCTTATAGATAAAGTTCATCGACAGCAATCCGAACACGAGCAGATAAGCTGCCAGTATGGCAAACCCGATCCAACCCGGATCTTCCCCGTTGGCGATAGCGCGGATCATGCCGGCGCTCTGGGAAAGCGGCAGCACGGATACCGCCTGCCGGAACCCCGCCGGCATCTGTTCCGTGGAGAAGAACGTGTTGCACAGAAAACTCATGGGCGTAATGATGTACGACGTAAAGCGCGGTGCATCCGTGTAGCTCTTCGCAAGGAACGAAAGCGTAAGCGCGATCGTGGAAAACACCAGTCCATTTAGGAACATGATGAACAGCGACAACGCATTGAACGTAAGGTCCGTACGGATCGGCATCGTAAGAAGCAGGATGATGCCGCCGGCGTACATGCCGCGCAGGCTGCCGCCAATCACCTGACCAAGAATGAACTGCCACAGCGGCGTCGGCGAGACCATCACCTGGTCCAGCGCCTTTTCGTAAAGCCTCTGCACGCTCATGTTCTGGGCGATCGCGGAAAAACTGCCCGTCATGGTGGACATGGCTACGACGCCGGGGATCAGAAAGTGCAGATACGGTTCCCCGTGGGAGGTGGTCTGAATGCCCATGCCGAAGATGATCAGGTACATCAGCGGCGAGATCATGGCTGCGACCGTGATCTTATAAAAGTCCCGGCGGAACTCCACCCATTTTTCCCAAAGTACAGTAAGAATGCCCATGCCGTTACCTCCCGCTGTCCAGCTTGCGGCCGGCACATTCCACGAACACGTCTTCCAGCGTCGTCTGGCGCAGCATAGCGCTGTGATCTGCCGTCTGCAGATAGGCGATCGCTTCCTGCCGCGTGCTGAAATACCGGCTCTTTAGACTGTCTTCGCTGGTCTCGTCTACGGCGAAGGCGCCCAGTTCTTCGATCAGCGCCTGCGGCGTATCCAGCTTCTGCAGTTTGCCCCGGTTGATGAGGGCTACCTGGTCGCAGAGGGCCTGGGCTTCCTCCATGTAGTGGGTCGTCAGGATGATGGTAATGTCCCGTTCGTTGAGCCGGCGCAGCAGATTCCACATCTGCCGCCGGGAGAGGGCGTCCATGCCCGCGGTGGGCTCGTCCAGCAGCAGAATCTCCGGCTCAATGAGCAGCGCACGGCAGATCATCAGCTTGCGCTTCATGCCCCCGGAGAGATGGCGCACCGTCCGCCGGCGGTATTCCGCCAGCCCTGCGAATTCCAGCAGCTCCTCCGTTTTCTCCCGGATCTGCTTCCGGGGGATGCGGTAGAGCCGCCCCTGGTACTCCATGACCTCCTCCATGTTCATGTCCTGGCGCATGGAGTACTCCTGGGTGATGACGCTGAGCTTCCGCTTTTCCGCGCTGGCCTTCCGGTCCAGGCGGTGCCCGTCGATGAGGATCTCCCCCCCGGTGGGGAGGAGAACCGTGGACATCATGCTGATGGTGGTGGTCTTTCCCGCGCCGTTGGGGCCCAGAAGGCCGAAGAACTCCCCGGTCCGGATGGTGAGATCCAGGTGGTCTACGGCGGTGAAATCCCCGAATTTCTTTGTCAGATTCCGGAGCTCGATCATTCCTTGGCGATGATCAGGGAGAAATACCCGGCGTCGTCGGGGATCTCGTCCACGCTGCGGTATACCTTTTCCGTGTCCATGGAGCAGTTT
>CACYFF010000037.1 GCA_902773665.1 uncultured Eubacteriales bacterium | reverse complement strand
GACAGCAATTCTTCGATGTTCAACATCGTTGCGTGCACGCTTACCGTTGCGGATGGTGCCATGACGGCCGACATGACGATGGGCGGCACAGGGTACCGTTACATCTATCTGGGAACCCCGGAAGAAGCCGTTGCAGCGGCAGAAACGGATTATCTTCTGCCCGAAGTGGATGCGGAAGGGCTGCACCACTATATCGTTCCCGTGGAAGCGCTGGATGCAGGCGTAGACTGCGCCGCTTTTTCCGATAACAAGGAGAAGTGGTACGACAGAGTGCTTGTATTCCGCAGCAGCACTCTCCCGATGAGCGCCTACGTACCGGATTTCCTGACGACAGTTTCCAGCCTGGGACTGGCAGATGGTAGCTATACCTGCGAAGTTTCCCTGTCCGGCGGCAGCGGCAAGGCTAGCGTCCAGTCTCCTGCGAACATCACGATCCGCGGCGGCGCGATGACCGCTGAGATCGTCTGGAGCAGCGACAAATACGATTTTATGGTCGTAAACGGAGCGCAGTACAACCCGATCACGACTGAAGGCGGATCCACGTTCCTGATCCCTATCAGCGCCTTCAATTTTAACGTGCCTGTCCAAGCGGATACGATCGCGATGAGCACGCCCCATCTGATCGATTATACGCTGTATTTCGACGCATCCACGATCCAGTAAAAAACAGTCTGCCGGGCCGGGCCAAGAGCCTGTCCCGGCTTTCTCCTATTCCGTAAAGAAGCATTTATGATCCTTATCCGTTACAACGCCATAGCCATGATCGCAGGTCTTATCCTGGATCTTCTGATCGGAGATCCCCAAGGATGGCCTCATCCCGTTATCTGGATCGGAAAATGGATCAGTTTCTGCGATAAAAAGATCCGGGCAAAGGCGGCAGGAGACAGCGCGAAACTGCGCCGGGGCTCGGTCTGGATGACCGCAAGCACCGTGCTTTTGTCCATGGCCGTGACAGCAGCAGTGCTGCGCGCAGCAGCGTTTGGCGGCACGTATGTGCTTCTCGCCGCGATGACGATCATCTCCTGGACCTGTCTGGCCTCCAAAAGCCTGGCAAAAGAAGCGAACGGCGTGCAGAAAGCGCTGGAGCAGAGCCTGGAAGCGGGAAGAAAGCAGGTCGGCCGCATCGTAGGCAGAGATACAGCTTCGCTGTCCTCCGAAGAGATCGTGGCGGCCACGGTGGAGACCGTGGCGGAGAACACGACGGACGGCATCGTATCGCCCCTGATCTATCTGTTTCTGGGAGGGCCGGTCCTCGCCATGGGATTCAAAGCAGCCAGCACACTGGATTCGATGGAAGGGTATCTGGATGAAAAGTACCGGGATATCGGCTGGTCCGGCGCAAAACTGGACGATCTGCTGAATTATGTGCCCGCCCGTATCTCCGGACATCTGATGTGCCTGGCAGCGTTTCTGACCGGAACGGACGGGAAAAATGCCTACCGGATCATGAAGAGGGACCACGCCAACCACCTGAGCCCGAACTGCGCCTGGACGGAGAGCGCGGCAGCAGGAGCCTTGCACGTACAGCTGGGCGGCAGCCACGAATACTTCGGCAAGGTGATCGAAAAACCGACGATAGGCGATAAAGACCGCGGGATCGAACCCGGCGATATCCGGAAAACGAACCGCTTGATGTACGGAACCACGTTCCTGGCCGCAGGACTTCTGCTTCTGATCGGCCTGACGTTATAACACACATGAAGAAACTCAGAGAAGGGTTTACGACCGGGAGCTGCGCGGCGGCTGCGGCGCTGGCCTGCTGTCTGTGGCAGCGGGACGGAGCCTGCCCCGAAGCGGTGGAGCTGGAAGTGCCCGGCGGAAAAGTGTATAGACCCCAGATCATTCCCCACGAAGACGGAAGCTGCGGCATCATCAAGGACAGCGGCGACGATCCGGACATCACAAAGGGTATGGAAGTCATCAGCAGGGTGGACGTATCGCAGGAAGACGGTCCCATCGTTTTCCGCGGCGGAGACGGCATCGGCACCATCACCCAGAAAGGACTCAAGATCCCGGTAGGGGAACCTGCCATCAATCCCGTACCCAGAGAGATGATCGAAGCAGCCGTGCGGAGCGTGTTCGGGTCAAAGGGCGCCACCGTGACGGTCTCCATCCCCGGCGGAACAGAGATCGCGAAAAAGACCTTCAATCCGCGCCTCGGCATCGAAGGCGGACTGTCCGTGCTAGGTACCACAGGTATTCTGCGTCCCATGAGCCTGGAAGCGCTCCGCGATTCTCTGTACGTAGAACTGAAGATGCGTGCGGAGCAGGGCCACAAGCATCTGGCGTTCACCTTCGGCAACCAGGGCGAATCAGCGCTCCATGCGCTGGGCTGTCAGATCCCCGTCGTGCAGGTGAGCAACGAGATCGGCTTTATGCTGGATTCTGCCAGAGAACTGGGGATCGAGTATCTGCTGGTGAGCGGTCACCCGGGCAAAATGGCAAAGATCGCCGCCGGCGTGATGCAGACCCACAGCCATACGGCGGACGGCAGAAGAGAGGCCATCATCACCCATCTGGCGCTGATGGGAGCTCCGAAAACTTTGTGCGAACAGGTCTACAGCTGCGTGACGACGGATTCTGCCGCAGAATTCATCCACGCGGCAGGATTTGATAGCGTCTGGGATCGCATTGCGATCGCCGCAAAAGAGTATATGACGTTCCGCGTACGCGAAGAGATCGAGATCGAAACGATGGTGACGGACTACGAAGCCCACGTGATGGGAAAATCCGCAGAACGTCCGAAGGGGTTGGAAACATGAATCAGGTAACACACGGCGGCAACGTCTGGCAGGGGGATGACCCTTCCGAATGGCTGGACTACTCCGCTAACATAAGGCCGGGCGGCGCACCTGAATGGGTAAAAGAAGCGCTGCAGAAGGCCATGGATAACATATCCTATTATCCGGCTACAGATATGCACCGGGCGAGAAAAGGCCTCGCGGACTATCTGGAACTGCCGGAAACCTACGTGCAGCCGGCTTCCGGGGGTGCTTCCGCCATCGAACTGGCGACCCGCTGCGGCATGAACCAGGTGCTGTTGTGCGCGCCGTGTTTCGGCGAATATAAAGGCGCAGCTTTGAAGATGGGGCTTCCCGTAGAGACCGTTGTGTTGCTGCAGAAGGACCGCAGCATCGCGTCTCCCGCCGAAGCCGTAAAAGATACGCTGCAGGAACGGACTCTCATCTGGCTCTGCAGCCCCATGAATCCTACGGGTCACACCTTTACGCGGCAGGAGATCCTGGACCTGCTGAATCTGGCGAGAGAACGGCTGTGCCGTGTGGCGCTGGACGAGGCGTTTATCGACTTCTGTCCCGGTGCAAGCAACCGCGACCTGGTAAAGACATGGCCGGAGCTCATCGTGACCGGCTCCATGACGAAGATCCTCGGCATTCCCGGCGTGCGGTTGGGTTACCTCTGCAGCCAGGATGCGCTGCAGCTCGGCAGCAAATGCCTTCCCTGGGAGCTCAACTGTTTTGCGGAAGAGGTAGCGCTGCAGCTGCCGTTTCATAAGGACGAGATGCTGGCGGATGCACAGCAGAGCGCGCTGCGTACGCAAGTCTTTTCCGAAGGGCTTCGCTCTCTGGGGCTCACCGTCTATCCGTCATCTTCGAACTTCGTTCTTGTGGACCTGGGCCGGGATGCGGAACCGGTCATCGAAGCGCTCAAGGAAAAGAAGATCCTGGTTCGCCGCTGCATGGACTTCGCCGGGATCGACGACGGAAAGCATCTGCGTCTCGCCGTCAAGGACGACAAAACCAATCTCAATTTTTTAATTACGCTGAAGGAGATCCTCACATGCGCGGAAAATCATTGATGTTTCAGGGAACCGGCTCCTCCGTGGGCAAATCCATGCTCTGCACGGCAGCGCTCCGCATTTTGCACCAGGACGGGCTGAAAGTCGCCCCGTTCAAGGCCCAGAACATGGCGCTGAATTCCTTTGCCACCAGCGAAGGGCTGGAGATGGGCCGCGCTCAGGTGACCCAGGCAGAAGCCGCCTGCATCGAGCCGTCCGTCAAAATGAATCCTATCCTGCTGAAGCCTACGTCGGACCGCAGAAGCCAAGTAGTAGTGGGCGGCAAGCCCATCGGCACGCTCACGGCCATGGAATACGAAGAATATAAGCCGCAGCTGAGACAGTTCGTAAAGAACACCTACGACGAACTGGAGAGCAGCGTAGACGTGGTCGTCATCGAAGGGGCAGGGAGCCCTGCGGAGATCAATCTGCACGAGGGAGACCTGGTCAACATGGCCATGGCCAAAGCCGCGGATGCGCCCGTCATCCTGATCGGCGACATCAACCCCGGCGGCGTGTTCGCTTCCGTCTACGGCACCGTCAAACTGCTGCCCGAAGACGAGCAGAAGATGATCAAAGGCATCGTCATCAACAAGTTCCGCGGCGACGTCAAGATCCTGGAACCGGGTCTGGACATGCTGGAAGAGCTGCTGGGCATTCCCGTTGTGGGGGTCATCCCTTATATGGACGTGAATATCGAAGACGAAGATTCCGTGACAGAACGTTTTAACCGCCAGTACGGCGGCGAAGCAGTGCGGGTCGTCGTCGTTCATATCCCCCATATCTCGAACTTTACGGACTTCAACATCCTGGAGAGCGAGGCAGACGTCTCCGTCAAATACGTAAAGAGCGCTTCCGCGATCAAGGATGCGGACATCGTCATCATTCCCGGGACGAAGAACACCATCGAAGACCTTAACTGGATGAAGCAGCGCGGCATCGCTGACGAGATCGTGCGCTTTGCCCGCAAGGGCGGCATGGTCGTCGGCATCTGCGGCGGCTATCAGATGCTGGGAGAACGGCTGTACGATCCGTATTATTCCGAATCGCGCATCCCGGAGATGGCAGGCCTCGGTCTGCTTGACCTCACCTGCACCTTTGAAAACGAAAAGACCACGGTGCAGTCCCGGGGCGTCGTGCAGAGCAAGACCGGCTGGCTGAGCGAGCTCAACGGCGTTCTGGTGGAAGGCTACGAGATCCATATGGGGGTCAACGAATACGGCCCGGACTGCGAACCCTTCCTGTTCCTCAACGGCAGAGAGCATCCCGACGGCGTCTCCAACAAGGAAGGCAACGTGATGGGCACCTACCTGCACGGCCTGTTCGACACCGGCGCCTTCGGCAGGGCGCTCATCAATAAGGTCAAGAAGGATAAGGGCATCGACGTATCCGTAGACGAGATTCTCACCATGGAGGAGTTCCGGGAAAGAGAGCTCAATAAGGCGGCGGACATCGTCCGGGCCAACCTGGACATGGATGCGGTCTACGAGATCATCCGGGGCGGCGACGCTCCCTTAGGCAGGTGGAAGGAATGACCCGCATCAAAGCACCCCGCATCATGATCGCCGGCACCGGATCGGGCTGCGGCAAGACCACGGCGGTCTGTGCGCTGCTGCAGGTCCTGGTGAACCGGGGATATGACACGGCATCCTTCAAATGCGGACCGGATTATATCGATCCCATGTTCCACTCCCAGATCATCGGGACGGACAGCCAGAACGTGGATTTGTTCTTCAGTTCTGAGGAAGAGGCGAGGGACCTGTTTGCCCGTCATGCGAAACAGGTGAACGTGGTGGAAGGCGTGATGGGCTTTTACGACGGCCGGACCATGGATTCGGACCGGGCCTCTGCGTACCACGTCTCCTGCGTGCTGAAGACGCCGGTCATCCTGGTCGTCAATGTGCGGGGCATGGCGCTGTCTGCTGCGGCAGTCGTAAAGGGATATCAGAATTTCCGTCCCGATGCGGATATCGCCGGCGTGCTGTTCAACCGGGCGACGGAGAACAGCTATGAGCGGCTCAAAAAAACGGTCGAAAACGAGTGCGGCATCCCCGTTTTGGGATACTTACCCACAGACCCAGAGATCTCGCTGGAAAGCCGTTATTTGGGGCTTATAACGGCATCTGAGATCGAAGGTCTGCAGGCCAAGATGCAGAAACTGGCCGCCCAGGCGGAGAAGACTGTGGAGATCGAAAAGATCCTGGCGCTGATGGAGAGCGCGCCGGACCTGGAAGAAAAGCCGCTTGCCGTTGCAAAACGCGGTAATTTCCGGCTGGCTGTCGCGAGGGACAAGGCATTCTGCTTCTACTACAGCGCCAACCTGGAGCTGCTGGAAGGCTTAGGCGCCGAGATCGTTCCCTTCAGCCCGCTGACGGATAAGGAACTGCTGGACTGCGACGGACTGCTGCTGGGAGGCGGCTATCCGGAGCTGTATGCAGACGTGTTGGAACAGAACATCTCCATGCGGGAGAACATACGGAAAGCCATCGAGGGCGGTCTGCCCACCATGGCGGAATGCGGCGGTTTTATGTATCTGTGCCGGGACATCGCAGGACATGCCATGTGCGGTCTGTTCGATACGCCCGTGCGGAACACCGGAAAGCTCACCCGGTTTGGCTATGCGGAGATCTCTTCGGAAGAGAACAGCCTTCTGTTCGCACCCGGAACGAAGATCAAGGGACACGAATTCCACTACTGGGATGCGGAAGATCCGGGCTCTGCCCTGAAAGCGCAGAAGCCTGCCGGAAAGGAATGGCGCTGCGGTTATACGACGGACAGCCTGTATGCGGGCTACCCACATCTGTTTCTGCCCAGCTGCCCGGAGGCTGCGGAGCGTTTTGTAGATAAATGTCTGGAATATAAAGAGAGGAGAGCGGCACGATGAAGCCGATGGAGATAGAAAAGCGCAGTTTTGAGATCATTGCAGAGGAACTGGCGCAGAAATATCCGGGTCAGACGCTGGATCCTTCCCTGGATCTTGTTGTTCGCCGGGTCATCCACACGACAGCGGATTTCGAGTATTTCGAGACCCTGACCTTTTCGGAGGGCGCCGTGGAGAAGATGAAGCGCGCCATCGAGAGCGGCTGCCACATCGTGACGGATACCACCATGGCGCTGTCCGGCATCAATAAGAAGACGCTGGCGAAGTTCGGCGGCGAAGTCCACTGCTTTATCGGCGACGAAGACGTGGCTGCGGAGGCAAAGGAAAGGGGCGTCACCCGGTCCCTCGTCTCCATGGAAAAGGCGGCCCGGATGGGCAAGCCTCTCATTTTCGCCATCGGCAATGCGCCCACGGCCCTGCAGTCCATCTGCAGCCTGTACCGGGAGGGCAAACTGAAGCCGGAGATGGTCGTCGGCGTTCCCGTGGGGTTCGTCAACGTGGTGGAAGCCAAGGAAGAACTGATGGAGACCGTACCGGACTACATCATAGCCCGGGGCCGCAAGGGCGGCAGCAACGTGGCGGCTTCCATCGTAAACGCTGTGTTATATCAACTGGTCAACAGAGAAGGGTAGTAATTATGATCCATTTTGTCGGAGCCGGCTGCGGAGCGCCGGACCTCATCACCGTGCGCGGCGCAAGGCTGCTGTCCGAGGCGGACGTCGTCATCTATGCGGGCTCGCTCGTCAATCCCGCGCTGCTGGATTACTGCAAGGAAGGCTGTGAGATCCACGACAGCGCCTACATGACCCTGGAAGAGGTCATCGAAACGATGAAGAAAGCCGAGAGCGAAGGGAAGACCACGGTGCGTCTTCACACCGGTGACCCCTCCATTTACGGAGCCATCCGGGAACAGTTCGATGCGCTGGATCCCCTGGGCATCGAATACGACGTATGCCCCGGCGTGAGCGCATTCTCCGGCGCAGCGGCCAGCCTGAAGGCGGAATATACGCTGCCCAACGTGTCTCAGACGGTGATGATCACCCGCATGGAAGGGCGGACACCCGTTCCCGACAAGGAAAAGATCCGCAGCCTGGCTCAGCATCAGACCACCATGTGCCTGTTCCTGTCCACAGGACTGCTGGAAGGCCTGCAGACGGAGTTGATCGCTGGTGGTTTCTCCCCGGATACCCCGGCAGCCATCGTCTATAAAGCCAGCTGGCCAGAGGAAAAGATCGTTCGCTGCCGCCTCTGCGAGATCGCACAGAAGGCGACAGAAAACCATATTACGAAAACTGCCCTGATCGTAGTCGGATACTTCCTCGGAGACAACTACGACCGTTCGAAACTCTACGATCCGGGCTTTACGACGGAGTTCCGGGAGGCCACGAAATGAAGAAAGCGGCGGTGCTTTCGTTTTCCGAACGGGGCAAAGCGCTGGCACAGCGGATCGCACAGGTCCTGGCTGCTGAGTACGACGCTTGTCTCGTCGAACCCCGCGGCGGCCTGCAGGATGCGACAGGAAAGCTGTTCGAGACCTGCGATGCGCTGGTGTTCGTGGGGGCTTGCGGCATCGCGGTAAGAGCGGTCGCGCCCTTTGTCGTTTCGAAGACTTCCGATCCTGCGGTCCTTGTCGTCGATGAACGGGGGCGGCACGTTATCTCGCTGCTGTCGGGTCACATCGGAGGAGCCAACGAGCTGGCCATCCGGATCGCGACCGGCATCGGAGCAGACCCCGTCATCACCACGGCGACAGACGTAAACGGACGCTTTTCCGTGGACGCCTGGGCTGCCAGGAACGGCATGGCGATCGACTCCATGGAGCTGGCGAAGCTGTTTTCCGCGGAGATCTTAAAGCGCGATCTGCCGCTTGCTTCGGACCTTCCCGTGGAGGGAAAACTGCCGGCGGGAGTAATCGCCGCACAGACCGGCGATCTGGGCGCGTTCGTCTCCTATAAGACCACAGAGCCCTTTGTGCGGACACTGCGCCTTATTCCCAAATGCCTGCATCTGGGCATCGGCTGCCGCAGAGGCACGGAGCAGGCGCTTATCGCGAAGGTCGTCCGGAAAACGCTGGACGATCATAGCATCGATCCCCGCGCTGTGGCAGATGTCTCGTCCATCGACGTAAAGGCAGACGAAGCAGGGCTGCTGGGATTTGCCAATGCTCTCGGCGTTCCCGCCAGATTTTACGGCGCACAGCAGCTGCAGGCGGTGCAAGGGGACTTTTCATCTTCCGCCTTCGTGCAGAATATCGTAGGCGTAGACAACGTCTGCGAACGGGCTGCCATGCTTTCCGCGGGAGACGGGGCAGCGCTCATCATTCACAAAACAGCCGCCAGCGGCGTTACGGTAGCGGCGGCTCTGGATAACAGGAGGATACGGTTTGAATAAGTTATACGTGATCGGGATCGGTCCCGGCGGACAGGAATACATGACGTTCGAAGCCATGCAGGCGTTAAAGGATTCGGATCTCATCGTCGGATACGGCGTCTACACGGATCTGGTAAAGCCGCTGTTTCCGGAGAAGGAATATCTGACAACGCCCATGAAGCAGGAGATCGAGCGCTGCCGCATGGCGGTGGACGCCGCGGCGGAAGGGAAGACGGTCGCCATGATCTCCAGCGGCGATGCGGGCGTATACGGCATGGCCGGGCCCATCCTGGAACTGGCGGAAGGCAAAGACGTG
>CACYFF010000036.1 GCA_902773665.1 uncultured Eubacteriales bacterium | reverse complement strand
ATTAGGTATCTTGACTCCTTTTCTCCCCATATGAAAACTCCCTTCATGATTAACAGTGATTTTCTTTTTTCACTGTCTCTCATAAAGGGAGCATATCACAGCGATGCGGGGGTTTTGTTATGCCCGGAAAAAGGTGTGGTGGAGCGCGGGGTAGAGTGGTGGAGGAAAATCCCTGAAAAGCCCTAAATAATCATTGATTTTGGGAGGGAAGTGGTGTATAGTGGAGATGTAAAAATAGCAGGAGGAGTCTGCCCAAGTGTTTCGCGGAAAAGTTCAAAACTCAATAGACGGCAAGAACCGCGTCATCATTCCGGCCAAGTACCGGGACGCACTGGGGAAGGAATGCATCGTCACCAAGGGTCTGGACGACTGCCTGGAAGTATATCCGATGCAGGCCTGGGCGGACGAAGAGGCGAGATATGCCACGCTTCCCAGAACGGACGTGGAAGCCCGTGCTCTGCTGCGTTACCGCAGCGGAAACGCGGAGAACTGCGAGCTGGATAAGCAGGGCAGAATGGTCATTCCTCAATTCCTGCGGGAAGAAGCCGGGATCGAAAAGGATCTGGTCACGATCGGCGTGCTGGACCACCTGGAGATCTGGGCGAAGGAAGTCTACGACGCAGCGAGAACAGGCGGCCTCATGAAGTCCGACGACTTCGTAGGCATGAGCGGCAAGTTCCCGATCTAAGGTCTGCGGCCATGGAGTTCAAACACGTATCGGTCCTCTACGAACCCGTTCTCGAACTGCTGAACGTAAAGCCGGACGGCACATATCTGGACGGCACCTTAGGCGGCGGCGGACATGCCAGCGGCGTGTGCGCAAAGCTATCGACAGAGGGGACGTTCGTCGGGATCGACAGAGATAAAGATGCGCTGGCGGCAGCCGGAAAGCGGCTGGAGGGGTCAGCGCCCCGGAAGTTCTTCGTACAGAGCAATTACGAAGACGTAAAACGGGTCCTGTGGGATCTGGGCATCCTGCAGGTGGACGGAGCGCTCCTGGATCTGGGGGTTTCCTCCTTCCAACTGGACAATCCCGAGCGGGGCTTCAGCTATATGCACGATGCGCCGCTGGACATGCGGATGAACGCGGACGACAGCCTCACGGCAGAGGAAGTCGTAAACGAATACAGCCAGCAGCAGCTGGCAAAGATCATCAAGGACTACGGCGAAGAAAAGTGGGCGGCACGGATCGCGCAGTTCATCGCCGAAGCGAGAAAAGAAAAGCGGATCGAGACGACGTTCGAATTGGTGGACGTCATCAAGAGAGCAGTGCCGGCGGCGGCCAGAAGAGACGGTCCCCATCCGGCGAAGAGAACGTTCCAGGCCATCCGCATCGAAGTGAACGACGAACTGGGACAGCTCACCAGGGCGGTAAACGATTTTATCGACATCCTGGCGCCCGGCGGAAGACTTGCGATCATCAGCTTCCACTCCCTGGAAGACCGGATCGTAAAGGAAGCGTTCCAAAAGAGATTAAATCCCTGCACCTGCCCCCCGGACTTTCCGGTGTGCGTGTGCGGTAAGAAGCCCGATATCAAAAGGGTCACAAGAAAACCGGTGGAGGCGGACGCGGAAGAACTCGCGGCCAATCCACGCAGCAGAAGCGCGAAGTTGAGGGTAATCGAAAAACTATGACGAAAGCAGAGAGATCTTACAAAGGAAAAGTCGTTGCGGAACTTTTGCTTATTTTCGTGCTGATGCTTGCAGTTATCGGCATTACGGCGTATAATTCCAAGATCCAGTACGATATCAACAAGATGAACAACCAGATCGCTGAGACGCAGAAGGAGATCCAGAACCTGCAGGTCCAGATCAAGACCGCTGCGAACATCACGAATCTGGAATCCCGTGCGCTGGAGCTGGGCCTCGTCTACCCCAATTACGACCAGATCGTATACCTGGAGTCGCAGGAGGCAAACATCGAAGATTTTGCTTTGGCGCTCATGGAATCCGCGTACCACTAGCTGAGTTTCCGGCGCGTCCCCTCAGGGAGGCGCCTTTTTCTTTTATTCTGAATGAAACGCGTAAAGGCAAGAAAATCGAATAAAACGAGACTGCTGTTCGTGTTCTTCGTGTTCGCGATCTGTTTTTCCGCGCTTACGCTGCGCCTGGGCTGGCATATGATCATCCGGGGCGAGGAATACGCGGACAAGGCGACAAGTCAGCAGACGTCGGACACCACCATTCTGGCGACCCGCGGCAGCATCGTGGACAGAAACGGCGCGGACCTTGCCATCAGCGCCACGACCCATACCATCTGGGTGCGTCCGGACTCCGTGCGTGAAAACGGCAAGACCGACGAGGAGAAGGCGCTCAACGTTCAACTGGAAGCGAAATCCCTGTCGGAGATCTTAGGCATGGATTTCGACGCCGTCATGGAAGTCCTTAACTCCGAACGAAAGCTGCTGAAGCTCGCCAAAAACGTGGACCGCGACACCGCGGATCAGCTGAGAGAAGCAGATCTCGTGGGTCTGGAGATCACCGAAGACGCCAAGCGCTACTATCCGCTGGGCGCTTTCGCGTCTCACGTCATCGGCTCCACGACGGACGACAACTACGGCCTGGCGGGCGTGGAACTGCGTTACAACAGCTATCTGGCGGGGCTCAACGGCCGTTGGATCAAGAACAAGGACAGCGCCAGAAATACGCTGGCTTACGGCACAGACGCCTACTACAGCCCGGAGGACGGCTATACCGCGGTCCTTACCCTGGACCAGAACATCCAGTATATCGTGCAGCAGGAGATCGCAGCCTGCCAGGAGCGTACGAAGTCTGCGCGGGTCATGTGCCTCATCATGGACCCCAGCAACGGCGAGATCCTCGCCTGCGCGCAGACCGGCGAATACGATCCCAACAATCCCAGAGATCCGCTTCCCCAGGACGCGGAAGCCTTTGCGGAGATGACCACGGAAGAACAGGTGGACTACTGGAACAAGATGTGGCGGAACTTTAACGTCTGCGACGTCTACGAACCCGGCTCCACCTTTAAACTGCTGACTTCCTCCATCGCCCTGGATACGGGCGTTACGAACCTGACGGAGCAGATCTACTGCGGCGCTTCCATCCAGGTGTACGACTGGCAGCTGAAGTGCTGGAACTATCCCCACGCCCACGGCTGGCAGAACCTCTCCATGGCGGTCACCAATTCGTGCAACGTCGCTATGGTACAGCTGGTGCAGCGCATCGGCGCCACCCGATTCTGGGCAGGTCTGGACGCCTTCGGCATTACGGAACGCACCGGCGTGGATTATCCCGGCGAAGGCAGCAACATCCTGCAGGACGAAAACGGCGGCCCGGTAGAGCTGGCCACCATGTCCTACGGCCAGGGCATCGCGGTGACCCCGGTGAGCCTCGTAACAGCCGTCAGCTCCCTGGCGAACGACGGCTATGTGATGCAGCCCCACTTCGTGAAGGCGCTGCTGAATCCGGACGGCACCGTGGCGAAATCCTTCGAGCCCACCGTCAAGAGCCAGAGCGTGTCCGAGCAGACCGCGAAGGACATGATGGGCATCATGGAAGACTATATCATCAACGGCAGCGGCGGCCGCATGAAGATCCCCGGCTACCGCACCGGCGGCAAGACCGGTACGGCGAACAAACCTGTCAAGGGCGGCTACTCCGCGACGGACGTATACGGTTCCTTTATCGGGGTCGCTCCGATCGAAGACCCGAAGTTCGTCATCCTGGTCATCTGCGACAGCCCCCGCGGCACCATCTACGGCAGCACCACCGCGGCGCCCTGCGCTGTGGAGATCGAAAAGCGCGTGCTGCAGTACATGGGCATAACGCCGGAATATACCGAAAAAGAACTCAAAGCCCTCAACCGCACCCGGGTGACCATCCCCAACGTCATCGGACTGGACGGTGAGACTGCCATGGGCAGACTGAGCCATCTGGGTCTGGAATACACCCTGGCACCGGCGATCGAAACGACGGCGAAACTCACCATCGTGGATCAGTTCCCGAAGGCGGGCGAAGAAGTGGAGAAGGGCTATCTCGTAACGCTGTACTACGAAGTGGAAGACACCGGCGAAGAGCTGGAGTTTGTCGGCACAGGAGAGGAGGATGAAGACGAATGAGACCTACGAGCCTTGATTTCCTTGCATCCGCGGCGAACGCCCGCATCCTCGGAAACCGTTCCCGCAGCGTGTTCGACGTAAAGATCGACTCCCGGGAAGCCGCAGCCGGCTGTCTGTTCGTCTGCGTCATTGGCGACATCAACGACGGCCACGATTATATCCATGGCGCCTACGACAACGGCTGCCGCATCTTCCTGATGTCCCGGGAAGAAAAGGCGGACGAACTGCTGGCGAGAGACCCAGACGTTTCGATCCTGCTGGCGGCTGATACGCAGATCGCCTTCCGGGATATGGCGAAGGCCTATCTGGGGCAGTTCGATGTTAAGAAACTGGCCATCACCGGCAGCGTGGGCAAGACGTCCACCCGCACCTATACGGCGGCGATCATCGGCAGCCGGTACGACACGCAGAGCTCGAAGAAGAACCTGAATACGCATCTGGGCCTGTGCATCACCTGTTTCCAGGCGGACGAGCACACCCAGGTGATGGTGTTCGAGATGGGCATGGACAGAAGCGGCGAGATCGCCGAGTACGTGGACTGGATCCGTCCGGACACGGCGGTCATCACCAACGTGGGCATCTCCCATCTGGAACGGCTGGGCAGCCGCGATGCCATCGCGGACGCGAAACTGGAGATCGTAAAGTACTTCGGACCGGATAATCTGCTGATCTACAACGCGGACAGCGATTATCTGAACGAAGAGGAGATAACAAAGCGCACCGGCGGCAACTTCCGCATGTACTCCGTGGGTACGAAAGAGGGCTGCGACATGCAGCTGCTTCGGGTCAACGCGGAAGGGGCGGCGGGCATCCGCTTTACGCTGAAGGCCAACGACATCGCTCTCGACTATGCCATGCCCGTGCTGGGCGCCCACAACGCCATCGACGCGGCGCTGGCCGTGGCGGCGGGGCTCTCCCTGGGCGTTCCGATGACCCAGGCAGCGAAGGCCCTGAGCGAGGTCAAGCCCAACCCCAGGCGCATGAACGCCGTGCGGCTGGGTGGGATCACCGTCATCGACGACACCTACAACGCCAGCCCGGAATCCATGAAGGCAGCGCTGGACGTGCTGGATCAGCTGCGGGCGGAGCGCAAGATCGCCATTCTGGCGGATATGCTGGAACTGGGCGAGATGGAGGAGAAGGGCCACCTGGAAGTGGGACGGCGCGTCGCGAACTCCTCGGTGGATGTGCTGTTCGCCATCGGCAGACGGGCGAAGGCCTACGCGGACTGCGCAGCGGTAAACGAAAACATCAAGATCTTCTATGCGGAAGATCTGGCGGAGCTGGAGCCGGTCATCCGGCGCACGCTCCTCACCGGCGATACGGTGCTGATCAAAGGCAGCAACATCACCGGTGTTGCGGGTCTCGCCCAGCGGATCCGGGACAAACTGAGCTGGGAGGATCAATAAAACAGGTTGGAACTTTAGATTATGTGGTTTGCGATTGCTTTTGCGGCGGCGCTGGTGCTGTCCGCCGTACTGACGAAAATAGAGATCCCGATGCTTATCCGGCTGAAGACCGGGCAGAACATCCGGGAAGAGGGACCGGAGGCGCATAAGGCCAAGTCCGGCACGCCTTCCATGGGCGGCCTGGCCATTATCGCGGCAGCCTGTATCGTGGGGCTGGTCCTGATGAGAAGCAAGGATATGGCAGCCTGCGTGCTGTCCACCCTGGCTTTCGGGAGCGTAGGATTTATCGACGATTATCTGAAGATCGTAAAGCACCAGAACGAAGGGCTGAAGCCGAAGCAGAAGATGGGACTTCTGATGGTCTTCGCCATCGCGCTGGCGGTCTACGGCTACATGAAGGAAGGCGGCCTGGTGGCGATCCCGTTCATCAAGCAGAACGTCTCCTTCGGCTGGTTCTACATTCCCTTTGCGATCTTCGCGATCCTTGCCATGACGAACGCGGTCAACCTGACGGACGGCCTGGACGGCCTGGCAAGCAGCGTAACAGCGCTGGTGGCGGCCTGCATGGGTCTGCAGGGCCTGGGATCCGCAGGGCTGTTTGCCTTTGCACTCTCCGGCGCCTGCATCGGGTTCTTCCTGTTCAACAAGCACCCGGCCAAGCTCTTCATGGGCGATACCGGTTCGCTGGCACTGGGCGGTGCGCTGGCCGCGATCGGTGTATGCAACGCGCATCTGCTGGCTCTTCCCGTGGCCGGCGCAGTGTACGTGGCAGAAGCTCTGTCCGTCATCATCCAGGTCTACGTGTTCAAGACCCAGAACGGACGCCGGTTCTTCCGCATGGCGCCGCTGCACCACCACTTCGAGCTGGGCGGCTGGAAAGAAACGAAAGTCGTGGGCGTATTCTTCGGCGTAACGGCCGTGCTGTGCGTCCTGGCGATTTTGATATTTTAGGAGTTAACATGAAAAACGTACTGGTAATCGGTTTAGGAAAGTCCGGCTTCGCCACCGCAGGTCTGCTGGCGGACGAAGCGCATATCACCTGCTGGGATTCCAAAGAAGAGGAGAAGTTCGATGCGGCAGAGATCGCTGCGCTGCGCGAAAAAGGCGTGCAGTTCGTCTTCGGCGAAGCGCCGTCCGCAAAGGGCTTCGATCTGCTGGTCTTAAGCCCCGGCGTGCCGCCCACGATCCCCGTCTGCGAAGAAGCGAAGCAGCTGGGCATCGAGATCTCCGGCGAACTGGAGCAGGCCTACGAGCACTGCAAGGGCACGTTCTACGCCATCACCGGCACCAACGGCAAGACGACGACCACAGCCCTCACCGGCGAGATCTTTAAGGCTGCCGGCCGCAAGACGGAAGTTGTCGGCAACATCGGCCTGCCTTCCTCGGCCCGGGCGAAGGATGCGGACGAGGACACCTGCATGGTGACGGAAGTTTCGAGCTTCCAGCTGGAGACCATCAAGGAATTCAAGCCGAAAGTATCCGTCATCCTCAACATTACGCCGGACCACCTCAACCGCCACGGCACCTTCGAAGAATACGCGAGGGTAAAGGGTCTGGTGTTTGCGAACCAGGACGAAAACGACTATTTCGTATACAACGCGGATGACCCGGAGACGGTCAAGATCGTTCCCACCTGCAAAAAAGCCGTAAAGGTCGCGTTCTCCCGCAAGTTCCGTCCCGATGCGCCCTGCGCCTGGGCGGAAGACGGCAAGATGTACATCGACGCGGCAGACGGCAAGGGTGCGCAGTTCGTGATCGACACGAAGGATATCTACATCCCCGGTGCCCACAACCTGGAGAACGCGCTGGCAGCAGCTGCGATCTGCTTCTTCGCGGGCATCGATCTGGGGGTCATCGCACGGCTCCTGAAGGAATTCAAGGGCGTCGAACACCGCATCGAATTCGTGAAGGAAGTGAAGGGCGTGCGCTACGTAAACGACTCGAAGGGCACGAATCCGGACGCTTCCATCAAGGCCATCGAAGCCACGAACACCCCGATCCTGCTGATCGCGGGGGGCTACGAGAAGAACTCCGACTTTACGGACTTTATCAACGGTTTCGACGGCAAGGTAAAATATCTGCTGCTGCTGGGGCAGACGGCGCACCGCTTTGCGGACACCGCCAGAAAA
This sequence comes from uncultured Eubacteriales bacterium, assembly GCA_902773665.1. GTDB lineage: Bacteria > Bacillota > Clostridia > Peptostreptococcales > Anaerovoracaceae > RUG11894. Next base: position 3,475 of record CACYFF010000036.1, on the reverse strand, counting down.
TGCGGCTTCCCGGAAGACCGCATGATCTTCTGCGACAGCATGAAAGACGTAATTTCCCACGCCTACAGCCTGGCAGAAGTAGGAGATACTGTCCTCCTTTCTCCTGCTTCTGCCAGCTGGGGCATGTATAACAACTTCGAGGAGAGGGGCGAGGACTTTAAAGCTCTGGTCCGCGCTTTACCGGAATAAGATTTGAAGACGTTAACAGGAACGAAAAAACAAAGACCGGAAGGGGATTTCCTGATGGCAGCGCTGGTATTGGCGCTGTCTCTGTTCGGCGTGGTCATGGTGTTCTCCGCCAGCTACTACACGTCCCTCAGCAAGTTTGGCAACGCCTACGAGTACCTGAAACAGGACGCGCTGTGGATGGCCGTTGGCTGGGTGGCGTTCATCTTTTTCGCCAAGCTGGACTACCACTTCCTGAAGCTCCTGGCCTGGCCCGCTCTGGGCGTAGGCATCGTTTTGCTTGCCCTTTTGTTTACGCCTCTGGGCGTGACCCTCAACAACGCCACCCGGTGGCTCGACTTTGGTTTCGCGACGGTGATGCCGGGGGAGATCATCAAATTCGCCCTCATCATCTGGATCGCGACTTTCCTGGGGGATGACCCGGAGAAGATCAAACGGGTGAAGGACGGCCTCGTTCCCATCGTCGCCGTGCTTGCCGTTGTCCTCGTCCTGATCGTAAAGCAGCCCAACATGTCCACGGCCGGCATCATCGGTATCCTGGTCATCGGCATGATGTTCGTAGCGGGGCTCCGCCTGTATTTGCTCGTGGGCCTCGGCGGCCTGGGCGTCGCGGGATTCGTGGGGTTCATCCTCAGCCCGAAGGGCGCCTACATGCTGCAGCGCGTGCACACTTTCTTCGATCCCTTCGAAGACGAGCTGGGGTCGGGGTATCAGGTCGTGCAGTCTCTGCTGGCTCTCGGAAGCGGCGGCGTGACCGGCGTAGGCCTCGGACGCAGCATCCAGAAGGCGCTGTATCTGCCCGAACCCATGAACGACTTTATTACCGCGATCATCGGCGAGGAACTCGGGTTTGTCGGGCTCATCGTTATGCTGCTCGCCTTCCTGCTGCTGATCTGGCGCTGCTGCCGCATCGCGCTGCGGGCAAAGGACTACTACGGCATGCTGCTCGCGTCCGGCATCTCCATCCTGCTGGGCACCCAGGTGATCCTGAACGTGGCGGTCATCTCCGCCAGTTTCTTCCCGACGGGCGTCGTGCTTCCGTTTATTACGTTGGGCGGCAACGCCACCCTCATCTTCCTGTCTCTGATGGGGATCCTTTTCAATATCTCCAAGAATCCTGCCGAATAAGGAGTACTTTTATGAAAGCCATCTTAAGCTGCGCCGGTACGGGCGGCCACATTTACCCTGCCATCGCTATCGCGGATAAGATCCGCCGCATGGAACCGGATTCTCAGATCCTGTTTATCGGTACGAAGACCGGCATGGAGAACCGTCTGGTGCCGGCTGCGGGCTACGAGATCCGCGGCATCGATGCCAGCGGCTTTAACCGCAAAAACCTGCTGAAGAACTTCAAGACCGCCGTGGATCTGGCGAGAGGCGGCCACGAGACCGATGCGATCCTGGCGGAATTTCAGCCCGATGTGGTGATCGGCACCGGCGGCTACGTGACCGGTACGGTCGTGCGCAAGGCTGCGAAGAAGGGGATTCCGTGCTACATCCACGAACAGAACGTGGTGCCGGGCATGGCCAACAAGATGCTAGAAAAATATGTAAAGAAGGTCTTTATCTCCTTCGAAGGGTCGCGCGACCACTTCCAGGAGCCGGACAAACTGGTTCTGACGGGCAACCCCATCCGCAAGGAACTCCTGATCGAAGATGTGTCCGACGCGCGGCAGCAGCTGGGCCTTACGGACAGCGATTTTATGATCCTGATCACCGGCGGCAGCCTGGGCGCGGAAGTGCCTAATATGGCCAGCCTGGATCTGATCGCAGAACTGGCGAAGGATACGAAGGGCGCCAAGGTGTTCTTCGTGACCGGCAAGAGATATTATGAAGAGATCGCCGTGAAGGTGAAGGAGATCGCCGGGGCGGAGGAGTTTGTGCGGGTCATCGATTACGCCGACAACATGCCGGTGCTGATGAGCGCCTCCGACCTGATCGTGAGCCGGGCAGGGGCCATCGCCCTGTCGGAGATTACGGCCAGCGGCAAGCCTTCCATCCTGATCCCATCCCCCAACGTGACGAATAACCACCAGTATTACAACGCCAAGTCCGTGGCGGACGAAGGCGCTGCCGTGCTGATCGAAGAATCCTCTCTGCAGGAGGGATTTGCTCCCTTTACGGCGGCCGTGATGCAGCTGCTCGCTTCCCGCGACAGGCTCAACCGCATGGCGGAGAAGGCCGCGGCCATCGGAAAGACCGACGCGGTTGACATTATCTACAAAAACATTAAAATGTAAAGGATGGACGATTATTCACAGGACTATCCTGCGGAGTATCCGCAGGAGGAACACGTTTATACCGGTGAGGAACTGTCCGGCTACGAGGACTATGCCCCGGAACAGCCGAAGCATCCCGCCAAGAAAAAGAAGAAGAGGAGAAGAAAACACTACTTCCTCCGCTTTTGTATTTTTTGCGCCTTGGTGTTCGGCACTTACGCGTTCCTGAATTCCGACTTTTTCGCCGTCCGCAATTTCGAGGTGACCGGCAACCAGTACTACACGCCGGCGCAGATCATCGAGATGTCCGGGCTGCAGAGCGGGGTCAACCTGTTCTTCGAGACCAAGACCCGCCCCGCGCGCAACGCCCTGCTGGAAGATCCCTACATCCGCCTGGCGGAGATCAAGCGCAAGCCCAAAGATACGATCCAGATCAATATCGAGGAACGCCGGGAATACGCCGGTGTACCCTACGGCGACCAGTACGTGCTGATCGACCGGGAGGGAACGGTGCTGCGCATCTCCGACACCGAGCCCACGCTGCCGATCCTGGGCAACATGACCATTACGGAGATGACCCCGGGCAGCGCCCTGCAGGTGGAGCAGACCTATCTGCTGACCGACACCCTCAGCCTGCTGCAGCTGGTGGAGGAGAACGACATCTACTTTAAGCGCATCGACTTTTCGACCGTCATCGTCCGCGCCTACATCTACGACGATCTGTACTGCGAAGGCGCCCCGGCTAACATCCGTGATAACATGGCCAGCATCCAGAAACTGCTGCAGGAACTGTACCAGCAGGAGATCACCCGCGGCGTCATCCGCGTGGGGACCGACAATTATCTGTCGTATAGTCCGGCGTATTGATTTCCAGATATTTCTTGACAAGAGCTGTTAGTGTGTTATAATAAACGTAACTCGAGAGAGTATAAATTGGGTAAATATGACATACGAAAAACCCCCAGTGCTGCTTGAACTGCTACCCGTCAAGTGGACAGTGAAAAATCATAAGATTTTCGCAGCCAGCAACAGCAATGTTGTTGGCTGTTTTTATGCAGCCGGACTACCCC
>CACYFF010000035.1 GCA_902773665.1 uncultured Eubacteriales bacterium | reverse complement strand
CGTGGTGGGCTCATCGCAGATGAGGATCTGGGGGTTGCAGGCCATGGCGATGGCGATGACGACTCTCTGGCGCATGCCGCCGGAGAACTCGTGGGGATATTGCTTGGCGCGGCGCTCGGGTTCGAGGATGCCGACGTCGGAGAGGATCTCCACGGCTTTCTTCTTCGCGTCTTCGCCCTGCAGCCCCTGGTGGAGCTTTAAAGCCTCTTCGATCTGCCAGCCTATGGTCTTCAAGGGGTTGAGGGAGGTCATCGGATCCTGCATGACCATGGCGACCTCCTTGCCCCGGATGTGCTGCCACTGCTCCTCGGTCTTATACGTCGCGAGGTCCACGGGACCTTCTTCCAGTCCGTAATACCAGATCTCGCCGGAATCCACCCAGCCGTTCTTATCCAGAAGGCCGATGAAGTTCTTGGTGAAGACGGATTTGCCGGAGCCGGACTCGCCGACGATGGCCAGGGATTCGCCCTTGTGCAGATCCAGGGAGATGCCCCGGATCGCATTGAGCACTTTTCCGCGGAGGCTGAATTTTACATGCAGGTCTTTGACGGAAAGAATGATGTCTCCATTGTTCAACATGTCTTTGCCTCCTTTCTATACGTGGTTCTTCGGGTCGGCGGCGTCGGAGAAGGCGTTGCCCACCAGATAGAAGCAGATGGTGATGATGGACAGGATGATGGCGGGAATGAACAGCTGATACCGCAGCGACGGCGCCATCATCATGGTGCGGCCCTTGTTGATCAGGTTGCCCAAAGAGGGGATGGAGATGGGGAGCCCCAGGTTGATATAACTGAGGAACACCTCCGAACCGATCGCATCGGGGATGGCCAGGGCCATGCGCAGCATGACCACGGAGACCATCTGCGGCAGCAGGTTTCTCGTGATGACCCGTCTCGTAGGCGTGCCCAGGCAGCGGGACGCCAGGTTGAAGTCGCGGTCGCGGATGATCAGCACCTGGTTGCGGATGAACCGCGCCAGTCCGATCCAGCGCGTAAGGCTCATGGCGATGATGATCGTCCTGATGCCCGGCCGCATGACGTAAGCCGCCAGCAGCAATATGATGGTGCTGGGGATGTTGTCGATCAGGTTGTACATCTCCGTAAACAGGAAGTCCAGCTTGCGGACGTAGCCCCACAGCAGGCCTGCCAGGATGCCGATGATGGCCTCGATGACCGCCACGACGATACCGATGAACAGCGATGTTCTCGTACCGGCCCACATGCGCGCCCACAGATCCTGGCCGATGTCGTTCGTGCCGAACCAGTAGACTTTGTTAGGCGGTTTGTTTTCGATAAAGCCCTTGACGATCTTCGCTTCCTGCGGCAGTCCGATGGAGACCGTTGCCCGGTTCATGCCCTTCTGGCTGCCGTCCTCGGACGTCAGGATGAGGGTGTTCTTCTCCGTGGGGAAGAATCCGTAGAACCAGCCGTCTTCGCCGTCCACCGCCTTCAGGGAGACATATTCCGCATCGCTGCCGTTGATGGAGCCCTGGGCCTTCAGCTTGGGAACGCCCCAGCCGGAGGGTGCGGATACGTAGGCGAGGCTCTTGCCGTCGGGTACGTCGGTGATGAGCTCTCCCGCCGTCTGCTTGACGCCGGAGGAGTTGACCGCGTTCTTGTCGCCCGTTACGGTGAGCCAGACCGCGTTGTAGTATGTGCTCGCTGTCAGATCTTCGGACAGGATGGCGAGGTAGGGCGCGTCCTTCTTCAGGAGGGTCCAGTACCAACCGCTGTTGGCGGGGTCTGCCTGTACGGTAAGCTGCGTCTCTTCGCCTTCTTCGTCGTAGGCGATGGCGACGGGAGTGCCCCAGTCGGCAGGCGCCTGGATGTAGGCGAGGATCTCGTCGCTGCCCGGTACCTGAACGTAGTCGCCCTGGGTGCGCTTCATGCCGTCGACGGTAAAGGCGCCGTCGCTGTCCACCACGTACCAGACCGCTTTGGAATCGTAGTAGTTGACCAGGTTCGGGTCGATCTGGTTGGGCAGGTGAGGCTGGATGAAGGTAAACAGCACCAGCACGAGCATGACGATGAGGTTGAACACCGCCACCTTGTTCTTGAAGAACATCCGGACGGTGGAGCCCCAGTAGGAATAGTTGGAGTAGCCGGTCCGTTCCGCTTCGCTCTCATCCACGATGGCCAGATCGAACAGCGCCGGATCCAGAGAAGCGATCTGCTGCTCGTTCAGATTGTCGTCCAGCAGTTCCGCGGCCAGAATGCCGTGCTTTTTGAGGAATTCTTCCTGGGAATTCTCGATCTTTTTCGTGAGTTTTTCAGAGGGAGAGAATTTGCTCATCTGGATCCCTCCTTTTTCGTAAAGCTGATGCGCGGGTCAACCAGCGCCATGGCGATATCGCCCAGCAGCAGTCCCACGATGCCCACAGCCGCAAACAGCACGACGAGCACCATGACCATGTTGTTGTCCTGGCGTTTGATGACGTCCACCAGCAGGCCGCCCATGCCGGGAATGGAATAGAAGGATTCCGTATAAATGGAGCCGGAAATGGTCATGAGCAGAGAGCCGGGGATGAGGTTGACGATGGGAACGACCGCGTTGCGGAACACGTGCCGGAACCAGATGGTGGTGTTGGGCACGCCTTTGGCGCGGGCCAGTTTGATGTAGTCCTTATTGGTCTCGTCCACCATGTACCGCCGCAGCCACATGGCGTAGCTGGAGATGGAAGGGAGGGCGAGCGAAATGGTGGGCAGGATGAGTGTCCGCCAGTCGTTTTCGTTGTAAAGCATGGGGATCTTCAGCCAGGTGGAACCATACAGCTGGATGAAGATGAAGTAGACCGCATTCGGTACGGCCTGGATAAATACGATGTAGGCATTGCCTAACCGGTCCCAGAATCTGCCCTTGTAACGGGCCATCAGCACGCCCAGGGCGAGTCCCAGCGGCAAACTGATGGCCATGCAGATGATGCCCAGTTTGGCCGAGATCGCGATCTTCGGCGCGATGATCCTGGCGATGGGTGAGTTCACCCGGTATCGGTACGATACGCCCAGATCGCCTTGCAGCAGGTTGCGGATGAAGCGGCCCACCTGCACGTAGAGCGGATCCTTCAGACCCATCTTGATGAGTCCGAGTTCGATCTGGGCAGGGGACATCTTCTCGTAGTTGTTGAAATAGCCTTCCTCAGGCATGAACCGCAGCAAGGCGAACACGATGGTGATCAGTATGATCAGCGTGATGAGGGACCGTGCAAGTCGTTTGATGGAATACTTCAGCACGTTGTGTCTCCTTTGTAAAAGCAGAGGAGCGGCCGTGCTCCGTACCGGGGCAGAGCCGCTCCTGATGGTTCGTTTAGTTTTCCTTGTCAGTAAGGATTACTTGCCGAGCGCTTCCAGCCAGGCTTCGTACTGTTCTTCGTACATTTCCTGAGACATCGCTTCGTTATAGACGTGCTGTCCCTTGAATCTGCTGGAAGACTGGCCCATCATGGCGTACTGGCCTTCGAAGCCGTTCAGCTTCGTAGCCTGGTAGGAACCGCCGGAGATGAAGCCGGGGACCACGATCGCATGATCGAGGTAGAAGGATTCGGCTGCTGCGAAGGCTTCGTATCTTTCGTCGAAGTCGTCGACGCAGGTACGGGCGTAGTCGCACAGTCTGAAGTATTCGTCGATCAGGGCGTTGGTCTCTGCGGACTTGGTATCCTGGAAGACTCTGTAGGAGTCGGTGTCGTGGCAGAAGAAGTTATAGGAATTCTCTCTGTCGAACGGGTCGGCCCAGGTCTCGGGATCCATGAAGTCGGCGCCCCAGTTCAGTTCCTGGATGGCGTAGTTGCCGTTTCTTCTGGTCTCGTTCAGGAAGGAGTTGCCGGAGAATTCGACGACGATAACGTCGACGAAGTCGGAGCCCAGCAGGTCTTCCAGCTGCTGCTCGAGAACGACCGTGCAGTTGCCCCAGGTCGTGGAGCTCGGGTTGTAGTTGATCGGCATCTTGATGGGGAATGTAGCGCCGGCCGCTTCCAGTTCCGCCTTGGCCTTGTCTCTGTATTCCAGAGCCAGCGCTTCGTCGAAGCTGTCGTTTTCGGTGTATTTGGCCAGACCGCCGTAGTTGACGTAGTCCTTGCCCTCGTAAGTGGAGAAGCCCAGCGGGGTGATGGTGTTGATCATGTGCATATGCGGATCGTCGCCGGGATACTTCGCGGTGAGGTAAGCTTCTCTGTCGATGGCGTGGAAGATGCACTTTCTGAAGTTTTCGTTGTTGACGGCCTTGATCCAGTTTTCAGGTTCGTACTGCTCGTCGAACTTCGGTTCGAAGTTGAATCCGAAGAAGTAGGAGTAGTCGCCGACGATGCGGCTGGTGCAGACCATGTTGCTCTTCTCGGGGTCACTCAGCCAGTCGGCTACGATATCGGAACCGATGTCGGCGGAGTCGACTTCGCCTCTGAGGAACATTTCGGGAGCCAGCGTGGCAGCTTCCTGGTTGTAGGTCTCTTCGATGCGCTCGATATAGATGTGCTCGGCATCCCAGTTGTGCTCGTTCTTAACGTAGACTCTCTTCTGCTGGGGCTGAGCGGTCTGCAGGATGTATGCGCCGTTGAACCACATGGATTCGTTATCCAGAGCGTAATCGGCGCCAAGCTGCTCGAGGAGTTCGGCCGGTGCGGGCCAATAGGTACCGAACTGCAGAACGGTGGGGAAGTAAGGACGGGCCTTTTCCAGATGATATTCCAGAGTGAGGTCGTCTACCGCTACGACGCCCAGATCTTCCGGAGCGACGGCGGGAACTTCTTCATAGCCGTTGTCGGTGATCGCATAGATGACGCCGGCGTCGTCCACGACGTATTCGTCATCTTCGCCTTCCGTGCCTACCGGTACGGCGACCAGTTTTGCAGCCGTGTATTCCAGCAGTTCGGTGGCGTTTACGAGCCAGCCGTCCATCAGATAGCTGTTGCCGCAGTCATTGGCGGAGTCGCAGACATAGCGGGCTGCGGCTACGTAGTCGTTTGCGGTGACGGGAGCCATCTCGTTGCCGTCCTTATCGTACCAGTGCTGATCCGGTCTCAGATGGAAGGTCCAGGTGAGGCCGTCTTCGCTCTCTTCCCAGCTTTCCGCCGCGCAGGGAACGATGTTGCCGTAGGTGTCATTTTCCACGAGGGAGTCGATGGTGTTGGCGCCGACTTCCAACTCGTAGGTCGTGCCGCTCACCAGGTAGTTCATGGTGGTCATTTCGCTGGAATACAGCGTGCGGTAGACCTGTTCCGCTGCATAGGTGCGGCCGTCCGGACCGGTACCGGCTTCCGTTGCTTCTCCTTCGCCGCTGGGTTCCGGAGTCGTCTCTCCGGAATTCGTGCAGGCTGCCATGGAGAAGATCATGGCCAGTGCCAGAAGGACTGCAAGGATTCTCTTTGTGTTCATACCAGATTTTCCTCCAATCTTTTCCGTCCTGTTCCGTTCCGATACACGGGGAAGGGGACAGGACCGTTTACACAGAAGCAGACAGGCTGCTCCAAGCCAATTATACTACAATATTCAGCAGAAAAACAGTAAATATACAGAAACATCTTCCTTCCTTGTGTTTTATAAACAAATGTATGCGAATTCCTTTGGTGAAATCGCAAAACCGTCTTTTCTTGATTTTGGCGTCCGGAATCGTTATAGTAAATAGTGGAACTATCTTGGATGGAGGCCGGCATATGACGATCATCAGACAGAACACACCTTTCGAAACAGCGGAGGAAAAAAAGATCTTCTGGGAGACCAGTTCCCAGATCATGGCGCAGGCGCTGCTGCGACTGTATCCGGACGTAAAATTTGCGATCGGACCCGCCATCGACAACGGGTTTTATTACGATATCGACCTGGGTCAGCGACTGACGGACGCGGATCTTTCCCAGATCGAGGACGAGATGCGGCGCATCGTGCGCGAAGACCTTCCGATCGTCTGCCGCCCGGTGACCCGCATGGAAGCTTTGGGCGAAGCGGTCGCCAAGAACCAGCCCTATAAGATCGAGATCATCAACAGCCTGCCGCAGGACGCGCAGCTTACGTTCTTCGACGACGGCGAATTCTCCGACCTGCGGGTAGGACCGCTGCTGGAAAGAACGAGCCAGGTGCGGGCTTTCAAACTGATGAGCATCGCAGGCGCCTACTGGCGCGGCAGCGAAAAGAATAAGATGCTGCAGCGCATCTACGGCATCTCGTTCCCCAAACCCAGCATGCTGGACGAGTACCTGCAGAATCTGGTGGAGGCCAAACGGCGTGACCACCGCAAGATCGGCCGGGAGATGGATCTGTTCATGTTCCCCGCGGAAGGCCCCGGATTCCCGCTGTATCTGCCCAAGGGCATGGTCATCCGCAACGAGCTGATGTCGTTCTGGAAGGAACTGCACAGCGAAAAGAAATACAACGAGATCCGCACGCCCATCATCCTGAACGAAGATCTCTGGCATACCAGCGGTCACTGGGACCACTACAAGGAGCACATGTACTTCACGGACATCGACGGCGACGCCTACGCCATCAAGCCCATGAACTGCCCCGGCGCGCTGCTCGCCTATAAGAGAAGGATGTACTCCTACCGGGATATGCCGGTTCGCCTCTCTGAATTGGGTCACGTGCACCGGCACGAACCCTCCGGCAGCCTGCACGGCCTGATGCGGGTGCGGGAATTCACCCAGGACGACGCCCACATCTTTATGCTTCCCGAGCAGGTGAAGGGCGAACTGAAGGACATCATCAAGCTGATCGACGACATCTATTCCGTATTTGGCTTCTCCTATAAGGTCGTGCTGGCGACACGCCCGCAGAACGCGATCGGCAGCGCCGAAGACTGGACGAGAGCCCAGGACGCGCTGAAGGAAGCGGTGGAGGATCTCGGCATCGAATACGACATCGCCCCCGGAGGCGGCGCATTTTACGGTCCGAAACTGGATTTCCACTTAAGAGACTGCATCGGACGCACCTGGCAGTGCGGCACCGTGCAGCTGGATTTCCAGATGCCGCAGCGTTTCGACCTGACCTATACCGGTGCGGACGGCGAAAAGCACAGACCTGTGATGATCCACCGCACCGTGTTCGGCAGCATCGAGCGGTTTATGGGCGTGCTCATCGAGCATTTCGAAGGCAAACTGCCGCTGTGGCTCGCTCCGGTACAGGTGAAGATCATCTCCGTATCGGAAAAGCACAACGAGACCGCCTGGAAACTGGCGGACGAGATTGAGGCGGCAGGTCTGCGCACCGAAGTGGACGCGCGGAACGAGAAGACCGGCTACAAAGTGAGGGAAGCGATCTTGGCGCGTGACTCCTACATCATCGTTGTCGGCGAAAAGGAGGCGACCTCCGACATGCTGACGGTCCGTTCCTCCAAGGCAGGCGATATGGGCGAATTCCCGAAGACGGAGTTTATCGCGATGCTGCAGAAAGAGATCGCCGAAAAAGCTTTGTAATTCCTTTAAAACAGAGATGATGAACAAGAATTTATGAAAATAATTGTTTGATTCACACGAACTTTTATTGACAACGCAGTCTTTTTCAAGATATAATGTTTTCAGTGCAGCAGCTCCAACCCTGTTGCCGTTGAATACACACAGCAAAAGTCCCGGATTCAGTTCCGGGGTTTTTGCTTTTTGCGTTAACTTCTTCTTGACACTGTACTATGTGATGTAGTACAGTTAGTACATCAAGAGGAGGTACGCCATGATACAGTTGGATCTGAAAAGCCGCAAATCCATATACGAACAGATCATGGACGGCTTTAAAGAGCTGATCACCCGCGGCGTCCTTCATGCAGGGGATAAACTGCCTTCCGTACGGGAACTCTCCCGGACCCTCACCGTCAATCCGAACACCATCCAGAAGGCCTACCGCCAGCTGGAAGCTGACCGGTACATCTACACCGTATCGGGTCTGGGCTGTTTCGTTTCGGAAAAGCCGGAGGATCCGGATCTGAGCAAGGCGGCTGCCATCTACGAAGCCATCGAAGACAGCGTAAAGCAGCTGCGGTATCTGGGGATATCCGATCAGGAGATCCGCGGAAAACTGGAGGAGATCGCCTGCAGAAAGGAGGAAAAGGGATGATCAACGTAAAAGGATTGTGCAAACAGTTTGACGGTTTCCAGGCCCTCAACAATTTGAACGTAAACGTGGAGCAGGGCTCCATCTACGGTTTGATCGGGGTCAACGGAAGCGGTAAAACGACGCTTATCCGCCATCTGACAGGGGTGCTGAAGCCCGACTCGGGCAGCGTACAGATGGACGGACAGGACGTGTACGACAACGTCGAACTGAAGAAGAGGCTGGGGTATATCCCCGACGAACTGTTCTTCTTCGGTTCCTACAGTTTAAAAAGCATGCGGGATTTCTACAAAGGCATCTATCCCAACTGGGACGACGTCCGGTACGAAATGATGCTGCAGGACTTCGCTCTGCCCGAAAGGGGCAAGATCGCCAAGTTCTCCAAAGGTATGCAGAAACAGGCGCAGTTCATCCTCACCATGAGCTGCAAGCCGGATTTTCTCATCCTGGATGAACCCATCGACGGACTCGATCCCATCGTTCGCAAGAAGGTATGGAAATACGTGGTGGACGACGTGGCAGAACGGCAGATGACGGTGCTCGTGAGCTCCCATAACCTGAAGGAGATGGAAGGCATCTGCGACGCCATCGGCATCCTGTCCAAAGGCGAGATGAAGATCGAACAGGACCTGGACGAACTCAAGTCCGACATCCACAAGGTGCAGGCGGCATTCCACAGCGCGGAAGACGCCGAACGGGCTTTTGCCGGGCTCAACGTGGTGCACCGCGAAAAGAGCGGCAGCATCGAGCACCTGATCATCCGGGGCGCAAGGGAAGACGTGGAAAAGGCCGTCTATGCGGCTGACCCCATCATCTTCGACATCCTGCCGCTGTCCCTGGAGGAAGTGTTTATCTTTGAGATGGGAGGTGAAAACGATGACATCCAGAGCATCCTGGCTTAACGTTTCTCTCATTAAGGAGAATTTTAAACGGTTCTGGCCCATCATGTGCGGCGGATTCCTGTTCTGGCTGGTCTGCGGTCCCATCGCCCTGGTCCTTACCAAGAGCTCGGAAGGCTACAGCTACAGCTTTATGCGCAGCATCCTGCGGCACATTAACCCGGCACCCATCCTGCTGAACGGCATCCTGCCGGTGGCGCTGGCGCTGGCCTGCTTTGGCTATCTGCACCGGACGAATTCCGCCGGGGTGATGCACAGCATGCCGTTCACCCGCCGCAGTCTGTTTATAAGTAATTACGTGAGCGGCCTCGTGATGGCCGTGCTACCGGTCGCCGTCATCTCCCTCATCCTGCTGGTGATGCGGGGCAACGTGGACATCGGCTGGTACGTGGACGATCCGGTCTACTTTACGGGCATGAACATCTTCCGCTTTTTCCTGGAGGAGTTCACCGTCATCGCCTTCGTGTACTCGATCTCGGTGTTTGCGGCCAGCATCAGCGGTCTTTCCGTCATCCACGCTTTGACGGCGGTCGCGCTCAACTTCATCTGCCCGGTGGTGTACCTGCTGCTGATGGGCTATATGGACACCTACGAGTACGGCTTTACCGCAGGCTCGCTCATCGAGGATATCGCTGTCCGGATGAACCCGTGGATCGCCGTGTTGGCGGAAGACGGTTTCTCCGCAAAAGAGATCGCCGTTTATCTGCTTATTTCCCTGGCCATCGCCATCGCAGCGTTCCTGCTGTATAAGGCGCGGCATCTGGAGCGGGCAGGGGAAAGCTACGTGTTCCGCCCGGCCAAGTACATCATCGGTTTCCTGATGGTGTTTACGGCCAGCAGCCTTACGGGCTTTGTCTTCCACGACAGCTTAGGAGCGCTTTCGTATCTGCTTGGTTTCGTCGTCGGCTACGTTGTCGCCCAGATGATCGTCAACAAGACCACGAAGATCTTTACGAAGGACTGCCTTGTTTCCGGTCTCGTATATCTGCTGCTGATCGCCGCGATCGTGTGCGTGTTCCGCTTCGACCTCATCGGCTACCAGAAGCGGGTGCCGGACGTGGACCGCGTAGGGAGCGTTACCATCTCGTCCGATACCTTCGACATGGGCCTGGACGGCAGAAGCGACCTCATTACCGAGCCGGAGAATATTGAGCGGGTCACCGCGTTCCATAAAAAGATCGTCGCTGACCCCGCCAATTACCAGGATGCCTGGAACGGTTACTATACCTCTTCGTCCCTTTCCTGGGATTCCAGGGACTACGAGGATCCGAAGGAGAGACCCGTCAGCTTTAACGTTTCGTATGCGCTGAAGAACGGCCGGACGCTGGAAAGAGACTACTGGATCCCTGCGGCGATGCTGCGGGGCGACGCGGGCATGCGTGACCTGTGGAACAGCGCGGAGAACGGCGGTCTGTATGCCAGACTGCTCGAGGAAGGGGCTGAAGGCCTGAGCGTGTCGTTCGAAGGAAACAACATGCCGAAGGAGTTCAGAGAGCCGGACCAGGTCGATTATGACTATACCTGGGTGAGCTTCGAAGATACCATGCCCACCGGCGCAACCCGGCTGGCGGATAAAAAGGCTCTGGTGAATGCCCTGATCGAAGACATCAAGGATTACGACTACGACCGCCTGTTCGAGGACTATTCCGAACTGCCTTATATCGTCATCCATATGGATTTCAGCAGCAAGGTAAAGCCCGGCGAAAAGCAGGAGTGGGAGAGTTACTTCGGCGGTATGGGCTATACCTACTACGACTACGACGATGCGGGAAATCCGACCGTTAAGCACCTTGTGCTCGATGTTAACGCAAATAAGAATTATGTAAATGTGCTGAATGCGCTGCTGCAGATGAACTTTACCGATGATCTCCACCGGGCGGTCGAGGCAGTGCAGAAGTAAAACGTTCAAAAGGGATTACAGATAACAACTACAAGGAGGTCTGCAGGGGGCAGGCCTCCTTTTTTCGACGGATGAAAAACGGGACTCTACGCCGCGTAGGTGGCGTTTGCGCGGGTCATGCTTTACACTGGGACCGTAAGGAGGAAACGGCAATGGACAGATACGTGACCGGGGCTGTGATCCGACAGCTCCGCGAAGATAAGAAAATGACCCAGGAGGAACTGGCGGAAAAGGTCTGCGTTAGCAGCAAGGCAGTGAGCAAATGGGAGACGGGCAGAGGTCTGCCGGATATCAGTCTGCTCCAGCCGCTGGCACAGGCACTGGGAATCTCCGTGATCGAGCTCTTTTCCGGCGGGGTCATTCAGAACCGAAACCGTTCTTCAAATATGGGTAAGACGGTGTTCTATGTCTGCCCGGTCTGCGGCAACGTCGTCCGCACGGTCGGGGAGGCGGTCGTCAGCTGCTGCGGTATCGTGCTACCGCCGCTGGAGGCCGAATCGCCGGATCCGGACCATATGCTGAACTTGGAGATCGTTGAAGACGAATATTATGTCTCCGTGGCGCATCCGATGGACAAGGACCACTACATCGCTTTCCTGGCAGCCATAGCCGACCAGAGCGTGCAGTTTGTAAAACTGTATCCGGAAGGAAATGCAGATGCCCGCTTTCCCATCCGCCGCGTAAAATACCTGTACGCATACTGCAACCGCCACGGGCTGTTCCGGGTGAAGGTCT
>CACYFF010000034.1 GCA_902773665.1 uncultured Eubacteriales bacterium | reverse complement strand
GCGTAAAATACCTGTACGCATACTGCAACCGCCACGGGCTGTTCCGGGTGAAGGTCTGAGAATATGGTATAATATCTCCAAACGGAGCAAGGAGATATGCCATGAACATCGCAGTCATCACCGGAGCATCCTCCGGCATGGGAAGAGAATTCGTCTACGCGGTAGACAGAGAATATGAATTGGACGAACTGTGGGTCGTCGCCCGCAGAAAAGAGCGGCTGGAGGAACTGCAGGAAAAATGCCGGGCCAAGGTGCGCCCGCTGGCTTGGGATCTGGCTGACCCCGCCAGTTTCGAACGCTTCCGCGCGCTGCTGGAAGTCGAAAAGCCTCACATCCGGGTGCTCGTGAACGCCGCCGGCTACGGCCTGTTCGGTACATTCGAAGAAATGGGACTAGAGGAGCAGCTGGGCATCGTGGACGTCAACGATAAAGCCCTGACTGCCATGTGTCTGCTGTCGCTGCCCTACATGGAGAAGGGCGATGCCATCGTCAACCTGGGTTCCAATTCCAGCCATCAGCCCGTGCCGTTCTTAAACGTCTATGCAGCCAGCAAGGCTTATGTTTTAAGCTTTTCCAGAGGTTTGGGCCGGGAACTGAAGCCTCGGGGCGTGCACGTGATGTGCGTCTGCCCGGGGTGGATCAAGACGGAATTCATGGATACCGCCGTGCGCGACGACACTATAAAATACTACGACCGCTGGTATACCCCGCAGCAGGTGATCGAACAGGCTATGAAGGACTTGAAGAAGAAAAAGAAGGTCTCGATTCTGGGCGCGCCCGTGCGCCGGCAGGTGCGGCTCGTCAAGTTCCTGCCCGTAGATGTGGTGATGGATACCTGGTGCCGCCAGCAGGGAAAGGAGTAGGGCAGGCTGTAAGACGGGCTGACCCGTCCATCAGAAAAAATGCATCTATGCCATTTTTTGTGATTTCGATTAGTGACTTAGAAAAACTAAGTCAAATTGTGAGATGGCGCAAAATTGGCATAGATTTGGGCCTGTTTTTAAGCCATATACCGCCAACTATCAAAAAAGACTTAGGATTTCTAAGTCTTTTTGTTTTTTTTGAAAAAATGGCATAACACAGTTTCCGCGATCTTGCGGCAGATAGAATCTGTTTAGGGTCATCCACATGGTAAAGCGCATCTGACTTTATCCTTCCGGCATCTGCCCGGCAGGTCCTGTAAGGCCGAAGGCTTTTTCCACCAGCGCCAGCGTCTGCTCTAAGCTGCGATTGTCGTCCCTCAGGATCACCGGAAAGCCGGAATGCAGAAAGCGGTCGTAGACCTCCTGCGAGTTGATCAGCATAAGTCCCTGCCGGTAGTTTTCCATGGCTTTCTGCGGATCCGGTTCTTCCAGGATGAGCCGGTACAGGAACTGCTTTTCCCGGTCCGGCCGGTCGAAAAAGCGGTTGACGGAAATTGCCGGATCTGCCAGCATCACCAGCACGTGCCCGGGTTCTGCCATGTGTCCGAGCGTTTCCAAAGAGATGTTCGTGTCGACGAATACGGGCTTTCCCTGTCCCGTCAATCCCGGCAGGATCTGCAGTTCCAGGACCTCGCACTCCTTTGCGGTCTCGTCGATCCATGCTTTGTATTCTTCCGGCGTTCTGCGGATAAAGTCGTGCCAATCTTTCAGATCGCGGGTGTAGGAGAGACCCGGAAATTCGGTCCGGTCCACTTCGGGGAAAAACCTGTCATGGTAGTTTTCTTCGCACAGGATTCCCTGGTGCTTCTCTGCCAGCAGACGCACCATAGTGGATTTCCCTGCATACGCGTTGCCGGTAATAAAATAGGTGTTCTTAAAAGTATCCATAGCCGCTCCTCTTTGGGTATCTGTTTCTATCATAGCATATTGAGCGATAGTGCATCATATCCCGAAGATCCCTTTCAGCTGTTCCGTGATCCGGACGAGGTCGAATCCTCCTTCCGGGGGCGGTGCAAGGATAAAAAGGTTGACGCCCAGATAGATCCCGACGTTTGCGTAATCCCGGAGCCGCTGCTGCAGGTCTCTCTGATAGCCCGGATCTGCCGGCTTTCCGGCGTATTCGATGTAGATGATCGCGCCGGTCTCGGGATGCAGCACCGCAAAGTCCGGATACCGGTCGTACATGCCAACGGGAAGCGCGGTTTCGTATTTGAACTTAAGCCCCAGATCGCGCATGGCTCGTGCGACGGCAAGTTCTTCCCGGCTCCGGAATAAGCCAAATTCGGACCGGACATTCAAGTGTTCCGGATGATAGGGATTCTGCCTTTCTTGCAGCGCTTCGAATGCCGGATTTAAGACCGCTGGGCCGAAAAAGTGCTCCCGGCATTCCCTATAGAGTTCTCCGCCGAAGTTCTTGATATCTTCCGTGAAAGGAACGTATGCCGAAATGCCCTGCAGCGCTTTTATGTTTTGATCTGCCTGTTTCTTGATCTTTTTCGCATAGCGTTTGAACAGCAATGTTTTTACGGTATGTTCCTCTGCATATTTCATGGAAGTGCGATGCCTTTTCCCATCCTGATAATAGTCGCAATAGGGGAGAGGTGCAGTATTCTGTCCGGTCTTCTGAAAGAAGATGTTGCCTCCCGGGGCATCTTTCAGAACCGCATCGATCTTTTCCTTGAGTTTCTGTTGTATGGAGAGTTCTTCTTTGATCTGTTCCAGATTCAGCATGGCGGATCTCCTTTTGCATCGTTGTTTCGTATATTCGAATGGAGAAATATGGTAATTTGTCTGGCAGTATTATATCCCGATGGCTAGCATAAGTAAACAAAAATGTAAAAAATAGGTTAACCTATTTTAGGGTGACCCGCCCATCGAAAAAATGCATCTATGCCTTTTTTTATGATTTCGATTAGTGACTTAGAAAAACTAAGTCAAATTGCAAGATGAATCAAAATTGACTTAGATTTAAGCCAATTTCTAAGTCAAATTATCTTAAACGTCAAAAAGACTTAGAAATTCTAAGCCTTTTTGCAACTTCATAGATATTTGGCATAACACACCTCGTTTGTCCGTTCCCGAATCTGGCCGGGTCAGTCCCTTCGTGCCCGCCCCTACATCCGGGAATCCCTTCAAACGGAAGAATGCATTTGTGTTATACTGAATACAGACGCCGCAGTTTTGCGGCAGAGAGGAGCATACATATGCAGAACGAAAAACTCGTACCGTTTTTACAGTCTCTCATTCAGGCCGGCAGCGTCTCCGGCGAAGAAGGCGGCGTAGCAGCCCTCCTGGAAGAGTTCTTTACACAGAACGGCTTTGACGAGGTCAAGGTCGACGAATACGGCAGCATCACCGGCTGCATCAAGGGCAAACGCCCTGGTAAAAAGGTGCTGTTCGACGGTCACATGGACACCGTCCCCGTGGCTGACCCCACCAAATGGACCATGGACCCCTGGGCTGCTGACATCAAGGACGGCAAGATGTATGGCCGGGGCACGTCCGACATGAAGGGCGCGCTTTCCGCCATGTGCATGGCCGCTGCGGATTTCGCCAAGGAGACCGGCAAGGATTTCGCCGGCGAGATCTACGTGGCGGGCGTCGTGCACGAAGAGTGTTTCGAAGGCGTGGCAAGTTCCAAGATCAGCAAGGAAGTGCAGCCCGATATCGTGGTCATCGGCGAAGCTTCCGATCTCAACTTAAAGATCGGTCAGCGCGGCCGCGCGGAGATCGTCGTGGAAACTTTCGGCAAACCCGCGCATTCCGCCAACCCCGATAAGGGCATCAACGCGGTGTACAAGATGGCGAAGGTCATCGAGGAGATCCGTAAACTCGTGCCCGAAGAGCATCCCGTGCTGGGCAAGGGCATTCTCGAGCTCACGGACATCAAGTCCAGCCCGTATCCCGGCGCCTCCGTCGTGCCCGAGTACTGCCGCTGCACTTACGACCGGCGTCTGCTGACGGGCGAGACGAAGGAGAGCGTGCTCGCGCCTATCCAGGCTCTGCTGGATAAGATGATGGCGGAAGATCCGCAGCTGAAGGCAATGGTGTCTTACGCAGTCGGCGAAGAGGACTGCTACACCGGTGCGAAGATCCGCGGCGAGCGCTTCTTCCCGGGCTGGCTGTACAAGGAGGACGACGACTTCGTCCAGGCGGCGTATCAGCAGTTAAAGGCAGATGGTTATGACCCATCCATCACCATCTACAACTTCTGCACCAACGCGTCCCACTACGCGGGCGAAGCGGGCATCCCGACCCTGGGCATGGGTCCCTCTAACGAGAGCCAGGCCCACGTCGTGGACGAATATATCGAATTAAGCCAGCTGGACGGCGTGTATGGATGCTATAAGTCCATCATGAAAGCACTGTTGAAATAAGGAGTACCATGAAAGCAAGAGACGTAAAAGTAGATCAGTGGCTGGCGGCGCACCAGCCCGAAGTTATAAAAGACCTGCAGACCCTGCTGCGCTACCGCACCGTGGAAGACGAGACGGCCGTGCCCGAACCCGGAAAGCCCTTCGGCCCCATCACCTATGACTGCCTGCAGGAAGCCCTGGGCATTGCAAAGCGCCTGGGCTTCGACGGCGAGAGCGTGGACGGCTACTGCGGCAGCATCGTCATTCCCGCGGAGAAGTGCGAGAGCGAAAAACCCGAGACTTTCGGTATTTTAGCTCACCTGGACGTCGTGCCTGAGAGCACCGGCTGGGACTATCCCCCGTACGGGGCAGAGATCGCAGACGGCAAGCTCTACGGAAGAGGCGCCATCGACGACAAGGGGCCGGCTGTGGCATCCCTTTGGGCCCTCAAAGCCGTTCTGGAGTGCGGCTATAAACTCAAGAAGAACGTCAACGTCATCCTGGGCTGCAACGAAGAGACCGGCATGCGCTGCCTGGAGTATTTCAAGGAACACCGCCCCGTGCCCGATTTCTCCATCTCGCCGGACGGGGAATTCCCGCTCACGAACTCCGAAAAGAGCAGGACGGAAGCTGCCTTTGAAAGACGCTATGCCTCGAAGATCCGCCTGCATTCCGGCACCGTGGTGAACGCGGTCCCCGGGGAAGCGGAAGGCTTTGTTCCTCTGTCTCTGGATGCGGTCAAGGCCGCGGCGGAAACCTATGCCGAAGACAGCCCCTTTGCCGTCGTGGCCATGGCCGAAGAAGGCGGCACGAAGATCAAGGTGATCGGCAAAACGGCCCATGCATCCATGCCGGCGGACGGCGAAAACGCCATGCTGGGCATGCTGCAGCTGCTGAAGACTCTGCCGCTGGAAGGCGAAGACAAAGAGGCGGTCTGCGGCCTTGCGGACGTGCTGGGCTTGACCATCTACGGCGAACCCTTCGATCTGGACAAGGAAGACATGTCCGGACGGCTCACGTTCAACGCCGGTCTGCTGGACTGGACTGAAGACGGCTACACCATCACCTTCGATCTGCGCGTTCCCATCTCCATGAAGGGAGAAGAGGTGCAGAGCAAACTGGAAGCCGGCATGGCGAAAGCCGGCGCATCCCTGAAGTCGTTCGAATTCGGCGAAGGCTACTGCATCCCGGACGATACGCCTTTCGTGCAGAAACTGATGGACGTGTTCAACAGCCGCACCGGGGAGAACATGAGCCCCAAACACATCGGCGGCGGCACCTACGCCCGTCATCTGCCCAACGCGGTGAGCTTCGGGCCGGAAGGCTATCTGTGCGAAGCGCATGCCCATGTCGCCAACGAGTTTATCGATCTGGAGCAGCTGTACTTCAACTGCTGCGTACTGGCGGACGCGATCATCGCGCTGTGCTGCGAATAAAAGATCGCAAAAAAATATTAAAAAATAATTGCGGGGACGGGGAACCGTCCCCCTTTGTTTTGCGTCTAACAGGTGAAAGGCAATCCTATAGCATAATTTTCAGGAATCCTGTATAATACACAGTGAAGGAAAAGGAGACTCACATGGCGATCAGAAAAGCGAGACTGCTCTGCATGACACTGGCGATCCTGCTGGCATCGACGGCATGCTCCAGCGGAGCGGAAAAAACGAATACCCAGGTTCCGCAGATCCGCAGCGAAAGCGCCGTGGAGGTGGCGGACAGCGCGTCCGGCGTGCAGATGTCCGACACGACCTCTTCCGGTTTCCTCGGGTCACAGTTCAACCAGGAAAAAGCCGTGGCGAAGGGCACGGCCTATATCGACGTTTCTTCTGTGGCAAACGGCTATGTCGCCGTATCGGCAGTCGCAGATAAACGCCTGAAATTCCAGGTCATCTGCGGAAACGCCACGTATAACTACGATATGTCGAACACCGGAAAGCCGTCCATCTTTCCGCTGCAGAGCGGAGACGGACAGTATAAGTTCCGGATCATGAAGAACGTACAGGACAAGAAATACGCCGAGATCCATTCCGTGGTCTGCGACGTTAAGCTGTCCGATCCGTTTCAGCCGTTCCTGCGCCCCAGCGATTACGCCAACTACTCGCAGAATTCCCGCTGTGTGGCAAAGGCTGCAGAGATCACGAAGGGCATGACCAACGATCTGGCAAAGATCAAGGCTGTTTACGAGTACGTATGCAAGACCGTCAAGTACGACAGACAGAAGGCTGCGACCGTTAAATCCGGTTACCTGCCGACACCCGACGAGACCATGGCTACCGGTAAGGGGATCTGCTTCGACTACGCGTCGCTGGCAGCCTCCATGCTGCGCAGCCAGGGCATTCCGACGAAAGTCATCTTCGGTTACGTCTCTCCCGACGGACTGTACCACGCGTGGAACATGTTCTACACGAAGGAGAGCGGCTGGGTGACGGTGAGCTATTCCATCAATCCCAGCAACTGGACCCGCATGGACCTGACGTTCTCCGCCAACGGCGCGGACGGCAAGTTCATCGGCGACGGCGGCAACTATAAAGACGTTTACATGTATTAGGAGCGATCACGATCTATGAGTAAACAGTTAGATCATATGGGAGTAAGCGCCTTTTGCGAAAGCATGGGCATGATGATCCGCTCGGGCATCCAGGTGGATGAGGCGGTCGATCTGCTGCAGCACGGCAGGACGAAGACCGGCGGCATTCTGGAATCCGGATTGGCGGTCATAAAGGAGCACGTAGATAATGGAGAAGGGTTAGCCGCTGCCATGAAGGCAAGCGGCATTTTCCCTGATTACGCGCTGCAGATGGTCGAGGCCGGCGAGACGTCCGGCAAACTGGAGGGCATCCTGTTCCGGCTGGCCCGCTATTACGCGGATCAGAAGACCGTCTCCGAAAAGCTGAAGAATGCCGTTACGTATCCGGCGGTCATGATCCTGCTCATCATCGTGCTTCTCGCGGTGATGATCCGCATGGTGCTGCCGTCGTTCTCCGCGGTCTACGAGAGACTGACGGGCAGCCTCGCCGCGTCGTCCTACGGCTATGTCCGCTGGGCCTACGTGTTCTGCTGGATCGCGCTTATCGCGCTCATCATCATCGCAGCGGCGCTGCTGATCGGCTACCGGATGTGGAAAGGCGGCAAACGGGAATCCGTGGAAGCGCTGCTGAGGAAGTCCCCCGTCTGCGCGTCCATCCTGGAGAACATGGCTATGTTCCGGTTCACGTCGGCTCTGGCCACCTTTATCGCCAGCGGCGACATGCAGGACGAAGCCGTGGAGAAGAGCATTCCCATGGCGGATTACGGTCCTGTGGAGGAGAAACTCAAGCGTGTCGCATCCGGCATGCTGGAAGGCCACAGCATCGCCCAGGCTGCCTACGACGAGGAACTGTTCGAGCCCACTTACGGCCGCATGCTGCTGGCAGGCGAACGCAGCGGCAATCTGGAAAACGTGCTGGAGAGGCTCACCGATCTGCTGGAGGAAAACTGCTCGAACGAAGTGGACCGTCTGGTAGGCTTTGTGGATCCGCTGCTTTCCGGCATTCTAATGGTCACTGTGGGGCTGTCGCTGCTGAGCGTCATGCTGCCCCTCATCGGCATGATGAATTCCGTAGGATAACGTATGTATCAGGACAGGATCTCCCATAAACAAAGAAATATCCTGCTCATCGTCCTGTGCGCCCTTGTTTTGGCGTGCGGGTATTTTGCATTTTCCGGGAGCGGCAAGGATCTGGACGAAGAGACCGTTACAGCCATCCGCGACGCGATCCGCCGCAGCGCGCTGCAGTGCTACGTCGTAGAGGGCGTATACCCGCCGGATCTGGCGTATCTGCAGGATCATTACGGGCTGCAGGTGAACACGGACAACTACTACGTGGTGTACGAGGCTTTCGCATCGAACGTGCCTCCCACCATCAATGTGATCGAAAAATAAACGGAAGATCTCTCAGAACGCATGACTTTTAAAGAAGATCAGAAAAGTCCATTAGGATTATATTCCATCGGCATTGCTGCGCTGTTCCTGCTCGGCTTTTTCCTGCTGGTCTTATTCGGCGCCCAGAATTACCGGAACGCCGTGGCGGCTCAGCATGCGAACAACGACAGCCGCGTGCTGCTTTCCTATGTCTCCACCTGCATCAAGGGCAGCGACCAGACCGGATGCGTGCGCATCCGCGAGGAAGACGGAAACACGGTCCTCGTGATCGCAGACGAAGAGAGCGGCTATGCGTCGCGGCTCTATCTCTCCCATGGGAATCTGGTGGAGGATTACGCCGAGATCAGGGCTGCGCTTGACCCCGAAAACGCTCAGATCATCGGGCAGACTTCCGTCTTTACGGTGGAGGAACTGACAGAAGGGCTGCTGGCAGTCACGACGGACGCCGGACGCAGCCTCATCCGTCTTCGCAGCCAAGGAGGCGTGCTATGAAGAGCAAACACGAGCACATCACCGCCTTCTATATCGAAACGCTGCTCCTGATCGTCTCGTTCGTCCTCGTCATCCTGATGCTGACGAACGTGTTTGGTCTGGGCAAACGGGAGTCCTCCCGGGCACAGGACCTGACGAACGCGGTGCGTCTGGCGGAGACCGGCGCAGAAGCGTTTGCGGCGGCGGAAGGCCCGGCGGAACTGGCGGATATCCTGGACGAGGGCAACGTGACCCTGGCATCGACGTCCTCTCAGTACCCCGTTCCCCCGAAAGACCGGCTTCCGGCGATCATCTTCGCCTATTACGACAATGATTTAAACCCTGTTGCAGAAGAAAATGCCGCCTATAGGCTGATCATCTCGTGGGATGCGGATCAGAGCACTGCTTCCGGCGATTCCGTTCTCGCAAAAGGAACCATCTCCGTAAGAAGACCTGGTTCTGAAGAGGACATCTACAGCCTGGATACGGCTGTCTATATTCAGGAGGTGCAGCCATGAAACACGTACCCATAAGGCTCGGCCCCCTGGCACTGCTGCTGGCGGTCATCAGCATCTGCCTTACGATCCTGGCAGTGCTTTCCTTTACGACGGGCCAGGCAGATCTGCGCCTGGCGCAGCGCTATGCGGATACGGTAACGGAGCGCTATGCGCTGGAGGCGGAAGGGCAGGCATTCCTGGCGGACGTCTGCCGCGGAAACGATCTGCAGTCCGGGCTTCCCACCGTAAGCGAGACGATAGAAGGGGAAAACGGTCTCAGCCTGCATATCGAGTTGAAACAGAACGCCCGGGGCTCCTACGGTATCACTGCCTGGAAGTTCCTGCGGGATTGGGAAGAGCATACGGATCTGGACAACATCTGGACGGGAGAATAGCAAGTTATGGACGAAAACAAAGCCTATCAGCCGATGGACATCAAGACCATCCTGGAACAGTCAGTCATCCGGGACGTCAAGGATATCTTCGTGGTAGCAGGGCTGCCCATCACCTACAAGATCGGCAACACGCAGGAGCGCATGGACCGTCCGAAGATGCTGCCGGACGATATCCGCCTGTGCGTGGACGATATCTACGAGATCAGCAGACGGCCGAAGACGAACCTGGACAACGGGTTGGACGACGACTTCTCCTTCGCGCTCAACGGTGTCGGCCGCTTCCGTGTGAATATCTTCCGCCAGCGCGGTTCTCTTGCTGCCGTTATCCGGGTCATCCGGTTCGGGCTGCCCGATCCGGCGGCTCTCAGCATCCCCGAGAGCGTGCTCTCTCTGGCGGATACGAAAAAGGGCCTGGTGCTCATCACCGGCTCTGCCGGTTCGGGAAAATCCACGACGCTGGCCTGTCTCATCGACCGGATCAACCATACCCGGGAGGCGCATATCATCACGATGGAAGACCCCATCGAGTACATCCATCAGCACAAGAGATCCATCGTTACCCAGCGGGAGATCTCCATCGATACGCCGGGCTACATGGAATCTTTACGCAGCGCGCTGCGGGAGAGCCCGGACGTTATCCTGCTGGGCGAGATGCGGGATTACGATACCATCTCCTCCGCCATTACGTCGGCGGAGACCGGTGTGCTGCTTCTATCCACGCTGCATACCAGCAGCGCGGCGAACACGATCAACCGCATCCTGGACGTGTTCCCGGCCAATCAGCAGCAGCAGGTGAAGATCCAGCTGGCGCAGATGCTCAAAGGCATCGTCTGCCAGCAGCTGGTGCCTTCTGTGGAAGGCAATCTCATCCCCGTATTCGAGATCATGAAATCCACGACGGCCATCCAGAACATGATCCGCGAAGACAAGCTACATCAGCTCGAGTCCGCCATGCAGGCGGGCGGCGCGGAGGGCATGTGCACCATGGACGGCAGCCTGTTAAAGCTTTATAAGGAAGGACGCATCAGCCGGGAGACGGCGCTGATGGCCTGCGCAAATTACGAGAACATGGTTAAGAGGTTGGGCTAGTTCCCGCAAATGTGGCAAATATGGACCAGAACAGCAAAGACAAAAGCATAAAAGGCCTTTCGATCCAGCGGCTCCACCGGTTTATGATGGCCGTTGCGGTCCTCCTTGCGATCCTGCTGCTGTACGCCACGTACAGCGTCATGACGGGCTACGATATCCTGCAGGAAGCGACGGACCGGTATATCGAGATGGAACGGAGCACTCAGGATCTGATGGCGGCTTCCGATTATCTGACGGAGAGCGTGCAGAGTTTTGTCGTTACGGCAGATCCTGATTACGTGGACGACTATTTTGAGGAGGCGAAAGTGGCCCGCCGCAGGGACAATGCGCTGGAGACGATGGAGAAGACCCTGGCCGGCACGGAAACCTACCGCTATCTGGAAGAGGCGCTCTGGTATTCCAACAACCTGATGGATATCGAGTATTACGCCATGCGGCTCACGATCGACGCAAACGGAATGGAAGTCAGTAACTTTCCGGAGGAACTGCAGAACATCGTGGTACGCCCCCGGCATGCGTGGCTCAGCGATGAATCCAAGCGAAGCATAGCGATCGATCTGGTCTTCAACGACGTGTATCAGCGGTATAAGAATAACATTCGCAGGGACGTGGACCTGTGCGCCGGCGCCCTCGTCACGGATGCGCAGAACAGTCAGCGGCAGAGCGCAGACCATTTCCGGGAGGTCATCCGCCGGCTCACGATCTGCATTTTCCTTCTGCTGCTCTCCGTTCTCTTTATGGTGATCCTCACAGCGAGGCTCATCATCGATCCGCTCAATAACGGCATCCGGCATATCCGAAAGAAGGAACTGTTCCCCGTGGCAGGCTCGCTGGAGATGCGGTATCTGGCGCAGACCTACAACGATCTGTACGAGTCCTCGCGCAAAGAGCAGGAGACCCTGTCCTACGAGGCGTCGCACGATGCGCTCACGGGTCTGGGCAACCGGGCGATGTTCGAAAGGGTTCGCAACGATTGTGACCCTGCCACCACGGCCATGATCCTCATCGACATCGACTATTTCAAGGAGGTCAACGACACCTACGGCCACGAGGCGGGCGACCAGCTCCTGAAGCGCGCTGCCAAAGTCTTCCGAGCGGGGTTCCGTTCCGAAGACTGCGTCTGCCGCATCGGCGGAGACGAATTCGCGGTATTGATGATGCATTCCGGTACCCATCTGAGAGCTCTGGTGCAGCGGAAGATCGAACTGGCGCAGGCGCAGCTGAAAGACGAGGAGAACGGCGTTCCCGGGGTCACCATCAGCGTAGGCGTCGCCTTCCCGGACCGGGACGATCCTACGGAAGATATTTACCAGGACGCGGATACCGCCCTTTACAAAGTCAAAAATGCAGGCCGCAACGGGCTCGCGTTTTATGAATAGAACTCTCTTTTTCCAAAAAGGGGCAGAACCATGCTAAAAAGTCACGAAAAATACTACAGCGAATCCGGCAAACGGCAGGTGCTCGTGGTGGATGACGAGATCATCAACCGCGAGATGCTGGGCTTTATGCTGGCATCGGATTACAACGTCCTGTATGCGGAAGACGGGGAAGATGCGCTGCAGAAGATCCGGGAGAACTCCCACACGCTCTCCCTTGTGCTGCTGGACCTGATGATGCCGAAGATCGACGGTTTCCAGTTAATGGAGATCATGCGGAAAGATCCGGATCTGGAGCACATCCCCTTCATCGTGCTCACCTCGGAGCGTTCGGCAGAAGTCGCGAGTCTGCGCAGCGGTGCTTCGGATTTCATCGCTAAGCCATTTGAACAGCCGGAAGTCATCCTGGCGCGCATCAAACGCACCATCGAGCTGGCGGAAGACAAGGACATCATTCAGAACACCGAGCGCGATCCGCTCACCAGTTTGTTCAACCGGGAGTTCTTCTACCGCTACGTGGAGCAGTACGACATGCACCACCCGGGCCAGAAGATGGACGCTGTAGCCCTGAATATCAACCATTTCCACCTGCTGAACGAGCTGTACGGCTGGGATTACGGCGATCACGTGCTGAGCGCCATCGGCAACAAAGTCCGGGAACTCATGGCGGCCACCGGCGGCATCGCCGGCCGCATGGATGCGGACAGTTTTCTGCTGTATTATCCCAGCGGCGCGGATTATGCGGCCATGCGGGAGATGCTGGGGAAAGGCCTGCTGGAAGGGAAGGCGACGAGCAGCAACAAGGTGCGCGTCCGGATCGGCGTCTACACGGACGTGGACAGAGACGTTAAGATAGAGCGTCGTTTCGACCGCGCCAAGCAGGCTGCCGATACGATCCGCAGCAGCTATACGAAGTTCGTCGCTTTCTACGACAACTCCCTGCGGGAAAAGGAACTGATGGAGGAGAACCTTATCGAAAGCCTGGATACGGCTGTGGCAGAGCGGCAGTTCCAGATCTTCTATCAGCCGAAATACGACATTACGGGCGAGAAGCCCGTCCTGTGCAGCGCCGAAGCGCTGGTGCGCTGGCAGCACCCGGAATACGGCATGGTGAGTCCGGGCGTATTTATCCCGCTCTTCGAGGACAAGGGCCTCATCCAGAAAGTCGACCGTTACGTCTGGGAGGAAGCGGCAGTGCAGATCCGCCGCTGGAAGGAAAAATTCGGGGTCACGCTTCCCGTGTCGGTAAACGTATCGCGGATCGACGTCTATGCGCCGGACTTCGTGTCGAACTTTAAGAAGCTTGTAAAGGAGAACGGTCTCCAGCCCCAGGATTATTATCTGGAGATCACGGAATCCGCTTACACGGAAGACTCCGAGCAGCTGCTGGCTGTGGTGGGAGAACTCCGGGAAGAGGGATTCTCCGTGGAGATGGACGACTTTGGGTCGGGCTATTCTTCTCTCAACATGATCTCCACGCTGCCCATCGACGCGCTCAAGCTGGATATGAACTTCATCCGAAACATGCACCACAAGGAGTCCAAGAACAACCGCATCATCGAACTGATGATCGATATCGGGAGGTATCTGGATGTTCCGGTCGTCGCCGAAGGCGTAGAGACGGAAGATCAGGTGGACTTGCTGAAGCGGATGGGCTGCCACATCGTGCAGGGATACTATTTCTCGAAACCCGTATCCGCAGATGTTTTTGAAACGTTTATCAAGGAGAAACTGGAACAATGCTGACGATCGAAAAGTTGAAAGAATTCGGTGCAGACACGGAAGCGGGCTTAACGCGCTGCATGAACAACGAGGAGTTCTATTTCCGGCTGATCGGAATGGCGGCGAAAGACCCCAATTTTGAAAAGCTGGAGATCGCGTTGGCCATGGAAGAACCGGACGATGCTTTCGAGGCGGCGCACGCGCTTAAGGGCGTGCTGGGCAACCTGGCTCTTACGCCGTTGTTTGAGCCTGCCAACGAGATGTGCGAACTGCTGCGCGGCCGCACCGAAATGGATTACGACCCGCTGCTGGAACAGCTGATGCAGGCGAAAGCGCAGCTGGACGCGCTTCTGGCCGAATAGGACAGTACATCAAACCAAAAGAAAGACCCGGCGGTCGCCGGGTCTTTGCTGTTTTTGACTATTTGTAGATCGTGAGCGCTTCCTTCATGTTGGTGAGGTGGACCTTCTTGTCCGCCTTCGCTTCTTCGCCGTCCACGGTCCAGGGTGCTTTCTTGTCCATCGTGAACGTCAGGTCGGACGCCCGGAAATAGTCGAACATCTCGTTGCCCTGCACGGTGGTCGAGAGACCCAGGATGATGTTGCTGAAGTCGAT
>CACYFF010000033.1 GCA_902773665.1 uncultured Eubacteriales bacterium | reverse complement strand
TTTCACTTCCTCCATGACAGCCGGGTGAACCAGATTTTCCAGCGACTTCCTAAGTTTTTCGTCGCGAAAAATCATGCAGGCAATCTTCTGCCGGTCGAGCGATCCATTCTCCTTAAGAAAAGCTGTCCGGTTCCGGCCATCCGCGCCGGAGAACAGCTTCAGCAGCTGAGACACCAGCCATATCATGACCGAAGCCTGACAGAATACGAACAGCTTGGTAACGCGGTTGTTGTTGCCGCGCACGAGTATCCACACCACGGTCGCGATTATTCCTGCAAGTCCGCCGAGGGATAGTATAGTGGGTATCAGATTCATATAAGCACCACTCTCCTTACAGCAACATTATAGCATAATTCTGTCGGAATAGCAAGATTTGCGGGATAATAAAAGCGGCGTCCGCGTAGACGGCGGCGGTGAGCTGGCCCATTTCGATGTTGGTGACCTCCCGGCCCGCGTTCAGCTTCGCCCGGATCTCATCCGCGTACCGAGGATACCTCCGGGTATAGTCCGCGAAGATCTGATCCATCCCCTGTTTGATCGACAGCGAATCAGCAGGGGAAAAGAAGCCCTTTTTCGGCTCACCGTTCTCCATCCACGTGACAGGATAACGCTTGTTCATCTGTCCGCCGACGGGCTTGATATTGCTGAGCGCAGGGATCGCCAGTTTGAGACTGTCCTGCGGAACCTCCATCATCGGGGCCTGGTTCTGCTGCAGGCCGTTTCCTACGACAGTTGCTGCCGGCAGATCGCCCTGCGGCGCAGCCTGGGGCTGCGGCGGAAGATCCAGAACGCGGCGGCGGTTCTCTTCGCGCCGGCGTATCATTTCTTTGCGCGCATCTAACGTGTTCAGAGCGTACTGCACAGTCTCAGGCATATCCACGACTGTTTTGAACATGCTGCGGTTGTGCTTTGCAGCCAGATCGCTCATATGATAGGCGCCCCACTGCGTTCTCGGCACTAGGCGGATGTGACCCGCCTCGGTCTCTCCCACCGATCTTCCTGCAAAGTATTCCTTGTCCGCTTCGACTTTCTGGACCAGATACTCCTTGCGTTCCCATGCACGCTGGATCTGCTGCTGCGTAAGCCCGCAGTCAGCGTAGGCTGCCTGGAACTGTTCGAACGTATTCAGAGACTTCAGGGAGTTATAGAATTCCTCCCCGATCACACCCATATCTTCCGGACGGAGAGGTCTGTCCGGAGGTAACTGATCCAGAGACTGCTCCGGGAAAGACATGTCGTTGTCGATGAGCGTCACTCCGGTTAGTCTTGCGTTCGGGCCGTCCTTGGGGTTGAAACGAAGGAAGAAATTATACGGATTTCTGTCAACGTTGCCGGTGATGAAATCCAGCGCCTGCGCGGCAGCCAGATCGTCCATGACGACCGGGTCGGCATTGTCGAAATTCTGGTTCCCGAAACCGGCTACAGGTTCGTTCGCATCGATGTTGCTGAGGTTGAACCCGTAGGCTTCCGCCATGAATGTGCCGGACACGGCCTTGCCGTTCTGGATCACCATCATCGGTCGGGCTTCTGCCACCAGTTCTCTCTTACCGATAAGTGCTGCCGTGCGGGACATGGCGACGTTGCGTCTGTCCAGATTGGCGCCGTCCGGGAAAACAAAGTCCCCGTCTTTGAAAGTAATCATCTGCCGACGGGCAGCGTCGATGCCCTGCCCGATGTCATCCATGACCGCCAGGAAATCAGGACGCTGCGGCAGGTCTCCTGCATCGATCAGCAACGGATCAAAGGCTTGATCGACCCAGTTTTCCCGTACTGCCGCTTTCTGTTCTTCCAGGGAAGCCTCCGCGTTTACGATCATCTGATAATTCGGCACCCAGTTGACGGATGAGGCGTCCCTTAGCGGCATCTTACGCAGCTGGTCGATCAGAGGTTTATAATCCGGGTATTTTGCTTCCATCTGATCCAGGTGCCTGCGGTATGCTCCATCCGGATCGACCGTTACCGTCGGCGTAAAGAAACCGGGCTCGGACACGCCGTCATTCACGACCTGGAAATGCTGGCGGGTATTGATACTGCCGCTCACCGTCGGGGGCTGCTGATCGCCCAGATCCACTGCCTGCTCGCGAGCCTTGCTGATGATCTCCGGTAGGGCCATCGGTTCGCGTGACAGATCCACCATGTTCAGGGCGGAAACGTCGCTCTGCAGCATGGGCGTGATCTCGCGCACGATCCCCCGCATCCGCTCGCCCGCTTGCCCCGTTTCTGCCTGCACGGCAAGCTGAGCAGCCTCGTCAAGCGCTTTCTGATAGGCGTTCTGCAGGACCTGCTGCATTTCCTGGTCCAGGGGCAGCAGACTGCCGTCTTCCTGCGGCTGGTAAGCAGCTTCTGTCAGGTCGTTGATAACGCTCAAGGCGTTATTGAACGCAGCATAATGCTCAATGTCCTCCTGTGTGGTCAGAAGGTCCGAAATCTCTTTGAGATAGTCATTCAGGTTCGCGCGCGCCGCGCTCACATCGTATGGCCTTGGCATAGTCGAATTCTCCTTGTCAGCTATTCAAAACGATCTTCTGCTTTATATTAACATCTGCCGTCCAACAGATGTCCAACAAAAGAAAAAGAGGCAGGCATTTGCTACATAGAAAAACGCCGAAGAAATCGTGCTCTCCGGCGTTATGTATATCACAATAATTTTAATCATATCTTGGTTTCCGTTTCCTGAATCATTTCAAACGCAAACCGAATTCCGAGCATAAATCCCCATAATTCGCGAGCACCTGTCAGTTCTGATATTATTCCAGAATAGTAATCATACTGCTCTAGTTTCATTTCATCCATATGGAATGCCTTCTCAAGAATCGCCTCCTTTTCTTCTAACCATTTTGGTTCTTCTTTCTACCAATTTCTCCGGACTTGTAGTTAAGCAACGTTTCCCATCATGGTTCACTCCTTTACGTCCATACAAGTCTAGCCAGCAAAAGCCTGGGCAAGGGCCGCTGCCAGATCCATATCCGCAACCTTCACACTCTGGCCTTTTTTTCGGTGACTCGGCGAGATAATAACAATTCTCTGTTCCAAGAGTGCATCCCTTTTTTCTGTTTTTCCAGAAAAAACAGTACCTACAATTAGATGGCCGATCAGCATGATAGCGAATCCCGTCGATCAGAATTATTTTTTCTTCAACCATTCTTTTCCCCCAATTCCAAAAAAAGCACCCGGTTTTATATACCGAATGCGTTATGTAAAACTCATTATTTTCAGAAAATGCTATTTTTTCTTGTCTGGAGGGTCGAAATATACGAAAAATCCGAACACTCTGTCAAAAATGAAGAGGTTCGGATTAGTCGATAGTGGTGCAAGTAAGAGGAGTCGGCCGCTTCGCGGCGCGTCCTCGCGGGCCCGCGCCCGCTTCGGACCGCTCGCTGTTCGAAGGTCCACCGGACCTTCTCACGACGCTCGCGCCTTCTCAGGTTCGACTCCTCCTCTATCTCCTTCGACATAACACAAAAGGGACATCTTGCGATGTCCCTTTTGTGTTATGTGGTGCAGGTAAGAGGAGTCGAACCTCCATGAAATTGCTTTCACACGGACCTGAACCGTGCGCGTCTGCCAATTCCGCCATACCTGCAAGGCACTCATTTATTATATGGGTACCGACCCGAAAAAGCAAGTACTTTTTCGAGATTTTTAAAATTTTTCTTACGGGTTTCTATTCGATCACTCTCACCCGCACCACGCCGTCGATCGCATTCAACGCGGCGATCAGGGTGTCGGAGGGCTTCTTCGTCACGTCGAAGACCGTATAAGCCCAGTCGCCCCGGCTGCGGTTGATCATGTGGTCGATGTTGTAATCCTCTGCGGTCATGGCAGCGGTCATCTGGCCGATCATGTTCGTGATGTTCCGGTTGATGATCGTAATGCGGTATCCCTCGATCGCAGGCATCTCGCAGGCGGGCATGTTGACGCTGTTGCGGATGTTGCCTGTGGTCAGGAATTCCTTCAGCTCGGCAGCAGCCATCTTCGCGCAGTTTTCTTCCGCCTCGGGGGTAGAAGCGCCCAGGTGCGGTGTCGCGATGATGCGGTCGTGATGGTTGATCTTGTCGTTGGGGAAGTCCGTAATGTAGATGTCGATCTCGTTGTTCTCGATGGCTTCCAGGATGTCGTCGTCCACCACGAGTCCGCCTCTGGCAAAGTTCAGGATGGCAACGTCGTGCTTCATCAGTGCGATCTTATCCTTGTTGATCATGCCGCGGGTCGCGTCGTTCTCGGGCACGTGCAGCGTAATGAAATCCGCCGCCTTAAAGATCTCGTCGTTGGTCTTGACCACCTGCACGCGGGAATCCAGCCGCAGGGCCATTTCCACGGACAGATAGGGGTCGCAGCCAAGAACGTTCATGCCCAGCGCAGCGGCCGCATTGGCCACCATAACGCCGACGGCACCCAGTCCGACAACGCCCAGGGTCTTGCCGGCGATCTCGGAACCGACGAAGTTCTTCTTCGCCTTCTCCATGGTCTTATCCACGCCCTCTTCCTGCTTTTCCACCCATTCGATACCGGGCACGATGCGGCGGCAGGAGAGCAGCAGCGCGCAGATCACCAGTTCCTTGACGGCGTTGGCGTTGGCGCCCGGGGTGTTGAACACGACGATGCCCTGTTCGGAGCACTTGTTCAGGGGAATGTTGTTGACCCCTGCACCGGCTCTGGCGATGGCGCACAGTTCCGCCGGGAACGGCATTTCCTTCAGGTCTGCGCTGCGCACGATGGCGGCGTCGTAGTTCTCCCCTTCCGTAATGTATTTATATTCGTTCTGCGGCAGGCTTTCGTAGATAGCGTCCGAGATGTTGTTGAATTTCTTAATAGTCAGCATGGTCTATTCCCTCTTTCCCGCTTCGAAGTCCTTCATGCAAGCGATCAGCGTTTCGCAGGCTGCGTCAGGCAGGCCGTTGTACATGGATGCGCGGCAGCCGCCTACGCTCCGGTGACCCTTCAGATTGATCATGCCTCTGCCCTTCGCCATCTTCAGGAAGGCATCGGTGTCCTCCTGACTGGGCAGCGTAAATGTAACGTTGGTGATGGAACGGTCACAGGCGCGCACGGGATTGTTGAAGGTCTTGGAATTGTCGATAAACTCGTACAGCTTGCTGCTGCGGGCCCGGTTGCGGGCGTCCATCGCGGCGACGCCGCCGTTCTGCTCGACCCATTTGAACATCAGGCCTGCCATGTAGATGGAGAAGCAAGGCGGCGTGTTGTACATGGAACCGTTGTCCATGGCGACCTTGTAATTGAGCATGATGGGAACGACCGGATCGATCTCCCGGTCGATGAGGGCTTTCTTCGCGATGACCACAGCCATGCCGGAGGGGCCCATGTTCTTCTGGGCGCCGGCGTAGATCAGGTCGTGATCCTCGACCTTGATGTTCGCGCCCAGAATGGCGGAAGACCAGTCGGCGACGAAGGGAACGGCGCCGGTCTGGGGCTTTCTCCACCAGGTGGTGCCGTAGATCGTATTGTTGGCGCAGATGTGGAAATATGCCGCCGTCTGGGGCACCATATCTGCGGTGATGTCGGGAATGTAGGAGAAATTCTCGTCGGAAGAGTCCGCAACCTTTACGGCGTCCGTCCAGCGCTTGCCTTCGGCGAACGCCTTCTTAGAGAACTGTCCGGTGACCGCATAAGCGGACGTTTGCCCCTGCTTTGCCAGGTTCATCGCCACAGCGGAGAACTGCAGCGTGGCGCCGCCCTGCATAAACAGGACCGCGTAGTCCTCGGGGATGTTCATGATGCGGCGCAGCGTGGCTTCCGCATTGTCGATGATCTCCTGGAAGCTGGCGCTTCTGTGGCTCATCTCCAGCACGGAACAGCCGGCTCCGGGATAGTTGAACAGATCCTTCTGGGCCTTCAGCAGCACGTCCTCGGGTATCGCCGAAGGACCGGCCGAAAAGTTGAATACTCTTTCCATGATGCCTCCTAAAAGGAATGGGTTAAAACAGGTGGGTTATTCTACGATCGCGCTGTCGTAGATGAAGTCTGCGACTTTATTGTTCAGCAGGATGCACTTGATATAGGGCATGCCGTAGTGGTCCACGATGTCCTGATATTCGGATTCTTCCATGTCGGCGAATTCCGCTTTGATATCTTCATCCGTTACGGACAAGCCAGCATCTTCTGCGATGGCCTGATAGATGAGCATGGAACGGGCAGAAGCCGTCAGCTGTTCGCGCGCAGTCTCCACGATGTCGTCCATGGTGCCGATGCCCATGCCGGAGACGAAGTCGTCCAGGGTCATGCCGTACATGGTGGCCATCTGTTCGTAGTAAGCCTTCATGTTGTTGGCCTGATACTGGAACAGCGCTTCGGGCACTTCAGAGACTTCGAAGTCCTCGATCTGGGTGAAGAGATAATCGTACATTGCGTTTTCCTTCAGGGTCTCCTCCACGCCGCTGCGCATCTCGGCAACGGTGGTCCAGCCGTAATTCTCCTCGAAGTTTTCCTTGACGAACGCATCGTTCAGTTCGGGCTCCACTTCTTCGGAGATGCTGTTGAGGGTGACGACAAAGGTGACAGGCTTGCCGGAAAGCTCCTCATTGTTGGGATACGGATCCGGGAAAGTCAGCTCCAGATCGAAGTTGTCGCCCACTTCGTGACCGACGATGCCGTCTTCGAAACCTGCGATAAAGCTGCCGCTTCCCAATACGAGGCTCGGGTTGTTGCCGGTGCCGCCTTCGAACTGTTCGCCGTCCATAAATCCTTCGTAATCGATGTTGACGGTATCGCCCAACTGTGCGGCTCTGTCCGTTACTTCCTTGGTATCGGTATAATTGCTCACCAGACCGTCGATCTCAGTCTCGATCTCTGCCTGAGTAATGGCGAGCTGGTCCGCGGGAACGGTAAGGCCTTCATACTGGCCCAGCGTTACGTAATCCTTCGCGGTGATCCCTTCAAAGAATCCGTTCTCGTCAAGACCGGCGGAATAGGACTGGGCAGCAGTGCTTTCGCTGCCGGATTCGTCTTCCGCTGCGTCGTCTTTGGAGCATGCTGCGAGGCTGAAGATCATAGCCAGCGCCAGCAGGATGGCAAGGATGCTTTTCTTATTCATTGGTTGGTTCAAATCCTTTCTTTGCAAAGTTGTAAAAACGATTTATTATACCATATTTTAGGGAACCGGCGTATATAATTCATGAAGATTTGGTGATACAATAAAGCCATGAAACTCACTTTTAACCTGACATCCTCCGCAGAGGAATGCGTATTCCTCGCGGACGCAAACGAAACAAGAAGACAGTTGGAAGGCTATGACGGCATGGAGCTGCAGGTGATCGACGAGCCGCCCGAAGGATTGATCGACCCGCATCTCGTCATCGGGCTCCATATGACCTGCATCCCCTGCTGGTATGCGCTGTGGACAGGAAACGAAAAGGCTCTGATCGACGAGTTTGGCGATCTTGCCACGGCGGAAGCGTATTACGGCGGCCTCCGCCGCGAGACCCTCCTGGACAAGTTCCGGCGGGATCTTTTCTATGCGAAGAAATTCGGTGCGGAGTACCTGGTGTTCCACATCGCGGAATGCAACGTGCTGGAGACTTACACGGAAAACTACAGCCATACGGACGAGCAGATCTGCGAGGCCTGTGCGGAGATGCTGAACATTCTCTTCGCGGGTCAGACGGACGGCCCCCTGCTCCTGCTGGAAAATCTCTGGCATCCGGGGATGAACCTGCGGCGCCCGGAGATCACCCGGGACATGCTGGCAGCCGTCCGCTACCCGAAGAAAGGCATCATGCTGGATACGGGTCACCTGATGAACGCCAACACGGCTCTGCGCAGCCAGGAAGAAGCCATTCCCTATATCCATTCTGTGCTGGATGCCCACAAGGCCGCTGGGTTCGACCTGTGCGAAGCAATCCGAGGCATCCATCTGAACGCCTCCATCTCCGGGGAGCTGGCCGAGCGCGTAAAAAAAGATCCGCCCGTTTTAGGCGGATCCTATGCGGAGCGTACCTCCAAAATGTTTTTCCACGTGTTTGACCGCGACCAGCACCGGCCCTTCACCGCGCCTGGCGTCCGCGAACTTGTGCAGCGCATCGCGCCGGACTACCTTACCACCGAGTTCATCACCCTGAGCAACGACGACCGCCGGGCGAAGAATGCCGAGCAGTTGGCAGCGCTGGAGCCTTTACCCCTCTAACGTAAACAGACAGCAACACTCTGAGATCTTCTCGCAGCGAAGCGACGGGAAGATCTTTTTGATCTCGTCATAGACTGCCGGTCATGTTCATCTGTCCAACTATTTTTGCGATCGTATTTTCCACTTTTACAAAGCGAAAAAGGCACTCTCCAAGCCAGCATAAGAATAGAACACTCTGGTATTTGGCTCGATTGAATTTGTATTCGGCGCTGTTACCTATAAGGGCTAGACTACTTGCTCCAGGTAACTTGAGCCGAATTATTTTTCCGAATTACTGCGTTTTAACTCTGCTGCAGCGCCTTTAAACGAGGCGAAATGAATTATTTAGCAGGGTTGAGCGGTGTTTAGGGTCAAATTTAACCTTTTTGAAAAAGTTTTTGTTACCCTACTCACCAACAACTGGCAAATCGGATAACACCAATCTCAAATAATCTATTCTACGTTACCTGTAGGTGTGGTTATTCTGTATCCAGGTAATTTGACCATCAGATCCATAAGAGCAATTTTTCGCCCCTTGAAGTTACATAAGTCGAGACATTGCTTAAGCGCGGTCAGTAAAGAAATGGCGGCATCGATCGTAGACCACCCCCTCTACGCTCCGGGCAGTCGCATTTTTCTGCAGTTGAGTTCCTTTCTTGTCTTGGGTCAAGCAAATAATATCCTACGAAAACATCCGGTCCCGCAGCATCGCTTCCACCAGTTCCATATTGACCCCGCCCTTCTCATCATCAAATGTGACGATCAAGTTTTCGCCTAAACGGATCCCTGCAGATGCATAGAGTGCCAGTTTATCCATCAAGTCTTCTCGGTACCCATCATCCCTCATACCGGCATGCTCATGAAAGATAAGCTTCCGGTCCCTTCTTGCAAGGATGCCATCAGGGGAACGGTATTGTCCATTGATCTCGATCACCTCGTCGTAATGATAAAAAAGATGCAGGGCATCGTACTTCTCCAGCGACAAGCCCTCTCCCTTCGAACGGAAGCGCACGCCCTTTCCTGTTCGATGGATCAGCCGCTCCATATGCTTCGTATTTGCACAGTACGGCAATTCCGCCCATACCTGCGGCGCAAGACCGCCGGTCGTTAACGTGACACGCCGGGGAGGAACGCTGCCATCGTAAACAGGGCGGGGATAATCCAACACATGATCCGATCTTGGATCGATGACCCGCGCAGCATCCAGCATGTCATAATGCGCCGGCAAACTGCGCAGAATGTCCTCGGGATCCAAGCTTTCCAGGGTCCGCCCGAAATGCTTTAATGTCTCTATATTCGAATTTAGACGCCGCAGTTTTTCCTGCAAATAGGCTTTATGTGCCAGCTGATAGATCAACGGTTCATCGCGCCTGATCCCTTTCCGTTTTCGTTTCCCCTCATAATTATACTCACGGAAGATCGAAATGCGGCCGGGGCCATTGCGCGTGAGCCGAAGAACCCCTCTCGGCAATTGTTTTAAGGCTCTGTTACCTTGATCTCGCTCTTTTTCAAACTGAGATAACAACGATTGAATTACTTTTCGTTCGTCCATGGTGAAACCGTCCAGGTATATGATAGTTGCCACATATTTCCTGTTATAATTTACCATACTTGGGTACAAATTGTCAACCCTTTATTTGTTTGGCACTTTATGGATTTATACTGGCAGGTGCTTACTCGTTCTCTAAAAACAAGGATAGATAACGAAAACACGTTCGTTACCTGAAATGTACAAACCAAGGTTATTGGGTAACAGGATACTTATACAATTCATACCGTGTTACCTGCAATGGTCAAAAAAGCATGTTAAGGTAACATCAGCAAAAAAGTATTACAGTACGCTTGATCGATCCGAAATAAACGGATTCTACATAGATCTACCTTCCAACTCACATGTATCGATATAAAAAAACCATGCGGCATCGAATCTGAAGAAAGATAAAACCGCTGTGACAATTGAAATTCCAATGATCACAGCGGTTTTCTCAAATACGTTTTAGTCTATATCGCGAAAGTGCAGCAGCCACGATGGCTTTTAAAGGCCTGTATCGCACAAAGCCAGCAGTCACAATGTTTTACCGACATGTGTTAGCCGGCCTCTACCCCTCTAACGTAAACAGACAGCAACACTCCGAGATCTTCTCGCAAGTAAGCGCCGGGAAGATCTCTTTTAACTCGTCGTAGACGATATAGTTCTCGTCCTCATCCCACTCTTCTGCGAATTTCGCGCGGCAGGCGTCCTGCGCAGCGGCAGTCTCAAACGCGATATCCGCGACGTAGATCTTGCCGCCGGGCTTTAAGCAGAGCTGAAGGCGGCGCAGCAGCACGCACTTTTCCTGCAGCGTAAAGTGGTGCATGGCATAAGTGGCTATGACCGCATCGTAGCGCTGACCCAGCATCGGAGAAGCCAAGCTCAGGGACAGATCGCCTGCGCACAGCACAGCTTTCGGCATCTTCTCCTGAGCGATATGGATCATAGTGGCGGAAAAATCCTGACCCCAGATCCGGCAGCCCGCGTCGTACAGGCGCTTCGTCAGCACGCCGGTGCCGAAGCCCACGTCCATCACATCGCAGGGACCGTTCGCCAGCACACGCTTTTCGATCTCCGCGAGCACCTTCGCATACCCCGCAAACGGATAGTCCCCTTTTTCGTCACAATCTGCGACGCTTTTATCGTAATTGTACGCCCAGGAATCGAATCCTTCTCTGTCCAGCATAATAAATTCCTTTCCGCTAAGAAAAACCGGGCAGACTATGCTGCCCGGCGCATTTTTTTCGAAGTCGAATTACTCTTCTGCCGTGATCTTGTCGAACTCTTCCACGACTTTTTCGAACTCCGCATCGTCTTCGATGTCGATGAGTTCGAACTCCTCTTCGGAGATCTCCTTGTAGCCGTAGATGTAGACGTCGTCGGTGTCGTCGTCGGGGATGAGTGCGATGTATTCCTTGCCTTCGAGGCCCGGCACATCGAAAATGCCCATGATCTCCGCTTCTACTTCCGTACCGTCGTCGAATTCAAGGGTGATAACGTCCATTTCTTCGTCTTCGATGCGCTTGGTTTCGTCTGACATTGTATAATCCTCCGTAATCTGAATGATTTGCTAAACGATTGAAACCTTATTTTCAAATTATTCTATCATGAATCCTGCTTCTCTGCAAAGTATTTATGCACGCTTTCGGCAGCTGCCAGGTTCATGCCCGGAACCTCCGCCAATCGATACACGCTCGCAGACTTGATCGCGTCCACGGAACCCAGTTCCGACAACAGTGCCAGCTTGCGCTTTTCGCCGATGCCAGGGATGCCGTCCAGCACGGAGCGCGTAAGTTCCTTGCCCCGCAGTTTGCGGTGATACTCGATCGCGAAGCGGTGCACCTCTTCCTGTACAGCGCCCACGTAGGCGAACAGCTGGGGATGCGGCTTCAGCGGCGTCTCCGTTTCGTTGTAGATGAGCGCGCGGGTGCGGTGCTTGTCGTCTTTCGCCATGCCCGCCACCGGGATCTCGATCTTGAGCGCGTTCAGCACCGCCTGCGCTGCATGTACCTGCCCCAGACCGCCGTCCATCAGGATGAGATCCGGCAGCTCTACAAAACTCGGATTTCCGTTAAGCGCCTCCGAAAACCGCCGGAACAGCACTTCCTGCAGGCTCCCCGTGTCGTCCGCCCCCTCGATCGTCTTGATTTTAAACCGACGGTACGCCTTTTTATACGGCCGCCCGTCCATAAAGACGACCATGCCTCCCACGGAATCCACGCCGTTGATGTTCGAGATATCGTAGGCCTCCACCCGGTGGATGTGACCCGCCAATTCCTCGCCGAACACGTCGGCCAGCCCGGACTTGACGGCGGCCTCCTTTTCGAGCTGGCGATTCGCCCGCTCGTCCAGGTCCTTCACCATCCAAGATCCAGCAGCGCCTTCTTTTCACCGCGCATCGGCGCCAGCAGCGTCACCTTCGAGCCCCGCTGATCCGACAGCCACTGCATCAGAAGCTCCGCATCCTGGGGCAGCTTCGTCACGAGGATCTCCTTGGGGACCATGACGTTGGCGAAATAGTACTGCTTGATGAACTCTGCCACCACCTCTTCCCGCTTTTCCTCGTGGATATCGCCCAGGAAAAAGCTCTCGCGACCGGACAGTTTGCCGTCCCGCACGGTGAACAGCACCGCGTGGGCGCCGGAAAGTCCCGCCGACAGCAGCACGATGTCCAGATCTTCGGGATGCTGCAGTACGACGAGCTGTTTCTCCGTAATGGCCTAGATGGCTTCGATGTTGTCGCGGTAGACCGCCGCCTGCTCGAATTCCAGAGCTTCCGAGGCTGCCTTCATCTTCTCCTTGAAGATGCGCTGCAGATCGTGATCCCTGCCCTGCAGGAAATCCACGGCTTTCTCCACCGCCTGGGCGTACTCCTCCTTCGAGACATCGCCCTTGCAGATGCCGCGGCATTGATGGATGTGGTAGTTGAGACAGGGCGAAAAGTTCGGACCGAAATCCGTTGCAGCACAGCGCTTCAGCGAATAGGCCGAGTTCAACAGGTCGATGATGGTGTTCACCGCCCCGGCGTCCGCGTAGGGACCGAAATATTTGGAGCCATCGTTTACGATGCGGCGGGTCTTCAGGATGCGGGGATAGTCCTCTGTGAGGGTCACCTTGATGTACGGATACGTCTTGTCGTCCCGCAGCAGGATGTTGTATTTGGGCCGGTGCTTCTTGATGAGGTTGCACTCCAGGATGAGCGCCTCCATCTCGGATCCGCAGGTGATGTACTCGAACTCCGCGATGTCCTTCACCATGCGGCGCACCTTGGGCGACTGATTTTTGGGCGACTGGAAATACTGCCGCACCCGGTTCTTCAGGTTCACGGCTTTTCCCACGTAAATGATTTGCCCGAATGCGTCCTTATGCAGGTAGCATCCGGGGCAATCGGGCAGTTTTTTCAGTTCAGCCTGGATATCAAACACTATTTTTCCTCATCGGAGCTGCGGTACTTGCTGCCTTCGTAGTAGTGTTCCCACTGCGCCCGTTTGATTGCTTCTTCCTGTTGTTTCTGCGCCAGTTTTCTGGCCTTTCTCGCCTTCTTGATCTTCATCTTCCGCCGCATGATCATCACGTAGGTAGCCAGCGCCAGCACCAGCAGCACGATGGCAACCAGCGCGATCCTGCCGATCACTTTCGCCGTGGAGTCCTCGATGCCGAAATAAGACAGAAGGCCGCCCTCGGCGATGGACTTAGCCGCGACCGCGCGGTAGGTACCCACGGGCTCGTCGCCCTCATACAGGGTGATGACCCCTACGTCATCGCCTTTCTTGACAGGTGCCTTGATGCTCTCCTGCAGCACCGCCTGGGCGCTCATGATGTCCACGGAAGCGTCTGCGGGCAGCGTATAAGCGACGTCCGTCAGCAGCACAGCCTCGACTTTGTTGAATTCGCCGTGCTTCACCTTGACGTCGCCGAAGCTGTAACCGCCATGCAGCACCGTGTAAGTCTTATAATTCTCGAAGCCCCAGTTGAAGAGCTTGATGGTATCCGCAAACCGGCCCATGTCCGTGCATTCCATGACGACGCTCAGCAGCCGGGTGCCGTCCTTCTCGCAGGCCGCAACGAGGCAGCCGCCCGCCTGGGGCGTGTAGCCCGTCTTGATGCCGATGGTACCGTCATACTTCGGATAACGCAGGTCGTTGCCCACGTAGATCTTATGGCGCTCCGTCTCGTCCCACAGCAGCAGGTTCGAGGAGACCAGATCCCGCGCGTCGCTGAGGTTCGTGGCGGGGACCGTGTATTCCGGCATGGCCACGATCTCCCGGAAATGCTCGTTCTTCATGCACTCCATCGCGATGATGGACAGATCTCTGGCTGTCGTGTAATGGTCGTCTTCGTGCAGACCGCAGGGATTGACGAAATTCGTGCCCTTGCATCCCAGTTCGCGGGC
The DNA here is from genome assembly GCA_902773665.1 of uncultured Eubacteriales bacterium. Classification (GTDB taxonomy): domain Bacteria; phylum Bacillota; class Clostridia; order Peptostreptococcales; family Anaerovoracaceae; genus RUG11894. Next base: position 14,160 of record CACYFF010000033.1, on the reverse strand, counting down.
TTTCGCATTCATCATGACGGCAAAGTTATCCACGCTGCCGGCGATGGTCTTGGCGATGGCGACCGCACAGTCGTTGGAACTGGGGATGAGCATGGCGTGCAGCATCACGTCCGCGTTCATGATCTCCCCTTCCCGCAGTTTGATGCCGGAACCGCCGATGTTGGCCGCCTCCGCGTCCACGGTGATATCGCTCTCCAGATCCAGGTTTTCCAGAGCCAGCAGCGCCGTCATCATCTTCGTCGTGCTAGCCGGGAACCGCTGTTCATCCGCGTTGTTTTCGTACAGGACCTCGCCCGAGGTCATATCGAGCAGAATGGCCGCTGACCCTTCCAGCCGCGGCATCTGCGTCAAGGCAAAGGATGGCTGCGGCACGACCCCCATCGTGACCGCGGCGATGAGCAGAATACCCAGGATCCGTCTGATTCTCTTGGTTTTCAATGTGATCTCTCCCTCGTTTGTATGCTATTATAGTGTTATCATGTTATTATATCATACCTGCATAGGAACAGTGAGGACAACGTGGACAATATTATGATCGCAGCGACCCAAAACAAGGGCAAGCTGAAAGAACTCAGACTCATCACCGAAAAATACGGCCAGCAGCTCATCTCCATGGCGGAGGCGGGTCTGGGCGACCTGGATATCGAAGAAAACGGCGAGACATTTGCCGAAAATTCCTATATCAAAGCGAGCACCGTCGCCAACTTGACGGGAAAACCGTGCATCGCGGACGACTCCGGCCTGTGCGTCGATGTTTTAGGAGGCGCGCCGGGCATCCATTCCGCCCGCTACAGCGGCGTGCACGGCGATGACCAGGCCAACCGCACAAAACTGCTGGCAGACCTGAAGGACGTGCCGATGGAACAGCGCACCGCGCATTTCACCTGCTGCATCACCTTATGCTGGCCGGATGGCAGAAAGCTCGTGGCGGAAGGCATCTGTCCGGGTCACATCGCGTTCGAAGAACAGGGCGAAGGCGGTTTCGGCTACGATAAGGTCTTCGTGCCCGAAGGCTACGACGAATCGTTCGCGAGCCTCGGTGTGGACGTAAAAAATAAGATCGGGCACAGAGCGAGAGCCCTAGCCCGGTTGGAAGATCTTTTGGATGGGGAGAACTAGCGGGACAGCGGTTCCGTCATTTCCCGGAACAGATCCGCAAAGCCGCGCAGCTGCGGCACGGGTACTTTATCCCGGTGCAGCACGGCCTGGATGTCCTGCGTAAGGTCGAAGTCCACGATGTCGAGCGCCACCAGCCTGCCCGCTTCGATGGCGCTGGCGGCGGTATAATACGGGATGACCGCGATCAGGTTCTCCCGCTGCACCATATCCGCGGCGATGTCGGCGCTCTGCAGCGTCAGGAAAGGCTTCGTATCCAGATGCTTTTTCGCCATGGAATTCATAAAACCGACGCTGTACGGGGCGGAAGGTTCCATCATCACCAGCTCGTGACCGGAGATATCCTCCGGTCTTATTTTTTTCTTATGCGCGAACGGATGATCCGGGTTGACCACCGCCACGACCTTGGCGGGAGCAGCGTAGAAGATCTGCCACTCGCTGCCGGTAAGGGGGTCGTCGATCAGGAACGCGAGATCCAGCGTATCCTGGCGCAGTCTCTCCTTCAGAACGGACGTAGCGTCCACGACGATATCCATCGTCACCTTCGGAAAGCGCCTGTGATACTCGAGGATGAGGTCCTCGCCGATGGCGTGGAACAGCGATTCCACCATGCCCACCCGGACCGTGCCGCCCAGGGCTTCGCCGGAATGGAGCAGATTTTCCATCTCCACGGCAGTGGATACGATGTTCAGCGCGTAAGGCAGCAGTTCCTCGGCGTACTGCGTGAGGGTCACCCGGCGGCCGATGCGGTTGAACAGCGGCGCTTCCAGTTCCTCCTCCAGCTGTTTGATCTGCGCGCTCACGTTGGCCTGGGAATAGCCCAGTTCCTTGGCTGCAGAAGTAAAGTTCTTTAACGTTGCGACTTTCAAAAAGGTCTTCAGGTTGCGGATCTCCATGATGCGTTTCCTCCTCTTTTCAGTTTATATAAAAAATCAGCCGTTTTCAATCAAACGACTGATTATTTTTATGGAAATTATCAAAAATTTTAATCGATTGGTTCCGTGAGCGCCCCGTAGGTATCCGGCCGCCGGTCCGCCAGGATCGTGTAGTATTCGCGGCGGCGCTTCTCCGTCAGAGAGAGATCCAGTTCCGCGTGGATGTCCCCTTCCACAGGTTCGTCCAGGCTTTCGAGGACCTTTCCCACGGGATCGATGATGTTGCTGTGACCGAAGAATCCCAGACCTCTGTCGCTGCCTACCCGGTTGGCGGAGACCAGATGCAGCGTGTTGTCGAAGGCTCTGGCGCGGGTCACGAGATCCCAGTCGGCCGCCGTATCCATGGGCCAGTCCTCCGCTTCCGTGATCTCCCAGTTCGTACACACGACGAGAAGATCGCAGCCTTTGAGCGCATAGGTGCGGGCAACTTCCGGAAATGCCGTATCCCAGCAGATCATGACGCCGATGCGGCCGAAGTCCGTATCGAAAATGGGATACTCGCTGCCCGCGGTGCACCATTTTTTCTCGTTCAGGAAGGGATGCACCTTGCGGTAGGTGCCCATCAGAGTGCCGTCTTTGCCCAGGATCGCTGCAGCGTTGTAGAGGATAGACGGATCGTCCGGGTCGCGCTCCGAAAAGCCGTAGATCAGCATAACGCCATACTTCGCGGCCAGGGCGCCCATCCGTTTTACGGACGGATCTTCCGCCGCTGTGCGGGTCATCGCCTCGAATTCGTCGTTGGTGCAGACATAGCCCGTCGTCGCCAGTTCAGGGAACACGATGAGATCCGTCTCCGGACGACTGCGCATGACGGATTCGACGAATCCCTCCATCTTCTTCAAATTGTATTCGTAGTCCGCTGCGTGCGGCTGCATCTGCACGCAGGAGACGTTAACTTTCCTGTTCACCGGAAACTTCCTTTCCATCCCATCTTAAGCAGAGCATCGTGATGTCGTCGAACTGTTCCGCCGACGATGCCGGCGGTAAGGATGAATTTCCAGTTTCTCTTCATGCCGAGGAACATCGGCAGAAGATCGCTGCCTCCGATAAAGAACGCGATGACGAAGATGACCGCCAGCGTACCGATCATGTTGGAAAACAGGATGCCCATAGTGCCCTCAAAACTGCTGCGATAATGCGCTAACCTATTTATTTTAACATACGCTGAGGGTCTTCTGCATCTGTTAAGAACCCAATACTTCCAGTTTAAGCCGCATATTCAGTCTGCGCGGGGTATCGAGCATATCGAATTGGATGATATAGACGCCCGCGTTGACGTCGGTATCCACCACGCAGCCTTCGCCGAAGATGTCGTGGCGCACCCGGGTGCCGGGCGCCAGCGCAGTTTTTTCCAGGTTTTCCGGCATGCGCTTTGTCTTGACCGCGATCATCTCCTTCGCGTCGCGCACCAGATCCTCAGGCGGCTTGTTCTCCACATCCAGCAGTTCTTCCCCGATGTCGAACAGAAACCGGGACGGATAGCGCTGGGTTCCTTCGTGTGTGCGTCCTTCCGCATCGGACAGGAACAGCGCCTTCTCCGCTCTCGTAAGGGCCACGAAGGCCAGACGCCGCTCCTCTTCCATGGCCTGCAGCGTGCTCACTTTCTTGGAGGGGAAGACGTCTTCGTTTAAGGAGCACAGAAAGACGTAGGGGAATTCCAGGCCCTTGGCGGCGTGGATCGTCATGAGCTTTACCTTGCCTTCAGCGATGGGCTGTTCCGCATTGGAGAACAGCGCCACATGCTCCAGATAGTGCTGCAGCGATGTCTCCTCCCCGCAGCTCGTCTCGTATTCGTAGATGGACTGCTTGAGCTCTGCCAGGTTGTCGAGCCGCTCCTGGCTCCCTTCCGTGCGCAGCATGGCCTCGTAGCCGCTTTGGTCCACCAGTTTCGAAAACAGTTCGGAGATGGGCATGGACTCGGCAAGTTTAGCGAAAGTCTCGATCAGATCGATAAACTTCGCGGCTTTCGTGCCCTTGAAGATCTCGTCGTCCAGGTGGTTCTGCAGGCAGGTGTACAGACTCGTCCCCTCTTTCTCCGCTGTCTCTTCCAAGTACTGCATGCGCCGCTGACCCAGATTGCGCTTGGGCACGTTGGCGACGCGGCGGAAGCTCAGATCGTCCTTGTAGGCCAGCATGCGCAGATACGACAGCGTATCCTTGATCTCCATGCGGTCGAAGAACTGTACGCCGCTGTAGATCTTGTAGGGGATCTTCTCCTTCAGAAAGACCTCTTCGATGTTGCGGGTGATGTAGTGAGCCCGGTACAGCACGGCGATATCCCCCAGCGCTGCGCCGCTTTCCGCGAGACTGCGCACCTTGTCTGCCATCCACTTCGCTTCCTTCCCCTGGGATGCCGCATGGTTATAGACAGGCACCGGCCCGTCCGGCAGCGTGGGCACCAGATCCTTCTTGATCCGGAATTTGTTTTTCCCGATGAGGGCGTTGGAAGCCGCCAGGATCTGCGGCGTGGAACGGTAATTCTCCAGCATGTAGATGGTCTTCGTGCCCTCGTGGGACTGGTCGAAATCCATCAGGTATTTCGTGTTGGCGCCGCGCCAGGTGTAGATGGTCTGGTCCGGGTCACCGACGATGAACAGATTCTTATGGTACCCCTGCAGCGCCTCCATCAGCTCGTACTGCAGGCCGTCGATGTCCTGGAATTCGTCGATCATGATGTACTCCAGGCGCTGCTGCCACTTGAGGCGGATGTCCTCGTGCTCCCGGAAGATGTGCAGCGTAAAGATGATGAGGTCGTTGTAATCCAGTCCGAAGCACTTCTTCGCCTGGTACAGGTAGCCGTAGAAGATGATGTCCTTTACGTCCTTCGCCGCCATGTATTTGTCGTGCAGCGCGTCCAAAGGCAGCGCGATGACGTCCAGATAGTAGTCCGGCTTTTTAAAGAGCTTCTGGATCTCGATCATGTCCCGGGCGTCGCCGAAACTCATGTCTCTGAGGGTCAGCCCCCGCTCCTCGTAGATGATCTTCAGCATGGAATCGATGTCGGAGTTGTCCAGCACCAGGAAGCTCTTCGGGTACTGCACTGCGTAGCTCTCCTCGTCCAGCACCGACACGCAAAAGCCGTGGAACGTGTTGATGTAGCCCGTGTCGTTGTCGCCGGTCATCCGGTGGATGCGCTGGCGCATCTCCTGAGCCGCCTTGTTCGTGAACGTGACGCACAGGATGTTGCCGGGCATGATGCCCAGCTCGTTGACCAGATACGCAAAACGGCAAGTGAGCGCCCGGGTCTTGCCCGAGCCCGCTCCCGCGATGACCCGCACATACCCTTCCGTGGACGTAACTGCCTGCCGCTGCGATTCGTTTAATTGTGCTAAATACTCTTCCATGACCCTTCCCTGCCTTCTCTACAGGGAAAGTATATCAGGAAACGAACATTTGTTCAACTTCTATCTTTTGCGTTAGATCGCTCGTGTCCTTGTAATCCGTGTAATCCGTAATGCCCTCGCCCGTGTTCGGCACCTTCAGGGAATAGACGAGGTCCGAGCCGAAGCAGACCAGCAGCACGACGCACACGATGGCGAGCCGCTTGACGTTCAGCCGGGAGATCATGGCGTCGAAGACCGGCACCAGCAGATACACGGCCACCATGCCGCCTACCGCGAAGACCGCCAGGCCCTCGCCGCAGATGCGGCCGTTCAGGTTGAGGAAATAGCCGGTGTAGTCCCACCAGCGCATGCCTTTGGTCATCTCCAGATAGAAGGACGTCATGTACTCCACGAAGCCGCAGAGCAGGATCGTGAGAGCCGCCTCCAGCGCCGGTTTGGGCCGCCAGCGGGCCAGCATGACCACGATCATCGCGACGCCGCTGCCGTAGACCGGAAGCCAGGGTCCGTGCATCACGCCCCGGTTGACGAACACGCCGTCCTTGACGATGTGGATGCTCACCTCCCAGGCCCAGCCCACGAAGGAGAACAGGAAGAAGATCAGGATGACGGACCAGATCGTGTAGGTGCGCAGCGCCCGCGTGCTGCGGAGCGTCCGCTTGTATTCGTCCTTCCACAGCGGACACAGCCGCACCGGATACAGCCTGCCTTCCAGCTCCGCCTGGTCGATGACGATCTGCTGCCGTCTGCCTTCCACGTCGTCGTAGGCGTTCTTTTCCTTCATGCTGCCGATCCAGAGCCCGAAGTTCTTCGCGAAGAAGGCTCTGACCGGGGTCAGCAAAACCTGATGCGCGGCGATGTACGCCTTTTCCGCCTCGATGTCCGGATAATGGCTCTCCAGCGCGCCGGTATCCGCCTTTTCGTAGAGATAGGTGTCGTTTAAGGCATCGGCGCCCTCGATCCCCTGCTCCTTCGCCTCACTGCGGATCTGGACGTAGAACTCCGCCTGAGTCGCCGTGATGTAGGGCGTCGCCCAGACCGCCTCCGCGATGCCGAAGGTGACGATGCCCAGGAGGTGCCATCCGAGGAAGGAGAGGTCCAGCAGAAACGCTTCGACCTTGTGGCCGTTCATCAGGCGCCGCGACAGCGTGATGGCTTCCTTCGGCGCAATGTCCGGATTTTCTGCGACGATATAGGGCACCAGCCAGTAGGAATAGGTCTTGATGATGCCGCCCACGAACGTAAGGCTCCACAGAACGGTATAGACGGTCTCCAGCAGCATGGACAGCGATGCCCGCAGCCAGCGGCGGACGACTTTAAAGTGCAGCAGCCGCGCGATGGGCACGCCGTCGTAGATCCGCGCCTCCAGGAACATCCGGCGCAGGACGGCCCGGTAGACATTGCGGATAAAGACCCATACGGCCGTGGTGAGGAGAAAGCTGCCCAGGATCATCAGGACCTTGCCGGGAGTCTCGGAGTGGAAGATGGAGATCGAGGTGTCCGCGACGGTCTCCACCAGCTTACCCGAGGCGAAATAGCCGGAGACCGAAGACAGCGCACCTCGCGTGCCGCCCCGGATCTGGGCGATCCGCTCGTCCTTCATCTCCTGCAGCTGGCCGGCGACCTCCTTGCCCTCCTCGTGGATCTCCTTCACCCGGTCGGAGAACACCTGCTCGGAGAGCTTGTCCAGGATGGACTGGTCACCGATGCGCACCATGATACCGGTGCCTTCCGGGTCCTGGCCAGTCAGAAAATTGTACATGCTGTGGGTGTGCGACGTAACATAGCTGAACTCCGTACCGAAGAACACGGCCACCATGCAGAGCACGACGAGCAGCAGATAATGTTTTTTTACGACCGCTTTTGCCCGGGTCTTCCAGGCGGTCCGCCTGCTTTTCCGTTCCTTTCCCTCAGTTTTCATCTGCATTCCAGCCTTTCTATTTTTACTTCAGATCGATCACGACGATCTCGCTGATGGTTCCTACCCGGATCGGCGGGCCGTAAGTGCCCACGCCGGAGGTGACGACCACAGCGGCATCCTTCCAGTACTTCAGCCCGTAGGACTGCGGCCCCTTGATGCGGCAGAACACGTTGCCCGGGAAGATCTGCCCGTCGTGGGTGTGACCCGAAACAGCCAGATCGATGCCATGGCTGCTGAGGGCCTTCAGGTCCGAAGGCTCGTGCTGCAGCAGCAGGATGGGCTCGGCGGGGTCAACGCCCTGCAGGAGGCCGGCGAGAGAAGCCCGCTCCAAAACGCCGTCTCCGGGACGGCTCTCATCCCTTCGCCCCGCGATCACCAGGCCGTTCAGCCCGGGAAGGCGGACGACTTCATCTTTCAGGAGGGTCCAGCCCCAGGATTCGATAAAGCCTTCCATCTCCGGATGACGATAGGTGTTTTCGGCGCCCACATAGGTAAAACCGCCCAAAAGAGGCTCCTCCACGTCGTGATTGCCGTAGATGACATAGCGGCCTTTCGGGGCTTCGATGGAGCGGAAGATCTCCACGTAGAGGTCTGGCGTACGCATGGCGCCGTAGGAACTGGTGACGATATCCCCCGCCAGCAGCACCAGATCCGGGTGCTGCTCGTTGATGCGGGCGGCCATGTCTTCGTACAGTTTTGGCGTGGAGTTGACCCCGATATGGGTGTCGCCGATGAGGACGATGCGCAGCGGTTCGGTCTGGCCGAGCGTCTCCTTGGGAAGTTCGTAGAATGTGGTCTTTACGTCGTGGGAGACCCGGAAGCCCCCAACGTTGAGCGCAATGGCGCCTGCGGCCAGGACCGCCAGCATCGAGCGGCAGTAGAAAACGGAAAGGGGCTGCTTTTCGCCCGTCTTGCGTTTACGGCGTGTGCGTGCGATGCCTTCGACGATGCGCACCAGCAAAAGCATACCGAAAAAATACAGAATGTATCCCACCTGGATATTGCCGTACTTCTGGAAGAACCAGCAGACGGGGCCGTCCGGCACGAGGGCGCCGATCATGGGAAAAGCATACAGGATGCCTACCAGCACAGTCGGGATGACCGCCCGGGCAGCATGCTTTTTGACGGGGTCAACGGCTCTGCGCAGCGGGCCGTACAGCAGCCACAGCCCCAGTGCCTCGATGGCGGAGTAAATAAGTATAAGAATTGCTAATTTCATGGTAAAACTCCTCGGTTTTGCCACATAACATTCATTTTATGCATATTATACAGCATATTCGGTGGTTTTTGCGGATAGAAAGAGGATTCCGTATAAAAAGCGGGAGATTCGCGCATCGTGCGATTATAATAATATTTCGTACGATTTGAATTGTCTTTTCATACGGTTTTGATATAATCGAATCAGGAGGATAGTGCGATGTCGATCACTGCTACCGAATTTAAAACGAATCTGGGAAAATATCTGGCACTGGCCGCAACGGAGGAGATCTTCATAACGCAGTACGGAAAAGTTGTTGCGAAACTCAGCAGCCCGTTCCAAAGCCGCGTCGAGATCGCAGAGTCGCTGTTCGGCGCCCTGCCCCAGACCACGACCTGGGAAGAAGCGAAAGAAGCAAGGCTGGAAACGCTATGAGAGTGCTTTTGGATACGAACATCGTCGTGGACGTTCTGCAGAAGAGGCAGCCCTGGTTCGATTCTGGAAAAGAGATCTTTACGGCGGCTGCGCTCCAGGAGATCACCGGTCACATTACCGCGAAGCAGGCGAGCGATCTTTATTTCTTTGCGTGCAAGCAGCTGCGCGGTGAGCCGGATATCGACAAAAAAGCGAGAAAGATCCTAACGAACCTCTTCGCCATTTTTGAGATCATCGATGCAAAGGGCATCGATTGCGAAAAGGCGCTTCTCCGGGAGAACGGTGACTTCGAAGATGCCATGCTGATCGAAAGCGCCTTCCGGGAAAAGATCGACTGCATCGTTACGCGCAACCTCGTGCATTTTCAGAATGCCCAGGTGCCGGTCTACGATCCGGAGAGCTTTGTAAAGATGCTGCGGCAATAATTTTTGAGGTATTCACAGGAACAGAAAAAGACAGGCTTTCGCCTGTCTTTTTCTGTTCCTGTGGCACGTTGCACCAAAAAGATATTTTACTTTTTTTGTTTCCGGTGACGATTTTCCATTCATATGGGCTGTCGAAACAGTCAACAAAACCTCATGTCGCTTTCCTCGCATACAAAAAGCCCCCGCCTTCTTCCGAAAGCGGAGGCTCTGCCATAGATCAAGCTGTCTGTTTCTTTTCCTTCTTCTCAAACCGGGCGCGGTTTTGGGCGTCGGTGGCGCCGGAGGTGATCTCGCCCGCGCGCTGCAGGGAGATCTTGGTCAGCAGCGGACCGATCAGTTCATACACCAGCACGCTGAACAGGATGATATTGCGGATCAGTGCGCCGTATTCAGCGCCCAGCGCCTGGGCGCTGACCACCATGCCCAGAGCCACACCGGCCTGGGGAAACAGGGTAATGCCCAGATACTTGCGCACGGTATGGCTGCATTTCATCATGGTACTGCTGAGCAGCGCGCCGAAGTACTTGCCCACGCAGCGGGCCAGGATAAAGACAAGGCCGATCACGATGACCAGGGGATACTTGAACACGCTGAGATCCAGCTGCGCACCGGACAGGACGAAGAACACGGCGTACAGCGGCGCCGTCCACTTGGAGGAGCGGTTCATGATATCCGTGGAATACTCGCTCAGGTTGCAGAACATGGTGCCCAGCATCATGCACACCAGCAGCGAGGAGAAGGAGATCTCCACACCGCCGCCCAGCGGCACGGTGACCGAGGACAGGGCGATGGTCATGATGACAAAGGCAATGGTCAGGGACAGACGGTTGGAGTTGGAGAAGAAGATCTTCTCCAGCACCGTCAGCAAGGTGCCCATGACGGCGCCCAGAATCAGCGAGCAGACGATCTCCAGGAGCGGGTTCACGATCACGGAGACGGCGTTCAGCGTGCCGCCGTCCATGGCCTCCGCGATGCCGAAGGAGACGGCGAAGATCACCAGGCCCACCGCGTCGTCCAGCGCGACGATGGGCAGCAGCAAACTGGTGACAGGGCCTTTGGCCTTATACTGGCGCACCACCATCAGTGTGGCGGCGGGAGCCGTAGCGGCGGCAATGGCGCCCAGGGTGATGGCAACGGGCAGCGGCAGTACGTCGGGACCCACGATAAAGTGGAGGCCGATCAGCGCCGCGTCCACCAGCAGCGAGGCGATCACCGCCTGCAGGATGCCAATGACTGTGGCGGTTTTGCCCGTGTGCTTCAGCTGGGCAAGGCGGAACTCATTGCCGATATCAAAGGCGATAAAGCCCAGCGCCACATTGGAAAGCACCGTCACACGGCTCAGGTCCTCCATGGAGTCGAAGCCCAATCCGGGCACGCTGGTCGCGCCCAGGCAGAAGGGGCCCACCAGTACGCCGGCGATCAGAAACGCCGTCACGTCGGGAAAATTGAGGCGCAGATACTTGAAGACACGGGTCATCATCAGACCGGCAAACAGCGCAAAAGCCGTTGCCAACAAAATACGCATAAAACTACTTCCTTCTTTCACGGGATATTTCCCGGGTTTCTGTTTTTAAGCTGGCAGGCTTATCAAACAGTTTAGCACATTAGGATTTTTTGCTCACCGCTTAAGCTTTACGGAACCACGCGACTATCGCGTGGTTTTCTATTGCGTTCCGGTAAGCTTCCGGCTCTATTTTGCGGGCACCTTCAGGACTTCGCCCGGGAACAGATACTTCGCGTATTCGATCACGTCGTCGAATTCGTATCCGTAGGCCTGCGCCGTTTCGATGATGACGGTCTGGTTCATGATAGCGAGTTCTCTTGTGGAGATCCCGTAGGCTTCCGCGATGCTGTGGATGGAATCGCCGGACTGTACCGTGTATTCATCCAGGGAATCGGCTTCCACCAGCAGGACCTGGTTAGAGAGGCCGGAACCGGCCAGCGCTTCTGCGTTGCGGGAGGAGGAACCGCCCTCCGAGGAAGCCGTCATGACGCAGCCGGATGTCAGGGTCATCAGGACTTTGCCGTCCTTCAGTTCCATTTCGCCCTGATAGTTGAACGTAATACTGTCGTTTTCCACGTCCTTGCCTTCGATGTCGAAATCCGCTTTCCCGTCCTTCACGGGAGTGCCTTCTGCCAGCTGATACAGGGTGGAATCGTCGAATACATCGGTAAACGTCCACTCCATCTTTCCGTCCACGATGCTGCGCACCGTAACGGTGAGGATGCCGCCCCAGGGATCTTCACCGGCAAACTGCCGGCCGGCATAGTCCATATATTCCTCATCCGAAACAGGCAGCGTCTCATTGCCGCCGGAATGGCAGCCCGTCAGCGATAACAGTCCCAGTACGATCATGCAGACGATCAGAATCTTTCTTTTCATAGTTGTCCCCCTAAAAATGCTTTTTTAAAGAAAAACAGAGGCCTTTTCGAGGTCTCTGCTTTGTTTTTTGGTTGCGGAGGGAGGATTTGAACCTCCGACCTCCGGGTTATGAGCCCGACGAGCTACCAGCTGCTCTACTCCGCGATGTTAAGTTGGTGCCGAGAACCGGGGTCGAACCGGTACGATATTGCTATCGCGGGATTTTAAGTCCCGTGCGTCTGCCAATTCCGCCATCCCGGCTTGTCTTCGGCTGAGTTAGTTTGGGAGAGGCGTTTGCCTCTCCCAAAGTTGGCTCCGGAGGTCGGGCTCGAACCGACAGCCTACCGGTTAACAGCCGGTTGCTCCACCATTGAGCTACTCCGGAATAACGCCGCACTTGCGACTTTGCTATTATACGATAGAGCCATTGGCTTTGTCAAGGACAAAAGCGCACTTTTCTGCAAAGATTTCTCGGGTCACTCTATGATATCATAAAAGCATCCTTTCGCAAAAACAGGTGCATACAATGGATCAAACTAACCGCCAAACCATCGCCATGGCCGTCGTTCAGGCAGCGGCCATCCCCGGTGACCCTCAGCAAAACTTAAAAACCATCCGAACTTTCTCCGAGAAAGCTGCAGCTGCTGGCTGCAGAGCCGTCTGTTTTCCGGAAGGCTTTCTGACGGGCTACGATCCGGATAACGCGGCACAATTTGCGATCGCTTCGGACGATCCCGTTCTGAAGGAAGTTTCCAAGGTTGCCGAAGCACTGCAGATCGACATCCTGGCAGGCTATATGGAGCGCATGGCATTGCAAGACAGCTCAGAAGCAGCCGGACCGAAACAGACCGAAAGCGCAGCACCGAAATACAGCATCACCCACGCGGTTTTCTACCCAAACGGCCGCGTTCTGCCCTGCCGCAAGACGCATCTGGGCGAAAAAGAGCAGAGCGTCTTCGAACCCGGCAATGTGCTTCAGGTTTTCCCGCTCTCCTGCGGCATCACCGCAGCCCTGCAGATCTGTGTGGAATGCCACTTCCCGGAGATCACCCAGACGCTGTCGCTGCAAGGCGCGCAGGTAGTCTTCGCCCCCTTCGCCTCTCCAGGGACACCGGAGGAACGCCGCCGCATCTGGCAGACCATCATCCCTGCGCGGGCCTACGACAACCGCGTCGTGATGGCCTGCTGCAATTTGCTAGGAATACGCCCATCTGCAAAGCCGGGCGATCCGATCCCGACTTTTACCGGCGGCTGCTTCGCCTGCGGACCGGAAGGCGACGTGTTGGCGGAGGATTTCGGCGGGTCACCGGGGCTGTGCATCTTCGACGTTGACCCGGCCCAACTGGCCCTCTACCGCACTCCGCAGCCCTCCATGCGCTACCGCTATTTCCCGGCAAAGCGCAGACCGGAGCTCTACACTGCGCAACAGCCTGTTGCTTGTCTTCTTTCACGCTGAGGCGTATAAAAGAATCAGGAGGTGCCGAAATGGATACAAAAGATGTCATCTATGATCTTCGCACAAAGAACGGGCTATCGCAGGACGAGCTGGCCGAAAAGGTCTTCGTGACCCGCCAAGCAGTCTCCCGCTGGGAAACCGGGGAAACCGTCCCGAACACGGAGACGCTCAAGCTTCTTTCTTCCCTGTTCGATGTGTCCATCAATACTCTGCTCGGGTCACCGCGGCGGCTGGTATGCCAGTGCTGCGGCATGCCCCTCGAAGATACGCTGCTCGGAAGAAACAAAGACGGATCGCTGAACGAGGATTACTGCAAGTGGTGCTACGCCGACGGCACATACACTTACAGCAGCATGGACGAGCTGATCGAAGTCTGCGTGCCGAATATGGTGAGCGATCAATTCTCCGAAGAGCAGGTCCGCGCCTACCTGAAGCAGCTGCTGCCGACGCTGGATTACTGGAAGCGGTACGAGGAGCTCGGGGACGACGGAGAATTCGAAGTCTTTAAGAAGCAGCTGATCGAAGAGATCAATGCGCTGCAGATCGAAGGCATGCCGAGAGTGGAAAAGTTGAACGCGCTGGTCGGACAATACGTAAATCTCGCATACCGCCTGCCAAACGGTGCGCAGGTAAAATTCCTTGACGACGGAACCACGTATCTCGGCAATCAGCTGGAGCCGGAATTCGGCGGAGACCGGTGTTTCGGCGTTCTCGCGAACATGGACTTTATCCTGGTATGCACCTATGGCGAGGACGGCGCCGATCCCGAACTCGTTCTGTACAAGAAGCGCTGACCCCCGGACAACGTATTTCGGCGCAGCAGTAATCCGACCTATAATTTGGCCAACTACAGAAAACCCCGCAGTCTGCAGGATGATATGCTCCCTTTATGAGAGACAGTGAAAAAAGAAAATCACTGTTAATCATGAAGGGAGTTTTCATATGGGGAGAAAAGGAGTCAAGATACCTAA
>CACYFF010000032.1:28637-43828 GCA_902773665.1 uncultured Eubacteriales bacterium | reverse complement strand
TGAATGAATATGCAATTGTCAAAGTTCACTTTCATTTCTGAATCTATAACAGCCAGTCAGCTGCTACGATTCTATTTTAGAAAGGAAATGGACGTTTGAGGGTGGGTAGATATGCCTGCCCGTACATATTTCAAAAGGGGGATTATTCTATGAAAAAGAATCATAAAACCACAATCCCGAAACGGGAACCAGGCTCATCCGTGGATTGGAATTATCGACGAGGTGATATCTATTATGCAAACCTGAATCCTTTCAAAGGAAGTGAGCAGGGAGGCAGACGACCGGTTTTGGTGCTTCAGAATAATGATGGAAACATCTATTGTCCCACATTGATCATTGCACCAATGACAACACAGTTCAAAAAGATTAACCTGCCTACACACGTATCTTTTGAAAAAGTCAGGGGATTACCCTTGCCATCCATGGTTTCGTTAGAACAAATCAAAACGATAGATAAAAGCCGGATCATATCATATCTGGGCGGGCTCACTAAAGAACAGATGTCTGAGGTGGATAAGGCCTGTATGAAAAGTTTGGGAATGCTGATTCCGGAGTGTGTAGAAGCACCTTGATGGGATAAAAGATTGAAAGGGGATAAATAATAATGGGAATTCACAGTACTGAGAATGTACCGCTTTCCGAAAAGTATGCGCTGACGTTAATAGAGGCAACACAATACTTTGGAATCGGTGAAAAAAAACTCCGTCAGCTTGCGGATGAACATGCGGGATACAGTGATGGGTTTATCCTGAAGAACGGGAATAAGGTTCTTTTCAAGAGGGAACGGTTCGCGCATTTTCTTGATAGAACTGAAGCAATCTAGAAGTACCATGAGCCCTGCTGTGATATACTCTATATATCATGGCTGGGCTCTTTTATAAGGAGTCTCAAATGGAAAAACGTAGAGATCGAAAAGGACGTGTACTTCGTCCCGGTGAAAGCCAGGACAAATCCGGAAGATACAAGTATACATTTTATGAAGGAGGGAAGCAGAAGGCTTTTTATTCGTGGAAACTTGAGCAAACCGATAGGCTCCCTGCGGGAAAAAGGGATTGTATTTCTTTAAGGGATCAGGTGAAAGAATATTATCGTCTTCACAATCTGGGTGTTGCATTCCAGGCTGGTGGTTTGACGGTTTATGAACTTGCACGAAGGTATACGCTACTAAAAACGAATGTAAAGCCGTCGACGAAAACCGGTTATAACACAGTTCTAAATATCATTTACAACGATGAATTCGGCAGTCGTCGAATCGACAAAGTGAAAACTATGGATGCTAAAGCATGGTTGGTAAGGATGCAGCAGGAAGATGGGCGAGGATATTCCTCTATTCATTCCATTCGCGGTGTTCTCCGACCGGCATTTGCGATGGCTGTTCAAGACGACCTGATAGTCAAAAATCCTTTTGATTTCATGCTGTGTGAAGTGATCGTAAATGATATGGTGAGGCGCGAAGCGATATCGGCAAAACAGAAGCGTGATTTCCTTCGTTTTGTGAAAGAGGATAAACATTATTCGAGATATTATAATGGGATTTACATTCTCTTTCACACAGGAATGCGTATTTCTGAGTTTTGTGGGTTGACGCTAAGTGATATTGACATGGAAAAGCGTGAGGTCACTATTAACCATCAGCTTCAGAGAACCTCGGATATGTCGTATATAATCATTGAGTCAGCTAAGACAGCATCAGGTACGCGTATCATTCCAATGACAGATGATGTGTATGAGCGCTTTGAGGATCTTCTTGCGAACCGAATCGCGCCAAAAGTTGAACCTA
This sequence comes from uncultured Eubacteriales bacterium, assembly GCA_902773665.1. Taxonomy (GTDB): domain Bacteria; phylum Bacillota; class Clostridia; order Peptostreptococcales; family Anaerovoracaceae; genus RUG11894. Next base: position 42,048 of record CACYFF010000032.1, on the reverse strand, counting down.
TGGTTGATGGCAAAGTTGGCTTTCTATACCTGGATAAGAACGGAATGCCCCTTGTCGCAATGCATTGGGAGCATTACTTCAAACGTATTACTGACAAGTACAATGCAACTTACATAGTCCAGATGCCTAAGGTAACTCCACATGTATGTCGGCACACCTATTGTTCTGAACAGGCAAAGAAGGGAATGAACCCGAATACATTGAAGTACCTTATGGGACATTCAGACATCAGTGTTACGCTTAATACATATACTCATTTAAGCGTGGAAGATGCGAAAGACGAGCTCAGCAGGTTAGAAAAGACTGAAAATGGTCGTCAGGACCATGGGGTAATCCGCAGACTGAATTGTTGAATAATACATAGTTGAGAGTATCTTTTAAAAAACTTTCGATTATTATCTAGTTTTTATCAACATTTAGACCTATTTGAACAATCAGACATCAATATAACGTTTAATGCAAATAATCGTTCATTTTGATGTTGAGAATGCAAAAAGCTTGCTCAACAGGTTGTGAAAGACTGAAAATCATCGCTATTCAGTCTGGATTGAGCAAAAATGCAATGTTGATAAAATGCCTTTTTGAGGGTATTCTTCCGAAGGTTTTATCAACATTTTATCAACATTCAAGTCAAACATATGCCTGGAAAACGCAAAGTTATGCCAAACTGATAAAAGATGACAGTCTCTAAAACCGTTGAAAAATCAACGCTTAAGACCGCATAAGTCGGCATAAGTTGGTATGAAAAAAATCCTATTTATTTGCCACGGCAATATCTGCCGCAGCGTAATGGCGGAGTTCATTTTTAAAGACATGGTCCGCAAGGCGGGCAGGGAAGGCGAGTTCGAGATCGCATCCCGGGCGACGAGCCGGGAGGAGATCGGAAACGACATGTATCCGCCGGCCAGGCGCTGCTTAACGGGTCACGGCGTACCGTTCGAACGGCATTTTGCCGCGCAGGTGACCCGGCAAGCCTGTGAAGACTACGACCTGCTGGTCTGCATGGACGACTGGAACCTGCGGAACATGGAGCGCATGTTCGGGAGCGATTACGCCGGGAAAACGGTTAAGTTCCTGGACCTTACACCCTTAAAGCGCGATGTGGCCGATCCCTGGTACACCGGCGACTTCGAGCAGACCTACCGCGACCTGGTGCTGGGTTGCGAAGCGCTGCTCTGTGGGTCACCCGCGCCGAAACACTTCCTGAATAATCGTTAAATTTGCCTCAATCTTTCCTTGAAATCCCTGACAATTTGATATATTCTATACTGTGCAGGTCTATGGCTGCAGATTTTAACGTGTGCCGAGACCTGATAGAAAAATAAGGAGAAATAGTATGAGTTCAGGCAAACATCTGAATGGCATCCATGTGAACCATTGTAAGAATACTGCCGGACAGGCCATCATTCCGATGACCCTCCCGGAAAAGGTTTACATTCCAATGAGTCAGCACATAGGTGCCCCCTGCCAGCCTGTCGTGGCCGTCGGCGACCACGTTAAGGTTGGCCAGAAGATCGGAGACAGCGAAGCCTTTGTATGCGCTCCTATCCACAGCAGCGTATCCGGCGAAGTGACCGCCATCAACAAGGCCATGTCTCAGATGGGCAGAGTCGATACCATTATCGAGATCGTGCCCGACGGCAAGCAGGAGATCGCAGAGACTGTCGTTCCCCCCGTCATCACGGATAAGGCCAGCTTTATCAAGGCTGTCCGCGAATCCGGTGTCGTAGGCCTCGGCGGCGCTACCTTCCCCATGAGCGTCAAGTTCAACGTAAAGCCCCCCGCAAAGGTGGATACCTTCATCGTGAACGGCGCTGAGTGCGAACCGTACATCACCGTCGACCATCAGAACATGCTGACGCACGCCCAGGAGATCGTGGACGGCGTTAAGGCCGTTCTGCACTGGCTGGAGATCGAAAGAGCCTTCATCGGCATCGAGACCAACAAGCCCGACGCCATCAAGCTCTTTAAGGACCTCCTGAAGGACGAAAAGAACATCTCCGTGGCGGAGCTGCGCCAGGTCTATCCCCAGGGTGCAGAGCGTGTCATCATCTACGAGACCACCGGACGCCACCTCATCGCAGGCAAGCTGCCCGCAGACGTAGGATGCATCGTATCCAACGTTACATCCGTTCTCAAGATGCAGCAGTTCCTGGCCACCGGCATGCCCCTGGTCTCCAAGGCCATGACGGTAGACGGCAACGCCGTCGCTGACCCCAAGAACGTGGAAGTGCCCATCGGCACCCCGCTGTGCGACGTCATCGAATTCTGCGGCGGCACTAAGGCCGACGTCAGAAAGATCATCCTGGGCGGACCGATGATGGGCCGCGCTATCCCCAAGGATGAATACGGCGTCATGAAGGGCAACAGCGCCATCCTGTGCTTCGACGAGACCGCAGGTACCCAGCTGCCCGAGACCGCGTGCATCAGCTGCGGCCGCTGCGTAAGAGGCTGCCCGATGAACCTGATGCCCACCAAGTTGGCAAAGGCTTGGGAACACCAGGATATCGATACTCTGAGAGAGTACGACGTTACCACCTGTATGGAATGCGGATGCTGCTCCTACTCCTGCCCGGCCAGAAAGCAGCTGAGCTTCGAGATCAAGCTCGCGAAGACCTGGGTCATGACGGAAGACAGAAAGGCCGCAGAAAAGGCCAAGGCCGAAGCAGAAGCTACCAAGGCTAAGGAAGAAGAAAAGAAGGAAGGAGGAGACAAATAATGAGTACGAAACATACCAATCTGATCGTATCCTCCGCTCCTCACGTAAATAACCCGGTCGATACCAAGAGCATCATGAGAGACGTCGTGATCGCTCTGTGCCCGGCTCTGCTGGTCGCGATCTACGTCTTCGGCGCTAGAGCTCTCGTGCTCACCGCTGTCTGCGTAGCCGCCTGCGTCATCTTCGAAGGCGCTACCAGAAAGATCCTGGGCAGACCCCAGACCATCGGCGACTGGTCCGCAGTCGTCACCGGCGTCATCCTGGCGTTCAACCTGCCCGTAACGCTGCCCCTGTGGATGGCTGTCATCGGCTGCTTCGCCGCGATCGTCATCGTTAAGCAGGTCTTCGGCGGTCTGGGCCAGAACTTCGCGAACCCCGCAATCGTCGGCCGTATCGTCCTGTTCATCGGTTTCGCAACGCCGATGACCAACTGGGCTGTTACCTCCCGTATGAGCTCCGTCATCCAGAGCACCTCTGTGGACGGCGTCACCGGTGCCACCCCGCTGGGTCTGCTGGCTGCCGGAAAAGACGTTCCCTCCAACCTGGACATGTTCCTGGGCACCATCAGCGGTTCCATGGGCGAAGTTTCCGCCATCGCACTGCTGATCGGCGGCTGCTACCTGCTGTGGAGAAAGGTCATCACCTGGGAGATCCCCGTGGCGATGCTCGCCTCCATCGCGGTCATGGCCCTGCTGATGCACCAGGATCCGATCTTCCACATCTTTGCCGGCGGCGCCATGCTGGGCTCCATCTTCATGGCGACGGACTACGTTACGTCCCCCATCACCAGCAAAGGTAAGATCATCTTCGGCGTCGGCTGCGGCGTCATCACCATGCTCATCCGCGTATTCGGTTCCTATCCCGAGGGCGTTTCCTTCGCCATCCTGCTGATGAACATCCTGACCCCGCACATCGATCGCTGGACCAGAACGCACATCAACGGCGTAGACAGAAAGGCGGTGAAGTAGGAATGGATAAGAAAGCCATGCTGGCTCCGACTATCGTGCTGGTCTGCATCTGCCTCGTAGCTTCCATGCTGCTGGCTGCTACCTACCAGATCACGAAACCTATCATCGACGATATCAATATCCGTATGGCCAACGAATCCAGAGCGGAAGTTCTGCCCGAGGCAGACGGCTTTACGCAGCTGGACGTGGACCTCGTAGACGGCGTTACCGAAGTCTATCAGGCAGACAACGGCGCGGGCTACGTTATGACTGCTGCTTTTAAAGGTTTCGGCGGCCCCGTTACCGTTATGACCGGTATGGACGCGGACGGCGTCATCCAGAACATCAAGGTGACGGACGCTTCCAACGAGACTCCGGGTCTTGGTTCCAAGACCACGCTGCCCGACCATACCAACAAGTTCCAGGGCGTAAGCGGCACCATTACCATGGATAAAGCAGGTGAGGGTACCTATATCGCACCCGTTACCGGCGCAAGCTATTCCTCTAAGGCTGTGTTCAACGCGGTCGCTGCCGCGCTGGCGCAGTATGCAGAGATCGGAGGTGCCTTCTAATGGAAAACAAGAAGAGCAAACTCAGCATCTTTACCAACGGTTTTATCAAGGAAAACCCGATCCTGGTCCTGGTCCTGGGTACCTGCCCCACGCTGGCAGTATCCACCATGGCCTCCAACGGCATCGGTATGGGACTGTGCGTAACCTTCGTACTGTTCTTCTCCAACATCTTCATTTCCGCGTTGAAGAAGATCATTCCCGATCAGGTCCGCATCCCGTGCTACATCGTTGTTATCGCGACGTTCGTATCTGTTCTGCAGATGCTGCTGCAGGCCTACCTGCCCGACCTGAATAAGTCCCTGGGTCTGTACGTGCCCCTGATCGTAGTGAACTGCATCATCCTGGGCCGTGCGGAAGCGTTCGCCAACAAGAACAGCGTCGTAGACTCCGCGCTGGACGGTCTGGGCATGGGCCTGGGCTACACCTGCGCGCTCACCATCATGGCCTGCATCCGCGAACTGCTTGGTGCAGGAACTATCTTCGGCCACGTCGTGACCGCAAATCTGTTCAGCCCGATGTCCATCTTCGTGCTGGCTCCCGGCGGCTTCTTCACCTTCGGCTGCATCATCGCAGCTCTGAACAAGCTCACCAAGGGAAGAGTCAAGGAAAAGCAGGCTGCCAACAAGTGCCTGGGCTGCCCTGGCGCATCTGTCTGCAGCAAAGTTGAAGAGGGAGGCTGCTAACCATGAAAGAAATGTTAATGATCATTATGGCAGCTGTCCTTGCCAATAACTACGTACTGGTCCGCTTCCTGGGTATCTGCCCGTTCCTGGGCGTTTCCAAGAAGCTGGATTCCGCAGTCGGCATGTCCTTCGCCGTTATCTTCGTTATGGTACTGGCGACCGCCGCTACCTGGCCCATTCAGCGCCTGCTGCTGGACCCCAACGGCATCGGCTACATGCAGACCACCGTGTTCATCCTCGTTATCGCCGCTCTGGTACAGCTGATCGAGACCTTCATGAAGAAGAGCCTGCCGGCACTGCATAAGTCCCTGGGTATCTATCTTCCGCTGATCACCACCAACTGCGCCGTTCTGGGTGTCTGCACCCTGAACATCGACGAGGGCTACACCTTCATCCAGTCCCTGATGAACTCCTTCGGCTCCGGCGTCGGCTTCCTGCTCGCCATGTTCCTGTTCGCAGGCGTGCGCAGCAAGATCGAAGAGAACGACTATCCCGAGAGCTTCAAGGGCGTTGCATCCACTCTGGTTGCCGCTTCCATCCTGAGCGTCTCCTTCATGGGATTCTCCGGCATGATCGACAACATCTTCGGTATGTAAGGGAGGGATAGAAGTATGTTAACAGCATCTGCTTTCGTAACTCCCGTCGTACTGACGATCGTTACCGGCCTCATCGCTGCTGTCCTTCTGACCGTAGCCGGCAAGATCTTTGCCGTGCCCGTGGACGAGACGGCCGTTAAGATCCGTGAATGCCTGCCCGGCGCAAACTGCGGTGCCTGCGGTTTCGTAGGCTGCGACGACTACGCCGGCGCTCTGGCCAAAGACCACTCCATCGCGCCCAACAAGTGCGTGCCCGGCGGTGCCGGCGCTGCGGCAGCGATCGCTGCCGTTCTCGGCGTTGACGCCGGAGAGACCGTGGAAAAGGTCGCCAACGTCATGTGCTCCGGTCTGGAAGACTGCACGTCCAAGGAAATGGACTACCAGGGCATCCAGTCCTGTGCTGCCGTCAAGAACTTCTTCGGCGGTCCGGGCAGCTGCAAATACGGCTGCATCGGTCTGGGCGACTGCACCAAGGTGTGCCAGTATGACGCCATCCAGGTCTGCAACGGCGTTGCCAAGGTCGACCGCGACAAGTGCGTAGGCTGCGGCATGTGCGCCAATACCTGCCCGCAGAAGATCATCGACATCCTGCCGAAGACCTCCCGTGTTACGGTCGGCTGCTCCAGCAAGGACCTCGGCAAGAACGTTACCAAGGCCTGCAAGGTCGGCTGCATCGGCTGCAAGATGTGCGAAAAGACCTGTAAGTTCGACGCGATCCACGTGGTGGACAACCTGGCGAAGATCGATCCCGACAAGTGCAAGAACTGCGGCATGTGCGCCAAGGCTTGCCCGCGCAAGATCATCCACGTCGTTCCCCGTCCCGGCCAGAAGCCCATCGTCAAGGTGGCTCCCAAGACCGAAGACGGCGCGGCTCCCGTTAAGCCCTCCGAGATCACGAGACCGGAAGCACCCGCTCCCGGCAGCGAACCGGAAAAGAAAACGGAATAATCAGCACCTGAACTGAACTCATTGAGCCCCGCGGCAAGATATGCCGCGGGGCTTTTATGTTCCTCAGAAATGTGATAGAATGTTTCGTACTGTAGAGGTAAAACAGGAGATTTTGGCATGCTCAGAAAAGTAAGAGACCTCAGAGATCTGGTGAATTACGCCGCTGCCCAGTACGGGGACGGCGCCGCATATCTGTATAAGGAAAAGCTTGGCGGGGAGTACCTTCCCATCTCTTTCCGCCAGTTCCGCGAAGACGTGTACAGCCTGGGAACCGCCCTGCTGGCGGCTGGCTATAAAGGCAAGCACATCGCCGTCATCGGCGAGAGCCGCTACGAGTGGATCGTAACGTATTTCGCCGTAGCCTGCGGTCTGGGGGTCATCGTGCCCCTCGACAAGGAACTTCCGGTGCAGGAAGTATCGGCCCTGGCCGGACGCGCGGACATCTCCGCCATCGTCTATTCCGCGAAGGTCGGCGCGAAAGTGAGAGAAGCGCTGCAGGGGATGGACAACATCCAGCTCATCTGCATGGATCTGGCGGAAGACGAAGAAGAGGTGCTGTCCTGGCGCAAACTGCGCAACAAAGGCGAAGCGCTCCGCTCCGTAGGTTCGGACAACTATGCACAGCTGCCCGTGGAACCGGACGATTTCTGCACGCTCATCTTTACGTCGGGCACGACGGGACTGGCGAAGGGCGTCATGCTCTGCCACCGCAATCTGGCCTACGATGTGAGCGCCCTGTACGAATACGTCGAACTGGACCGCTTTAAGGACCGCAAGGTCTGCCTGTCGCTGCTCCCCATGCACCACACGTTCGAGTTTACGGCGACGGTGCTTGGCTCGATGCACCAGGGCGGCACGGTGGCGTTCTGCGAAGGCCTGAAATACATCACGAAGAACATGGAGCAGGCCAAGGTGACGTACCTGATCGCCGTACCCCTCATCTTCGAGAACATGCACAGCAAGATCTGGAAGCAGGCGGAAAAGGCCGGCAAGGCGGACAAGATGCGCAAGGCCATCAAGATGGTAAAGGCGCTCTCCCACATCGACAAGAAGGTGCAGAAGCGCACCGCGCGGCTGTTTAAAGACGTGCACAACGCCATGGGCGGAAACGTAAAACTGTTCATCGTGGGCGGCGCGGCATCCGACCCGAACGTCATCCGCAATTATATGGCCATGGGCATCAACATGGTGCAGGGCTACGGCATGACGGAATGCTCGCCGATCATCGCGCTCAACCCGGATTACGCCTGCAAACCCGCATCTGTGGGACTGCCGCTTCCCGGGACGAAGGTCTTCATCGACCAGCCCGACTCCGACGGCATCGGCGAGATCGTCTGCAAGAGTCCCGCCGTCATGCTGGGCTACTACAAGGACGAAGAGGAGACGAAGAAAGTCCTCAGCGAAGACGGCTGGCTGCACACCGGCGACTATGGTTACATCGACCGGGACGGCTACGTGTACATCACGGGCCGCAAGAAGAACGTCATCGTAACGAAGAACGGCAAGAACATTTTCCCTGAGGAAGTGGAGTATTATCTGCTCAAGAGCCCCTACATCAAGGAAGTCGTGGTTCGGGGCGAAGACGATAAGCAGGATATGGCCGTCACGGCGGAGATCTTCCCGGATAAAGAGGCGCTGGCGGAGGCCGGCAGCCCTTCCGGTGACGCCCTCCAGGCGCTCATCAAGAAGGAGATCAACCGCTGCAACGACATGATGCCGCTGTACAAGCGGGTCAAGCGCTTCTCCCTGCGCGACACGGAATTCGAAAAAACAACGACACAGAAAATCAAGAGGTGGTAAACATGTATCCTCAGTTAGAGATCGATCTGGCAAAGCTGCGGTATAACGCGAAGCAGGTCGTTGACCGCTGCAGACGCTGCGGCATCGACGTATGCGGCGTGGTGAAGGCCTACTGGTCCGATCCCATCGCAGCGAAGACCTATCTGGATGCCGGTGCAAAGCAGCTGGGTACCAGCCGGCTGTCGCAGATCCGCAAACTGAAAGAAGCGGGCCTCGAGACGGAATACATTCTGCTGCGCGTGCCGCAGATGTGCGAACTGGACGAAGTCGCGGAACTGGCGGATTATTCGCTGGAGAGCGATCTGGAGGTCATGAAGGCTCTCAACCGCGCCTGCGAAAAGCTGGATAAAGTACATAACGTCATCGTCATGGCGGATCTGGGCGATCTGCGGGAAGGCTTCTGGGACAAGGACGAGATGGTGGATGCCTGCGTCTTCGTAGACCGGTCGCTGCACAACCTGCATCTGGCGGGCATCGGGGTAAACTTGGGGTGCTACGGCGCCATCCAGCCCACGCCGGAGAAGATGACCGACCTCATCGCCATCGCCAGACGGATCGAGGAACGCATCGGAAGGCCCCTGGAGATCATCTCCGGCGGCGCTACCAGCACGTTCTCTCTGGTCCACTGGGATACGATCCCTGCCGGGATCAACCACGTGCGCGTCGGCGAAGGCGTGTGCCTCGCATACGATCTGCCCTACGTCTGGGGCATCAAGGATATGGATTATCTGTACGCGGATGCGTTTACGCTGCGGGCGCAGGTGCTGGAAGTGCGCACGAAGGCGAGCTATCCCCATGGCAAGTTCTGCATCGACGCGTTCGGCGACGTGCCCGTCTTCGAGGACAGGGGCATGCGCAAGCGCGCGCTGCTGGGCATCGGCCGGGCGGACGCAGGCGCTGTGGAGAAGCTCCGCCCCCGCATGAAGGGTGTCGAGGTGCTGGGCGGGTCATCCGACCACCTCATCCTGGACGTGGAGAACTGCGAAAAGCAGCTGAAGCCGGGCGACGTGCTGGAGTTCGATATCTGCTATGCGAATATCGTCAACCTCACCATCAGTCCGGACGTAGAAAAGGTATATAAAGACGGTGAATAGATTTTGGAAGCGGTGCGTATCTGCTGCGGCGGCCCTTGCGCTGGGCCTTTCGCTGACGGGCTGCACCACCTACAAAAACTTCCACGCTGCCTTCTTCGAGAAGGATAAGGAGCAGGAAGTCATAAAGATCGGCGTGTTCGAGCCCCAGACCGGCGCGGATGCGGCGGACGCGGCGGAGGAGATCCGCGGCCTGGAGCTGGCCCACGAGCTCTATCCCGAAGTGATGGGAAAACGCGTCGAACTCGTGTACGGCGACAACCAGTCCGACGTGGAGATGGCCCGTACCGCAGCGCAGCAGCTGGTGGACAGCGGCGTGCGGCTGGTCCTGGGAAGCTACAAAAGCACGCTCTCCCTGGCGGGCAGTGACGTGTTCGAGGCGGCGGACGTGCCCGCGATCGGCATCTCCATCAAGAACCCCATCGTAACGCAGACGAACGAATTCTATTTCCGCGTCTGTTTCGTGGACGCGTTCCAGGGGATAAGCGCAGCGTATTACGTGCACGATTACCTGAAGCAGAACGATGCGGTCTGCTTCAAGCAGACGGGAGACGACTACGCGGACTCCATGATCGAGCAGTTCTGCCAGCGTATGGACCGCCTGACGGCAGGCGCCGGCAAGGTGACGGTGCTGGAATATCCGGAAGGCACCGAGGACTTCTCGATCTACCTTACCCGAGTCGGCGCGACGGGCTGCAAGGCGGTGTTCTTCCCCAGCAGCGCGGCGACCGCAGCCAAGGTGCTATATCAGGCGGCGCCCATGGGCCTGCACTGGATCGGCAGTGCGCAGTGGGAGACCCTGCAGGAGACGGCAAAGACCCTCGTCCCGGACGGAAACGTCACTTACCTGAACGGGGTCACGTTCGTAAAAGGGTTCGACGCAGCGTCTTCTGTGACCCCGATGACAGAGGTCTTTAAGAACGCGTACGCGGAACGCTATGGCGACGAAGCGCCCACGGAGAACTGCGCGCTCGGGTTCGACGCCTACCTGATGGCGCTGGAGGGCATCCGCTTATCCGAGGATACGGACGACGGCGTCATCCTGACAAGCAAGCTAAAGAGCATCCGGGGACTGGAGGGAGCGACGGGCTACATCAGCATCAACGCCCAGGGCGACCCCACGAAGGATGTTGTAATAGAAGTCATTACCAACGACGGTTCGGCCGTGGTCTATACGGTCGCACCGAATTAAAAGCAAGAAAAGGAGTACACAAAATGAACGAACAGATCAAGGCAGCGCTGGATCAGATCCGCCCCTTCCTGCAGAGAGACGGCGGCGACGTACAGTTTATCGATTTCACGGAAGACGGCATCGTCAAGGTGCAGCTGGAAGGCCACTGCGCAGGTTGCCCCCACGCTCAGATGACCGTTAAGAACGGCATCGAATCCTTCCTGAAGGAAAACTTTGCGGAAGTTAAGGCAGTAGAAGCTGTCAACATGTATCAGTTCTAAAGAGACCGGTTAAACTCAGGGTATGGGAAGACATACGAGAAAAAAGAAACGCGTAAAGATCCACTACGGCAGGTTCTGTCTGTTCTTGGGCGTCGTGGCGGCGGTCATCTTCGCCGGCATCCTGTTCTGGCCCCTTCCTGCGGAAGCGGAACCGGAAGTGTTCGACGTGGATCCGCTGGAGGAGGAACAGGTGAAAGAGCCTGTGCATCTGTCCATCCGTGCGGTGGGCGACGTCATGTGCCATCCGGCGCAGTTCCAGTCCGCCTATAATTCGTCTACGGGACAGTATGACTTCTCCGGGAACTACATCTATCTCAAGAAATATATCCAGGACGCGGATCTGGCGCTCTGCAACGTGGAGACCACGTTCAAGGGCGACGGAAACTACGTGGGATATCCGATCTTCAATTCGCCGGATTCCCTGGCGACGGCCATCAAGGATGCCGGCTTCGACGTAGCTTGGTTTGCAAACAACCACATGATCGACACCGGCCGCACCGGCGTGATGCGCACGGTGGAACTGATGCGCGGCGAGGGAATGACGGTGGCAGGCGCACGCCTGGATACCAGTGAGCCCCGCAGCCCCATCGTGGACGTAAAAGGCGTTAAGATCGGCATCGTCGCGTACACCTACGAGACGACGACCGGCGAGAGACGGCTCATCAACGGCAATCCCATCTGGGATGGCGGTACGGATTACATCAACTCCTTCCGCTGCGAGTCCGGGCTCGCCTACGCCGTGGAAGCGGACCGGGCGGCCATCGCTGCGGAGATCAAGGGCTGCAAAGACAGAGGCGCAGACCTGGTGATCTGCTATTTCCACTGGGGCAACGAGTATCAGCGGGAATACAACGCCGGCGAGGAAAAGATGGCGAAGTTTGCGGCGGACGCCGGCGCGGACATGATCTTCGCGTCCCATCCGCACCTGCTGCAGGGCGTGGACTGCTTCGAGTATCAGGTGAAATATCCCGAGCCCGAGCCGGAGATCGTGGAACCGGAACCCGAACCCGAAGAGGAGAAGGAACCCTGGATCATCCGGGTGAGAAAGCACTTCGGCCTCATCAAGGAGGAGGAACCGGTGGAGGAGCCCGAACCTGTGGAGGAAGAACCCAAGCCCGAGTTCTGGACGAAGAAGGTCCCCGTGTTCTATTCCATGGGCAACCTGGTGTCCAACCAGCGCGTGGAGACCATGAGCGACTACATCCCCGCCAAGGCCCGCTTTACGGAGCAGGGTATGGTGGCCTGGGTCGACTTCGACTACGACCAGGAGACCGGCGAGATCTCCAACCTGCAGATGCAGTGCCTCCCCACCTGGGTAGATAAGTACAAGAAGAACGGCCACGTGGAATACTACATCATTCCGCTGGATAAGGACCTCAACAGCAACCCCGAGCTCGCGAACAGCGGTCATCTGAGCCGCGCGCAGCAGGCGCTGCAGGACGTAAAGGACCTGATCGAAGATCCGGAAAACCCCGTCTGCAAGGTGATCGATGGATATTAGATTCGACCTGGTGAAAAAACTCACGAAACCGCTGCCGAAGGCGAAGGGCATTACGCTTCGCAGTCTGCGCACGTCGGAGGACGGGCAGAGCGCTTCCGCTATCCTGATGGCGGGAGGTTACCAGCAGATCCGGGAAGAGGTGGAGAATTACCGCATGCTGACGGGTCTGCCTTTAAACGCCCGCTCGAAGGGCCGCAGCCTGGAACTCACGTCCGAATGCGGCGACGGCTCCGCTCTCGTGCTGATGGATTTCCTCAAGGGGATCTCCTTCAACAGCGAAGATGTGATGGAAACGATCGAGTTCTTCGACCGCTACCTCGGAAAAGACGCGGACAGCGACATCCGGGTGCTGTCCATGGACATGTCCGCGGAGGATCTGCGCATCGCCTGTGCCCTGGAAGCGGGGGAGGGCGAGACGCCGGAGAGCATCTTTGCCTACGTATCGTCCCTGCTGGACCGGTACGACATGGGCATCATCAAGGAAGAGACGGCGGAAGAAACCGAATAAAACGCAAGATGTGGTGGGGTCACCGGAAGGTGACCCCCTATCTATAGAAAGATATGAAACACCCGGATGAGTTGTCGTGAAATCGAAGATATGCATTCGCTGAATAAACCCCGGAAAGCCTTAAAATAAGCGCTTTTCGGGGTTTTAAAATTTTTTGAAATTTTTTCAGATTTCTTTGAAAAATTGCTTGCATGCCCCGCAGGTTTGTTGTATATTAATAGGGCTTGCTTTGGGCAGGGAAAAGGCCGAAAAGCCTTGATCTGACCCAGCGGAGAAGCAGAAAGTTGCAGAGCCATCTGGTAATTTCTGCCGAGAATTGTCGGCCCCAGCGAGGCCGGCGAAGGAGTTCTCGCATTTTTGCTTTGAGGTGAAAAATAGGAAACACACGGGTGCGTGTACCGAATGGACAAAACCCGCAAAACCCTGAAATTTCAAGGCAATGCGAAAAGAAAACCTCGCACAGACATGGCGAAAATGTGCGAAAGAAAAGGCGAAGCAGGGCTTCGCAGGCAAACAAGGAGGAAAAAACAACAATGAGTAGTCAGAAAATCAGAGTCAGACTCAAGGCTTACGACCACAAAGCTCTGGACCAGT
>CACYFF010000032.1:0-28599 GCA_902773665.1 uncultured Eubacteriales bacterium | reverse complement strand
TTCCGGCCCCATTCCTCTCCCCACCGAGAAGGAAGTCGTAACCATCCTGAGAGCGGTTCACAAGTACAAGGACAGCAGAGAGCAGTTCGAACAGAGAACCCACAAGAGACTCATCGATATCCTGAACCCGACGCCCAAGACCATCGACGCGCTCACCAAGCTCGACATGCCCGCAGGCGTGGATATCGAGATCAAACTGTAAGTACAAAGGTTATATAGATTACCAACGTGCTTAGTATGATTACCAACGTAATCCGCTGTAAGAACTAGGAGGAAAAAATGAAAGGAATCTTAGGCAAGAAGATCGGCATGACCCAGATCTTCTCCGAAGCAGGGGAAATGATCCCTGTGACTGTCATCGAAGCTGGTCCCTGCGTAGTCACCCAGCTCAAGACGGAAGAGACCGACGGCTACAAGGCTGTACAGCTCGGTTTCGAAGATCAGAAAGAACACAGACTCACCAAGCCTGAAAGAGGCCACTTCGCGAAGGCCGGCGTTGCCTGCAAGAAGTATCTGGGCGAATTCAGACTGGACGAAGACGAAAACTACGAAGTCGGTCAGACAGTCACCGCCGCGGACTTCGAAGTCGGCGCAAAGCTGGACATCACCGGCACTTCCAAGGGTAAGGGAACCCAGGGCAACATCAAGAGACATCACCACAGAAGAGGCCCGATGACCCACGGTTCCAAGCACAAGAGACTGCCCGGCGGTCTGGCAGCAGCCACCTATCCTTCCAGAGTGTTCCGCGGAAACAAGGCACCCGGAAGAACAGGCAGAGATACAGTAACCATGCAGAACTTAGAACTTGTTAAGGTGATCGCAGACAGAAACCTGATGCTCGTTAAGGGCGCTGTTCCCGGAAACAAGGGCGGACTTCTCCGCATCAAGTATGCAGTTAAGGGACAGACCAAATAACGGGGTTAGAAAGGAGGAAGTCAAATGGCTAAAGTTACCATGTTAACCATGGCCGGCGCTGAAGCAGGCACCATCGAACTGAACGATGCCATCTTCGGAATCGAGCCGAACGAATACGCAGTACATGCGATCATCAAGAACTACCTGGCTAACCAGAGACAGGGCACTCAGTCTGCAAAGACCAGAGGCGACGTCCGCGGAGGCGGAAGAAAGCCGTTCAGACAGAAGGGAACCGGCCGCCACAGACAGGGCAGCACCACGGATCCTTCCCAGGTAGGCGGCGGCGTCGCATTCGCCCCCAAGCCCAGAAGCTACCGTTACACGGTGCCCAAGAAGCTGAAGAGACTGGCAATGTTCTCCGCTCTCTCTTCCAAGGTCGCCGATAACGAGATCATCGTTCTGGAAAGCCTGGAAATGGCAGAACCCAAGACCAAGGACATGATCAAGGTCCTGGAAGCGGTCAAAGCCCAGAAGAAGGCTCTGATCGTCACCGCAGAAAACAACGAAAACGTCATCAAGAGCGCTAACAACATTCCCGGCGTTCAGACCACCACGGTCGGCCAGATGAACGTTTACGAGATCATCAATCACGGCAGCTTCATCATTACCAAGGATGCGGTTGCGAAGCTGGAGGAGGTATACGCATAATGAGAACTCCTTACGACGTAATCATCAGACCGGTCATCTCCGAAAAGTCCATGGACGATGCCGCAGATAAGAAATACACCTTCAAGGTCGCGAAGGACGCCACCAAGACCGAGATCAAGGCGGCTGTGGAAGAAGCTTTCGGCGTCACCGTAGTGAAGGTAAACGTAGCCAACTACGACGGCAAGTTAAAGAGACAGGGAAAGTACGTAGGCAGAACTCCTTCCTATAAGAAGGCGATCGTTACACTTTCCGAATCCAGCAAGACCATCGAGATTTTCGAAGGACTCTAAAAACAGGAGGAAGAAACAATGGGTATTAAGAAATATAAACCGACTACTCCGGGTTTAAGAGGAATGACCGTTTCCACTTTCGAAGAGATCACTGCCAGCACGCCGGAAAAGTCCCTGACCTACACCCTGAAGAAGAATGCAGGCCGCAACAACAGAGGCTGCATCACCGTTAGACATCAGGGCGGCGGCACCAGACGGAAGTACAGAGTGATCGACTTCAAGAGAAATAAGGACGACATCCCCGCAACCGTCAAGACGATCGAATACGATCCCAACAGAACCGCTAACATCGCTCTCGTCTGCTACGCAGATGGCGAAAAGAGATACATCATCGCTCCCAACGGCCTGAAGGTCGGCGATGTCATCTACAGCGGCGCTGCCGCGGATATCAAGACCGGCAACTCCCTGCCTCTCGCGAATATCCCCGTCGGTACCATCATCCACAACATCGAGCTCAAGCCCGGCAAGGGCGCACAGCTGTGCAGAGCAGCCGGTAACGGCGCGCAGCTGATGGCCAAGGAAGGTTCTTACGCACAGGTAAGACTCCCGTCCGGCGAAGTCAGAAAGATCGCTATGAACTGCAGAGCCACCATCGGTGAGGTCGGCAACATCGATCACGAACTGATCTCCATCGGCAAGGCCGGCAGAAAGAGACACATGGGTATCCGCCCAACCGTAAGAGGTTCTGTCATGAACCCCAACGACCATCCTCATGGCGGCGGCGAAGGCAAGGCTCCCGTTGGCCGTCCCGGCCCGGTAACGCCTTGGGGCAAGCCTGCTCTCGGTTACAAGACCAGAAAGAAGAACAAGGCTTCCAACCAGTACATCGTCAAGAGAAGAAATCAGAAGTAGTTGAAGGAGGATACAGAAAACATGAGCAGATCCTTAAAGAAGGGCCCGTTCGTAGACAGAAAGCTGCTTAAGGCGATCGACGACATGAACGCTGCCAACGAGAAAAAGGTCATCAAGACCTGGTCCAGACCGTCAACGATCTTCCCTCAGATGGTCGGCCACACGATCGCAGTATACGACGGAAAGAAGCACATTCCCGTATATATTACAGAAGATATGGTAGGACACCGCCTCGGCGAATTCGCTCCCACCAGAACATTCAGAGGACATGCTGGTTCCTCCAAGGTTAAGTAGAAAGGAGATATACAATGGAAGCTAAGGCAGTTGCCAAATATGTAAGAATGTCTCCGACTAAGCTTGCCCCCATTACCGATCTGGTAAGAGGCAAGGACCTGCAGGAGGCCCTGACCATTTTAAAGTTCACACCCGGCAAGGCATCTGAACTTGTAGAAAAAGTCGTTCAGTCCGCAGCAGCAAACGCTGAGAACAACCACGACATGGACGTTTCCAAGCTCTACGTCGCAGAGATCTATGCGAACAAGGGCCCCACGATGAAGCGCTGGAGAGCCGGTGCTCAGGGCAGAGCGGGAATGATCCTCAAGAGAAGCAGCCACATCGGCGTAACTTTAAAGGAAAGATAATCGGTAGGAGGTTATTATGGGTCAGAAAGTTAGCCCGCATGGATTCAGAGTGGGCGTCATTAAAGACTGGGATTCCAAATGGTACGCAAATAAGAAGAACTTCTCCGATTATCTGGTAGAAGACAACAAGGTTAGAGACTACGTTAAGAAAAAGCTCTATCTGGCAGGCGTATCCAAGGTAGTCATCGAAAGAGCCGCAGAGAACCAGATGAGGATCAACGTCCTCACCGCGAAGCCCGGTATGGTCATCGGACGCGGCGGCGACGGCATCGATCAGCTGAAGACCGAGCTGGAAAAGCTCACCGGCAAGGCCGTTGCATTAAACATCGTAGAACTGAGAAGACCGGAGACGGATGCACAGCTCACCGCTGAGAGCATCGCTCAGGCCCTCGAAAAGAGAGTTTCCTTCAGAAGAGCCATGAAGCAGGCCATCCAGAGAACCATGAAGGCCGGCTGCAAGGGCATCAAGGTGGTCATCAGCGGCCGTGTAGGCGGTGCTGAGATCGCCAGAAGCGAAAAGTACTCTGAAGGTAACGTTCCTCTTCACACCCTGCGCGCCAACATCGACTACGGTTTCACCGAAGCCGACACCCAGTACGGCCGCATCGGCGTAAAGGTATGGATCAATAACGGCGAAGTCCTGGAAAAGGGACTCCTGCCCTCCATCCCCGAGGAAAAGGAAAACAAGCGCGGCGAAGGCCGCAGAGGCGACAGACGTCAGAGAAGAGACGGCGACCGCCCCAGAAGAGAGCGTCGTGAAGGCGGCAGAGGCGGCAGATTCGAAGAAAAGCCCGTCAAGAAGTACGAGAATCCGAGAAAGCGCCCCGCTAAGCCCGCTGCTCCCGCAGAACCCGTAGTTGAAGAAGCTGCAGTAGAAGTGGAATCCTCCGCTCCCGCAGAAGAATAAGGAAGGAGGACAAAGCTTATGTTAATGCCTAAGCGCGTTAAGTACAGAAGACAGCACAGAGGCAGAATGACAGGCATCGCTACCAAGGGCAACACTGTTACCTACGGCGAATATGGCCTTGTCGCTCTGGAACCTGCCTGGATCACCGCAAACCAGATCGAGGCAGCCCGTATCGCCATGACCCGTTCCATCAGAAGAGGCGGTCAGGTGTACATCAAGATTTTCCCTCACAAGTCGGTCACCAAGAAGCCCGCTGAAGTCCGTATGGGTTCCGGTAAAGGTGCTCCTGACCATTGGGTAGCAGTGGTCAAGCCCGGCAGAGTGATGTTTGAGATCAGCGGCGTAAGCGAAGATGCTGCAAAGGAAGCTATGAGACTCGCTATGCACAAGCTTCCCATCAAGTGCAAATTCGTCAAGAAAGCCGACCAGAAGGACGGTGAAGCATAATGAAGATCGACAAGGTAAGAAATATGAGCCAGGCCGAGCTTGCTTCCGAAGAATTAAAACTCAAGAAGGAGCTTTTCAACCTGAGATTCCAGCACGTCACCGGACAGCTGGAGAACCCTCTCAAGATGAGAGAAGTGAAGAGAGATATCGCCAGAGTCAAGACCGCGCTCAGAGAAAAAGAGCTGGCGTCTGAGAAGTAGAGTGAAAGGAGGAAGCGAGAATGTCTGATAGAAACAGAAGAAAAACCCTGGTTGGCATCGTCACCAGCAATAAGATGGACAAGTCCATCGTCGTGTCGATCGAAGAACCCCGTCGCCACCCCCTTTACGGTAAATCTACCAAGATCACCAAGAAGTTTATGGCTCACGACGAAAACAACGAATGCCAGATCGGCGATAAAGTAAGAATCATGGAAACGAGACCCCTGTCCAAGTCCAAGAGATGGAGACTGGTGGAGATCGTTGAGAAGGTCAAGTAAGGAGGCACCAGATGATCCAGACAGAAACAAGACTGAAGGTTGCCGACAATTCCGGAGCAAAGGAACTCCTCTGCATCCGTATCCTCGGCGGCACAGGCCGTAAGTATGCTAATATCGGTGACATCATCGTATGTGCCGTAAAAGACGCGACCCCCGGCGGCGTCGTCAAAAAGGGACAGGTCGTTAAGGCCGTCATCGTAAGATCCGCCACCGGCGCAAGAAGAGCAGACGGCAGCTACGTCAAGTTCGACCAGAACGCAGCCGTTATCATCAACCAGGATAAGCAGCCCGTAGGCACCCGTATCTTCGGACCGGTCGCCAGAGAGCTGAGAGAAAAGGGATTCATGAAGATCGTTTCCCTGGCTCCCGAAGTACTGTAAGGAGGACATGATCTATGAAAATTAAGAAGAACGATACCGTCCTCGTAATTGCAGGCAAGGACAAGGGCAAGAAGGGTAAGGTCCTCGCGGCTTTCCCCAAGAAGGAGACCGTCGTTGTGGAAGGCGTCAACATCCAGACCCACCACGCCAAGGCCAAGCAGAATCAGCCTGCTGAGATCCGCAAGATCGAAGGCCCCATCCACGTTTCCAACGTTATGTATTACGACACCAAGGCCAAGGCTCCCGTACGCATCGGCTACAAGGTAGAGAACGGCCACAAGAAGAGAATTTCCAAGAAGACCGGTCAGGTCATTGATTAATCGAAAGGAGGAAAACCATGGCAGCAAGACTGAAGGAAAAGTATACGAACGAAGTTTTCCAGGCTATGAACGATAAGTTCCACTATGCCAACGTTATGGAAGTCCCCAAACTCGAGAAGATCACCCTGAACATGGGTCTCGGAGATTGCAAGGACAATCCCAAGCTTCTGGAAATGGCAGTTGCGGAAATGGCGGCGATCGCCGGCCAGGCTCCCGTGGTCACCAAGTCCAGAAAATCCATCGCTAACTTTAAACTGAGGGCAGGCATGTCCGTAGGATGCAAAGTTACCCTTCGCGGCGACCGCATGTACGAATTTGCCGATAAGTTCTTCACTATCGCTCTTCCCCGCGTTCGCGACTTCAAGGGCGTTAGCAAGAACTCCTTCGACGGCCGCGGCAACTACGCCTTGGGCGTCAAGGAACAGCTGATCTTCCCCGAGATCGAGTACGATAAGGTGGAAAAGATCAGAGGCATGGACATCGTATTCACCACAACGGCAAAGACTGACGAAGAAGCCAAGGCTCTTCTCGAAATGCTCGGTATGCCGTTCGAAAAGTAGGAGGGCAAAATGGCTAAAACATCTCTTAAGGTTAAGCAGCAGAGAAAGCCCAAGCATTCTACCCAGGCTTACAACCGCTGCAAAATCTGTGGAAGACCCCACGCTTATTTAAGAAAGTACGGCATCTGCCGTATCTGCTTTAGAGAACTGGCTTACAAAGGGGAGATCCCCGGCGTAAAGAAGGCCAGCTGGTAATCGAGGAAGGAGGAACATCGAACATGACAATGACAGATCCTGTAGCAGATATGCTCACAAGAATCAGAAATGCAAATACTGCAGGCCATGCAACCGTAGATATCCCCGCTTCCAAGATCAAGAAGAACATCGCAGAGATCCTGGTAAAGGAAGGATATATCAAGGGTTATGAGGTAGTCGCAGGCGAGACCCAGGACATCATCCGGGTCACCATGAAGTATGGCCCCGAAAAGACGAAGGTCATCAGCGGCATCAAGAAGATCTCCAAGCCCGGCCTCAAAGTTTACGCCAAGGCCAACGAAGTACCCAAGGTACTCGGCGGACTCGGTATCGCGATCATCTCCACCTCCAGCGGCCTGGTGACCGATAAGGAAGCCAGAAAACTGGGCGTTGGCGGCGAAGTCATCTGCTACGTTTGGTAATAAGGAAAGGAGAAACAAATGTCCAGAATAGGAAAACTGCCTGTGACTGTTCCCAGCGGCGTCGAGATCACCGTATCCGACGGCAACCTTGTTACCGTAAAGGGCCCCAAGGGCACCCTGTGCGAACAGATCAGCGATAAGATCAAAGTTGAAGTAAAAGACGGCGCCATCGACCTGACCCCGGCAGACGGCAGCAGAGAGAGCAACTCCCAGCACGGTCTCGCCAGAACCCTGGTCAACAATATGGTCCACGGCGTAACCACCGGTTTCGAAAAGAAGCTCGAGATGCAAGGCGTTGGATACAAGGCCGAGAAGAAGGGCAAGGAACTGGTTATGCAGCTCGGTTACTCCCACCCCGTCATCATGCCGGATCCCGAAGGCATCACCACTGAAGTCCCCGACGCGACGCACATCATCGTCAAGGGCGCAGACAAGGCTCTCGTAGGCAACTACGCTGCCAACATCCGCAAGTGGAGAAAGCCGGAACCCTACAAGGGCAAGGGCATTCGCTACGAAGGCGAATACGTCCGCAGAAAAGAAGGCAAGACCGGTAAGTAGAGGAAGGAGTAAACGATTATGAAAAAAAGCAGAAATGACAATCGTGTCGCAAGACACGAAAGAGTCAGAGAACACGTATTCGGAACTCCCGAAAGACCCAGACTCTGTGTATTCAGAAGCTCCAAGAACATCTACGCCCAGGTCATCGACGACGTTAACGGCAAGACCTTAGTCTCCGCATCCTCTCTGGATAAGGACATCAAGGCAGAAGCAGCTTACGGCGGAAACAAGGAAGCTGCAAAGCTGGTCGGCGAAAAGATCGGTAAGGTGGCAAAGGATGCCGGCATCGAAGAAGTAGTCTTCGACAGAGGCGGCTACCTGTATCACGGCAGAGTAAAGGAACTGGCTGACGGTGCTAGAGCAGCCGGCCTGGATTTCTAAGGAGGATAGAAGAATGCAAAGAATTGATGCATCCAAGCTCGACCTGAAGGATTCTTCCATCGTTAATATCAGAAGAGTTACCAAGGTCGTTAAGGGCGGTAAGAACTCCAGATTCAGCGTTACGGTCGTAGTCGGCGACGGCAACGGTCACGTCGGTCTGGGCCTGGGCAAGTCCCAGGAGATCCCCGAAGCGGTCAGAAAGGCTACGGAAGACGCTAAGAAGGCTCTCATCCATGTACCCATGGTAGGAACCACCATTCCTCACAGAAGCCTCGGCGTGTTCGGCGCAGGCAGAGTGCTGCTCATGCCCGCTGCTCCCGGTACCGGCGTTATCGCCGGCGGCAGCGCCCGTACCGTTCTGGAATATGCAGGCGTTAAGGACGTAAGAGCCAAGTCCATCGGTTCTTCCAACCCCGGCAACGTTGCATATGCC
This sequence comes from uncultured Eubacteriales bacterium, assembly GCA_902773665.1. Taxonomy (GTDB): domain Bacteria; phylum Bacillota; class Clostridia; order Peptostreptococcales; family Anaerovoracaceae; genus RUG11894. The sequence goes on along the minus strand of CACYFF010000032.1, from coordinate 20,172 downwards.
ACCATGGAAGGTCTGAAGAACCTGAAGACCGTAGAAGAAGTTGCCAAGCTGAGAGGCCTGAGCAAGGAAGAGATCTTAGGATAGGAGGGGTCAGCAATGGGTAATCTCAAAATTACGTTAGTAAAGAGCACCATCGGTGAAACTCCCTATCAGAAGAAGGTAGTCAAAGCTCTTGGTCTCACAAAGCTGAACAAGAGCGTAGAACTTCCCGACACCCCGCAGACCCGCGGCGCTGTCAACAAGGTATCCCACCTGTTAAAAGTGGAAGAGCTGTAATAGGGAGGTGCGCATACAATGAAACTTCATGAATTAAAAAAGCCCGAAGGCTCCACCAGAGCTCGTAAGAGAGTGGGCAGAGGTACAGGCTCCGGTCTGGGCACCACTTCCGGCCGCGGTATGAACGGTCAGAACTCCAGAAGCGGCGGCGGCACCCGTCTCGGTTTCGAAGGCGGCCAGATGCCCCTGTACAGAAGAATCCCCAAGAGAGGCTTCACCAATCATTGGAAAAAGGAATACGTAGGCGTTAACGTGGAAAAGCTGAACTGCTTCGAAGACGGCGCTACCGTTACGACTCAGATGATCATCGACGCCGGTCTGGCCAACAAGGTCACCGCGGGCGTTAAGATCCTGGGCGGCGGCGAGCTCAAGAAGAACCTTACAGTTCAGGCGGAAAAATTCAGCGACAGCGCTATCGAAAAAATCGTTGCCGCAGGAGGAAAGGCAGAGGTAATCTAATGGGCATGATCCAGACACTGGTTCAGGCCTGGAAGATCCCCGAGATGAGAAAGAAGATCCTGTACACCCTCATCATGATGGTGGTCTTCCGGCTTGGCTCCAACATCCCTGTTCCCTGCATCGACCGCAGCCAGCTGGCTGCCATGTTCGACGCCAACGAATCGGGTCTGTTCGGACTGTTTGACTTGTTCTCCGGCGGATCGTTCAGCAACTTTACGATCTTTGCGCTGAGCATCACGCCTTACATCACGGCATCCATTATCCTGCAGCTGCTGACCGTAGCCATTCCCAAGCTGGAAGAGCTGGCCAAGCAGGGACAGGAAGGGCAGAGAAAGATCGCCCAGTGGACCAGATATCTGACGGTCGTCCTGGCGCTCGTCCAGGCGATCGGCTACACGTTCGGTCTGTTCCGCAACGTGCTGTCCGACAACAGCATCTTTGCGAAGATCGTCATCGTGCTCACTCTGGTCGCAGGAACCGCGTTCCTGATGTGGCTGGGTGAACGGATCAACGAAAACGGCATCGGCAACGGTATCTCGCTCATCATTTTCGCAGGTATCGTTTCCCGCATCCCGACCAGCATCAGCCGGACCATCAAGGGTCTGTCTGCCGGGACCGTCTCTATCGTGAGCGTCATCATTTTCCTGATCTTCGCTCTGGCGGTCATCATGGGCATCGTCATGGTGCAGGAAGGCAACCGTAAGATCCCCGTTCAGTACGCAAAGAGAGTTGTTGGCCGCAAGATGTACGGTGGTCAGTCCACCCACATTCCTCTCAAGGTCAACCAGGCCGGCGTTATCCCCGTGATCTTCGCCATCTCCCTGCTGCAGATCCCCGCAACGATCGCCTACATGACCGGAAACGACAACGGTTTCTCCAGATTCGTTGCGAAATACCTGAGCACGACCGGCACGCCGGGCATCTGGATCTATCTGGTCCTGGATATCCTGCTCATCATCTTCTTCACGTATTTCTACGGCTCCATCACGGTCAACCCGCTGGAGATCGCAGATAACATGAAGGCAAACGGCGGCTTTATCCCCGGCATTCGTCCGGGCAAACCGACCTCGGATTACATCGGCAAAGTTCTGTCCAGACTGAACTTCTCCAGTGCGATCTTCCTGGCCATCATCGCCGCCATTCCTATCATCATCGGACATTTCACCAGCTTCTCTTCGAGCTTCGGCGGAACGTCCCTCATCATCGCTGTGGGTGTTGCCCTCGATACCATGAAGGCACTCGAAACACAGATGGTCATGAGAAATTACAGCGGTTTCTTAAAGTAGGAGGCTCGTTATGAAGCGCGTAGTACTGCTGGGACCCCCGGGCGCCGGCAAAGGCACCCAGGCGACAAGGATCGCTGAAAAGTACAACATTCTGCACATCTCTACCGGAGATATCTTCCGCGCCAACGTCAAGGAAGGTACTCCGCTGGGCAAGAAGGCCAAGGAATATATGGACCAGGGCCTTCTCGTCCCGGACGAGCTGGTGTGCGACCTGGTGGAAGACCGGGTAAGCAAGGAAGACTGTGCAAACGGTTACCTGCTGGACGGCTTCCCCAGAACCGTCTTCCAGGCGGAGCACTTCGACAGATTCCTGCAAGAAACCGGTGCTCAGCTGGATAAGACCGTAGACATCGAAGTGGCGGAAGACATCCTGCTGCCGAGAATGATCGGCAGAAGAGTCTGCAGACAGTGCGGTCGTCCCTATCACGTAACGACCATGCCCCCCAAGGTGGAAGGCGTGTGCGACGTGTGCGGCGGCGAAGTGTACCAGAGAGCGGACGATAAGGAAGAGACCGTCCTCAACCGCTTTAAGGTCTACCAGGAACAGACCAGTCCTCTGATCGAATACTACAAGAAGAGCGGAACGCTTGCCGAGATCGATGGCAGCAAGACGCCCGACGAAGTGTTCGAAGACATCTGCGCCATCCTCGGAGAGTAAGTCATGATCGTACTGAAATCCCACGAAGAGATAGAGCTGATGGCCAAGGCCGCTTCCGTAACGGCCGCCATGCTGGAAGAGATCCCAAACATCTTAATGCCCGGCATGACGACCCTGGAGCTGGACCATTGGTGTGAGGACTACATCCTGCGCCACGGCATGAAGCCGGCCTTTAAAGGGTACGGCGGATTCCCCGGCACCGCCTGCATTTCCGTCAATGAGGAAGTCGTCCACGGTATTCCGACCAAGAGACGCGTCCTCAACGAAGGAGACATCGTCAGCGTGGATCTGGGGACCATCTACAAAGGCTTTTACTCAGACGCTGCCCGGACCTACCCCGTAGGAAAGGTCAGCGCGGAAGCCCAAAAGCTGATGGACGTTGCCGAAGGCAGCTTCTTCGAAGGTCTGAAGTTCTGCAAAAAGGGACATCGCCTCGGCGACGTATCCCACGCGATCCAGATGTACGTGGAGGCCAACGGCTTCTCCGTCATCCGCGATTACGTAGGACACGGCGTCGGACGGGAACTGCACGAAGATCCGCAGATCCCCAATTATGGCAAGGCAAATCACGGCCCGCAGCTGGTCCCCGGCATGGTGATCGCTGTGGAACCGATGATCGCAGCCGGTGAGTACGATGTGGAAGTTCTGAGCAACGGCTGGACCGCGGTCACACTGGACCGCTCCTGGGCGGCTCACTACGAAAACACGATCGTCATCACCGAGGATGAACCGAGATTGCTCACAAAGCTTTAGACACGCAAAGGAGGAGCCCGCTATGGCGAAAAAAGACAGCATCGAAGTATTCGGCACAGTGCTGGAAGCTCTGCCCAACGCGATGTTCAAGGTAAAGCTTGAGAACGATTTCATCGTAATGGCGCATATTTCCGGCAAGATGAGGATGAACTTTATCCGTATCCTCCCCGGCGACCGGGTCCGCATGGAGCTCAGCCCCTACGACCTGTCCAAGGGACGGATCACCTGGAGAGATAAATAATCCTACCAACAGGAGGAATCAAACAATGAAAGTTAGAGCATCAGTCAAGCCCATCTGCGAAAAGTGCAAGGTGATCAAGCGCAATGGCAAAGTCATGGTCATCTGCGAGAACCCCAAGCATAAGCAGGTCCAGGGTTAATAACCGAAACGGTTACTGTGTTCCGGCGGGCGGCGAACCGCCTTATACGGAACGTAAATTATAAACAATAGTTGCAGTACAATAGGAGGTAACATTTATGGCTCGTATAGCCGGTGTCGATCTGCCCAGAGAAAAGAGAGTGGAGATCGGCCTTACCTACATCTATGGTATTGGTCTTCCCACTTCCAGACTCATCCTGGAAAAGGCGGGCATCAACCCCGACACCAGAGTGAAGGACCTTACCGAAGAAGAAGTAGGTTCTATCCGTAAGATCATCGATTCCGAATACGTCGTGGAAGGCGATCTCAGAAGAGAAGTTTCCATGAACATCAAGCGCCTGATGGAGATCGGCTGCTACAGAGGAATCAGACACAGAAGAAATCTGCCCGTTCGCGGACAGAACACCAAGAATAACAGCCGTACCCGCAAGGGCCCGAAGAAGACTGTTGGTCGCAAGAAGAAGTAGGGAGAAGGAGGTAAGCTACAATGGCAACAGTAAAGAAGACTGTACGCAAAAAGAGAAGAGAGCGTAAGAACATTGAAAGCGGTCAGGCTCATATCCAGGCTTCCTTCAATAACACCCTCGTAACGCTGACAGACCTGAACGGCAACGCCCTCAGCTGGTCCAGCGCCGGTTCCCTCGGTTTCAAGGGTTCCAGAAAGTCCACTCCGTTCGCCGCACAGATGGCTGCAGAAGAAGCTGCCAAGGGCGCAATGGAACACGGTCTCAAGACCGTAGAAGTATACGTAAAGGGTCCCGGCTCCGGCAGAGAAGCTGCCATCAGAGCCCTGCAGACTGCAGGCCTTAACATCACCATGATTAAGGACATCACACCCATTCCTCACAACGGCTGCAGACCGCCGAAGAGAAGAAGAGTTTAGTAAGGGAGGAACGACAATATGGCAAGATATACTGGACCTTCCTGCAGACTTTGCAGAAGAGAAGGACAGAAACTGTTCTTAAAGGGCGAAAGATGCTACAGCGGCAAGTGCGCTCTGGAGAAGAGATCCTACGCTCCCGGCCAGCACGGCCAGGGCAGAAAAAAGAGCTCCGAATACGGTAATCAGCTCAGAGAAAAGCAGAAGTGCAAGAGATTCTACGGACTGCAGGAGACTCAGTTCCGCAATCTGTTCGACAAGGCTGCTGCCAAGAAGGGCATCACCGGTGACAACCTGCTGATCATGCTCGAGACCAGACTGGACAACGTCGTCTTCAGAATGGGTCTCGCTTCCTCCAGAAAGGAAGCCCGTCAGTTGGTCACCCACGGCCACTTCACCGTAAACGGCAAGAAGGCAGACATCCCCTCCATGCCTCTGAAGGCCGGAGACGTTGTCGCCGTTAAGGAAAAGAGCACATCTTCCCCGAAGTTCAAGGAAATCAAGGAAATGACCATCAGCACGCCTGCCTGGGTCACGATCGACACGCAGAAGCTGGAAGGCAAAGTTCTCGCAATGCCCACCAGAGATCAGATCGACACCCCGGTCGCAGAACACCTGATCGTCGAACTTTACTCCAAGTAATCGGTAACCTGATTCTTGGAACACTTGAACAGAAGGAGGGACTAAAAAGTGATCGAAATCGAAAAGCCAAGCATCGAATGTGTGCATTCCGATACAGACCCAAGCTACGGCAAATTTATCGTTGAACCCCTCGAACGCGGATACGGCAACACGCTGGGCAACAGCTTAAGAAGGATCCTTCTCAGCTCCCTGCCCGGTGCGGCCGTCACTTCCGTAAGAATTGATGGAATTCTGCACGAATTCTCCACCATCCCCGGCGTCAAGGAAGACGTTACGGAGATCATCCTGAACCTCAAGAAGCTGGCTCTGGCGCTTCACGGCCAGGACAAGGTGCGCGCCATCATCAACGCGACCGGTCCCAAGGAAGTCGTTGCGGCAGACATCATCTCCGACGGAAGCCTGGAGATCTTCAATCCGGATCTGCACATCGCAACTCTGGAAGATGGTTCTACGCTGTCCATGGAGCTCAACATCTCCACGGGCAGAGGCTATGTGCCTGCAGATCAGAACAAGGACGAGAACACGCCTATCGCGGTCATCCCCATCGACAGCATCTATACGCCCGTGCGTAAGGTGAACTACACGGTGGAGAACACCCGCGTCGGACAGGTGACCGACTACGAGCGCCTGATCCTCGAGATCTGGACCGATGGCAGCATCGTTCCGGAAGAAGGCGTTGCCATCGGCGCGAATATCATGAAGGAGCACCTGGAGCTCTTCACCAGCCTCTCCGAGACCGGCGAGAAGTTCCCCATCCTCAAGGAAAGAGAAGAGGACAAGAAGGAAAAGGCTCTGGAAATGAGCATCGAAGAACTGGAACTGTCCGTCCGTTCGTTCAACTGCTTAAAGCGTGCAGGAATCAACACTGTCGAAGAGCTTACACAGAAGTCCGAAGCGGACATGATGAAGGTCCGCAACCTCGGCAAGAAGTCTCTCGACGAGGTGAAGCACAAACTGGAAGAATTAGGACTGGGCCTTAAACCCAGCGACGAATAGGAGGACACGAAAAATGACCGGATACAGAAAGCTGGGCGTCAACTCAGCGCACAGAAGATCCATGCTGAGAAATCTGGTTACCGACCTCTTCAAGTATGGCCGCATTCAGACCACTGACTGCAGAGCCAAGGAAGCTAGAAGAGAGGCGGAGAAGATGATCACGCTGGCAAAGCGCGGCGATCTTCACGCAAGAAGACAGGCTCTCGCTTACATCAAGGATGAAGACGTAGTTACGAAGCTGTTCGAAGAAATCGGACCCAAGTACGATGGACGCAACGGCGGCTACACCCGCATCCTGAAGCTCGGCCCCCGTCAGGGAGACGTTGCAGAGGCTGTTTTCCTCGAACTGGTATAATCAGTTGACTTAAACACAAAAACCGCTCACAGAGCCGATTAGAGGCCTTGTGGGCGGTCTTTTGTTGTGTGGGTGACCCGGGGAAAGTGTGATACAATAGAACCGACAGCAAAGGAGGTTCTTATGAAACTCGCGATTATCTATGATTCGAAAACAGGTAATACAGCGCAGTGCGGCCAGTGGATTGCAGAAGGTGCTGCAAAAGTCGAAGGCGTAGAGGCCAAATGCTTCGCCATCGAAAGCGTGGACGAAGATTTTGTAAAGGAAGCCGGCGGCGTCATCCTCGGCAGCCCGTCCTATTACGCTCTGATGACAGCCAATCTTCGCACCTGGCTGCTGGAAAGGGGCGGAAAGCTGAATCTGGCCGGCAAACTGGGCGGCGCTTACGCCACAGAGCAGTACACCCATGGCGGGGGCGATCTCGTCATCCAGTCCATCCTCACCAACGAGATGGCGCTGGGCATGCTCTGCTACTCCAGTGGCGGCGCGTTCGGACATCCCGTCATCCACCTGGGGCCTGTGGGGGTCAACCACAATAAGGAAAAAGTTTGTCTGGAAGATTTTAAGGATTACTTTACGATCTACGGCGAGCGGTTTGCCGCCAAAGCGGCGGAGCTCTTTCAGTAACGCCGCCCTCCATATTTCAACTGCGTTACAGAAAACCCGAAATGCTTGAAATTTCGGGTTTTTTTAGTACAATAAAAGGACTATGGACCAAACAAGACAGGAGCAACAACAGAATAAAAAGAACAACACGCAGCTGCTGCTCCGCTTCCTGAAAGGGAGCAAGCTTCTTTTTGTGCTGAGCATCGCCTGCTCCGCGCTGGTGACGCTGGTCGACATGCTCAATCCCCAGATCATCCGTGCGGCGATCGACAACGCGATCGGCGGACAGGCGTCGCAGTTCCCTGGGTGGGTCAATGAATTCGTAGACTCCCTGGGCGGTTTCGCATACCTGGGACAACATCTATATTTGATGGCGTTGGCCATCGCAGGCCTTGCCGTTGTCCGGGCCCTGGCCCAGTACGGCACCACCTTGCTCAACACGAGAGCGTCCGAGAACTTCGTCAAGAGCATGCGCGACAAGCTGTTTGCGCACATCTCCCGGCTGCCTTTCGCCTGGCACATGAAGAACCACACCGGCGACATCATCCAGCGCTGCACCACCGACGTGGACCGCATCCGCACCTTCGTGGCGGAACAGCTCACCTCGGTGCTGCGCATTACCATCCTCATGGCGATGGGCGTCGCCTTCATGTTCTCGATGAACGCGCCGATGGCGGCCATCGCCGTGGCGCCGATCCCCCTCATCCTGGCGTATTCCGTCTTCTTCCGCAAAGAGATGGAAGAAGGGTTTATGAAGTGCGACGAGCAGGAGGGCAAAGTCTCCGCCGCCGTACAGGAAAACCTGACGGGCGTGCGCGTCGTGCGGGCCTTCGCGGCGGAAGCCAGAGAGCGCAAGCGCTTTGAGGAGACCAATCAGGTCTACACGGATCTCTGGGTGCACATGGCGCACATCATGGGCCGTTTCTTCTCCATCCAGGACATCCTCTGCGGCCTGCAGATCCTGCTGGTGACGTGCTTCGGGGCGGTGTTCGCGGTCAAAGGGCGCATGACCCCGGGAGAATACGTCGCCTTCATCTCCTATAACGGCATGCTGAGTTTTCCGATCCGAAGACTGGGCCGCATGCTGTCCGAGATGTCCAAGGCCGGCGTCTCTTTGGAGCGCCTTGCCTACATCATGGATTCCGAAGAGGAGAAGGACAGACCCGGTGCGGGCGAAGCGGACATGCACGGCGACATCGTGTTCGAGCACGTGGATTTCGCCTACGAAAACGGCCCGAAAATCCTGGAGGACATCGATCTGACGATCCCCGCCGGCAGCACGCTGGGCATCTTAGGCGGCACTGGAAGCGGCAAGTCCACCCTTATGCTGCTGCTGGACAAGCTGTACGAAGTGCCGGAAGGAGAAGGCCGCATTACGATCGGCGGTACCGATATCCGGGACATCCGCAGCGAATTTCTTCGCAAAAACATCGCCATCGTGCTGCAGGAACCCTTCCTGTTCAGCCGTTCCATACAGGACAACATCGGCATCGCCAGAGAAGGCATCACGCGGGAGCAGGTGGAAGAAGCCGCCCGGGATGCCTGCCTTGCCGCATCTATCGAGAATTTCTCCGAAGGTTACGAGACCTTCGTAGGCGAGCGCGGCGTGACCCTCTCAGGGGGTCAGAAGCAACGCACGGCTATTGCCCGGGCTCTTACCCAGAATGCGCCTGTCATGATCTTCGACGACTCCCTGTCCGCTGTGGACTCGGTGACCGACGCGAAGATCCGCGGCGCCCTGGAGGAGCGCTTCGGCACGGCGACGATCATCCTCATCTCCCACAGGATCACGACGCTTTCCAAGGCGGACCAGGTCGTGGTGCTGGAGGATGGACGCATCACGGAAAAGGGTACGCCCGACGAGCTGAAGACGGCAGGCGGCATCTACCAGAAGATCTACGAGATCCAGCTGGGTGTCGCCGAAGGCCGTCACACCGGGGCAGGAAAGGAGGCTGCGCATGAATAAGCAAGAGAAAAAAGTGCGGCTGCCTTTCTTCGGCATTCCCAAGCTGCTGCCCTTTGCCAAGACCTATAAAAAGAGCTTTGCGCTCATCGTGTTCATCCAGATCCTCTGCGGTTTTTCGGATGCGGCGCGCCCGGTGCTGCAGAAATTCGCCCTGGACCACTTCGTAAAGGCGGGTACGCTGGAGGGCATTGGGACCTATGCACTGCTGTATGCGCTTCTTATCGTGGCGACGGCGGCCATCACCTACGTGAGCGTGCGCGTCTGCCTCGCAACGGAGCTGCGCCTGGACCGGGATATGCGCAACAAGGCTTTTGCCCACCTGCAGGAGCTGTCCTTCGACTACTACAACCAGAACAGCGTGGGTTACATCCATGCGCGGGTCATCAGCGATACCAGCCGCATCGGCGAGCTGTTTACCTGGCAGCTGTTCGACGGCGTCTACTTCCTGCTGTACATCCTGAGCGCGGCGGTCGTGATGCTCAGCATCAATGCGAAACTGACGGGCTATGTGTTCCTGGTGGTTCCCATCATCGCTGTCTTTTTCGCGATGTTCCAGGGGCGCTTGTTCGACCTGCACCATCAGATCCGGGAGATCAATTCGAAGATCACCGGAAACTTTAACGAGGGAATTACCGGGGCGAAGACCATTAAGTCGCTCGCGATCGAGGAGAAGATCGACAGCGATTTTATGGCGGAGACTACCCGCATGAAGCATAAAGTGCTGCAGTCCGCCAGGACCTACGGCGCGTTCTCCATGGTCACCAATCTGGCGTCTTCCTGCGCCCTGGCCCTCGTCCTGTGGAAGGGCGGCATTCTGGCGGCGGACCAGGTGGGCACGTTCTCGCTGTTCATGAGCTACGCCCAGGACCTGATGGAACCGGTGCGCTGGCTGGTGGAAGTGCTGTCGCTGCTGGTCCAGACCCAGGTGAACATCGGCCGCTTTACGAATCTGCTGGAGCTTACGCCCACCGTCACCGATACGCCGGAGGTGGTCGCGAAATACGGCGACGCCTTTGACCCGAAGAAGGAAAACTGGGAGCCCATCCGGGGCGACATCGAATTCGAACACGTGGACTTCCGCTACCCCGACGCAGCGGAGGACGAATATGTCTTAAAAGACTTTAACCTGAAGATCCCCTTCGGCACGAACCTTGCCATCGTAGGGGAGACCGGCGCGGGCAAATCCACGCTGGCGANNNNCTGGCGAGCCTCATCTGCCGCTTCTATGAACCGACCAAAGGCCGCCTGCTGATCGACGGCCGCGACGCCCGGGAGCGCTCCCAGCTGTGGCTGCATTCTGCGCTGGGTTACGTGCTGCAGTCGCCCCATCTGTTCTCCGGCACCATTCGGGAAAACCTGCTGTACGGCAGACCGGATGCGACGGAAGAGGAGATCTGGGATGCGATAAAACTGGTATCGGCGGAGGGTGTAATTGCCAAGTTGGAGAAGGGCCTCGACACCGACGTGGGAGAGGGCGGCGATCTGCTGTCTACCGGCGAAAAACAGCTGATCTCCTTCGCCCGGGCCATCCTGGCCCAGCCGAAGATCGTCGTGCTGGACGAAGCGACCGCTTCCGTGGATACGCTGACGGAGCAGAAGATCCAGGCGGCCATCGATACCGTCATCCGGGGGCGCACGTCCATCGTTATCGCCCACCGGCTGTCTACCGTTAAGGACGCAGACATCATCCTGGTGGTTCAGGACGGCAAGATCATCGAGCAGGGCAGACACGAAGAACTGCTGGCTGCCAAAGGCCACTACTACGACCTCTGGACCCGCCAGTACGAAGACGCGGCCATCGCAGAGGCGTGGAAAGAGCAGAAAAAATAAAAGTGAACTAACGGGGACGGTTCTCCTTAGATCAAAATGATCTAAGGAGAACCGTCCCCGTTAGTTTCACATCGCAATAAACTTGATCGTTACTTTTTGCAGATGGACACTTTCAGCCATTTTGGGAATAGTTTCCCGATCCCAGAGGCCATCGATCTGGAGGACGATATTGCTTTCTGCATTTAATCATACTAGTAGCGCGAAAAGAAATGAATCTCAATATTACAAAAAAGGCTGTTGGATTCGTTATATAAGTGAAGAATCCCTAAAGAAAGGAAAAAGCAAACATGAAAACAAGGCTTATTATGATCAGCTTGGTGATGGCAATGCTATTTCCCGTTACAGCTTATGGAGGCGAACAAGAAGCGGTGCAAACGATTGAGAGCTTCGACTACCAAACTATTGCAAAGATCTCAGATGGAGAATATGAACTTGAAAATAAAGTGTTCACAGATGGTAAGGTCGTGAGCACTAAGATAAAAGTCAGGACAGAATCAACTGAGCTAGAGCAATTGTTGGATGACGCAGTAAAAGAAAACGAGTCAAAATCTTCTGGTGGAACAATGACCCTTTGGACAAAGGAATGGGATCCAACAAATACTTTTTCAGCCAAATTGACAATAACTGCCGTCAAAGATGGTAGTACAGGGATATACCCCTATTGGAGTTTTGATAGTGCGTCTATTCTCATTACAGGAGCCACTGGAACAAGCGGAGCTTATGTTGGAAATAATATTACGCTGACAGGGCAAACGTTATATACCTTCTGCGATGGGTGGAATGAATATGGGCATAAAACCTATACAGATAGCACGTATAAAACGCCTACCGTTCGTTCTTGGAGTTATACACCACCTGGAACATGGCACCATGTATATGCAGCAAATCCTGATTTGCTATCAATGGGTGGGAACCTTTATGTCACCTATAAAGTTGGAACAAATGCTACAATCAACACGTTAACAGTAAATACGCAGGTGTTCTAATGAGGCGTAATAAGAATAGATTAGTAGCTCTTGTGTTTAGCGGCTATGCAATTATTGAGTCATATGCGGCAGGATTACTGAGAGCCATACACCACTTTTTAATAAAAAACTATGAAGTAGGTCATGTATACTTTGTGTTTTTTACCAAGTATATTATCTTTCCGTCAATTTTTATGCTGCTTACCATATACCTATTTACTCATTTGCAATCACTTAAGCGCAAAGAATTATGCGTTTGGATCGCTTGTAGCCTGGTGTGTGCATTGATGCTATATTTCCCTTTGAATCGAATTGCACTTACGCCAGAAGCTTATGCCTATGCAATCATGGCGGCCCTTTTTTGGTTGCATAACATTTATCATTTAAGAGTCATTGATAATTAAAATAGTTGTAACTTGTCTTTTTTCAACCAAAAGCAGCGGAGACATTGGAAAACGTGGGATGCAACCGTAAAATGGCTATTTAAAGAACTGTTCCATTGATTCACATTACTGCAAACTTGTTCGTTACTTTTTATGGATGGACACTTTCAGCCATTTTCAGAATGGTTTCGCGATCCAAGGTGCTGTCGATCTGGAAGACGATATTGTTTTCTGCGTCGAACCACAGGAGTGTATTACCATCAGCATCCGTTTTATCTTGGTAGTAAACTCCAGGAAGAGCATGGATGCTCATTTCCTCTGCGTGCAGCACTTCTCCGACGGAGCTTTGCACCGAGATCCAATCTCCATCTTCGACAATGCTATAAGTGAAAACGATTATCCCGCTCATGTCTTCAGAAAAATAACATGTGCTGGACATCGCGTCTAGCCGGCTGCTCTCAAAAACCTCAAATCCAGCAGGAACATATGACAGCGAAAACTCTTGAAGTGTAAGGGTTTGGGGTTTTCCTTCAAAGAAATACACGATCCTCTCGTTCACATGGATCTTGATCCAATGCAGCAGTCTATCTCTCGCCTCCGCATTGGAAGCAAGAATAATACCCGCAGTAAGGATAATTACTGCGAAAGCTGCAGCGATATTTCGAGCACGCTGCCGTTTGCGTTCTCGGTTGGTAAGCCGTTCAAGTTGTCCAAACACTTTCTGTTCTAAAGAATTTGGCGCAGTTATGGAACGATCTGCTTCAAAAACGTAGTCTTGCAGCAAAGCATTTCGCACGAATGCCGCAGCAAATTGATAGTCTTTTTCTGTATAAAGATCAACGTTCCTCATCTTCTTCTATTTCCAAAATCTCTGCTAAAGCTTCCCTCGCTTGTTCGATCCATTTATAGACAGTCCAAACGCTTACATTCATCTGCTTTGCGATCTCTTTCGGTGTAAACCCCAAGTCAAAACGGAGGAGCAGGACGATTCGTGCCTTTTCATTCAATTGGTTCAATATTTCGTAAAGACCGGGATACTCCGGATCATCCTTCAAAGATGAAACCTGAAGCACATCATAATTCTCAGCATGATGACGATTCTTATACCGCAGGATGTCAATAATCTTGTTCTCTAAAATTGTAACGAGATAGCCTTTGAATTTTGGATACTCACTATCATATAATCCACGTATTTTATGAAAATTCTTCGCAAGAGCAATAAAAGTCGCTTGTACAGCGTCTTCAGCATCATGCGCGTCCTTCAGCTTCATAAATGCGATTCGGTACAGTTCATTCACATGCTGCTCGAAGATTATTGCAAACAGTCTTTCGTCTTCTGGATTATCCAATAGGGCTAAAAACAGATCGACAAACATGATGTACCCTCCAACCTTTGTCGATTTGATAGTAGCATGAAAAAAAGTTTATCTCAACATTCCAAAATTGACTCGCAAATTCGTTATATGTGTAGATAAAAACTTTTTGAAATACAAGGAGAAAAGGAGATGATTATTGTGAACAAAAGAGTAATGGTAATTTGCATGGCGTTGGTGTTCTTATTCAGCACAGTTGCTTTTGCGGCGGTTCAGACAATTACCGTTAGGCCGACCCTGTCCTTTACTGGTACTACCGCGAATTGCGGTGTTACGATTTCTGCCCCAGGGAAGTATATCGATGCGACACTTGAACTGTGGAATGGGAACACAAAAGTACAAAGCTGGAATAAGACAGGCACTGGTTATGTCAGCATCGCCAAAACAAAAGCCGTCACAAGTGGAAATACTTACACATTGATCGTGACCGGAACGATCGGCAGTGATGATATTGATGGTATTCCAGTGACAAAGACATGCCCATGATAAGCGCTAGTCCGAAGACATATTAATAGCTCAAATTAACTAATTATGATATGGAGGTCAGCTGTGAAGAAAATAATTTGTATATCCTTAATAATTGTCTTATTGTTTTCTCTCACTTCAAATTGTTATGCTGATTCTGATCGGTCATATAAAACAATGGAAGGCACACTACTCGACGGTTCCTTTTTTGTAAGGGAAATGTCTGACAGAAGAGAGGGCGTAATTAAGAAAGAAAATGGGAAGTATGATGTATCTATACTATATTTCAATAACCCAAGTGAAATCCTTCAATGGGTTGACGTTGAGTATCCCTTTGACAATGGAAATGATTCTTGGATACCCATTGTTGAATATGCAGAAAGCATGGACGATTGTTGTCAAATAATCATATTAACTGAAAGCTTTCTGACTGAAGATGAAAAAAAGGAGGGCTCCCGTAGTTCCCCGGGGGCCGATCTTAAAGAAGCGCTCGCGTCGGAATTAGGGAATGAGTATACAAACAAATTAAAGTATGGTGCATCTTATCAGAATTTGTATTTTAAAATATATGAAAATATGACGTTTAACGTATACCTAAATAGGTCATTGAGTTGGTCTTATCAAATAACCGTTGCAAGCTTGATCGTAGGGATTTTAGGGCTATCTATCAATAATCCGCTAGTCACCGCTATTTGTGGAGCCTTTGGAGTTGTCGCTTCTGTGTCTTCCCTGTTGCCCGTAAGCGGAATTAACTGCTATCATTGCTATGCGCAGATTCCGAGATTTACAAAGATAAATAATAGTTCATATATTTACAATATTACGTACAAATTTGTTGATTATGATGGATATGAAAATTCTGACCCAAACAACCCGGAACGCGCATATCTCGATACCGGTTCAGCAATTACGAGCTATGATATAAGCGCCTCATATTATAATTCTTATACAAGCCAACGTGCAGATGCATATTCTGAATACCTTTCAGTAGGACTTCAACCGTAAAATGGGCTATTTAATAAGTTGTTTGTTAAACTTCGCTGCGTCATTTCTTTTCTTTGTTGGTGCGGTCAAATATATGAGTGTCCTAAGGGTGTTTATGGGCTTCTTTTTTGCGGTTTCTGGATTGATAAATCTAATAAGATATAAAATAATCTCTAGGTGACTGGGTGATTTTTGACGGTTCTTTATCTCAGTAATGGGACAGAGAACCGTCCCCGTTTCATTTGCATTTCCTCTGCGGATTTGATAGGCAAATAGAAAGAAAGTCCTATTAGAAACAAGGAGGTCCCAATGGTAAAGGAATCCATGGCATTTCTGCAGCAGGCGTATTCGCAGGTAGCGGAAGCGATCGGCCTGGAGCTGAAACGCCAGCAGCGCAACATCGAGCTCATCTCATCGGAAAATATCGTCAGCGAGGCTGTTCTGACTGCGGCCGGCAGCGTGCTTACCAATAAATACGCAGAGGGCTATAGCGGTCACCGGTACGATTGTCAGCGATGCTACTGATGGTATTCCTGTGATGAAAATGAGTCTGTAAAAACAGCTACAGTATTAACAAAAGGGTTGAATAATTAATAATTGTAAAGAAGGTGATGTTATGAAAAAGGTGGTAACATTAGCACTTATAGTATTAATTAGCATAACCGCAAGCACTAGTGTATTTGCTTTAGAAACAAATAGCGAAAGTGTCTCTTTTGAACAAGAAAAATTAAAAAGCATTGCTGAAAAGGTGGCTAATTCCTTAGCTGAAATAGAACCTATACGTAAAGAACTGGGATTTGAGAGTATTGATTTTTACTCGTTATATTTAGGCGAACCGATAAACGTATATGAGACATCGAAGGAAGGGATAGTACCTCTACGAACATATTTTCCGATTTTTTGCGAAGATAGGCTCGTGGCATTAGCGATTGGTATCGATAATAATCACTATCAGGTATCTCGTAGTCTATGTGACGAAATAGGGACATTTGCATCACGTAGTATTGCACTGATATATGATAATACCTCATGCTATGTGTTTGACGAAAAACAGTATACCTTAATTTTTAAAGGCGGCTTTGAGGTCGAAGAAAGAGTTCCTCTTACAAGATCAAATGAAGCATCGGAAATAATAAAGACTTCATATCTTTCAGCTAAATTTCCAATTAATTATGATCCTTGCATAAGCAAGGGCGTGATGCAAAATTATTATTCCTGCAATATTACTGGTGTTCCGCAAAAGTATGATAAAATATGCTGGGCTGCATCATGGGCGGTAATATTGAACGCAACAGGTACTGTGCCCTCACCTGTGACAGCCCCCGGGGTTGCTTCCAGTATACTAGGAACCAATTTTAATCATACTAGAACTGATAGTAATACTGTAAGCGATATGATATTACATTATGGCCTGCATTATGTTTATAATAATTCTGTTTTATCGGATACAGTTTTGAAGAACAATATTATTGCAGGGAATCCCATCTATGCGTCTTTTCTTAACCCAGGTGGAACCGTTCGCCATGCGTGCACAATATATGGCATAAATATGGTGTCGGGTTATGTATCTGTAATGGACCCTTGGGGCAGTGACCTAAACCATACGTATAGTTACGCTGCTTACTATTCCACCCTCGCAGGAGGATACACATATACCAATATATATAACTCTACGCAGTTTATTCTCAGCAGAACGATATGCGAAAGCACAAGCTAATAATCTTTAGTTTAATCCTTTTGATTACAGCTATAGCATGGACCTTTTTGGGAACTTGGAAAGTCCCGTTTTCTACAAAAACGCCATCTGACTATGAGAGTATTTCCATGCTTTTTACGCCGGATCCGGAGGAGTTAACTACTGCGGAAAAATGGCATCTTCTTGCTGTTTTGAACACAATACATATTGGGGTCCCGTGTCCAGATATAGATTGGAAGGACATGACAGGCGGTCGGCAGATATCATTTATCTTAACGGAGAAAGATGGTACTAAGACAGAGATAGGTGTTGGAAATGATTGTCTAATTCTAAATGGAAAAGGATATAAGGCAGACTCGATGCAGATGCAACTGTTAGATGACGTTTATCAGTTATATCTATATAACCATTATCAAAATGGGGAATATGCTCCCGGCGGGGTGAAGAATCGGGATCTAAATGATTAGATCATAAGAAAACAATCATTGAAAACTATGACCCGGCAAAGGTATTAAATTATGAAACATCGTCTGTCCCTTGCTGCGATTACGTTAGTCGCTGTTCTATGGTATTTCTTTGCGCATCCTGTGTTTTATGTGCCAAAGGAGTATTCCTCCTTCCTGGATGTTAGCACCAAGGATTCTATATATCAGTGTTGTAAAGGCTGGTACGGCAGGATCCCATTTTTCGCAGTCGGGATGGAAGTGATTGAAGCAGACGAACGAGCTGTTACGGTTAAAACATATTATTTTCCATGGGGGCATTCGATCACCAGTTTATCCGAAGACGGGTTTAATCAAGAACAGAAAATTACATTCTGACGAAGCATATCACTCCTTTTTTCATAACCTCTTCATTTGCATTTCCGGTGAGGATTTGATAGGCTAATAAACAGGATAGATCTATCGAACAAAAGGAGGTATGAATGGTAAAGGAATCCATGGCATTTCTGCAGCAGGCGGATCCGCAGGTAGCGGAAGCGATCGGCCTGGAGCTGAAACGCCAGCAGCGCAACATCGAGCTCATCGCATCGGAAAACATCGTCAGCGAAGCTGTCCTGGCGGCAGCCGGCAGTGTGCTTACCAATAAATACGCGGAAGGTTACAGCGGTCATCGGTATTACGGCGGCTGTGAATATATCGATCTGGTGGAAAACCTGGCCATTGAGCGGGTCAAGCAGCTGTTCGGCGCGAAATTCGCCAACGTGCAGCCCCATTCCGGCGCCAATGCCAACCATGCGGTGTACATTGCACTCTGCAGCCCCGGCGATACGGTGCTGGGCATGGATCTGGACCACGGCGGCCATCTGACCCACGGTAGCAAGGCGAACGAATCCGGCAAGAATTACCGCATCGTAAGCTACGGGCTAAACCCCGAGACTGAGACCATCGATTACGACGAACTGCGGCGCCTGGCGCTGGCGGAAAAGCCGAAGATGATCATCGCGGGCGCCTCGGCCTATCCGCGGGTCATCGACTTTAAGAAGTTCCGGGAGATCGCGGACGAATGCGGCGCCTACCTGATGGTGGACATGGCGCACATCGCGGGCCTGGTGGCAGCGGGACTGCATCCGTCTCCCATGGAATATGCGCACGTCGTTACCAGCACGACCCACAAGACCCTGCGGGGCCCCCGGG
The DNA here is from genome assembly GCA_902773665.1 of uncultured Eubacteriales bacterium. Lineage (GTDB taxonomy): Bacteria > Bacillota > Clostridia > Peptostreptococcales > Anaerovoracaceae > RUG11894. The sequence goes on along the minus strand of CACYFF010000032.1, from coordinate 1,583 downwards.
GTGGCCTGATCCTGACCAACGACGAAGCGATCGCAAAGAAGATCAACTCTGCGATCTTCCCCGGCACCCAGGGCGGTCCGTTGGAGCACATCATCGCGGCCAAGGCGGTGGCCTTCGGCGAGGCGTTAAAGCCGGAATTCAAGACGTACCAGGAACAGATCGTGAAGAATGCGAAGGTGCTGGCGGATGAATTGCTAGCCTGCGGCTTCGATCTGGTATCCGGCGGCACAGACAATCACCTGATGCTGGTGGACCTGCGCAATTTCAACATCTCCGGCAAGGAGATGGAGGAGCGGCTGGATAGCGTCTACATTACGGTGAATAAGAACAAGATCCCCGGCGATCCTCTGCCCGCGTCCCAGACCAGCGGCATCCGGGTCGGTACGCCTGCGGTTACGACCCGCGGCTTTAAGGAGGCGGAGATGAAGACCATCGCCCGCTGCCTGTATATGGCGGCTGCCGAATACGAAAAGGCGGACGAGATCCGCGCCATGGTGGAGCAGCTCTGCAGCGCGTATCCGATCTATTAAGATACTGTTGTCCGATACTTCCCAACTGTGGTATAATTCCCCTTGCAATTGAATTTGCAAGGGGTTTTCTTATGTACGACTATTCTGTGGATCAGTGGATCCTCTTATTCTTTTTATATTCCCTGGCGGGCTACGTCTGGGAGGTGCTCTACGTTTCCGCGCGCAGCCATAAATGGGTGAACCGCGGATTTCTCTTCGGTCCCATCCTGCCGATCTACGGGTTCGGCGCCATCACCATCCTGCATGCGGCCATCCCGGCAGGGCGGAACTGGCTGCTGGTGGCGCTGTTCGGCGCGGTCGCTGCGACGATCCTGGAATACATCACCGGGGCGCTCATGGAGAGACTGTTCGGCATCCGCTACTGGGACTATACGAATGACCCGGGCAACATCAACGGTTACATCTGCCCCCGGGCCACGATAGGCTGGGCGCTGTTTTCCGTGCTGCTGGTGCGCTGGGTGCATCCGTATTTCGACGGTGCTCTGCAGCATTTTACTGGCGCTTGGGTGCAGATCTTCTCCCATGCCCTGATGGCTGGGCTCGCTGTGGATACCACGATCTCCGCGCGGCAGGCTCTGGGCAATGTGGGAAGCGACAACATCCTGCAACATAAGAGTCGTTTTTGCCAAGGTGGATATATTGCGGGCATACGATTTGAGAATCTGCCGCGTAAGAGCAGGATTTCTCGAATTGCCATCCACAGAAGATATATCCCTTCTGCAAAGTCCGCTGATATAATCACGCGCCACCATCAGCGCATCCTGCCGTTTTCTTGCGACAACAGCCGAAGGCCATCCTCCACGACACGCGGCAAAAATGAGGTCAGACACCGAAAGGGCACTGCGCGCCGCCACAGGAGCAGAAGGATGGTCAAACAAATCTTTCAGAGAAACAGAGCCATTACTCTCTTTCGATTCCCAAAGACTCATCGGCAACATCTCCATACGCGAAATACGGCCTGTGCCGGAATGATGAATCTGCCGTTCGTCCACGGAATTGGAACCTGTCAGGATAAACTCTTTGCGGTTCATGTTCTCCCACTCATCAACGGTA
>CACYFF010000031.1 GCA_902773665.1 uncultured Eubacteriales bacterium | reverse complement strand
ACCTTTGACTGCAGATTGGAAGCAGATATGGTGATCAATATGATAGATCATTTATCTGCCAGGGTCTTTTATTATGAACTGACGCACGAAGAAGATGCGCAGCAAATAGATGCAGTTCGCCGGGCTTTCTGTTCTTGTCTGCAGCCGGGAGATATCATTTCTTATGAGCGGACATTCCGCGCGGCACATACCGTTCTGTATATCGGAAATGGACAGTTCATTCATTGCACGCAGGAACATGGTTTTAACGGATACAACTATGAAGAAAGACGTAATGTCTTTGATCCCGAAGGAGGCTTGCGTATAGACGATCTGAAGGTCTTGACGGAGGATACAAGTGGAAAACGCTATTTATTTGCCGATACGATCAAGCGTTTTTCTGTGAACCGTCCGCTGGATATACTAGGCGATCCGACAGATCAAACACTGATTCGTTTCGAAAAAGCAAGGGATCTGTATTGCAGTGTGTATTCTTCGATCGGATATGGTCATACGGCATCAAGAGGCGAGAAGGTTTCATATGATGTCGAGGTCAAGAATCTTGGAAACAAGATATGTCATGCAGAGATCAACGTAGAACCCGGGGCAGGAACTGAGTTATGCGGACCGAATCGGCAAACAAAAGTATTGTTACCTGGAGAGTCCTACAAAAAACAGTTCAACATACAATGTGGTTTTCAGGATGGTCTGATGGAAAATCCAGTCGTAAAAGTAAACGATCTCTCGATTTATGTCCCGGATGTTGTGGTTGGTCCCCGTCCGGACAATACGGGCGTCGATTCCCAGAATATTCTCGAAACTACAAGTTGTTCAGAACTACTGCATAGACTCTTTTTCCTACACGACACGGCAGCAGGTGATGTTCTTTCCAGAAGGCAGCCTTGCCCGTCTGAAGATATGAATGTATTTGGCCTATATGGCGGTTTTGGCGTTATAACGCCTCAAATAGCCGCAGGAGAGGAGGTCCGTACCGTATATATCGATCGTAAATGCCTTGAACCCGGAGATATTATTTTATGTGCAGATGATGCACTTCTGGAGCATTGTTATACAGTCCATTGGGACGGAGAGAAACTTTCAGGTTCATTTGAATTTGACGGTGTACCTTCTTGCAAAAAAAGTGGAGAAGCAGACCGCTGGATCGATTCTTTGTTCGGGAGATTTTGTTTCGCGGTCATCAGACCATCCTTGTCGAAAAAATATAGAAGATGAAAAGACTGTTAATTGCTGAATTTAAGCATGAAACGAATCGTTTCTGTCCGTATCCGGCAGATATTGAATCCTACAGAACGCACACATTTCTTTTTGGAGAGGATGTATTTCGTGCATTTTGGGATACGGAGACCGAAATAAACGCATTTTGGGAGACGTTTCACAGTTTTCCGGATCAATATGAACTCGTTCCTTGTCTTAGCTTTGATACGATCCCAAGCGGCCCCTTGACGAAAGACGTTTATGAATTGGCCGTCTCAACTATATGCAATATGCTAAAAGAAGACGGGCCGTTTGATGGCGTACTCCTGTCTCTTCATGGGGCTATGGTAGCAGAACACGAACAAGATGGAGAGGGTGTACTGCTAGAACGGATTCGCAAGATCGTAGGTGCAGATGTGCCTGTGATTGCCACATTGGATCTGCATACAAATTGCACAAAAAAAATGGCAGACAATGCGACTGCGTTGGTCGCATGCCGTGAGTATCCCCATACAGATACCTATCAAACGGCATTATGGACAGCGCAGTTAATGCGCGATACTTTGGATGGAAAAGTAAAACCCTGTATGGGGTATCGCCGCATCCCATACCTTCTGCCTCTTTTTCCAACAGAACTGGAACCGCTGCGGTCATTCAACGCACGTGCGTTAGAGATGGAGCAGGAGCCGGGAGTCTTGTCTGTACGGATCAACCATGGCTTCTTCCTAGCGGATATCGAGGAGATGGGCATGAGCGTTATCACAATCACAGACGGCGATGCGGAGGGTTCGGATCATCTGGCGCAGCTCTTAGGAGAAGAACTTTGGGAAAAGAGGGCTGATCTCGTCCGGGATTTTTATGATGTCGACGCAGCTCTTGATGAAGCAGAAAAATTGTCGGCAGAAGCTGATGATCGACCAGTCATAATCGCGGATGCTTCCGATAACGTGGGATCCGGTGCAATTGGAGATACGACGCACATTTTAAAACGTATCTTGGAAAGACATATCTCCGGATGTGCCATTTCAAATATTTATGACCCGGAGAGCAGTGCCAGATGCTTTACTGCCGGTGTCGGTGCAGAGGTGGAACTGTCTTTGGGCGGTTGGAGCGACCCGCTGGTATCCGGCGGTCCTGTTACGCTAAAAGGCCGTGTTCGTGCTCTGACGGACGGATATTTCCGCAATATTGGAAATGTCAGCAAAGGGAATCCGCATGACATGGGGCGCACGGCAGTTGTAGAGGCAGACGGCAATACGTTCATCATCACATCCCGGGCACAGCAAGCACTTGATTTGGCATCGATGCTGTGCTGCGGTGTCATTCCATCGCAACAGCGGATCATCGTCGTGAAATCGGCCGTTCATTACCGAACCGGATTCGGCCCAATCGCACGTGCTATGCTGGATGTCGCGGCGCCCGGATATGCTGTGCCGAAGCCTGATACTATGCAGTTTCGCTATTGGCGGATGTGATTTGTTATATAGTCGGAGAGATTCAGTATATGGAAACATCGAGATTTGAAAAAATTTGCAAGGCTGTAGAAGCAAACCGCCGGCTCATATTTACCGCGCATGATTATATTTGGGAACATGCTGAGAGCGGCTTTAAGGAGTGGGAAACAACAGCCTATCTGGAGAAGGGCTTTGAATCCCTTGGGTATGAACTGCATCGTGCCGGCGATATTCCCGGTTTCTATACCGATTGGGATACCGGTAAACCGGGGCCGAAGATCCTTGTGATCGGTGAAATGGACTCGCTTATTATACCGCAGCATCCGGCAGCACGTAAGGATACGAGCTGTGTCCATGCTTGCGGGCATCATGCGCAATCTGCAGCGCTTCTCGGTCTTGCTGCTGCTTTACAGACGGACGGGATAAAAGATGGGCTGTGCGGAAGTGTCCGGTTGATGGCGGTTCCTGCAGAAGAGCTGACAGAACTTGAATACCGTGAGACGTTGCGAGCGAAAGGAACGATCCGCTATTTCGGCGGGAAGCAGGAGTTTCTGCGCCGGGGCTATATGGACGGTGTCGATATGGCCTTTATGGTACATACATCATACGGCGATGGCTCTTTTGAATTTCCCAATCGCGGGGATGACGGCTTTTTGATCAAGACGATCGAGTTCATCGGAAAGGCAACGCATGCCGGAATCTCTCCTCATCTCGGCGTGAATGCTCTGCTTGCGCAGCAATTGGCTATTTCGGCAATGAATGCCTTGCGGGAAACCTTCATTGAGGAGGATTATGCGCGTCTGCAGCTGGGGAACATAAATGGAGACAGTCTTAGCTGTCGTTTGGATGTAAAAATACGCGCAGCGACGATCGAGAAGATAAACCGCATCAACGCACAGGTAAACCGTGCAGTTGCAGGTGCTGCAGCATCGATTGGCGCAGAGGTTCGAATATCAGACAGACCCGGATATATGCCGCTTTATAACGATAGACTGTTGGGTGACGTGTTCTGTGCTGCTGCGAATCTGCTTGATCCAGATCATCCGGTTAAGATGGGCGATGATTGGAGTGCCGGTTGTACCGATATGGGAGATATTTCTGAGTTGATTCCGTCTATTCACCCATATTGTATGGGTGCAGGGGGGAGAGCTCATACTGCAGAATATTATATCGAAAGTGTCGAAAAAGCTTGCGTGATGAGTGCGAAAAGCCAAATGGTCATGCTGCAGCTTCTCTTAGAAAACAACGCCGAAAAAGCAAGGTTTATCCTGGATGCTAAACAACCGAAATTCAAGTCGAAAGAGGATCTGTTTTCAGTCATCGATCGGATGGCAGTTGATAGAGACCTTATCGATACAAATGAGAATGGCTCGATCACACTAAAAATCTAAAAGGGGCGATACCAATGAACAACAAACAGAAAGCAGAGATCCTTCTGAACACCGCCAGAGCCTATCTGGCCAGAGGCGGTTGGATCCAGTACGATCAGCTGAGCATGGACCGTTTTGTCCGATGCAGCCCCAGGCGCAGCGCGTTTGCCCCGCCGGAAGCCGGGATGGCAGATCTGCCGCTTTTTTTGGACTGTTCCTCCTTCATCTGGAACTGTTATTATCAGACCTTTGACTATATGCTCCCGGCAGACCTCACCTGGCATATGATCGATGTGCTGCCGAACCGCGTATTCTACTACGAACTGACCCATGAGGAGACCCCGGCGGAGCAGCAGGCAATCTGCAAGCAGGTCCGGGAACTGCTGCAGCCGGGCGATATCGTGACCTTCGAACGGACGGTGCACAGCGGCCATACGATGCTGTACGCCGGGGACGGGCAATTTATCCACAGCACGCAGAAACACGGTTTTAACGGCTACAAATACGAGGAGATGCGCAACATCCTCGATCCGGAAGGGACGATCGGCATGGATACCTGCGAACGCTGGTTTACGCCGTGGGACGGCAGCGACTGGACGAAACTGTATCTGCTGCGAAACAACGTAAAACGGTTTTCTGTACACCGCCCGCTGGACGTTGTCGGTGACCCCACCGAACAGGCTGTACTGCGCTATACGAAGGCGAAGGATCTGGTCTGCAGCGTTACGGCAGACTGCAAACCGGGTCAGACCGTGCCCAACGGAAAGCCTGTCGTCTATACGGTGGAAGTCCGGAACGCAGGCTGCAAGGATCAGGTGGCGGAGATCGACTATTTTGCCACGCGCGGCATCGTCGAGGATAAAAAAGGATTCCGTGTCGTGATCGTCAAGGCGGGGGAGACGGAGCGCATCACGTTCACGCTCACGGCAGACACAGATGGCCCCTTCATCGAAGAACCTCAGGTGTACATCAACGGTCTGCGCATCTGGGCGCCGAGGATCCTGGCAGGGCCTGCTGCCAGAAGCGCAGGATCTGAAACATTACCGGAAGATCTTGAGATCTCAACGGAGCTGCACCGCCTGTTCTTCCTGCACGATACGGAACTGGCGGATGTGGTGTCCAGACGGCCGCAGCAGCCCTTTATAGACGGATGCGTCTACGGACTATACGGCGGCATCGGGGTCATTACGCCGCAGAATGCTACCGGCGCACAGATCCGTACGACGCATATCACCCGAAGCTATCTGCAGCCCGGAGATATGATCCTGTGCGCGGACGATGCGCTGTTCACAAAGGCCTACGGCGTTCTTTGGACCGGCGAAAAACTGACAGGCTGCTTCGAATCCGGGGCGGTTGCATCTGAACGGGGCGGCTCGGAAGCGGACCGTTGGATCGATACCCTGTTCGGCCGGTTCTGCTTCGCTGTTTTGCGTCCGTCTCTGAAGTCGGTCTAGGAGGGCTCTATGCGATATCCTGAGTATCCTGTTCTGCAGGCGGATCTGCATGCGATCGCACAGAACGCGCGGGTCATCTGTGGACTCTATGAAAAACAGGGGATATCCGTGGCAGGCGTCATCAAAGTTTCTGACGGCAGCCCGGAGATCGCGGGTGCCTATCTGGACGGCGGCTGCCGACAGCTGGCATCTTCTCGGATCTGTCATCTTGCCATGCTGCGCAAAGCTTTTCCAAAGGTCCCGATGATGCTGCTGCGCATCCCGCAGCCCTGCGAAGTGCGGGATGTGGTCGAATATGCCGATCACAGCCTGAATTCGGAATCATCCGTGCTGCAGGTCCTAAACGACGCGGCTGGACGTCTGGGAAAGACGCACAAAGTCATTCTGATGCTGGATGTAGGTGACCGCAGAGAAGGCGTTACGACGGTCGAAGATCTTGCGGCACTGGCATCCGAGGTCAAACGGACGATGCCGCACCTGGAAGTGGTCGGAGTCGGGACCAACTACGGATGCGTTTCCGGCGTTCTGCCGGACGATGCGAATCTGCAGATGCTCTGCGATGGCGCGGAGGCGGTCGAATCTGTCCTGGGTCATCCGCTGGAGATCGTCTCCGGCGGCAGCTCTTCGTCGCTCATCCGCAGTTGGAAAGGGCTGCCCATGCCGGCGAAGATCGATCACCTTCGCATCGGCGGTGCCATCGCCAACCCGAACAATATCATGATCAACCGGGGGATCGAGATCCCCGGTGCAAACATCGATACGTTCCGGCTGAAGGTGCAGATCGCAGAGTGCAAAGAGAAGACAGGTGTGCAGGGCAGCGGCAAGAACTGGAAGGGTGAGACCGTGCATTTCGATGGCGGCGGGCTTCGGCGCAGAGCAATCGCTGCCATCGGGTCACAGGACATTGGCGATCCGTTTAATCTGCTTCCGGTCGATCCGGACGTGCATGTGATCGCCGGCAGCAGCGACCATACTGTTCTGGATGTGACGGACTGCAAAGAAAAAGTAAACGTCGGAGATGTGCTGGAATTCCGCCTCCGCTACGGCGGTCTGCTGCAGATCTTCTCCACAAAACATGTAAAGATCCAATTTCGATAGGGGTAACGATGCATTACGAAACTGATTACAGACTGGAAAACTTTATTCTTGACACCCGCTGGGACGACGTCCCCGCAGAGGTGAAGATGCGTATGAAGGGCTGCCTGCTGGATCTGACCGGCGCTTTGATCGTCGGATCACGCAGCGGTCAGTTCGAGGCGGGGTTAAAGCTGGCGGAACGGGTGTTCCTGTCAGGAGACATTCCCGTGGTTGGCTCTGAGAAAACGTTTGGCGTTCTAGGCGCAGCGGCTGCCATGGGTCACTCGTCCAACGCCTACGATATCGACGACGGCCATAACATGACCCGGGCCCATCCCGGCACCTCCGTGATCGGAGGCGTGCTGGCAGCAGCCATGGAAAAGGGGCTGACCCTGGAAAAGTTCCTGGAGACGCTGTTGGTCTCCTATGAGACGACGATCCGAAGCGGCGCGGCCATTATGGATTACTATCAGTGGGCGCACAGCAGCGGCACATTTGGCGCCGTTGGGACAGCGGCCGGTGTAAGCAGGATCTATGGCTTTACGAAGGAACAGTTGAACAATGCGCTTTCTGTCGCGGAGTTCAACGCGCCCATCGTGCCCGGGATCCGCAGCGTGGAGTATCCCTCCATGAACAAGGACGGCGTGCCCTTCGGCATCATGGTGGGCATGCTGGCTGTGGAGGAGACGCTGTGCGGTTTTACGGGCAATAAGAATCTGCTGGAATCCGATGACCACAAGCATTACCTGGACGATCTGGGAAAGAAGTGGCAGGTGATGGACCTGTATTTTAAGCCCTATACCTGCTGCCGCTGGGCGCACCCGGCCATCGATGCGGTGGTGGACGTGATGAGGTCCAACGGGCTGACCGCCGGGGATATCGAAGATGTTACGATCGAGACGTTCCTGAAGGCTACGATGCTCTCCAAGATCGTTCCCAAGGATGCTGACGAAGCGCAATACAACATCGCCTATCCGGTGGCGGCTGCCGTCTGCTACGGCGATTTCGGTCTGGCGCAGTGCAACGACAAGTTCCTGGGCGATCCCAAGGTGCTGGATATGATGAAAAAACTGCATTTCGTCTGCGATGAGGAACTGGACAAGAAATTCCCGGCGCAGCGCATTTGCCGCGCGGTCATCCGCACAAAGGACGGCAAGGTGTACCGCTCGGCGGAGTACGAACCCCGGGGCGAAGCGAAGGAAAATATCCAGTGGCCCTGGCTGGAGGAGAAGTTCCGGCGGGTCACCGGCCCAGTGTTTACAAAGGAAGGGCAGGATGCGGTCGTTTCCATGATCCTCGGCAGCGAAGATCTGCCGATCAGAAGCTATGTTGAGACGATCAACGACCCGGCGTTCTGGAAAGCACTATAACGAAATGCAAAGCATTTCTTCATAAACCTCCATTCCTGCAAAAGAGCTCTCTCGCTTTCTGCCGCACGAGGGGCTCTTTTGTGTTATACTTCTTAGGAACTGATCGAAAAAGAGGTGTATCCAATGGAAAACAGAGTAACGCTGCAAATGATACAGGAAGCCCGGGAAGCGATGGCCGGGGTCACGGAACTGACGCCCATCGTAACGTCCACCCGCCTGGGCAAAAACCTATATATTAAGTCCGAAAACCTGCAGAAGACCGGTTCGTTCAAGATCCGGGGCGCCTTCAACAAGATCCGCAATCTGTCTCCGGAAGAGGCCGCAAAAGGCGTGATCGCCTGTTCCGCCGGCAACCATGCGCAGGGCGTGGCGCTGTCCGCGACGCGGCTCGGCATCCGCTCTGTCATCTGCATGCCGGAAGGGGCGCCGATCCTGAAGGTAGAGGCCACCCGCAGCTACGGCGGCGAAGTGGTGCTGGTGCCCGGCAATTACGACGATGCAGCGGCGGAAGCGGCCCGTCTGGCGAAAGAGGAGGGCTATACCTTCGCTCATCCCTTTAACGATCCCTACGTGATCGCGGGGCAGGGCACCCTGGGACTGGAGATCCTGGAACAGGTGCCGGACGTGGATCAGATCGTCGTGCCCATCGGAGGAGGCGGCCTCATCAGCGGCGTTGCGACGGCCGTGAAATCCATGCGGCCGAACGTAAAGGTGATCGGCGTGCAGGCGGCCACCGTTCCGTCCATGTTCGTCTCGGTGAGAAACGGCGCCATTACGACGGTGAAAGATGGCCCGACCATCGCGGACGGCATCCACGTGCTCACCCCGGGAGACCTTACGTTCGACCTGGTATCCCAGTATGTGGACGATATCGTGACGGTATCCGAGGACGAGATCGCGGCAGCCATCGTGGCGCCGCTGGAAGGTCCGAAGACCGTGGCGGAAGGCGCCGGCGCGACTACCGTGGCGGCCTATCTGTTCCGCAAGATCGACACGTCTCTTAAGACGGTAGCGCTGGTCTCCGGCGGCAACGTGGATATTACGACGCTGTCGCGGATCATCACCAAGGGCCTGCAGAAAACGGGACGCATCATAAAACTGACGACGAAACTGGTGGACAAGGCGGGCAATCTGGCGCATCTGCTGCAGGTGGTGGCGGACAACGGCGCCAACGTGCTGGAGATCGACCACGAGAGAGAAGACGCCAAGACCGAGGTGAATTCCTGCGTCGTCACCCTAACCCTGGAAACGAAGGACGAAGAGCATATCCGCAAGATCCGCCGGGATATGGAGGAGAACGGATATCAGCTGTTCGATTAAGCCATGAAATACAAAGAGATCAAGATCTATCCGAAAAGAGAAGAACTGAACGCGCTGGTCGAGGCGCTCAATGCGGCGGGGAGAACGGACCTGGTCATCAACGACCCCGGCGAGCTGGAAGGCATCATGCGAGCCAGAGACGAACACGTCTGGGATTACGTCGATCCGGAGGTGATCGAGGACCTGCAGGGCAACCCCTACGTCTGCTTCTATCTGCAGGAGGGGGAGGATGACCCGGCAGCGATGGATATCGCCAAGGGTTTTGATTTTACGCTGACCCATGTAGACGACGAAGACTGGCTGCACAAGTGGGAAGAATACTTTATGCCCACGAAGATCTCGGAGCGCTTCGTCGTAAAGCCCGCCTGGCGGCAGTACGAGCCGAAGGAAGGGGAGGACGTCATCACCATCGATCCGGGTCTCGCCTTCGGCACCGGCACCCACGCCACTACCTTCCTTACCCTGCGGCTGATGGAAAAGTACCTGCAGTCCGGGGACGACGTGCTGGACGTGGGCTCCGGCAGCGGCATTCTGTCCATCGGGGCGGTCAAGCTGGGTGCGGCGCGCATCTGGGCCGTGGATCTGTTCGATGACGCCGTCCAAAGCACGAAAAAGAACGCGGCATTAAACGGCTGTGAAGAGAAGATCGAGGCGTTTCAGGGCGATCTGACGAAGGGCCTGGACGTAAAGGCGGATCTGGTGTGCGCCAATCTGATGGCGGATCTCGTTAAGATGCTCTCAAAAGATGTGGCGAAACATCTGAAGGGCAGGGGGATCTATATCTCCAGCGGCATTCTGGACGAAAAAGAAGAGGATGTCGCCGGCGCCATAAAGGGCGCGGGATTCGACATCCTCGAAAGTATCCATGCAGACGGATGGTGCGCTATTTGCGCGGCTTGGAATCGAAGCTTTCCACCACGGACTTGACGTCGTTTTCCACCCGGACCTGACCGATGCGGGTAAAGTGAGGCTCTTTGCCGTGTTTGGCGAGGGCTTCGCTGTTCTTCCACATCTCGAGAAGCAGGATCTCGTTGGGGTCTTCATAGTTCAGGAAGTAGTCGTAGCAGATGTTGCCTTCTTCGGCGCGGCAGGCCTGGGGCAGACCTTCGTCGAACAGCTGCTGCAGGAAGGCATCGCGCTGGCCTTCCGGGGTCCGGTATTTCACGCGTACGATGATCATTTTTTCCCTCCGTTCTTTACAGAGAACATTTGTTCTGTTATAATCAGGTTGCTGTTACGTTTATTATACAACGTTTTTTCCGTCACGGAGAGCAAAGTTAGGAGGACAACATGAGATATACCGTATTTATGGATTCCCCCATCGGGAAACTGCAGCTGGCAGAGGAAGATGGCAAGCTTACGCACCTGCTCTTTGCGTGGCACAATACGCTGGCGGACTACGGTCTGCAGGCGGAAGAGAAGGAGACGCCTCTCCTCAAAAAGGCGAAGAAACAGCTGAACGAGTATTTCGCAGGAAAGCGCAAGGTGTTCGATCTGCCCTTGGCGCCTTCCGGCACCGCATTTCAGCAAAAATGCTGGGAAGGGCTTCGCACCATCCCCTACGGCGAGACCCGCACCTACCGCGATATCGCTGCCTATGCGGGCAATCCCAACGCGGTAAGGGCGGCGGGCGGCGCCAACCACAACAATCCCATCAGCATCATCGTTCCCTGCCACCGGGTAGTCGGCAGTACCGGCTCCTTAACGGGCTTCGGCGGGGGACTGGAAGCCAAGGCCTTCCTGCTCAACCTGGAGCAGAAGGGCGTCGGCGGAGACAAGGTATGGCAGGCGAAATAGGAGCTTTAAAAGAGAAGACCGTATCGTTTTTTACGCTGGGCTGCAAAGTAAACCAGTACGAGTCCCAGGCGCTGGCGGAAGCGTTCCGCCGGGCCGGGTGCGAAGTAACGGATTCCGAAGACAGCCCGGCGGATATTTACGTGGTAAACACCTGCAGCGTAACGCGGCTGGCAGACCGCAAATCCCGGCAGTACATGCGGCGGGTCAAACGGGAGAATCCCGGTGCGCTCGTCATCGTCATGGGATGCTATCCCCAGACGAATCCCAAGGAAGTGGGGGCGATCGAAGAGGCCGACCTCATCCTCGGCACGACGGAGAAGATGCGGGCGGTGGAGCTGGCGGAAGAATGGTTCTCCTGTGACCCTTCCAGCCGCCTCCGGCACAATCTCGTGGAAGATCCCGTCGTGCATCAGACCGCATACGAGCAGCACGAGGGCATCACCGGCATGGAGACAAAGACGCGCGCCCTTATCAAGATCCAGGAGGGCTGCAACCGGTTCTGCTCCTACTGCGTCATTCCTCACGCCAGAGGGCAGGTGCGCAGCCGCAGCGCCGCCGCCATCAAAAAAGAGGCGATGGCGCTCGTTTCCGCAGGTTATAAGGAAATTACCCTTACGGGCATCAATACGGCGCTCTACGGGGCGGAAAAGGGCTTTACGGACGATCTGAACACGGGACTGGACGGTGTGGAGATCATCGTAAAGGCGCTGAGCGACATTCCCGGCGATTTCCTCATCCGGCTGGGCTCCATGGAACCGACCGTCATCGATGCGGATTACATCCAGCGGCTGTTCCGCTACGAAAAGCTGGCACATCACGTGCATCTGTCCATCCAAAGTGGATCCGATGCCGTCATCGCGCGGATGAACCGCCATTATACCGCCGCAGACTATCTGGAGATCGTCCGGCGCTGCCGGGACTTCGATCCTCTCTACGGTATTACGACGGATATCATTACGGGTTTTCCCGGGGAGACGGAGGCCGATTTCGAAGCCAGCAAGGAGATCGTAAGGCAGGTAAACTATCTGCATGTCCATTGCTTCCCCTACAGCCGCAGGATGTATACGCCGGCGGCGGACATGCCGGATCAGATCGCACCGCCCGTCAAGAAACAGCGCAACAAGGACCTCATCGCCGTTGCCGAAGATGTCTCGAAACAGTTCCGTTCTTCCATGATCGGCTCCGTGCAGCGCGTGCTGGCGGAGGAGGCCGGGGAAACGGAGCAGGGCAGGCTCTGGAAGGGTCACTGCAGCAATTTCTGTACCGTCTATTTCCGCGATCGGTCCATGACCGATCCGTCCCGCGCCACTTCCTTGGAAAACCAGTGGATCGACGTAAAAGTCGAAGCGGTCTACGAGGACGGCGTTATGGGAAATATGCTATAATAGATCATTACTGAAAGGAGGAGATCCTATGTCCGATTGCTTATTCTGTAAGATCATAGCGGGGGAGATCCCATCCAATAAGGTCTACGAAGACGACGAGATCCTGGCCTTCAACGACGTTGCGCCCCAGGCGCCCGTGCATTTCCTCATCGTTCCCAAGAAGCACATGGCTTCCCTGGACGACACGACGGACGAAGACGCGGCGCTGCTGGCTCACATCATGCTGAAGATCAAGGATATCGCCAAAGACCTTGGCCTGGAGAACGGATACCGCGTGGTCATCAACACCGGCGAGGACGGCATGCAGTCCGTCAAGCATCTGCACGTCCACGTCCTCGGCAAGAGAAGACTTCTCTGGCCTCCCGGCTGATTTGACAATCCGTCCGGCTGGTATATAATGTTCTTTGTCTGTCACTTTGTATCTGACAGACAAAAGGAGAGAATAATATGGCAGAAGAAATCAAAGTCAACAAATTCGACGACGAAGAATACAGACAAACCTATTGGCATTCCTGCTCCCACGTCATGGCGCAGGCGGTCAAGAGACTGTGGCCTGAGGTAAAGCTGGCTATCGGTCCGTCCATCAAGGAAGGCTGGTATTACGACATGCTGGCTCCGTTCGCCTTTACGCCGGAGCACATGGAAAAGATCGAAGCGGAAATGAAGAAGATCTGCAAGGAAAACCTGAAGATCGAACGCTTCGAGCTTCCCAGAGACGAAGCCATCAAGTTCATGGAGGAAAAGGAAGAACCCTTTAAGGTGGAGCTCATCAACGATCTCCCCGAGGGCGAACCCATCTCTTTCTATAAGCAGGGCGAATTCACCGACCTGTGCGCCGGTCCCCATCTGGACTTCACCGGCCGCATCAAGGGCAACGCGCTTAAGCTTCTCACCTGCAACGCCGCTTACTGGAGAGGGGATTCCAGCCGCGAGACCCTGCAGCGCATCTACGGCATAGCCTTCCCGAAGAAGGAAGAACTGGACGAGTACCTGGAGCGCATCGAAGAGGCCAAGAGACGCGACCACAGAAAGCTGGGCAAGGAACTGGGACTGTTCATGTTCCGGGACGAAGCCCCCGGTTTTCCGTTCTACCTTCCCAAGGGCATGACCCTGCGCAACACGCTCATCGAATACTGGAGAGACGTGCACCGCAAGTGGGGCTATACCGAGATCATGACGCCGCAGATCATGAAGCGCACGCTTTGGGAGACCTCCGGCCACTGGGATCACTATAAGGAAAACATGTACACGACGGTCATCGACGACGAGGACTTCGCCATTAAGCCGATGAACTGCCCCGGTGCCATTCTTACATACGAGAATGAGCCGCACAGCTACAAGGATCTGCCGCTGCGCTATACCGAGCTCGGTATCGTGCACAGACACGAGCTTTCCGGCGCGCTGCACGGCATGTTCCGCGTCCGCTGCTTCACCCAGGACGATGCGCATATCCTGCTGGCAAAGGAGCAGATCAAAGACGAAGTCGTCCGCATCGCCAAGCTGTTCGATGAGATCTACGGCGTATTCCAGCTGCCTTACCGCATCGATCTTTCTACGATGCCGGAAGACCATATCGGCACGAGAGAGGATTGGGAGAAGGCGGAAGGCGCTTTAGCGGATGCTATTACGTCCATCGGCAAAGAATATCATCTGAACCCGGGCGACGGCGCGTTCTACGGACCGAAGCTGGACTTCCACATCGAAGATTCTCTGGGCCGCACCTGGCAGTGCGGTACGATTCAGCTGGACTATCAGCTGCCCGGCCGTTTCGGGATCACCTATGTGGACAAGAATTCCGAAAAGCAGACGCCCGTCATGATCCACAGAACCGTCTTTGGTTCCATCGAACGGTTCATCGGCGTCATCACTGAGCACTTCGCCGGCGCGTTCCCGACCTGGCTGTCTCCTGTTCAGGTCAAGATCCTGCCGGTCACCGACAGAGCCCTGGATTACGCAAAGAGCTGCGCGCAGATGCTGGAATCTTCCGGCTTCCGCACCGAGATCGACGAACGCAACGAGAAACTGGGCAGAAAGATCGTGGACGGCCGCGCCGAAAAGATCCCGTATCTGCTCATCGTGGGCGACAAGGATGTTCAACATAATACCGTGGCGCCGCGCAGCAGGGTCGAAGGCGATCTGGGCACCATGAACATCACGGAATTCACGGAACTGCTGCGCAAGAAGGTCGCCAGCAAAGCGGTGAAATAAAGACTTGCAATCGACGGAGAACATGGTATAATTTCTCTGTTACGAATTTGAAAGGATAAGGAGGTGAACAAAGTTATGGCACAGGTAATCGTAAGAGAAGGCGAAAATCTGGAAAGCGCTCTTAAGAGATTCAAGCGTTCTTGCGCCAGAGACGGCGTCATGTCCGAGCTCCGTAAGAGAGAACACTATGAAAAGCCCAGCGTAAAGCGGAAGAAAAAGTCCGAAGCTGCACGCAAGAAGGCGAACAAGAGATACTAATCCGATCAAAACAAACCTGAGCCGAAGCCGAAAAGCTTCGGCTTTGTGTTTTCAAAGACAGGCAGTTTATGGTATCATATAGGTTGAGTAATTATAGGGAGGATCGTTTTTGAGCGAGATCAGGATCAATCAGGATACGGATCTAGGCCCGAGGGACGTCTTCGGCACCCTGGATACCAATTTAAAAGCGATAGAAAAGGATTGCGGCGTGGAGATCGCCGTCCGCGGCGATGAGATCATCATCAACGGGGAAGAGGCGGAGAGAGCTGCTTCCGTCATAGAAGAGATGTTTAAGGTCTCGGATGCGGGTCAGCCGTTGGACGAACAGAAGGTGAACTACATCCTGGAACTGTCCCGGGAGGGAATCTCTTATTCCCAGAGCGCGCTGTCCAAGGACGTGGTGTGCTTCACCCACAAGGGCAAACCTCTGAAAGCGAAGACGCTCGGCCAGAAGCAGTACGTGGACGCGGTGCGTAAGAACGACATCGTGTTCGGCATCGGTCCTGCGGGTACCGGCAAGTCCTATCTGGCGGTCGCCATGGCCATCAACGCCTTAAAAAACAAGGAAGTGGAGAAGATCATCCTGGCCAGACCTGCCGTGGAAGCGGGGGAGCGGCTCGGTTTTCTGCCCGGCGATCTGCAGGAAAAGGTGGACCCCTACCTGCGGCCTCTGTACGATGCGCTCTACGACATCTTAGGCAGAGACGCGGCGCTGCGTTTAAAGGAAAAGGAGACCATCGAGGTCGTTCCTCTGGCCTACATGCGCGGCCGCACGCTGGATAATTCCTTTATCATCCTGGACGAGGCGCAGAACGCTACGAAGGAACAGATGAAGATGTTCCTCACCCGTATGGGTTTCGGAAGCAAGGTCATCGTAACGGGCGACGTAACGCAGATCGACCTGCCGAGAGGCAAACGCTCCGGCCTCGTGGACGCCATGCACATCCTGAATCACGTGGAAGGCATCGCGTTCTGCCGGCTCACGGACAGCGACGTCGTACGGCATCCGCTGGTGCGCCGCATTGTTAACGCTTACGACAGATACCTCCAGAAGCACCCGGAATGGGCGCAGGACGAATAGCTCATGTATATTTATTTTGACGACGAAGAAAGAGTAGATAAAAAGACTTCCGCGCAGATGTACGCCGCGGCGGCGCTGTGCGCGAGAGAAGAAGACCTGGACGACGACAGGCTGTCCCTGTCCGTTTCATTTGTGGACGCGGACGAGATCCAGCGGCTCAACCGGGAATACCGGGACAAGGACGCCGTTACGGACGTGCTGTCCTTCCCCCAGTTTGACCCCTACGAATACATGCAGGACTGGGACGAAGTCGCCCTGGGCGACGTGGTCATCTGTGAAGAGCGGGCCAGGCAGCAGGCCGAGGAATACGGCCACAGCTACGAACGGGAGCTGATCTACCTGTTCGTGCATTCCTGCTTCCATCTGCTGGGCTACGACCACGAGACGGAAGAAGAGAAAAAGGTCATGCGCGAGAAGGAAGAGAAGGTCATGACCGAACTGGACCTGAGGAGGGGATAGCATGAGACCGACAGACAAAGAGTTGTTCCGCATGGCGGTCAAGGCGTCGGAAAACGCCTACGTGCCGTTTTCGAATTTCCATGTGGGTGCGGCGCTGCTCACAAAGGACGGGCAGGTCTATACCGGCTGCAACATCGAAAACTCCTCTTACGGCGCCACGATCTGCGCCGAGCGGACGGCCATGGTAAAGGCCGTATCGGAAGGCGTACGGGAATTCGAGGCCATTGCGATCGCCGGCAACGGCGGCACCAGCTGGCCCTGCGGCATCTGCCGGCAGTTCATGTTCGAGTTTTCGGAAGATATGCGGGTCATCAGCGGAGAAAATGAGGACGAACTGAAGTCCTACCGCTTAAACGAACTTCTCCTGGAGGGATTTAAACTATGAAGAGCGGTTTTATCGGCATCATCGGCAGACCCAACGTGGGCAAATCCACGCTGCTAAACTCCATCTTGGGAGAAAAGATCGCCATTACGACGGAAAAGCCACAGACGACAAGAAATACCATCCGCGGTATCTACACGAGGATGGAGGGCGAAGGCGAGGACAGGGAACCGGCTTGCCAGATGGTCTTTATCGACACGCCGGGCATCCATAAGCCCAAAAATAAGCTGGGCAGCTACATGACGGACGCTGCGGTGAATACGTTGAAGGAAGTAGACGTAATCCTTTTTCTCGTCGACTCTGAATTCGAGGGCGAGGGCAGCGGCGACGCTTACATCCTGGACCTCTTAAAGTCCAACCAGACACCGAAACTGCTGGTCATCAACAAGATCGACAAGATCGATCCGGATACATTCCGCCGGATCTACGAGTATTACGAAGGTCTGGATCTGTTCGATGCCATCATCGGCACGAACGCCAAGAGCGGGCAGAACGTGGACGAGCTGCTGGTGACCCTGGAAGATCTGCTGGCGGAAGGACCCATGTTCTTCCCCGAAGACATGATCACCGACAACCCCATGCGTTTCCTGGCTTCGGAGATCATCCGCGAGAAGGCGCTGCTGTACCTGAACGACGAAGTGCCTCACGGCGTGGCTGTCGAGATCGAGCGCTTCGAAGAGCAGCCCGGCATCGCGAACATTTCCGCGGTCATCTACTGCGAGAAGGATTCCCACAAGGGCATCATCATCGGCAGGGACGGCAAGAAGCTCAAGGGCATCGGAAAATCCGCAAGAATGGAGATCGAAGCGTTCCTGGGCACGAAGGTCTATCTGGAACTGTTCGTCAAGGTAAAGAAAAACTGGCGCCAGAGCGACATAATGCTGGGCAACTTCGGCTACGTCGCCTCCTGGAAGACAGACTTGCACCGGTAGGCTGCCATGGTAACGGATACCGAAGGCCTGGTGCTGCGGCAGATCAAAGCGGCGAACGGCCGGCGCATGATCGTCATCCTGACGAAGCGCTACGGCAAGATCTCCGCGGGCACGTCCATCAGCGAAGGCGGAAAAAATAAGACGGCGCTGGCGCTGCGGCCTTTCACCTATGGACGCTACGAATTGTTTAAAGCCCGGGATTCCTTCAGCATCAACGGGGCGGAGACGCTGCAGAGCTTCTACGCCATCGGCGAGGACGTGGATAAATACATGGCGGCATCGTATGCGCTGGAACTGACGGACGCCCTGGCGCAGGAGGCAGAGCCGCAGCCGGCGCTTCTGGGGCTCATCCGGGACTTCCTGCAGCTGCTGGACGAAAGAAAGCGCGCGTTCGGAACGCTGCTGATCGGCTTTCAGATGAAGGCTTTGCAGATCGAAGGCAGCGCGCCGCAGCTGGACCGCTGCATGAGGACCGGAAGCAGGGAAGACCTGCAGGTGCTCAGCATCGCGGAAGGCGGCATGCTCTGCGGCGACTGCGCGAAGGATCTTTCAGCCGATCCGCTGGTGTTTGCGGTCACGCCGGACCAGTTGTCGGCCTTGCGCTACATGGCGGCGCATCCCATCGGCGCCCTCAAGGGCATCGGATTGAACGAGGAAGCGGAGAAGAAACTCCGCAGACTCTTTAAGGCATATTATGCGTATCACCTGGGGATAGAAAACCTCAAGAGCGAGAGTTTACTGATCTAGATCGGCTTTTGCCGGAAAGGGGAAACTATGGAAATCACACTGGAAAAGATCGAACTGGTAAAAGACAGAACGGGCGTCGGGTATAAGGAAGCCAAGGACGCTCTGGAGAAGACCGATGGCAGCGTCGTGGACGCGATCATCCTGATCGAAGAGACCATCGACGACTCCACGAAGGAAACGGAAAAGAAAAACGTCCAGATCCTGGATACGATCAAGGAAGCGGTCCGCAAGGGCAACGTGAGCAAGATCGTCATCAAGAAGGATGGCGACATCGTGATGAATCTGCCTGTCAACATCGGCATCATCGGCACTGTCCTGTTCCCCTGGGCTGCGATCGGCGGCTGCATCGCGGCGCTGGGCACCAAGTGCAGCATCGAACTCGTTAAGGAGGACGGCGGCGTCGTAAACGTGTCCGATAAGGCATCGAAGACCTTTGAGACCGTAAAGGACAAGGGTTCCGTCATCTACGACGAAGTGAAGGACAAGAGCGGCAATCTGTTCGAGACCGCAAAGGACAAGGGCGGCGATCTGTTCGAGGCAGCCAAGGGCAAGAGCGGAGACCTGTTCGAAGCGGCGAAGGATAAGAGCGGCGAACTGTTCGAAGCAGCGAAGGACAAGGGCGGCGATCTCTACGAGGCAGCCAGAGACAAGGGCGGTGACCTCTACGAGGCGGCGAAGGACAGATTCGTCAAGGAAAAGGCTCCCGAAGCGGAAGAAACTTACGCAAAGAAGAACGATTTTGACCTTTCCGATCTGGATCTGGACGGAATGGAAGAAGATAAGTAGAACAACACATAGGAGAACAGCATGAACAAAGAACTGACGATGGACCAGATCGTAGCGCTCTGCAAGAACAGAGGATTTCTGTATCCCGGCTCCGAGATCTACGGCGGACTGGCGAATTCCTGGGACTATGGGCCCCTCGGCGTGGAATTCAAGAACAACGTAAAAAAGGCGTGGTGGAAGAAATTCGTCCAGGAAAGCCCCTATAACGTGGGCCTGGATGCCGCCATCCTGATGAACCCGCAGACCTGGGTGGCATCCGGCCATCTGGCCAGCTTTTCCGACCCTCTGATGGACTGCAAAGCCTGCCGCGCCAGATTCCGTGCGGACAAGCTCATCGAGGACTTTGCCGGCGAAAACGGCATCGACCTGGGCGGCTCCGTGGACGGCTGGTCCAACCAGGAGATGGAGACCTTTATCGCAGAACATAAGATCCCTTGCCCCGAATGCGGCAAGACCGACTTTACCCCCATCCGTCAGTTCAACCTGATGTTCAAGACGTTCCAGGGGGTCACCGAGGAACGTGCAGCGCACGAGCCGCAAGAAGGTGCCTTTCGGCATCTGCCAGATCGGCAAGTCCTTCCGCAACGAGATCACCCCGGGCAACTTCATCTTCCGCATCCGCGAATTCGAACAGATGGAGCTGGAGTTCTTCTGCCAGCCCGGCACGGACCTCGAATGGTTCGCCTACTGGAAAGAGTACTGCAGAAAGTTCCTGGAGAGCCTGTCCATGAACATGGATAAGCTGCGCCTGCGCGACCACTCCAAGGAGGAGCTGTCCTTCTACAGCCGCGCCACCACGGACTTCGAATATCTGTTCCCCTTCGGCTGGGGCGAGCTGTGGGGCATCGCAGACCGTACCGACTACGACCTGGGACGCCATCAGGAAGTTTCCGGTCAGAACCTGGAATACATCGATCCCGTTACGAACGAGCGCTATCTGCCCTACGTCATCGAACCCTCTCTGGGTGCCGACCGCGTAGCGCTGGCATTCCTGTGCGACGCCTACGACGAGGAAGACCTGAGCAAGGACGGCAAGACCGACAGCCGCACCGTCATGCACTTCCATCCGTTCCTGGCGCCTTATAAAGCCGCTGTCCTGCCGCTGTCCAAGAAACTGTCCGAGCAGGCCATGGTGATCTATCAGGATCTGTCCAAGTACTTCTCCGTGGATTACGATCAGTCCGGCAGCATCGGTAAGCTGTACCGCCGTCAGGACGAGATCGGTACGCCGTTCTGCATCACCGTGGACTTCGATACCGCCACGGACGGCTGCGTTACGGTGCGTGACCGCGACACCATGGAACAGGTCCGCATGCCCATCAGTGAGCTGAGAGCCTATATCGAAAAGGCAATGGAGTTCTAGTGAAAAAGATCCTTATCCTGAACACAGGCGGCACCATCGGCATGACCCGCACAGAGAAGGGCTACATGCCGGACCGGGAATATTTCCGCAAAGCGCTGATAAACATGGATTCTCTGCGCGCGCCGGGCATGCCGGTCTGGGACCTGGCGGAGACGGAAGAACTGCTGGATTCTTCCAACATGACCGTGAGGGATTGGAACGAGATCGCGAAGATCCTGGCGGATGCCTACGACAGTTACGACGGGTTTGTGGTGCTTCACGGCACTGATACCGAACTGGATAAACCCGTCATCCTGACAGGGAGCCAGATCCCTCTGTGCGAACTGCGCAGCGACGGCAGAGACAACCTCATCTCCTCGATGCTGATCGCAGCGGAAGGGCGGGTGAAGGAGGTCTGCATCTATTTCGGCGGAAAGCTGCTGCGGGGCAACCGCGCCATGAAGTATTCCGCGGATGGACTGCTTGCCTTTACGTCTCCCAACTATCCGCCTCTGGCGGAAGCCGGCATCTCCATCCAATATAATACGAAGGCGATGCTAGACCCGATCAAAAAGCCGTTCCGTCTGCAATTGCTGGAGGAAGTGCCGATCGGGGTACTCAAAGTCTTCCCCGGCATCCAGTTCGGCCTGTTCGAATCCATCATGACGGAGAGCCTGAAGGGGATCGTGATCGAGACTTTCGGCGCCGGCAACATCCCGGCAGGGGGCGACGCGCTGCTGCCCATCATCCGCAGAGCGTTTGAGAACGGCAGTATCCTGACGGTCTGCTCCCAGTGCCCCCAGGGCACGGTGTCGCTGGGGACTTACGAGACCAGCAGCGGACTGACCTCCGCAGGCGCCGTATCCGGCAAGGATATGACGACGGAAGCCGCAGTCGCCAAACTGTATTATCTTTTCTCGAAGGGGTATCCGAAAGAAGGGATCAAGCGGCTGATGGAATGCAACCTGCGGGGTGAGATGCGGGATTGACCCGGGTCATCCAAACGAACCTGAGCAAGGTGCGAAAGCACCTTGCTTTTTGATTGCTTGTGCAAAGAAAATAACGGGAATAATGGTAAAATATGCTTGACAAAAACTGGATGTTTGCTATGATAGAAATACACAAAATGGAAAAAAGAGGTAAAACATGAACGACTTTAAATTGGCGCTCGTTCTGAGCGACGAAGCGCTGGCATCTGCCCTGGCCAGGGCGATCGCCAAAGAATACCGCTATGTCCTCGTGCACATCGGAGAATGGGACGAGGCGGATTATACGATACGGGACGGTTTTCTGGGCGGCCCCGCGCCGGTCTGGGAGATCGTCGACCGGGCGCTTGCAGCCAGCGGAAAGACTTTCCATTTCCAAAGGAGGCCCGGCTCCTGTCCCATTACGGCGTTTACCGCCGGCGGCGGAGGCAGGGGCGTGACCCTTTGCTCTGTCATTTACAGTGCGATCGCCGCAAAAGGAGAAAAACGCAGCGTGCTGCAGATCAGTTTCGATCCTTACGCTCCGGGAACAGAACCGGAACGTGGCATGTATCTGCTCGAAAAGATCCTGGACGGCAGCTCGCTTCCCTTGCGGCCGGCGTGCAGAAAAGCGGAAGAAGGGTATTATGTTCCGTCGCAGCAGACGGTAAACAACGTCTTTTTCGAACTGGATGCCCAGACCGTTGCCTCTTTTCTGCAGACAGCAGAAGATAGCGACGAATGGGATGAGATCGTATTGGACGTCCCCAGGAGCTATCCCCACTGGCGGGAGGTCATGAGCATGTGCGAGAACTGCGTGGTGGTCTATAGCCGCCGGGAAGACCAGCGGCTTGCCGACGACGCGGCGTACGCAGAGCTCTCTCTGCTGGCGGAGCAGCGGCCGGTCGGCGCTTCTGTGCAGAAGCTGCTGCGGATAGAACCGCCGGAAGATCCCGGCGTTCAGACAGCCTTTCCCGATCCGCTGGGACCTCTGGGATGTGAGGTGAGAGAACTTGCGCAGCGACTGGAAAACAGCTGAACCGGTTGTCAGCGTCTATGGTCTGGCAGAGGCCGTGCGCCGCAGCATGGCGCAAGGCACCCGCGATCCGGACGACAGACAGGTGCAGCAGCTCTGCGAACAGGCGGTGCTGTCGTGCCGCGAGGCGCCTTTGCTTTCACCTGCTTCGAAACTGCGGTTGTCGAGGCTCGTGTTCTGTGCGCTGCGGTGCGAGCTGGAGATCCTGCAGGATCTCGCGGACGACGCAGCCGTTACGGAGATCATGGTAAACGGGCCGGACCGCATTTTTATCGAACGGGCCGGCGAGACATTCCGGGCGGATCTGTCCTTTGAGACGGCGGAGCGGCTCAACCGGGTCATCCAGCGGCTTGCCGCCCGGGTCGGCCGGGAGATGAACGAACTGCATCCCATCGTGGACGCCAGGCTTTCCGACGGATCGCGGGTGAACGCGGTGCACAGCAGCATCGCTCTTGGCGGACCGGTGCTGACGATACGTAAATTCAACCGCAGCCGCATGACGATGGAGGATCTGGTGCGGCAGGGCGACGTCTGCCGGGCGGCGGCAGATCTTCTGCGCAGGCTGACGGCGGCAGGATATAACATCTTTGTCTCCGGCGGCACCAGTTCCGGCAAGACCACATTTCTGAATGTGCTGTCGGACTATATCCCCGCCAGCGAAAGAGTCGTGGTCATCGAGGATTCGGCGGAACTGCAGATCCGGGGCATTCCCAATCTCGTGCGCATGGAAGCCCGCAGCGCCAACGCCCAGGGAAAAGGCGCCGTACCGATCCGCCAACTCATCCGCACCAGCCTCCGGCAGCGGCCGGACCGCATCCTCGTAGGTGAGGTGCGGGGCGAAGAGGTCGTCGATATGCTGGCAGCGATGAGCACAGGGCACGCCGGGCTAACATCTCGACCACACAACAAGGTGCTAGTAAGCGTTGAAATTCCAACGAAAAACGGCACTTTGGTTAGATTTTCCAAAACTCAAAAAAGTGCTTATAAAAATGATGTTAAGTCGACAACCCGGACACGCCGGGCTAACATCTCGACCACATAACAAAGTGCCAAACAACGTTGAAATTTCAAGCTTTTTCGGATTAAGGAGAAAAATGCAATGAGCGAAAAAAGAAAGCTTAAAGTCCATAGTGCAAGCGATAAGAACTACATCCCTACACCTGCAATTATCTTGAAAGGCAAGTGGTTGGGAAAGTACGGCTTCGAAATGAATACTCTGATTTCTGTTAATTGCGAGGATGGAAGGATAACAATTGAGCCCCGGAATCCTGATCCAATGGTTGTGGATGAAACCGTAGATAGTTTCCTGAAATCTTTATCTAAAAAGGGGATTCGATCTCTAAAGAGAACGCTTCAAAGCAGTCATTATTAATTGAAGCTCCAGACGCAGGGGGATCTTTTACATACAGCCCGGTTACGAAATGTGTATCGCAGCCGGGCTGTTTTTATTTCTGCAGACTCTGTGGAACAACCATATGAAAAACAGAAGGAGGTTAATTTGATGGAAAGGGAAACGATCATAATCGATGGCGTACGATATTACGCTGATCGTCCAAGAAACTGCAGAGGTTGTTACTTTTGGAAGAATCGAAAGAAAGGCTGTGTTCTCAGAAAAGAGAATTGCTATTACCTGGCTGAATCTTCCAAGAAGAAATCTCCTTGTGATGGCTGCACATATGGCCCCTGTGTGAGCTTTTGCATGAAAAAGGTCCTCGGATACAAGGAGGTACCTAAAAATGCGTGAGAAAGGCGAACAGAGGCATTTTAGACGACTTTTAGAGGGCCAGGTGGTTGTTGATCGCAACAAAGCCGTTCCCCGCTGTAAACGCTGTCCGTACCATCATCCGGAGTTCAAGTACCGAAGATGTCTATATGCAACATGTCCTTACGGCAAGAACGATTCTGAGGTTTTTCGAAAGAATCCTCTTAGGGCTGATAAGTATTCAGGAGGTGGTGGTATGAGTGTTTGACTATATCTATGACATGGAGGCTGAAGAGTCTTCATTTGTACGAGTGCCGAAGATCCTTCTTAAGCATGAGGCTTTTCAGAAAATCTCAGCGGAAGCGAAGCTGCTGTATTGTTTGCTCCTTGATCGGACGGGGATCTCCCTTCGTAATGGATGGAAAGATAAGCAAGACCGTGTCTATATCATATTCACTGTAGCTGAGATTCAGGAACGGATGAATTGTGGCAACAAGAAAGCCATTCAGCTGCTGGATGAGCTGGAGACGAAAATCGGCCTCATCGAACGAAAACGTCAGGGTCTTGGAAAACCGAATCTGATTTATGTGAAAAGCTTTTATCGGACTGTGGATAAGTATGGGGAAAGACATTTCTTGAAGTGTCAAAACGAAACTTCTGGAGGTGTGAAAAACTCATCTCAGGATATGTCAAAAGAACACTCTAATAATACTGATAATAATAAGACTGATATTAGTAAGACTGATCTTTCTTTCGTTCCGGGAAGAGAATCGAACGGGATGAAAAAAATAAAGGAATATGAGGATTATTTCAGATCTCAGCTTGATTATGACGTTCTTTTGAAAAATAACTTCTATGACCGTGAAACTATAGAGGCTATTATGAATCTCCTTGTAGAAACTTGTGCCGTAGGCAGGCAAACGATTCGTATCGCAGGGGATGACAAGCCAGCTGATGTTGTCAGGAGCAGATTGATGAAACTGGATTCCAGCCATATAGGTTATGTTCTTGATTGTCTTAAGGAGAATACGACAGCGATTAGGGATATGAAGCAGTACCTGCTTACAGCACTCTACAATGCACCACTGACGATAGATGCATACTATCAGGCACAGGTAAACCATGACTTCCATGGCAGATATGGGTAAGGAGGTGAGATAAAAGCCGATGGATGAAGAAAAACAGACGGATCAGATTCAAATGGTTCAGCTTTCTGACTTGGTTCCGTTCAAGATTCATCCTTTCAGAGTAATTGACGATGAATCCATGCTTCGGACCACGGAGAGCATAGCCACTTTTGGCGTTTTATCTCCGCTCATTGTTAGACCGATCGAAGGTGGGAAGTATGAGATCATATCCGGGCATCGGAGAGCTCATGCAGCTGAATCTGTTGGTTTAACAGAAGTGCCGGTTATAGTGAAAGACATGGATGATGATCTTGCCAAGATACTAGTGGTGGACAGCAATCTGCAGAGGGAAAAGATACTCCCTTCAGAACGGGCTTTTGCATACAAAATGAAGGCAGAGGCCCTAAGGCATCAAGGGCTCCGTACAGATTTACAAAAAGAAGAGACTTCAGTGCAAGTTGCACCGAAGTTATCAACGGCGATTATAGGGGAAACAGAAGGGATAAGTAAAGATACCGTTAAACGGTATATCCGTCTTACTTACCTTGTTCCTCCACTTTTGGAGTTGGTCGATCAGGAGAAGATCTCATTTAATCCTGCTGTTGAGTTATCATATCTGAAGCCAGGAGAACAGCTGAAGATTATAGAGGCTATGGATTTTACACAAGCGGCACCTTCTCTCTCTCAGGCACAGCGTCTAAAAAAACTCAGCCAGGAAAAGGGCTGCACGTTTGATGATATGTGC
>CACYFF010000030.1 GCA_902773665.1 uncultured Eubacteriales bacterium | reverse complement strand
CGGTGGTACTTCTCCAGTGCGATTCTATCCTGTGACCCGGCGCAATACGCAGTGTAGCGGCCCCGACGGTCATTCTCAAAGAATTCGTCCAGAAAGCTCCCTGCACCTAGAGGCAGCACATCCATATCGATGCTGAACGAGGAGATCTTCCGGTCTGCATCCAGGTCGAACGTACCCGTGATCTCAAAATCGGAATCCGCTCCGGGATAACGCAAAACGACCCGGTAGTCCTGATGCTGCCACTGATCGTCCCGGTACGTGGCCCTCAGCTCCATCGTTTTCCACTGATCGGAAAAATCCGTACAAGACTTGTCGAACAGATACAGGTACTGTGCGTTTTCCAACTCAACTAGGGCGGATTCCTCACAATAAGGCGCCAAGCCCGCGTGATACGCATCGACAATTGTTTGATATTCTTCTTCTCCGCGCAGCATAGTTTCCCGCAAGGTATCCAGACGGCCGTCCTTATTGACCGTGAAGAATTCCTTCAGGAAATCCATTTCGGGGGTTTCTTCAAACGGTTCCCCCTGATAACAGCCTGACAAAAGAAGAACTACTATACACGTTATGACCAAAATGCGTTTCATATGGCTGACCTCCTTTCATCCTTTTGGCTTTAGTCTATCAATTTCCTGCAGGATATCAATTACAGGGTGATTACAAATCCAAATATTTAAAACAACGAAAGCACATAGTCCATGTCCATCGGGTTCTTCAGCACGTAACACTTTTCCCGGTATGGCTGAAAAACACTAAGTTTCATATAGTTCTGTCCTACACGAAGCAAGATTTTCCCTTCCGATGTGTTTCCGTAGAATTGCACAAATCTATTGTCATCCAGTTTATCCCAATCCAACCGGTATTGTTTTGTTAATTCCATACAAGGGATCTCAGATAAATACTCCAACAGTGCTTCTGTATCCGAGCATTTTTCTCCAATCACCGTCTGGGAATACTGCGAGTTCTTGCGGAGCATATGTACCTCGATCCGGTCCTGGCTTTCCGTCGATGTGCCTTTGAGGTGATCCGCGACAGTCCCGGCGTCCACCGCCAAGGATGCCCAGCCGAGAGAGACGATCAGAAGAAAGGTGCACATACCTGCAAAAAAGGCTCCAGTGTTCTGCTTTGCCTCTGCCTTAAGGATCTCCGACAGACGGTATTTCATGGATTTCGCCGACGCAGATAAGCAAGTCGTGAACCCTCTGGATTCACCGGCTGTTCCCAGGATCAGAGAGGCGTACCGTTGTTTCGCTTCGGGTCCGATATCTTGCAGCACCAGTTCGTCGCAGGAAAGTTCCAGATCCTCCGCGCACCGTTTCATCGCCATATGCATCACCGGATTGAACCAGCAGACAGCCGTACAGAATGTCAGAAGCAATTTGACCAAAGCATCGCTGCGACAGATATGGATCAGCTCATGCCGGAAGACCAGGTCAAGATCCTCCGGGCTGTACGCCGCTTCAGGAAGAACCACACAGATTTTCCCGGGCAGAAGGCCAATGGAAAGCGGATACTGCAGTTCCTGGCTATAAAACAGTTTGTACTTTTTACGATCACCGCAATAGATCTTCCGCAAGTCCTGATACTGTGCAAGGATCGTCTCATCGCTACAGGGATATGCATCCTTCAGGATACGTCTACGGAAAAAAATGTGGGAGAGGATCGCATGCCCCAGATACAGAACAGTTCCCGTTAGCCAGACCAGCCCGCACCAGTGCAGCACGCTCTGTGGTACGGGAATGACCCGTCCCGGCACATTGCGCAGCCGCGGTACCAGATAAGCAGGAAACAATGCGTTCGGGACGAGCCACAGCGTGGCACACCCCATGGGACGGACGCTTTTCCGCAATGGGCGGTTCAGCAACAGCAAAACCATAAAGTACAGGCTTGCCAAAACAAAAGCGTCTGAATACAAACCCGCAACGTAATACAGGCCGTCCCGCAGACCATAGTGCAAGGCTGCGAAAATAACAACTTCTATGGCGACGATTGGAAGTTGCATGGAATGGATTCCATACAGATACCTCCGTTCTTTGCTACTCTCCGATTCTCCTTCCCCGTTTTTAACGAGCGTATACCCTCTCCGTTCGTCCATTTCTTCTTTCGTGCGGCCGCTTCTGTCGGTCTGGAGCGCGATGATCACTGCCGCAGCCAGCGCGAAGAAATAACGGGAAACAAGCATTTCACCCAGGCCCATTACTGTTCCTCCAGCAAGCGTTTCAGTTCCGTCAGTTCTTCCTCCGTCAGCCCACCGTCGGAAAGCGCGTTCGCGAACGCTTTCATATTTCCGCCGAACAGTTTATCGACAAAGCTGCGGCTCTGGCTGCGGTTGTATTCTTCCCGGGCCACCATCGGCGTATACACGCTTGCTCTACCCTGCTTTTCTATTCTGATGAACCCCTTTTGTTCCAGTCTGCTCAGGAGAGTCAGCAGCGTCGTCTGTGCAAGCGGCTCCGAACGGTCTGTGTGTTTCTGCAATTTCGCTGCGATATCCGCCCGACCTGCAGGGATCTCGCAGGCCCAGAGCGCCTGCATCACTTCCAATTCCGAATCCGGCAGTCTTCGAATGCTTTTCATAGTAACCTCGCAAAAGAAAATTCTACAAATGTAGTACATCTATATACTACATTTGTAGAACAGTGTTGTCAACGGCTTTATTATTTCTTTAAAGCTGCCGTTTTACCTTTGTGCTTATCCTTGTTTCTTCTTGCCTCTGTCAACAATTCCTCAAGTTGTCTATTCCCAAAGCCCTTTCGTATAAGTAGATATTCTTTGGCTTCTTTCCGCAACACTGCGATTTCCGCTTTCAGCAAATCATTACTATTGATCAAGGCCTTGTTTTCTTTCTCTAGTTTTTCGTTTTTTTGACCGAGGCGGTAATTCCTATCGACCGCCATATAATATCGCGTCAGAAGACCTTTCAGCTGCCTTTTCAGACGTTTTACAAGCGGATCTGCAGCTTTGGTCTTATATGCCTTCGCTGTCATCAAGGCAGTTGGTTCCGGTAGCAGATATTCCGGATCGTGGTATAAACTTTCTTCCAGGTCCCTGTATAACTATCCAAAGTTCGATAGTAAAAAGATCTGGGCAAAGGTTCCTCCACAGGACGTGTTCAACAGATAGATACATAAGATTTCCTTTCAGATAAAACAAAATGAGCTACCTGGTTTTCCACAAATCAGGCAGCTCATTATTTAACTATACGATGGAGTTTTTATCAGATGTTGCCAAAACGTTGCCGAATACTGTCTTTCATTTTCAGAAAGCCTGCAATTTCAAGGCATTTCGGTCTTTCCGCGAGCTATTCCCACTCCACCGTCGCAGGGGGCTTACTCGTAATGTCGTACACCACGCGGGAGACCTGCTTTACCTCGTTGGGGATGCGGGTGCCGGCGGCTTCCAGAACTTCGTAGGGAAGGCGGGTCCAGTCGGCGCTCATAAAATCGTCGGTGGTGACGGACCGCAAAGCCACCGTGTAGCCGTAGGTGCGCATGTCGCCCATCACGCCCACGCTTCTCGTGTCGGTGAGCACGGCGAAATACTGATTCGCATCTTTTACCCCGGCCTTGTCCACTTCCTCCCGGAAGATGGCGTCTGCGTCGCGCAGGATGTCGAGCTTTTCCCGGGTCACATCGCCGATGCAGCGGATGCCAAGCCCCGGACCGGGGAAGGGCTGGCGGCTCACCAGATATTCCGGCAGACCCAGTTCTCTGCCCAATTGCCGCACCTCGTCCTTAAACAGGCTGCGCAGCGGCTCGATGATCTCCTTAAAGTCCACGTAGTCCGGCAGGCCGCCCACGTTGTGGTGGCTCTTGATGGTGGCGGCATCGCCGGCGCCGGATTCGATCACGTCGGCGTAGATCGTGCCTTGGGCCAGGTAGTCCACGGAACCTATCTTCTTGCCCTCTTCCTCGAAGACGCGAATAAATTCTTCGCCGATGGTCTTTCTCTTGGCCTCCGGCTCGGTGACCCCTTCCAGGGCCTTTAAAAACCGCGTAGATGCGTCAATACCCACAAAGTTGATATCCCAGTTTTCGAAGGCCTTGCGCACTTCTTCGGGCTCGTTTTTGCGCATCATGCCGTGGTCCACGAACACGCAGGTGAGCTGGGGGCCGATGGCCTCCGCCAGCAGCGCCGCGCAGACCGAGGAGTCTACGCCGCCGGACAGGGCCAGCAGCACCTTGCCGTCTCCAACCTTCTCGCGGATCTGCTGCACGGACCGCTTGCAGAAGTCGTCCATGTGCCAGTCGCCGCTGCAGCCGCAGACCTTAAACAGGAAGTTATGCAGCACCTGTTTTCCGTACTCGGAATGCTGCACTTCCGGGTGGAACTGCACGCCGAACAGTTTGCGGGCAGGATCTTCCATGGCTGCGACCTTGCACATGCCGGTGCTGGCCACGCCGGTAAACCCTTCGGGCAGTTCCATGACGGAATCTGTGTGGCTCATCCAGAAAGTGCTTTCCTCGGGAACCCCTTCGAACAGCACGCCGCCGCTGTGCTTTACGGTGACCTTGCCATACTCGGAGAAGTTGCCGGCGGAGCCGATCTTGCCTTCCGCCATCCAGGCCAGCAGCTGATGACCGTAGCAGATGCCTAAGATGGGGATGCCTGCCTCCAGCAGTGCCTTGTCGTAATGGGGCGAAGCCGGGTCGTACACGGAGTTGGGGCCGCCGGTAAAGATAATGCCTTTGTACCCTTCCGCCGCGATCTCCTCGACCGTGATCTTGTTATACGGCTTTAGCTCGGCGTAGACGTGCTGGTCGCGCACGCGTCTTGCGATCAGCTGGTTGTACTGGCCGCCGAAGTCCAGCACCAGGATCTTTTCCTGCATAAGTCTCCTCTATTCTACCGTAACGGATTTTGCCAGATTCTTAGGTTTGTCGATGCTGCAGCCTCTCAGCTTTGCCACGTGGTAGGCCAGCAGCTGCAGGGGCACGACGGCTGCGATGGAGGCGAAGATGCCGCGAAGGTGCGGCACTTCCACGATGCGGGCCGCATAGTCCCGGACTTGTTCGCTGCCGGGAAGTCCTGCCGGAACGAAGGCCGTAACGTCCGCTCCTCTTGCCCATACTTCGATGACGTTGCTCAGGGATTTCTCCAGCAGCGCCTCGTTCGTGCAGACCGCGGCCACCGGCGTTCCCTTGTCGATGAGGGCGATGGTGCCGTGCTTAAGTTCCCCTGCTGCATAAGCCTCTGCGTGGATGTAGGAGATCTCTTTTAATTTAAGAGCCCCCTCCATGGCCAGTGCGCTGTCGGTATTGCGCCCCAGGAAGAACACGTGCTCTGCGTCTTTAAAATGCGGCGCCAGATCCTCCATCTCGCAGTCCAGCTTTAACGCACTGCGCACCGCTTCCGGCAGCTGCCGCAGTTCCCCGATGAGCCCCGCATAAGCCGCGTCGTCCAGCCTGCCTAAAACATGGGCCGCATAGACGGCAAACAGGTACAGCACAGCCAGCTGGGTGGTGTACCCTTTGGTGGTCGCAACGGCCACCTCCGGGCCCGCCCAGGTATACAGGACGTGGTCTGCCTGCTTCGCGATAGCGCTCTCCACGACGTTGACGATCGCCAGTACCTTGGCGCCCTTCGCCTTGCATTCTTTGACTGCGGCGAGGGTGTCCGCCGTTTCCCCGGACTGTGAGACCGCAATGAGGAGGCAATGGTCATCGATGGGGATATCGGAGTAGCGCAGTTCGCTGGCAAGCTGCACGTCCACAGGAAGCCCGCAGAGCTTTTCGATGGCATACTTTCCGGCCAGGCCGGCATAGTAGGCAGATCCGCAGGCAGTGATGATGATCTTATGGAAATGTGCCAGATCCTCCTTCGTCAGGGAGAAGCCGTCCAGCACGATCTCGTTATTCTTCAGGCGGGGTGTCAGAGCCCGCTCTACGGCCTCGGGCTGTTCCATGATCTCCTTCATCATGAAGTGCTCATAGCCGCCCTTTTCCGCCGCCGAAACGCTTAAGGTAACGCGGGTGACCGCCAGAGGCAGCGGGCTGCCGTCTTCTGCGAACAGCTCGATGCTGTCCGGGGTCACCTTCGCGTACTGCCCGTCCTCCATATATACGACGTCCCGGGTGTGCTCCACCAGCGCCGTTACGTCGGAGGCGAACAGATTAAAGCCGTCGCCTTGACCCAGGATGAGGGGGCTGTTCTTTTTGACCGCAAAGATCGTCTGCGGGTCTTCCCGGCACAGGATGGCAAACGCGTAGGAGCCGTCGATCAGCGACAGGACCTTCTCCACGGTCTGCTGAAAATCGCCGTTGTAGTTGTCCTCCAGCAGCTGCGCTACGACCTCCGTATCGGTCTGGCTCTTAAACGTATAGCCTTTGGCGAGCAGTTCCTTCTTGAGAGGCACGAAGTTCTCGATGATGCCGTTGTGCGCCACCGCGAACAGGCCGCTCTGGGACAGATGGGGATGAGCGTTGAAGTCCGTAGGCGCGCCGTGGGTAGCCCAGCGGGTGTGGCCGATGCCGCAGGTGCCGGGAAAGGCCGCGCCGTTTTCTGTTTTCTCATACAACCCCGCGACCTTGCCGGAGACCTTCTCCAGCCGGATCTGCGCCGGGCTGCCGGCGCTTACGACCGCGACCCCCGCCGAATCGTAGCCCCGGTATTCCATGCGGGCGAGCCCTTCCAGCAGGATGGGCGCCGCCTGTTTCAGACCAGTAAATCCAATAATACCGCACATGTTGTCTACCTCTTGATGTATGCGTCTCTTTCCGCCCCGACCGACACATAGGTGATATGGCAGCCGATGGCTTCTTCAATGTACAGGACGTAGTCCTGCGCTTCTTTGGGAAGATCCTCCCAGCGTCTGCAGGCGGAGATGTCGCACTGCCAGCCGGGCATGGTCTTTACGACAGGCTTGCAGTCCTGCAGCAGCGTGGGAAATACGAAGTCGTCCGTCTCTTCGCCGTTCAGTTCGTAGCGGGTGCAGATGGGGATGTCCTTCATATAGCTTAAAACGTCGAGCTTCGTAAGGGCGATGTCCGTAGCGTTCTGGCACTGTACGCCGTAGCGGGTAGCGGGAATGTCGATGGGGCCTACCCGTCTGGGGCGGCCGGTCTTGGCGCCGTATTCCCCGCCGGCTTTGCGCAGTTCCTCCGCCTCTTCGCCGAACCATTCCGCGACGAAGGGGCCTTCGCCGACGCAGGTGGAGTAGGCTTTGACCACGCCGATCACTTTCTCCGCGGTGACCCCGGGAATACCTGCGCCTACGGGTGCATAGGCGGCGATGGTGTTGGAGGAGGTCACATACGGGTAGATGCCGTAGTCCACGTCGCGCAACGCGCCTAATTGCGCCTCGTACAGAATGGACTTGCCTTCCTTAACCGCTTTGTGCAGGAATTTGCCGGTGTCGCAGATGAAGGGCTTCAGCTTTTCGCCGTAGTCCGCGAACCAGGCTTCCATCTCCTCCATGGTGGTCGCTTTCGCGCCGTAGACCCTTGTAAGGGTGAGGTTCTTCCACTCCAGCAGATCTGCCAGGTGCTCCTTTAAGTGAGCCGGATGCAGCAGCTCGCCCGCCATGATGGTCTTCTTCTGATATTTGTCGGAATAAAAAGGCGCGATGCCCTGCTTGGTGGAGCCGTATTTCTTGTCCGCAAGACGGGCTTCTTCGAGGCCGTCCAGCTGGCGGTGCCAGGGCAGCAGCAGGCTGGCCCGGTCGGAGATCTTCAGATTATCCGGGGTAATGGCGACGCCCTTGCTGCGGACGTCCTCCATCTCGATCCACAGGTTTTCCAGGTCCAGGGCTACGCCGTTGCCCAGGATGTTGACCACGCCATCCCGGAAAATGCCCGAGGGCAGCAGATGCAGAGCGAACTTGCCCTTCTCGTTGATAACGGTGTGGCCGGCGTTGCCGCCGCCCTGGCAGCGGATGACGATATCGTATTCGGACGTAAGAAGGTCGACCATGCGGCCCTTTCCTTCATCGCCCCAGTTGATGCCTACGATGGCACAGTTAGACATGTTTGTTTCTCCTTTTCAAATAAAAAAGAACAAAGGCGTACAGAAAATTCTGCAAAGACGCCTTTGTCCTTACCCGAGAAGTGTACACGGTATTCAAAAAAATGTCAACATTCAGGTGGTTTTGTATTATCATATTTTTGTCGTTATTTCATCATCAAAGAAAGCAGGTCTTTTATGAAATACACCGCACAGGAAGTGCTGCAGTACGTGCAGGAGGAAGACGTAAAGTTTATCCGCCTGGCCTTCTGCGACGTATTCGGTACCCAGAAAAACATCGCGATCCAGCCGGCGGAGCTGCGCAGAGCCTTCACCTGGGGCATCCCGGTGGACGCTTCGGCCATCGCCGGATTTTACGACGGCGTAAAGTCGGATCTGTTCCTCAAGCCAGACCCCTCCACCCTCTGCGGGCTGCCCTGGAGGCCGGAGACGGGCAAAGTCGTGCGCATGTTCTGTAGCGTCACCTACCCGGACGGCTCCCCTTTCGAAGCGGACACCCGCGCCCTGCTCGCAAGGGCCGTGGAAGAGGCGGAAAAGGTCGGCCTTACCTTCGACATCGGACCGGAGATGGAGTTCTACATTTTCCAGACCGACGAAGACGGCCGCTCCACGATGATCCCCTGCGACGAAGCGGGCTATCTGGACATCGCCCCGGAAGATAAGGGGGAGAACCTGCGACGGGAAATTTGTCTGACCCTCGAACAGATGGGCATCCAGCCGGAGGCCTCCTACCACGAGGTCGGGCCCGGCCAGAACGAGATCGATTTCCGCTACTCCGATCCGGTGAGCGCGGCGGATAACGCGGTCACCTTCAAAGCCGTGGTGCAGACCATCGCGGGCCGCAGCGGTTTTGCAGCGGACTTCAGCCCAAAACCGCTGAAGGACCAGCCCGGCAGCGGTTTTCACATCAACTTCTCCATCGGAGACCGCAGGGATAAAGCCTTGCTCGACCGGGCCCTGGCAGGCATTCTGGACCGCATCGCGGACATGACGCTGTTCCTCAACAACTGCGAGGATTCCTATAAAAGACTGGGTGGCACCAAAGCTCCCGGCTACATCTCTTGGTCTGTGGAGAACCGCTCCCAACTGATTCGTATTCCAGCGACTCCTCAGGGTCACTTCCGGGCGGAGCTGCGGTCGGCAGACCCCCTGGCCAACCCCTATCTCGCCTTTGCTCTGCTCATCTACGCGTGTCTGTACGGCATTCAGGGAGAGCTGGATCTGTGCGGGCCGGCGGACATCGACCTGCATACAGCGCCGGAAGAGGTTCTGGCAAAATTCGAAAAGCTGCCTGCGTCCCTGGACGAAGCCAAGGCGAAAGCCGCAGCCAGCGAATTCATCCGCATCTGCATCCCAGAGCCCATTTTGAACGCGTATCTCAACCGGTAAACCATGCGGCCCTGTGCCGCCCTCTCCATGATCTTTCGCGAAACGACGTACAGCGTGCTCCTCGCCTCCGCTGACGAAAAACTGAATAGCGCAGTGCTTTCGGTGCTGGCCCCCGGCGAATACTGGCCCGTCTGCCTCGCGAAAAACGGAGCGGAGACCAGGCGTCTTGCGGCGGAACGCTCCTTTGACCTCATCCTGGTGAACGATCCCCTGCCGGGTTGTTCCGCGCTGCAGCTGGCGGAAGAGCTCTCTGCGGGGTCACCGGCCGTTGCGGCCCTGCTGGTGCGCTCAGAAGAAGCGGACGACGTCTATTTCCGCTGCGTCGAACAGGGCGTGTCCGTCATCCCTAAGCCCCTGGCGAAGGCAGCCTTCCTGCAGATGCTGCACCTGTTGTGTGCGGCCCGGGAAAAACTGCGGCAGAGCGAAGCGAAGCAGCAGACCGTGGAGGATCGAATGGCGCAGATCCGCCTCGTGAACCGGGCCAAGTGGGCCCTCATCGAACAGGAGGACTTAACGGAACCACAAGCCCACAGGAAGATCGAAAAACTGGCCATGGACCGGCGTGTGAGCAAAGAGCAGATCGCCGAAGAGATTCTTGAAAAATATATGCCTTGACAGGCTTGCCAAAAAGTTTTAACCTAAAATACGTGATTGAACAAAGGCGTTTAAGCGCGGATTAAGTTCCCCGCAAAACGCCTTTTTTATTTTGTTTTCGGCAGAAAGAGGAGGACGGGACTATGGCAAAATACATTTTCGTGACCGGCGGCGTCGTTTCGGGTCTGGGCAAGGGCATTACGGCAGCATCGCTTGGGCGGCTTTTAAAGCAACGGGGATTAAAGGTGGCGGCCCAGAAGATGGATCCTTACATCAACGTGGATCCCGGCACCATGAGCCCCTTCCAGCACGGCGAAGTCTACGTTACGGAGGACGGCGCGGAGACGGACCTGGATCTGGGCCACTACGAGCGCTTTATCGACGAAGACCTCAACAAATATTCAAACATTACGACGGGCAAAGTGTACGCGAGTGTGATCGCCAAGGAACGCCGCGGCGACTACATGGGAAAGACCGTGCAGACCATCCCCCACATTACGGACGAGATCAAGAAATTCATTTACAACGTGGGCAGCCACACCGATGCGGACGTGGTGATCACCGAGATCGGCGGCACCGTAGGCGACATCGAGGGCCGGCCTTTCCTGGAAGCCGCGCGGCAGGTAGCGATCGAGCAGGGCCGGGAGAATACGCTGTTCATCCATGTTACGCTCGTGCCTTATCTGAAAGCCTCCGGAGAGCACAAATCCAAGCCGACCCAGCATTCTGTAAAAGAGCTGCAGGGCATGGGGATCTCGCCGGACATTCTGGTGCTGCGGGTGGATGAACCCATCGAAGATCCCTCGATCTTCGATAAGATCGCCGCATTCTGCAACGTGAAGAGAGACTGCGTCATCGAAAATCGCACCCTGCCCATCCTGTACGAAGCACCGCTGGCCCTGGAAGATCAGAGACTTTCCGGTATCGTCTGCCGGGAGCTGGGGCTCGAAACGCCGGAGCCGGACCTGATGGAATGGAAAGCCATGGTGGAGAAGATCAAGGGCGTCGACCGATGCGTGGAGATCGGCCTCGTAGGCAAGTACATGCAGCTGCACGACGCTTACCTGTCCGTGGCGGAGGCTCTGAAGACCGCCGGCTACATGCAGGGCGCGAAGGTGAACATCCACTGGATCGATTCGGAGACGGTTACAGAAGAAAACGTGCCGGAAGTGCTGGCCGGACTGGACGGCATCTTAGTGCCCGGCGGCTTCGGCAGCCGGGGCATCGAAGGCATGATATGCGCCTGCCGCTACGCGAGAGAAAAAGGGCTGCCCTACTTCGGCATCTGCCTGGGCATGCAGATCATGGTGATCGAATTTGCCCGCCACGTGCTGGGCTGGGAGCAGGCGAATTCCGGCGAGTTTGACCCGGACGGCAGCTGCAAGGTGATCGATTTTATGCCGGATCAGAATGCGGAAAAAGATCTGGGCGGCACGCTGCGGCTGGGGTCT
This sequence comes from uncultured Eubacteriales bacterium, assembly GCA_902773665.1. Classification (GTDB taxonomy): domain Bacteria; phylum Bacillota; class Clostridia; order Peptostreptococcales; family Anaerovoracaceae; genus RUG11894. The sequence goes on along the minus strand of CACYFF010000030.1, from coordinate 11,362 downwards.
TACCCCTGTATGGTTCAGCCCGGGACAACGTTTGCACGCTGCTATAAGCAGCCGCAGATCGCGGAGCGCCACCGCCACAGATACGAGGTGAACAACGAGTACCGGGATGCCCTGCAGCAGGCCGGTTTGACATTTGGCGGCCTATCCCCGGACGGCAGGCTGGTGGAAGCTTCCGAGTTGTCCGACCGTTCCTTCTTCCTCGGCGTACAGTACCATCCCGAGTTCAAGAGCCGTCCCACGAAGGCCCACCCGCTGTTCTACGGGTTTATCGAGGCAGCACTGAAATAAAAGAAAAACGGGGAGGGTTCTTTGTCTGAAAGAGCCCTCTCCGTGTTTAAACCCTCACTGCGGCAGCGTTTTCGGCATCGGTTCGCTGGAAGAACAAGCGGTTAAAAGGATCGCATAGCATAGCACCGCAAGGCAAATTGCAGCAGCCAGAATGCTGCGCCTCCACAGTTTTCTCTTGGGTCAGCACCTCCGTTGCCTTCAGCTAAAACTCCCGGCTCCCCTGCTGCAATACGCTGCCGTCTGCGTCGTAAGATTCGAAAAGAAACGAACCGTGCAGCCAGTAACGGGATCCGGGAGAAGGTTCCGGTCGGTCAAGAGATGGACTTTGGCTATAGATAAAACTGGAATAGGCCTGCGACCCGGTGAGCGAATAGGAGAACAGAAACCACCCGTCCTGTTTCCCGAGAGGTTCGCATTCAAAGCAACTTTCGTCTGTCTCTACACGAAGGGTTGCGGAATCACCTTCTGCCAAAACGGCCACATCCGGGATCTCCCAATGTCCGATCAGAACACGCTTCGTATGCAGAATTCCTTCTTTTAAGAACAAGGGCACCAGACAGATATCTTCTTCCGGTACGGTCTCCCCCACTGCATCGTAATGATTCCAGAAGATCCACCATTTCCGGACCACCGCAGCCTGATACCAGACCCCCTCATCTTTGCCCAGCACAGCGCAGCCGTAATCTGATTTCAGGATGACTTCCGGGTTTACCTGAGGCGTAAGATTCTCCTGCATCGCCTGACGGAAAGCACCTTTCACAGTAAGGGAGGGCATCCCCGCCATTACCCAGATCAACAAAAATGCAAGGCAGGCAAAGGCCAGATTGCGGATCAGTTTCTGTTTTGTTGTCCATTGTCTTCCGAACATCAATTCTCACTTTCTTCGAATCGTGCAGTCAGAGAAAAACGGTGTCCGCCGTGGTCATATTGCAGAGAGATCCATTCCGGAACACCCTGTATCCCCAGCAAAGCGACCCAATAACTCGCTTGTCCAGGTGACTGCGCGTAAATGTTTGGCCACACATAAGGATCACCATCCGTCTGCCAGGATGGAAGGATAAGCCCGCCGCTCTCATGCGCTTTCGCAAATATCCGGCCCGTACTGTCCTCCGCCGAGAGCCTGTAACTGAGGGCAAAGGGCGGATGCAGCCAAAACGGATAACGCACATTAAGCAAAAGAAATGCACACTCTCCTTCGTCCTCATAGCGTAAGATCTGTGCATCTTCCACCCGGAATGAATAATGGCCAATCTTCGCGCTGCCGACACCGGATCCGCGGCTGACGAGGGAAAACGGTCCATCCTTTGATTCTGCCTGCAGTACGGGATCCGGCACAGAACTACGGAAGTTGTACGAAGAAGGTAAGCCCTCCCACATAAGCCGAAGGATAGCGACGAACAGCAGCAAGCTTACCGCGACTGCTGCCCAACGGCTAATCTTCCAGGCCCAGCCAAGCCAAGGCCTGTGAACCTGGGCCAGAAGCTCCCCTGCTTCGTCCGGGTCACCCAGGGCCTGCAGCGCAAGAAACGAAGCGCGGTCCCGGGTCTCGCCCGCCGCAAGCAGTGCATCGCGGTGGTCTTCGTAGGAGGCGCGAATTTCCTCCGCCACAGCCTTGCGGTCCGGAGGAAAACGGATGTGACCTGTCGCAGCCAGGATCCATTCTTCGATGCTTCTCATGCGCCGGACCCTCCCAACACCATCTCCACGCTGCCGGCAAAGGCTTTCCACTGTTCCTTTTGTGCTGCCAGCTCTTTTAAGCCTTTATCCGTCACGTGATAATACTTGCGCTTGCGGCCCCCGGCGGTCTCCTGCTCATAGGCGGTCAGATATCCGTCCTTTTCCAGGTTGTGCAGCACCGGATACAAGGTGCCTTCCTTCATTTCAAAGGCGTTCTCGGATCTCTCCGCCAACTTTAAGATGATCTCGTAGCCGTACGCATCGCTTTCCGCGATGATGCTGAGCACCAGCAGCTGCGTGCTGCCGGAAAGCAGACTTTTGTCGAATTTCATAGATATTAATACCTCGATGTCCAATGTATATTCTGATTAAAGAATACATCGGATACCGAGGTATGTCAATAGGAGAACCGTCCCCATTATTTACTTCCGCATCTTCCGCCGACAGTCATCGCAAACTTTGCCGCCTGCATACAGCGGCAGCGACTTGCCGCAGATCTCGCAGAAGCGGATATTGTTCTGCAGGCGGTAGATCAGGATCTCGTTGATGTCTTCCGCGGCCTTGTCTCTGGCTTCCCGCAGCTTCTCCGTATCCACGGGATAACGGAACGTCTTCGCAAAGGAAAAGTACAGATCGAGTTTGCGGCAATAGTTTTCCAGCTCCGGCAGCGTCCGGTCCGGGCCTTCGAGCTGCGGCTGCTGAATCGGTTCCCCCTGGGCGTAGCAGCGCAGGTAGGAGAAAAACAGTTCCTCCAGTACGCTGTCCGTCTCGTCGAAGGGGATGTTGGCAGCCCGCAGTTCTTCTTCTTTCGTTAGGGTAAAGCCCCGCTGGCGCATGGTCGAGATCGCCCAGATATAGCGGGAAATATCCAATTTGCGGTAGGGTTCTTCCGCCGGCATCCGGTTCCATTCGGTGAGTACCTCCAGCAGATCGAAGCGCGACTGCAGCACCAGGTCGGAAAAGCCCAGCACCGCCTCCCTGATCTGAGGGACTGCTGCCCGAAGGCCTTCCTGTATGGTGCCCAGATTCCGCACCGCGCCGACAAAACCCTTGCTGTACATCCCGTAGCGGCCGGCCCTGCCCGCGATCTGCTGGATCTCCTGCGGCTTTAATTCCCGGCGTTCCACACCGTCGAACTTCTCCGTATCTAAAAAGAGGATGCGCCGGATCGGAAGGTTGAGCCCCATGCCGATGGCATCCGTCGCCACGACGTACTGCGTCTCCCCGGCTAGGAAATCCTCCATCTGCATGCGCCGTGCCGCATAGGGCAGCGCGCCGTAGATGATGGCAGGCTCTTTGCCGGACTGGCGCAGCTCCTCTGCCACGCTCAGCACGTCCACCTTGGAGAAGGCGATGAGCGCATCGCCGGGCTGAAGGTGCTCCAGATCTACGGTGCGGTTCATGCAGATGAGCGGCGTCCTGCGCTTATGGATCTTTATCTCGAAGCTGTCGCCGCAGCTTCGAATGAGCCGGACAAGGATCTCCTTCGCCTGAGGCGCCGCGCACAGATGCACTTCCGGAGCCTGTACGCCGAGGATCGCCCGGGTCCAGGCGTAGCCCCGCTGGGGGTCTTCGATCATCTGGCATTCGTCGATGACCGCCACATCGTAACGGGCCTTCAGATCCAGCTTTTCTGCGGTGGCCGCCACGTGGGTGTCGTCCTCCCGCACGTCTTCCTCTTCTCCTGTGGTCAGGCTGCAGTTGATCCCCGCGTCCAATAGGGTCTCCTGCGCCTCTACGGCCAGCAGACGCAGCGGCGCAAGGTAGACGCCGGTGCGGGCCTGCCGCAGGCAGCGGAAGCCTTCGTAGGTCTTGCCAGTGTTCGTGCCGCCCAGGTGCAGCACGAAATGCCGCTCCATGGCCCGAGCCTCGGGATATTCGTCTTTCGGTTCGAGGGAGAGCAGCAGCTTTAGATCCGACTGGATCGCCTGGGGCACGTACCAGGCGGACCAAACGGTCTCCAGGCCATCTTCCACCAGCATCCGCGACGGAAAGTGTTTGCGGCGAAGCAGTCTGCGCAGATCCTGCTCGGAGTGACCCTCTGCAAAATCCTTCGCCGTCTGCTTTGCGATCGCCAGGAGCACCTGCGGATAGCGCTGCAGCACGCGTTTGGTGAGGTCGCTGTCCGGGTCTGCGGCGATCTGGGGACATGCTGCGGCAAAGCGCCGGAGGATCTCCGGAATGCGTTCTGTTTCGCACTGCTTCTCCATCGCGAGAAAGTCGCTCAGCCAGCCGGGGCGCTGCTGCTTTAAACTGTTCTTGAACTTTCTTACGGAACGCAGCCGGGCAGTAATGCCCCAGTGGAACTTTTCCGCCAGCACCCACTCCCAGGAGCGGCCGCGCTTTGCCTCGTCCCAGGCACGGCAAAGCAGCGCAGCAGCATCTTCCGTCTGTCTGCGCACCTCCTGCCGCTTTCTGCGGGGTCTGTTCTGTTGTTCCGGCTTGCGTTCGTCCACGTTTGACGATTCCCCTTCTACTGCCATTTTACCATAAAAATACCCCGGCCGAAGCCGGGGCAGAAAACAACGGGGACGGTTCAAAAAGAACCGCCCCCAAATCATACCCTATTTGAACATTTTATCGAAACGCTCCATCAGGCCGAACTTGAAGCAGAGCAGGATGCCGACGATGGCGCCGACCGTGGGCTGCAGGATCTGATACGGCAGCTTGAGGATGGCGTATTCCGGCGTGCTGTAGACGAAGGCACGGCCGAGGCTGTAGACGATGGTGGTCACCACCAGACCCATCAGGCAGCCGATGACGGCGCCCTTTACGGTGCGCTTTCCGTCCTTATCCACGAATTTGCGGACGGCCCAGGAGATCAGGAAGCCCTGCAGGCCGTGGGCGATCAGAGAGAAGAACATGGGCGTCGGATAGAAGAAGAAATCTCCCAGGAAGGCGCCGATGCCGCCTACTGCTGCCGCATATCCCGGGGTCAGCAGGATGGCCGCCACCGTAATGATGCAGTCGTTTAAGTACAGGTGCCCGCCGGGGACAGGGACGCCGAAGGAGCTCATGATGACGTTCATGGCCATCAGGAGGGCGGATACGGTTAAGATCTTGATCTGATGATCGGTCGTTGTTCTTGTGTTCGTCATAGTATGCATTCCGTTGTTCATTGCGTAGCGCTTCATTCGAATCACCTCGTTTCCGAAGAAGAGGCAATCTGCTTGTCTTTTCTTTGTCTATACTATATCATTGAATTGATCCTATCAAAATACTCAGAACAAGACTATTTTATATAACCAGTTTGGACGAAAAGGCGGACCAGATGAAGGAAGAACAGAAGGAAAAACAATATCTGAAGATCTACGAATCCCTGCGCAAAGATATCGAAGAAGGGTTATATGCTCCGGGAATGAAGCTTGCCTCCAAGCGCACCATGGCAAGGGATCTCGGCGTTTCCGTCATTACGGTGGAGCATGCGCTGCAGCTGCTGGAGGACGAAGGCTATGTGACCGCCAAAGAACGGAGCGGCTGTTTTGTCACCTACGACGAAGCCGCCGTCTTTCCCGTGGAATCTGCAGAATATATGACCAGATCTTACTGGCCGGATGTGGACAGCGACGAGACGGGCTTTCCCTTCAGCGCCTATGCGAAGACCGCCCGCCGGGTGCTGAGCAACTACGGCGAAGCCGTGCTGCAGCGCTGCCCCAACTTCGGCACGGAGATCCTGCGCACTGCCCTCTCCCGCTATCTGGCAAGAGCCCGCCACATCGAAGCGGAACCGGAGCAGATCATCATCGGATCGGGCGCGGAATATCTGTACGGTCTGATCGTTCAGGTGCTGGGCAGAAGCCGCATCTACGGCATCGAAGATCCTTCCTACGAGAAGATATCCCAGGTCTACCGGGCCAATGACATTACGACGCAGAGCCTGCCGCTGGGGCCGGACGGCATCATGAGCAGCGCGCTGTGGGAGAGCGACGCGCAGGTACTGCACATTACGCCCTACCGCAGCTACCCCTCCGGCGTGACCGCCACCAACGCCAAGAAGCGCGAATATATGCGCTGGCGGGCTCAGCGCAACGCCTACATTATCGAGGACGATTTTGAGTCGGAGATCACCCCGGCCAGAAAGCCGGAGGACACCCTCTATTCCCTGGACGGCTCCGGCCGGGTGCTGTACGTAAACACCTTTACCAATACCGTCTCCACCGCCGTGCGTACCGCCTATCTGATCGTGCCGAAAAACCTGCAGAAAGATTTCGAGGACCGCATCGGCTTTTACACCTGCACGGTCCCCACATTCGATCAGTATATCCTCGCCGAACTGATCTTAAACGGCGATTTTGAGCGGCATATCAATAGAGTAAGAAGAAATAAGAGAAAGAATCCCTAGTTCCCTAACTCAATGGAGATCTCCGTAAATTCCTTCAGCAAGTAGTCTACGTCGTACTCGGCCTTATCCCGGCCGTAGCTGTCCAGGTGCGCCCTGCCCTCGTGCATCATCACGATGCGGGTGCCGTAATCCGTGGCAAAACGCAGGTTGTGCGTTACCATCAGGGCGGTAAGATTCTTCTCCTCGATCGTCTTCAGCGTAAGGTCCATAACGGTCTCCGAAGACTTCGGATCCAGAGCAGCGGTGTGCTCGTCCAGGATCAGGAGATCGATCGGGGTCATGGTGGCGATCAGCAGCGCCAGCGCCTGCCGCTGGCCACCGGACAGCGAGCCCACAGCTACGTCCAATTTATCCTCCAGCCCCATATGCAGCTGCGAAAGAAGGGTTCTGTACTCTTCTTTTTTTGCCTGGTTCACGCCCCGCCGCAGGCCGTAGGCCTTGCCCTTGTTGTCCGCCAGCGACAGATTTTCCAGGATCGTCAGGTCGGGGCAGGTCCCCTTCGCCGGGTTCTGGAACACGCGGCCGATGCGCTGCGAACGTTTAAATTCCGGCATTTTCGTAATGTCCTTGCCGTCCAGCAGGATGTGCCCGCTCTCCGGATTCAGCGTGCCGCAGATCAGATTGAGCATCGACGTTTTGCCGCTTCCGTTGGAGCCCACGACGGAGACGAATTCGCCGCGGTCCACCCGGAAGTTGAAATCCCGGAACAGGCAGGTCTCGTTGACCGTGCCCGGATTGAAGGTGAGGTCGATATTTTTAAGTTCCACCAGAGGTGCTGCCGTGTTAGCCATGATGCGCGCCTCCCTTCTTTCCGCCAAGACGTTCGGACACGATGGCGATGGTCAAAAGCACCGCCATCAGGAGTTTTAGATAACTGTTGGGCAGGCCCAGCTGCAGGGCAGCCATCAGACAAGCCTTGTACACGATGGAACCGAGCACTGCCATGGTCACGAACTTTAGCTTCGGCACCCGCTTAAACAGCGCGATGCCGATGATGACCGACGCCAGCGCCATAACGACCATGCCCTTGCCGGAGTTGATATCCGCGTTTTCGTTGAGCTGCGCCAGGACACAGCCCGCCAGCGCCGTGCAGGCGTTGCCGATGGCAAGGCCGATGATCTTCATGGTGCCGGGGTCACGGCCCAGGCCTGTCACGTATTGCTCGTTGTTGCCCGCAGCCCGCAGCAGCAGCCCGCTCTTCGTCGCCAGGTACCAGTCGAGCACCAGTTTGACCGCCAGAGCGATCAGGAAGATGACGATCAGCTGGCGGTGCTTGTACACGCCTTCCGGCAGGCTTTGCAGCAACGCGCCGTTAAAGATCGTAGGCATGTTGAAGAACTGCTTGATGGCCGTGCCGCCGGTGATGATCAGGTTGACGGACCACATGGCGGTCATGACGAGGATGCCGGACAGCAGATCCGTGATGTGTGCCTTGACGTGCAGCAGACCCGTTACGCAGCCCGCAGCAGCGCCGGCCGCGATGGCCAGCAGGCAGGCGATCCAGGGGTCAATGCCGCCGGTGATCGCAGCCGCGGCGACGCACGCTCCCAGAGGGAACGTGCCGTCGACGGACAGATCCGGAAAATTCAGGATCTTATAGGTGATGTAGACGCCCATGGCCATGATGCCGTAGATGAGACCTTCTCTCAGAACGGTTTCGGCCAGGCCGAGAAAGATGTTCATGCTATTCTCCAACTACTCTTGCGTTTGCGTAGTCCGCGGGGACTTCCATGTTGAATTTCGCGAGGTTCGCGCTGCTGTAGACGGGCTCCGAGTCGGAGACGATGGAGACCGGCATGGTCATCACGTCGGCGCCGTCTAGGATGTCGGCTGCCATCTGGCCGGTAGTGTTGCCCAGGGCCACATAATCCAGGGTCTCGGAGGCGATGCAGCCGTACTGGGCGACCTGCTCTTCTTCGCTGCCGTAGCAGGGGATGCCGGCGGGATCGGTGGCCGCGGTGACCACGGAGAAGTTGTTGACGACGTTGTTATCGGTGAGGTTGCAGAGGCAGTCGATGCCGCTGGAGATAAGAGATGCGATGCCGGAGGCGATCTCGGATGCGTCCGTCACGCCCTGGGTCTTGATCGTAAAGCCGTAACCACCTGCGATCTTCTCGTATTCCGCGATCTGGGCGGAGGAATTGGCTTCGGAGGTGGTGTACAGGATGCCGATGGTCTTGGCGTCCGGCTGGAACGCGCGGATCATGGCCAGCTGTGCGGGATAGTTGAGGTTATCGGAAGTGCCGGTGCAGCCGGTCTGGGGGTTGTTCAGATCCTGCACGAGACCTGCGCCCGTGGGGCTGGATACCGCGGAGAAGACCACGGGGATGCCGGCGTCCTTCGCTGCCGCATAGGCTGCAGTGGCTGCCGGGGTGGCGATGGCGACGATCACGTCGCAGCCGTCGGTCACGAATTTCTGAGCGGCCATGGAGTTCGTCTCCCCTTCGCCCATGCCGTTCACGAAATCGATGGTGCAGGTATCGCCGTCGACGTAGCCGGCGGCGGCCAGGCCTTCTACGATGCCGTTATAGCAGTTGTCCAGGGATGCGTGGGGAGCGAACTGCAGGATGCCGATGCGGGGCATCGCCTTCGTTTCCGTCTCGCTGCTTTCTGCGGGTCCTTCCGGTTCCGCGGCAGGCTCCGAAGAGCTGCTGCAGGCTGCCAGTGCGAATACCATTGCCAGTACCAGTACGATCGCTAAGATTTTCTTTGTCATTTGGTTTTCCTCTTCTTTCTGCGGCCCTCTTGGGCCAGCCTTGCTGTCGATGGTCTTTTGGGAAATCTGCAAAATAGAAAACGCTTTTGTCCACGGTCTCCCGGGACAAAAGCGTATTGCTTCTGCGTTGCCACCCGAGTTGCATATTGCTATGCCTCTCATTTACACCTGCCATCACAGGCGCCCCGATTTGTAACAGGTGGGATCCCGTCGGTCACTACTGAGCGTCTGGTGACGCCGTTCAAACCGCCCTCAGAAGTCCATTCGCTTACGGCTTTCCGCTTCGCTCTCACCGCCCGAAGCTCGCTGGATGGTCCGCTTGTGTAAGGTACTACTCTTCCTCACAGGTTTGTTTGGTATGAAATTGTCTGTATTGTAGCGCTGCCGCAAAAGGCTGTCAAGTGGCTTTTTAAAAAATATACCAAGCGTGACCCGGCTCATTTGTGTCGCGAACACAAAAAACAAAAGCCGGCGGCTGCGGCTGCTGGCTTTTGTATGGAGCGGAGGTTGCAGGATCATCCGCTCCGAACGGTTGATATACACACTGATTCCTGCTAAACTGATTATAAGTCGTTCATTGGTGAACAAGTCAAGGGGTTTTCTATGGCTCACACAAAAAAAGAATTATTTACCATAGCGCAGGCCGCCAACGCCTGCAATGTCTCCCGCTCCACCCTGCTGCGCATGGAAGAGGAAGGGCTGCTTACGCCGGCCCTGCACGAAGACGGCAAATACCGCTATTACAGCACGGAGAACATCATGCAGGCCATGCAGATCAACGCATTTCACCGGATGGGGCTGACGCGCAGAGAGATCCGGCCGGTCTTCGAGACGCCGGCGGAGATCGACGAGATCGTAACGCGTCTGGAGACTATGCGCGATAACCTGGATTCGGCATCTACGACGTGGAAGGCGGCCGCTACGACCTGGGACAATATCTGCGGGAGACCATCACGGAAGCCGTCCGCGCAGGCTGCCGGCTCAATTGGGGCAGAAGGCCCTTTATGCGGGTCAACCGGCCGGATCTGGCGGAAGGCGTTTTCCGCCCCGGGATCTACCGGTATCACATCTGCGTGCCGGTGCTCAATCAGCCAAAAGGCTGCGAAGCGATCCGGGCCGTGCAGCCGCGGCGCATTCTGTCCGTCACGTGGCATGGGCGGGTCACCGACCTCGTAGACCACACGCTGACCCTGGCAGCCGACGCCCGCGCCCGCGGTCTGAAGCCCACAGGGTGGTTCCACGTCATCCAGCTGATCCTGAACCGTCCCAGCGGCGAGCACGACCCGGTGAGCGATATGCTGCAGCTGGGATGTATCGTGGAATAAGGCGCAGAAATACGGCAAAAGGCGCCGCCCATAACGGGCTGCGCCTTTTTTGTGCTTTTGCAAATACTCTCTATCTCAATCCCTTTGGAGGCAGGGTCCGGTTTGGCAGGCCTTAACCTTCGATCTGAATGAATTTCGGGGTCTCGATCTTTTCTTCCGATTGCTTCTTGGGCACGGAGATCTTCAGGATGCCATCTTCGAATTTGGCCTTGATATCCTCTTCGGTGAGTTCGTCGCCCACATAGAAGGATCTGCTGCTGGTGCCGTAATATCTCTCGCGTCTGATGTATTTTCCTTCGTGCTCGTCGCTGTTGTCGAACTTGGTCTCGGCGGAAATGGTGAGGTAGCCGTCCTTCAGCTGAGCCTTCACATCTTCCTTCTTGACGCCGGGCAGTTCCACATCCAGTTCGTAGCACTTTTCGGTCTCCTTAACGTCGGTGCGCATCAGCGTGTTCTGCGGATTCTGCACTCTCTTTACAGGATGGTCGAAATCATCGAAGAAATCATCAAACAGGTTATTTCTGAATACACTAGGCATAAGTAACATTTTGTGTCCCTCCTTTTAGAAACATTCATTTATGGTCGTCCGGAGCGCTCCGCTCCGGTCCTTTTCCTTTGGACAACTATGTTATACCACTTTTGTTAGCACTCGTCAAGCGTGAGTGCTAACATTTTTAAAAACTATTTTTCTCCGCTTCTTCCACCATCTCCCGAATCCGCTCGATCAGGGATTCAAAGCGCTTGGAATAGGCAGTCGGATTGTTGCGCAGAATACGCTTTGCTGCGGCAAAGGGTTTGGGACGGCGCTCGTTGGCCTGTTCCAACACCGCACGCAGCCGCTCGCTTCTCGCCCTGGCGTCGGCCTTCGCATCTGCCACCCTCGCCCGGAGCTCTTCCACATCCGGAATGCCGTTGCCGTTCGTATCGAGGTAGGCGATCTTCGCATCCACCTTGTCTTTGACACGCTCCGCCCGCGCCAGCGCGGCGGCCAGCCGTTCATCTTCTTCCGCCATC
>CACYFF010000029.1 GCA_902773665.1 uncultured Eubacteriales bacterium | reverse complement strand
CACGTATTCTGGCAGACCTTCATTCTGCTGACGGAGAGTGAGACGCTGGCAAGACAGAACACCTTCTTCCAGGTAGAGCGGAGGCGATACGATGCGCTGTGCAAGCTCATCGATGACACAAGGACCATCCGGCATGATTTCCGGCAGCATATGCGGGTCATCACGGAACTGGCGGCGGAGGAGGAATACGATAAACTCAAGGCCTATGTCAATCAGTTCTCCGACATCGTAAAGAAAGGGTATTCTCCATTCTGCGCAAATATGGCGGTGGATGCCGTCGCTTCCCATTATTCAACATTGGCGGAAAGCCAAAACATAAAGATCGAGTGGAATCTGAGCCTTCCCAGAGAACTGCCGCTTCCGGAGATGGATTTCTGCGCCATGCTCGGTAATCTGCTCGAGAATGCGCTGAATGCGACGGCGAAGGTGGCGGAAGAGAGACGGCGCATCGACGTCGTCTGCAGCATGATAACCGATACGATGCTCGGCCTTTCTGTGGACAATCCGTATACCGGCAAGATCCGCTTCAACAAAGACCGGCTCCCTGTCTCCCGGGAACCCGGACACGGCATCGGTATGCCATCCATCGCTTCTACCGTGCAGCGGTACAACGGCACTTTGGACATAAAGACGAAAGACGGGATCTTTTCCGTCAGCATCATGTTATATCTGAAAAACAAAGAACACGAAAAGGAAGGGGAAATCTCATGAACGAACAGATGAAACAGGACAGAGAAAATCAACTGCAGATCCTGAAAAAGGTCGAAGCGGAAGCTGAACGCTTCTTCGAACAGCGGAATACCGGCAAGGCACTGCCGTTCTGGGACAGAAAGCCTCTGAGAAGCATCGGCGAACAGGGAATGGGTGCGGAAGCTGCCATGGATCTGTTCGTAAAAGAATACGGCGAAGGACTGGCGCTCAACAGCGGTCCGCGGTTCTTTGGCTACGTCATCGGCGGCGTGACCCCAGCAGCCCTGGTGGGCGATTGGCTCACGTCTCTATACGACCAGAACGCCTTCGGCGAGATGGACTGCATGGACCGCCAGATCGAAGACGAAGCCATCGAAGGCTTAAAAGATCTGCTGGGTCTTCGCGCTGATTTTACCGGTTCGTTCACCTCCGGTGCCACCATGGCGACGACGAATGCGCTGGCCTGCGCCAGAGAATGGGCTGCCATGAAGCAGGGAAAGAACCCCAATGACGGCATTTACGGTCTGGAAAGACCCATCGTGCTGTCCGCTTTCGCGCATGCATCGATCTATAAGGGATTGTCGCTGCTGGGCCTGGGCAGAAACTCCATCATCGAATACGGCAAACTGCCGAACAGAGACAGGGGCGACGTGGCCAAGCTGGAAGAGCAGCTGAAACTGGCAGGCGATAAGCCGGTGATCGTCATCGCCAACATGGGAACCGCCAACAGCGGCGAAATGGACGACCTGCGGGCGATCGCGGATCTGAAGAAGAATTATAACTTCTGGCTGCACGTGGACGGCGCGGTGGGCGCCATGGCCATGGCTTCTCCGAAGTACAGGGGACTGTTCGACGGCGCGGAAGAAGCGGACAGCTTTACGATCGACGGTCATAAATGGGTCAACATGAACTACGACTGCGCCATCGCCATGATCCGCAAGGAGCATAGAGAACTGCAGTACCGCACCTACGCCCAGAGCACGGACGTGCAGGACCACTGGACGGAGAACACTGCCATCGAGCATCTGGGCAACGAAGGCAGCCGCCGCTTCCGCGCGCTGGCCGTCTGGATGAACCTGATGGCCTACGGAAAAGAAGGCTTCCGGGAGATGGTGGAAAGAGACTGCGAACTGGCGCAGAAGTTCGCGAAGCTGCTTTCCGAAAGCGGCGTATATAAGGTGCACGAGCCCGTTATGATCAACGGCTTCGCCTTTACGCTCAACAAGGAGAACGTAACGGACGAGGAGATCCACGCGCTGGAGAGAGCCATTCGCGCCGAAGGTACGACTTACCTCAATCCGTCCGGCGTATGCGGCGTGCCGCATCTGCGCTGCAGCCTGTCCAACTGGTCCATCGAAGAGGCGGACGTGGAGAAGGTCGCTGCTGCGGTCATCGCTGTGGGAAAGGAGTTCCTGTAATGGAAAAGAGACCTTTCGTTACGAAAGAACAGATCGAAGAGATCGTTAAGACATACCCGACGCCTTTTCATCTCTACGATGAGAAGAGGCTGCGGGAAAACTGCGAGCGAATCAAAAGGGCGTTTGCCTGGAATCCGGGGTACCGGGAATTCTTCGCGGTAAAAGCGTGTCCGAATCCGTCCATCATGGCTATCCTGAAGGACTATGGCTTCGGCTGTGACTGCGCGTCGCGGGCGGAACTTACCTTTGCGAAGGCCATGGATCTGCCGGGGGATAAGATCATGTTTACGTCGAACGTGACCCCCGCATCGGAGTTCCAATATGCCGCCAAGATCGGTGCCATCATCAATTTCGACGATATTTCCCACATCGATTTCTGCGAAAAAGCCATCGGCAAACTGCCGGAAACAGTTTCCGTGCGGTATAACCCCGGCGGAAGCTTTACGATCAACACGGCGATCATGGACAACCCCGGCGAAGCCAAATACGGCTTTACGACGGAGCAGATGTTCGAAGGGATGCGTCTGCTGAAGGAAAAGGGCGTTAAGCACTGCGGTATCCACGCGTTTTTGGCGAGCAACACCGTTACGAACGATTACTATCCGACGCTGGCAGGCGAACTGTTCGAACTGGCAGTAAAACTGCGGGACGAGACCGGCATGGACATTCCCTTCGTCAACCTGTCCGGCGGCGTGGGCATCGCCTACCGGCCCGACCAGACGCCGAACGATATCGAGATCATCGGTGCTAAGGTCCACGAAGTCTACGACAGGATCTTCGGTCCGGCCGGTATGACGAACGTGGCGATCTACACCGAGATGGGCCGTTTCGTTACTGGCCCCTACGACCTGCTGATCGGTCAGGTGCTGCACATCAAGCACACCCATAAAGAATTCGTGGGACTGGACGCCTGCTGCGTAGACCTGATGCGGCCTGCCATGTACGGCGCCTATCACCACGTGACGGTCCTGGGCAAGGAAGACGAACCCTGCGACCACAAATACGACATTACGGGATCTCTGTGTGAATCCAACGACCGCTTTGCCATCGACAGGATGCTGCCCGGGATCGAAGTGGGGGACTACATCGCCATTCACGATGCAGGCGCCCACGGACACTCCATGGGAAGCAATTACAACGGCAAGCTGCGCCATGCGGAGCTGCTGCTCAAAGAAGACGGCAGCGTGGTGCAGATCCGCAGAGCGGAGACCTTGGCGGACTACTTCAAGACGCTGGACGACACGGAGTTTTATAAGAAATTAGATCTGGAATAGGAGACGTTTGGAGCAATGACCGGATTTATCGGACTTGGCATCATGGGAAAACCCATGGCAAAACACTTACTGGCACAGTTGGGCGAACTGGCGGTCTACGACCTGCAGGAAGGCCCTGTAAAGGAATTAACGGATCTTGGTGCGGTGTATAAAACGCCGGCGGAGATGGCAAAGGACTGCGAAGCGATCCACTGCATCCTGCCCACGGAAGCGATCGTACAGGAGGTGCTGTTCGGCGAGGGCGGCGTGCTGGAGAACGCAGGCGCGCTGAAATATGTCTGCGACCACTCCTCGGTGACCCCGGGAGAATCCAGAGACTGCGCGGAGAAACTGGCGGCGAAGGGCATCGGCTTCGTAGACTGCCCGGTCTCCGGCGGTGAACCGAAAGCCATCGACGGAACGCTTGCCTTTATGGCAGGCGGCAGCCAGGCGGATTTCGACGCGTTGAAGCCGCATTTCGAGGCGATGGGCAGTTTCGCAGTACTGGTGGGAGACGTGGGCTCCGGCAGCATTGCCAAACTGGTGAACCAGGTGATCGTCAACCTCAACATCGCGGCGGTCTCCGAAGCCTTCGTGCTCTGCGAAAAGGCCGGTGCCGATCCGCGGAAGGTGTACGACGCCATCCGGGGAGGCCTGGCAGGCAGCACGGTGCTGGACGCCAAGATCCCCAAGATCTTAGCCGGCGATTTTGCGCCCGGCGGCACCATTAAGGTGAATCGGAAAGACATAAATAACGTTCTGTCGACAGCACATGCCTGCGAATGTCCCATGCCTTTCAGTTCCCAGCTCTTTGAGATCATGCAGTATCTGTCGGCTCACGGCCATCTGATGGACGACCACGGCGGCATCGTGCAGTATTTCGAGGATCTGGCCGGCGTGCAGGTGAGGGAACACTGATGGACATCGACAGACTCTTACAGGAACAGTACGCAAAATTTGACCGCAAGATCGTCGTGCTCGACGACGACCCAACGGGCAGCCAGACCGTTCACGACATCCACGTCTATACAGATTGGACACAGGAGACCCTGGACGAGGCGTTTGGTTCGGACGAAAAGCTCTTTTACATCCTTACGAACTCCCGCAGTTTTACGGCGGAACAGACAAAGAAGGTCCATCAGGATATCGCAGCGGCCATCCGGAATGCTTCTGCAAAGACCGGCAAAGACTACCTGGTGATCTCCCGCAGCGATTCCACGCTCAGAGGCCATTTTCCGCTGGAAACAGAGGTGTTAAGGGCCTCTTTGGATAAAGATATCGACGGCGAAATTTTATGCCCGTTTTTCCCCGAAGGAGGCCGTTACACGATCGGCGACATCCACTACGTAAAGCAGGGCGACGCGTTGATCCCGGCAGCGGAGACGGAATTTGCGAAAGACGCTACCTTTGGCTATACGAAGTCGGATCTGAAAGAATATATCGAGGAGAAGACCAACGGTGCATTTAAAGCTACGGACGTCGTGAGCATCGGTCTGGACGAACTGCGGGTGCAGGACGTGGACAGTATTACCGAGAAACTGCTGTCTGTACACGATTTCGGCAAGATCGTAGTGAATTCTGAAACCTATGAGGACTTGAAGGTCTTCTGCTATGCGCTGTATCTCGCTATGGGCGAGGGCCGCCAGTTTATGATCCGCAGCGCGGCCGGCATCGTCAAGACCCTGGGATGCATCGATACAAAGCCCTACCTGACCCGGGACGACCTGGTGACGGACGCAAAGGATAAGGGCGGGCTCGTCCTGATCGGGTCACACATGAAGAAGACGACGGCACAGCTGGAGGTGCTCAAACAGATCCCCGGCATCGACTTTATCGCATTCGATTCCGACCTGGTGCTGGAGCCTGAGGCCATCGAACAGGAAAAGAAACGGGTGCAGGCGAAGATCGATGCGGATATCGAAAACGGTACGACGGCTTGCGTGTTTACGAAACGGAAAGAACTGCTGTTGGACGGCGATACGAAAGAGGCCGCGCTGCTGCGCTCCGTCGCCATTTCGGATGCGGTGCAGAGTTTTGCTGCAAATCTGAAGACGAAGCCGGCCTTTATCATCGCAAAGGGCGGCATCACCAGCAGCGACGTGGGCGTAAAGGCGCTCCGGGTAAAGAAAGCGCTGGTCGCGGGTCAGGCGGCCGCCGGCATTCCGGTCTGGAAAACGGGGCCGGAGAGCAAGTTCCCGGGCCTGGCATACGTCATCTTCCCCGGCAATGTGGGGACGGAGACGACTTTAAAAGAGATCGTGGAAGAATTGATCTGAGATCGCTTCGACAAGCTCAGCGAACGTGCAAAAAGAACGGATCCCCAAGGAGAAAAAGGGATCCGTTCTTTTTATGATGACGTCTATTGGTTTATCTGATTTATTCGTCCAGGCTGCGCAGGTAGGACGTCCTGTACTGGGAGGGCGTCTGCCCGGTGACCTTGCGGAACACCTGCGTAAAGTGGGAGGCGGAAACGTATCCGACTTCGGATGCAATATAGGAGATGGATAACTCCGGTTTATGCAGCAGTTCCTTCGCTTTTTCGCAGCGGGTGAGGTTGTGGAACTCCAGAAGGGTGTAGCTTTTGATCTCCTTAAACGTCCGCAGCAAGTAGGATTTGTCGACGAACAGTTCCCTTGCCATGGCCTCCAGAGAAAACTTTTCTTTATAATGCTCCAGCACCATGCGTTCGGCGGCATTTGCCAGTTCGATGCGGGCGCCGGCCCAGCTTTCCTTATCCGGTCTGCATTTGCTGCAGGGTGTATACCCTTTATCCAGCGCATCCTGAAGCGTATCGAAGATGATGACCCTCTCCGGGCGCAGCGCATTTTTATGGCAGGAAGGGCGGCAGACCTTTTTGCTTCTCTTCAGAGCGTAGTAGAATTGCCCGTCGTACGTCTTATCGTGATTCTTGATCGCCAGCCATTGTTCTTTGGTCACGGAATCTGCCTTTCTGTTATCGGTGGGTTAGCGGAGGCTAATCTCTGGGTGAAAAATATAGTTAGCGCTAACTAACTGTAATTATGATAAATCTAATTCATCAAAATGTCCATAAAAATACGAAAAGAATAAAGATAGTCAATTTCAGAATAAAAATTGCGGGTTAGCGGCAGGCAACTGAACACAAATTGAGGATAGACTGGACTACAATATCCGTGGTTAGCGATAGCAAACCACGGATATTTTCAGTATGGAACAAAAGGAGAACTGTTTTATGACCTTATTGGATGCGGAAGTCGGTAAAACTTATGTGATCAAAGAGATCAATACCGACGATGACGATATGAATTCATTCCTCTTCCGTCTTGGATGCTACAGCGGAGAACCGATCACGGTGGTCTCCAAGAAAAAGAAGAGCTGCGTGGTGGTCATCAAGGATGGCCGCTACAGCCTGGATCAGCTTCTGTCCGAAGCCGTTATCATTTAGTCAATTATTTTCTGAACTAATATATACAAGGAGGAATTTCTATGAGAATTGTTTTTGCCGGCAACCCGAACAGCGGCAAAACCACGATCTATAATGCCGTAACAGGCAGAAGCGAGAAAGTGGGCAACTGGGGCGGCGTAACGGTCGGACGCAAGGAATATCCGATCAAGAACGAGTTCGCGAAGGGGGTAGAGGCCATCGCTGTTGACCTGCCCGGTGCCTATTCCATGTCTCCGTTTACTCCGGAGGAAGGCATCACCAGTGAATATGTACGCGAAGAGCATCCCGATGCGATCATCAACATCGTGGACGCGACGAACTTAAGCCGCAGCCTGTTCTTCACCACGCAGCTGCTGGAACTGGGCGTTCCCGTCGTCGTCGCTCTGAACAAGGCCGACATCAATGCCAAGGAACACACCAGCATCGACGCTGCTGCACTGGAAGAAAAACTGGGCTGCCCGGTGGTCAACACCACGGCGATCGAAGGCAAGGGTCTTGCCGAAGTCGTCGAAAAGACGATCGCACTCAACGGAAAGACGCAGAAGGCGCCTTACGTGCAGGTGGATATCGATCTGCACGATAAGAACGCAGTCGACGCAGAAGACCGCAAACGTTTTGCCTTCGTGAACAATATCGTTTCCAGCGTGGAAAAGAGAGAGGTCAAATCCGCAGAGGTCAACAAGCAGGATACTCTGGACAAGATCCTCCTGAATCCGATCCTCGGCATCGGTATCTTCGCTCTCGTCATGTGGCTCGTATTCTGGGTATCCCAGGCATGGTTCGGACCGCTCGTAGCGGACTGGCTGGTCGGCTACATCGAGACCTTCCAGGAATTCGTTGCGGGTCAGCTGGAAAACAGCCCCGCGATCCTGTCCGCGCTGCTGGCTGACGGCATCGTCGGCGGTGTAGGTGCCGTTGTCGGCTTCCTTCCCCTTGTTATGGTCATGTACTTCCTAATCGCTCTGCTGGAAGACTGCGGCTACATGGCACGCGTGAGCGCCGTCATGGACCCGATCTTCAAGAGAGTCGGTCTGTCCGGTAAATCCGTTATCCCCGTGGTCATCGGCACCGGCTGCGGCATCCCCGCCATCATGGCCTGCCGCACCATCCGCGACGAAAGAGAGAGAAGAGCCACTTCCATGCTGGCGACCTTCATTCCCTGCGGCGCGAAGATCCCCGTCATCGCTCTGTTCGCCGGCGCGTTCTTCAACGGCGCAGGCTGGGTGAGCACCCTGAGCTATTTCTTCGGCCTCTTGCTGATCTTCCTCGGCGCACTGCTCATCAAGAGCATTACCGGTTACAAGTACAGAAAGTCCTTCTTCATCATGGAACTGCCGAAGTTTAAGCTTCCCAGCCTGAAGTTCGCCTTCAAGTCCATGCTGGAACGCGCAAAAGCGTACATCATTAAAGCTGCTACGATCATTCTGGTCTGCAACACCGTCGTTCAGATCATGCAGACCTTTAACTGGCACTTCCAGGTCGTCGAAGAGGGCATGGAGAACACCTCCATCCTGGCGTCCATCGCTTCTCCCTTCGCGATCCTGCTCATCCCCCTGGGCTTCGGCGTATGGCAGCTCGCCGCTGCGGCGATCACCGGCTTTATCGCCAAGGAGAACGTCGTCGGTACGCTGGCTGTTGTTTACGGCCTGACCGCCTTCATCGATGTGGATGAACTGGAACTGATGGGCGGCGCCAACGAAGTCGCCATGGCCATGGGTCTGACTTCCGTTACCGCACTGGCTTACCTGTTCTTCAACCTGTACACACCGCCTTGCTTCGCAGCCATCGGCGCCATGAACTCCGAAATGAAGAGCAAGGGCTGGCTGTGGGGCGCCATCGGCCTGCAGCTGGGAACCGGCTACACCGTCGCCTTCCTGATCAATCAGATCGGTACGCTCATCACCGAGGGTCACCTGGGCAACGCCTTCGTTCCCGGACTCATCGCCGTCCTGTGCATGGTCGCAGCCGTTATCCTGATCGGCAAGCGGATCCGTTCCCACTTCGACGAACAGTACCGTCTGCACCAGACTGCTGCGCAGAGCGCAAAGTAACTTCTTCGGAAAGGAGGGAGTTCAATGAATCTGACAACCATATTCGCTATCGCTATCCTGGCGCTCATCGTCTCCCTTGCGGTCCGTTACATCGTCCGCGAGAAGAGACGCGGCACCAAATGCATCGGCTGTCCGTTTGCGGGCACCTGCGAAAAACACGATCCTTCGCGGCATGCTGCATCGGGTCTCGGTAAATAAGAACAAAGAAAGAGGCGGTCATCCCGCCTCTTTTCAACGGTTAAGATTTGTCAGAAAGGCAAAACATATGGATACCATCATCATTATTGCGGGCGTGCTTCTGATCGTCTTTGCGCTGTATCAGACCGTGCAGAGATTCCGCGGCAAGGCAAAGAACAGCTGCTGCGGCTCGGCGGAGGCCGTGACCCTTAAGAAAGTGGAGGATACGGACGTCTCCCATTATCCGTACCACTATCTGCTCTCGATCGACGGCATGCATTGCAGCAACTGTGCGAAGACCGTGGAGAACACGCTCAACGGCATGCCCGGCGTATGGGGCAGGGTGAACCTGGGCAAAAAAGAGGCGGATGTTCTGGCGAAGGCGCCTGTGGGATCTGCCAGCTTTGCAGAAGCACTGAAAAAGAAGTCGTACATCCTGACGGACTGCAAAGTCGTTTCCGAAGCTGCACAGTAGCAGAACAAAGCGGTTTTGTCATATAATAGTCTCGAGGAGACTACTTATTATGAAAACAGTTCTATGCTACGGCGATTCGAATACCTATGGCTACGATCCGCGCACCGGATTTCGCTATCCGTCGTCTGTCCGCTGGACCTGCCGGCTTGCTGCGCTGCTGGGAGACGATTACCACGTGGTGGAAGAGGGCTGCAACGGCCGCACGACGGTCTTCGATGACCCGATCGAAGGCTGGAAAAACGGGCTTGGTTACCTGAAACCCTGCCTGAATTCCCACAAACCTGTGGATATCGTGGTGATGATGCTGGGATCGAACGATCTGAAGGAGACGTTCCACGCGTCGCCGGAACAGATCGCGGAAGGCGCCGGCGTGCTCGTGGAGACGATACAGACCTTTACCCGGGAAAAGCAGGGGTTTGAACCGAAGATCGTTCTGGTCTGTCCGCCGGAGATCGGAGAGGGGATCACGGAATCTCCGTTCTACGGATCGTTCTATGAGAACGCAATCGAACGTTCCCGGCAGCTGCCGGCGCACTACCGGCACATCGCAGAACGGTACGGCTGCATCTTCGTAAACGCTGCGGATTACATCCGTCCGTCGAAAGAAGATTCGCTGCATCTGGATCCGCAGGCGCATGCAAAGCTTGCGGAAGTGCTGGCGGAAGCCGTCATACAGATTCGATAGGATAGAATAAAAAAGCGGGACGTTTCAGATCCGTAAGAGAAGTTGCGGTTCTGAACGTCCCGTTTTGTGTTGGTTACAGTCCGGTTTTGCGCACTATCTTCCGACCCCGCACATCAGCTGGATCTCCACCGGCGCGTTGCCGGGCAGGGTGGCGACCCCGATGGAAACTCGGGCCATGGGGGAGGCATCTCCCAGTTCTTCGTTCAGATAGTCCGAAGCGAAATCTGCGATCTTCGCATGGGATGTGAAGCCGTCCTCCGCGTTCACGTAGACCGTCATGCTCAGCACGCGGACGATGCATTCGTCTTCTGCAAGCTGATTGCGTGCTGCCGTGAGGGCATTTTCCGCCGCTTGCCGCACGGCGTCTTTATAATCTTCCAACGGCGCATCTTTCAGCACCCGGCCGGTCTGGATCAACTGACCATTCTTGCGCGGGGTCATCCCGGCGGTAACGATCACATCGCCGAAGCGAGTGGCCGGCACGTATTTGCCCTGGGGGATGGGATTCGCTTTCTTTTCGATCATTTTCTGTACCTCTCCATAACGGCAAACAGGCGCTTCATGGCGTCGACGGCCTTATCGTGATCCTGGGAGAAATTGATGCGGAAGCTGTGCAGGTACTGGGGTCCGAATTCGGTGCCCGGGGTCACGATGACGCCAGCCAATTCTCTTACGATGCGGATAAAGTCGTGCAGGGAAACTTCCAGTTCCGGGATGGTTACGAACAGATAGCTGCCGCCTTCCGTAGGCCGGGCGGTGACCCCCGGAACGGTCTCGATGACCTTCAGAATGTCGTCGCGGATCTGCTGATGCTGGGTGACTCTGTCCGCCAGCCAGCCTTCCGGCTCGTTGAACCAGGTCTTCAGGACAGCCTGGTTGTAGCCGCTGCAGCGCAGCGCCATGATGGCCTGCAGCTTCTCCATGCGCTCGATGATGGCAGCGTTGCCGAATGCGGCGCCCAGACGGTAGCCGCTGAGGGATTCGGTCTTGGAGGGACCCATGATGGTGATGATGTTATCCGGTGCATCTTCCTGCGCGCACAGATGCGTGTAGGGAAGGCCGGGGTAGACCTGGCGGGAGTAGAGTTCGTCCACGATGAGGGTGGCGCCGTAGCGCTTCGCCATGGCAGCGATGCGGCGGGTCTCTTCGGGAGAATAGATGCAGCCGACGGGGTTGTTCGGGTTGGAGAAGATGAACAGCTTCGCACCGTCCTGGAACGCCTTTTCCAATTCCTCCAGATCGATGCCGCTGCAGCCTTTGGCTTCCTCGTAAGCCATGTGGATGGGCACCATCTCGCCGTTGAAGAACTCCACCATCTTGCGGTTGGCGAAATAGTCCGGCTCCACGAAAGCGACCTTGTCGCCGGGCATGATGTTACTGCCCATGGCGAGGAACAGAGCGCCCTGGGTGCCTGCCGTAAGGATGAGCTCGCTCTTGGGAACGATGGAAACGCCGGCAAAGGAGGAGATGCGGCTAGCCACCATCTCCAGAATGGCAGGACGGCCTTTATATGGCGTATAAGCCTGGGCGCCGCCTTCTTTTACGCCTTCCGCGAATACTTCGAAGCTTCCGGGGGTGGGGGTGTGAGCGTCGACATCTCCGTGACTGAAGTCCATAGCAGGGCCTTCCAGCTTTTCGCCTCTGAGATCCAGCGCGACTTCTTTCTGCTGGCTCTCCTGGCCGGGAGCGTTGTCTACACCCAGATGGTCGAATTTTTCTGCGATGGTTTTATACATTTCTATTCTCCTTCTATCTCAATAACGATAGGCTCGTGGTGCATGGCGGGCACGACCTTTTCCAGCCAATCCTGCGGGGTCATGCGCAGGGATTTCGTACGGCTGTCCGGTACCATGCCCATGTAGGGCGCATCGAGCAGGTCCTTGTCGACGATCAGCTGCACGCGGTTCTCCGTATCGAAGAAGAGCGCCAGGTTGGAAACGCCGCCGGGTTCTGTATTCATGGCGTCCATCAGCTTTTCCGCCGAAGCGAACTGCAGGCGGGAAGAGCCGACTTTATGACTGACTTCCTTCGTGACGAACTTCTTGTCCGCGTGGATCATCAGCAGGTAGAGCTGGCCTTTTTTGTTTTCCAGAAAGATATTGCGGATGATCTTGATATCTAAAGCCCGGCAGACTTCGTCGTAATCCGATACCGCGAATTTTTCGCCGTGAGCCAGCCAAGTGTAATCCGCTCCTGTGCTCTCCAGAAATTCAAATACTTTATATTCCGCTTCGGTGCACTCCCCGGGAGAGGGGAGTCCTTTGCGAAGATCGTCTACTGTGTATTGCTCCATTGTTTTCCTTTCTTCAGCACAGTGTACCTGTCCCCGTGTGTTCTTGTTTTTTATAGAAATGATTTCGTAACTATGTTATACTTTTCGTTAGGGTAAAATCAAGAGAACCAAGGAGTTTATATGGGATCTAATCAACCGAAATATAAAAGGGTCATCCTGAAGATCAGCGGCGAAGCCCTCGCCGGATCCGGCCACACCGGTCTGGACGACGCCATGCTCGTCAGCGTTGCCAAAGACGTAAAGCAGCTGAGAGAGCTCGGCGTAGAGGTCGCCATCGTCGTAGGCGGCGGCAACTTCTGGAGAGGCCGCACCAGCGGCGACATGGACCGCGCCACGGCAGACTACATGGGCATGCTGGCAACGTGCATCAACGCGCTGGCCCTGCAGGATGCATTTGAACGGCAGGGCGTTCCCACGAGAGTGCAGACGGCCATCGAGATGCGCGAGATCGCGGAGCCCTACATCCGCAGACGCGCGCTTTCCGAACTGGAAAACGGCTGGGTCGTCATCTTTGCGGCGGGCATCGGCTCTCCGTTCTTCTCCACCGACACGACAGCAGCGCTCCGGGCAGCGGAGATGGATGCGGAAGTCATCCTGCTGGCAAAGAAGGTGGACGCGGTCTACGACAGCGACCCGGAGAAGAATCCCAATGCAAAACGATATACGAGGCTGACCCATCAGCAGGTGCTGGAGGACAATCTGCAGGTGATGGATTCCACCGCAGCCAGCCTTTGCAGAGACAACAAGATCCGTATCCACGTGTTCGGCCTTGCCGAAGAAAACGGCATTTTCCGGGCAGTTACGGGTGAAGAGATCGGTACGATCATCGAATAGGAGGAAACCATGAGCACTACAACCGACAATTATAAGGAACACATGGACAAAACCATCAGCGTCCTCAAACAGGACCTGAACACCGTACGCGCCGGCAGAGCCAACGCTGCGCTGCTCGACCAGATCGTCGTGGATTACTACGGTTCTCCGACACCGGTCAAGAATCTGTCCAACATCTCCGTACCCGATCCCAGAACGCTGATGATCACCCCGTTCGATCCCTCCAGCATCAAGGCAATCGAAAAGGCCATCATGACCTCCAACCTGGGCATCAACCCCAGCAATGACGGACGCAATATCCGCCTGGTCATTCCCGTGGTCACCGAGGAGAGAAGAAAAGAACTGACGAAGGTCATCAAGAAGATGGGCGAGGACAGCAAGGTCGCAGTCCGCAACAGCCGCAGAGACGCCAACGATACCATCAAGAAGCTGGAGAAAGCCGGCGAGCTGACGGAAGACGACGTGAAGGACGAGCAGGAAGAAGTCCAGAAGATGACAGAAAAGTGCATGAAGGAGATCGATCAGATCGTCGCTGCCAAAGAAAAGGAACTGATGGAGATCTGATGAACGTCCCTGCACATATCGCCATCATCATGGACGGCAACGGGCGCTGGGCCAAGGAAAAGGGCATGGTGCGCCTGAAGGGGCATCAGGCCGGCATGGAATCTCTGCGGGAGATCGTGCGTGCCTGCTCCGATAAGGGCGTAAAAGTCCTTACGGTCTACGCCTTTTCCACAGAAAACTGGAAACGTCCCATCGAAGAGGTCTCCGGTATCTTCTCGCTGCTGGTCCGGTACGTGGCGAAAGAATTAAAGGAATTAAACGCGAACAACGTGCAGATCCGTATGCTCGGAGATATCGATCCGCTGCCTGCCGACGCGAAAAAAGCGGCGCAGAAGGCGGTCGACAGCACGAAGGATAATACGGGTCTCATCTTTTGTATTGCCATCAACTACGGCGGCCGGGCGGAGATCGTCCGGGCTGCAAGGCTCTTGGCGAAGCAGGCGGCGGAAGGGCAGCTTGACCCGGCAAGCATCGACGAAGCCATGTTCGCTTCGCAGCTCTACACCGCGGATCTGCCCGATCCGGATCTCATCATCCGCACAGGAGGGGAGATGCGTCTCTCCAATTTCCTGACGTGGCAGAGCGCCTACAGCGAACTCTACGTCACGGATACCTACTGGCCGGATTTTACGCCGGATAAGCTGCAGGAG
Organism: uncultured Eubacteriales bacterium; assembly: GCA_902773665.1. GTDB lineage: Bacteria > Bacillota > Clostridia > Peptostreptococcales > Anaerovoracaceae > RUG11894. The sequence continues at coordinate 11,307 of CACYFF010000029.1, read as the reverse complement.
GCGATCGACGTCTTCAACGGCAGAGACAGGCGGTATGGAGGCATCAAGGCATGAAGACCAGGATCATCTCTTCTCTCATCATGGTGCCGCTTCTGGGTCTCGTCCTGCTGGGCGGTGTGCCGCTCTTTATCGCGGTGGCCGTCATCAGCGGCATCGCCATGCACGAGTTCTACAAGGGCTTCGAGAACATGAACATCCACCCCATGCGCATCCCGGGCTATATCTTCGGGGCCATGCTGCTGGGCATTATCGCGGTGTTCCTGTTTTCCGACGCCGATACAGCGAAACTGTCGGAGGGACTTTTGCTCTGGGTCTTTGTCACCACGGCGGGAGGCCTGTCCTTAAGCCTCTTCATGAAGAACCACGACATCGTGGACAGCCTCGTCACCATTATCGGGGTCATCTATCTGCCGTTCTTCTTTATGCACGTGTCGCTCATCGCGCAGCTGCCGGAGAACTCCCACATGATCTGGCTGGTGTTTATCACAGCGTTCTGCACGGACATCTTCGCGTATTTCGCGGGCGTCTTCCTGGGCAAGCATAAACTGTGCCCGGAGATCTCCCCGAAAAAAACGGTGGAAGGGTCCATCGGCGGCATCCTCGGCAGCACGATCATAAGCGGATTGTTCGGCCAGCTGGTCTTCCCCCAGCATCTGGCGGGCTGCATCGTCATGGGTTTTCTTGGCTCGTTCTTCGCCCAGTGCGGCGACCTGATCGCCAGCTCTTTCAAGAGAAAAATGGGCATCAAGGACTACGGCAACCTCATCCCGGGCCACGGAGGCATCCTGGACCGCTTCGATTCCGTCGTGCTGACGGCGCCGTTCATTTACTATTACGTAGTGCTGTTTATTAACAGATAAATATTTCTGTAAACTATAATGAAAACCATCACCATTTTGGGTTCCACAGGTTCCATAGGAAGGCAGAGCCTCGACGTTGTCCGCGCTCACCGCTCAGAATTCACGATGAGTGCGCTTACCTGCGGAAAAAATATCGCATTGTTCCGGGAGCAGCTTAAGGAGTTTAAGCCTGCTCTTGCTGTTTGTGCGGAAAAAGACGCGGCGGAGAGCCTCGCTGCGGAATTTCCCGGCATACGCTTCTTATGGGGCCCGGAAGGGATCCTGGAGGCCGCCGTGCATTCCGACTGCGAGATGGTCGTCAATTCGCTGCTGGGCATGATGGGCATCGCGCCCACCTACGAAGCCATCCGGGCCGGAAAAGCCATCGCGTTCGCCAACAAGGAGACGCTGGTGGCGGGCGGCAGTCTCATCATGGACGCCGTTAAAAGATATGGCGTGGATTTTCTGCCGGTAGACAGCGAACATTCCGCGATCTTCCAGTGTCTGCAGGGCAGAGCTGGCAATCCTTTGCGCCGCATCATCCTGACGGCATCCGGCGGACCGTTCCGCGGCTTTACGAAGGAACAGATGCGTTCCGTGACTAAAGAACAGGCTTTAAAGCATCCCCGCTGGACCATGGGAGCGAAGATCACGATCGATTCCGCCACCATGATGAACAAGGGGCTGGAGATCATCGAAGCCAGCTGGCTGTTCGACATGCCGGCGGATAAGATCGAAGTGCACGTCCATCCGGAGAGCATCCTACACTCCGCCGTGGAGTTCGAAGACGGTTCTGTGCTGGGTCAGATGGGAAATCCCGACATGCGTGTGCCTATCGCTTACGCTTTGTCCTGGCCGAAGCGGCTTCCGCTGACTCAGGACGACAGCATGGAAGGCAGCGCCGTTAAGCCGCTGGATCTGTTCGCTGCGGAAGCGCTGCACTTCGAAAAGCCGGATCTGGAGGCCTTCCAGTGTCTGGCGCTGGCCTATAAAGCCATCGAACTGGGAAAGAGTTATCCTATCGTACTGAACGCAGCCAACGAAGAGGCCGTCGCCGCATTTTTGGCGGACCGCATCGCGTTCTGGCAGATCGGGGCGCTGGTGGAAAAGGCGATGACCGCGCACAGACCGGCTGAGATCGCCTGCGTGGAAGACATCTTCGAAGTGGAAAGGGAAACGAGAGAGATCGTATTGGGGGCAATACAATGAGTATATTTGCTATCGTTGCAGCAGTCGTTCTGTTCTGTCTGCTGGTGGCGGGTCACGAATTCGGCCACTATGCAGCGGCGAAGCTGCTGGGCGTAAAAGTGAACGAATATTCCGTCGGAATGGGGCCGCTCATCTTCCAGACGAAAAAGGGCGAGACCGAATACTCCCTGCGGGCGCTTCCAATCGGCGGCTACTGCAAGATCGAAGGGGAGGACGGCGACTCGGACGACGACCGTTCCTTCGCGAAAAAGCCCTGGTGGGCGAAGATCATCATCCTGGCAGCCGGCGCATTCATGAACTTCGTGCTGTGCATCCTGCTGCTGATCGGCGTATTCTGGTATTCCGGCGCGTATTCCACGACGCTGGCAGCGGTGTCGGACGGCTATCCGGCGCAGCTCGCCGGCATTCAGGCAGGAGACACCATCGTTGCCATCGACGGCACGGAATACGACGACTGGCTGGCTGTGGTGGACGCCATCGACGCAAGCCAGGGCGCACCCATGACCTTTACGGTCGAACGGGATGGCCAGACTTACGACTACACCATCTCCGCCGTGGAGACGGAAGGGCGCTGGCTGATGGGCATCACCTGCAAACTCATCCATTCGCCGGTAAAAGCAATCGGACAGGCCTTCAGCATGACGAAGAGCACCATGGCAGCCATGGGGCAGTTCTTCGGACAGCTGTTTACCGGAAAAGCCAGCAGCGACGACGTCGTCGGCGTCGTCGGTATCGTGTCCATGATCGGCGAACAGGCGAAGTTCGGCATCATCAACGTCGTGTACCTGATGGCGGTCATCTCCCTCAATCTGGGCATGGTCAACCTGCTGCCGCTGCCCGCACTGGACGGCGGACGCATCCTGTTCGTGCTCATCCGTCTCATCACGAGAGACAAGGTCGGCGCCAACGCGGAAGCCATCACCCACGCCGTCGGCATGGTGCTGCTTCTGGCGCTGATGGCATTCCTGGTATTCAAGGATATCAACCGTTTCGTGCTGTAAAGGAGGCACGCTGTGACCCAGACAAGACAAGTCTTCTGCGGAAACGTTCCCATCGGCGGGGGCGCACCCGTTTCCATACAATCCATGACGAATACCGATACCCGGGACGCAGCGGCGACCCTGGAGCAGATCAAACGGCTGGCAGATGCCGGCTGCCAGATCATCCGCTGCGCCGTGCCGGATATGGAAGCTGCGAAGTCCTTCGGAAAGATCAAGGCAGGCAGCCCCATCCCCGTGGTTGCGGACATCCATTTCGACTACCGGCTGGCGCTGGCAGCCATGGAGAACGGTGCGGACAAGATCCGCATCAACCCGGGCAACATCGGCTCGGAAGACCGGGTGGCTGCCGTGCTGGAAAAGGCAAAGGCATGCGGTATTCCGGTTCGGATCGGCGTCAACTCCGGTTCGCTGGAGAAGGATCTGCTGAAAAAATACGGAGGCGTTACCGCCCAGGCATTGTGTGAGAGCGCGCTGAACGCAGCAGCCTACGCCCAAAGCTTCGGCTTCGAGGACATCGTAGTATCGCTCAAGTCTTCGGACGTCGCGATGAATCACGAAGCCCATAAGCTGTTCCGCGAACAGTCGGATCTGCCGATGCACATCGGTTTAACGGAATCCGGCGTGGGCAGGATGGCGGAGCTGAAGAGCACCGCCGCGCTGGGCGCACTGCTTTTGGACGGCATCGGCGATACGATGCGCATCTCCCTCACGGGCGATCCGCTGCGGGAAGTGCTGCTGGCCAGAGATCTCCTGACGGCCTGCGGCAAGCGCAGAATGGGCATCGATTTCGTATCGTGTCCGACCTGCGGACGTACGCAGGTGGATCTGCCGACGATCGCAGCCCGCGTGGAAGAAGCGCTGCAGCCGCTGTCCGCAAAGCTGGCCGCAGAAGGGAAGTTTATAAAAGTAGCTGTGATGGGATGCGCCGTCAACGGCCCCGGAGAAGCGAGAGAAGCGGATTTCGGTGTCGCCTGCGGCAAGGGTACGGGTCTTCTGATCGCCAAAGGGGAGCAGATCCGCAACGTCCCGGAAGAGGAGATCATCCCGCAGCTATTATCGCTCATCGAACAGAACGTGTAAAAATACATGAAACTGAAGAATCCGGACAACGAAAAATATATCAAGGCCTCTTTAGCCGGATTTGCCGCCATTGCGGCAGGGCTCATCCTGTTTTTCCTCATCTTTCGCAGCGAAGCGCTGGGAAGAGGCGTGGATAAGATCGCAGGCATCCTTAAGCCTTTCTTCTACGGCGCCGTTATCGCCTATATCCTTACGCCGTTCTGCAACCGCATCAAAACAGGGCTGCTGAAGGTGTTCGGAAAGGACCGGGAGAAACTTGCCGGCGCACTGTCCATCGCGTTGGCGATGCTCCTGGCGATCCTCATCGTTGCGCTGCTGTTCATGCTGGTGCTGCCGCAGCTCGTGGACAGCATCGAACAGCTCAGCAAGACGCTGCCCGGTAAGATCCAGGAGGGCGGAAACCGGATCGATCAATTTGTGAAAGATCATCCGCAGCTGCAGGATCTTTGGAAGCAGTACGGCGCGCAATGGGAGACCAAACTGAAGAACTGGACGCAGAACGGCCTTCCGAAACTCGCCCAGAAGATCCTGGGCAGCGCGGCAACGTATGTGCAGCAGACGTTTACGGTGCTGAAGAACGTGTTCCTCGGCATTCTGGTCTCGATCTATATCCTCATCAGCCGCAGGCGTTTCGGCGCCCAGGCAAAGATGCTGCTGCACGGCATCTTCCCGAACCGGGCTGCCAGGGTCATCGAGAAAGAGATCCATTACGCGGACCGCATGTTCAACGGTTTCCTGGTGGGAAAGATCATCGATTCCGCCATCATCGGCGTGCTGTGCTTTATCGGCTGCCTGGTGCTGCATCTCGAATCGCCGGCGCTCATCGCGGTCATCGTGGGGGTCACGAACATCATCCCGTTCTTCGGGCCCTTTATCGGAGCCATTCCCTGTGCGCTCATGCTGGTCATCCAGAACCCTGCGCATGCGCTTACGTTCCTGATCTTCGTCGTTCTGCTGCAGCAGCTGGACGGCAACATCATCGGGCCGCGCATCCTGGGCGATTCCACGGGACTGTCGAGTTTCTGGGTCCTGTTCGCGATCCTGCTGTTTGGCGGTCTGTGGGGCGTTACCGGCATGATCGTCGGCGTTCCGCTGTTTGCGGTGTTCTATGACATTATCCGCCAGCTCGTGTCCATCGGACTGGGCCGGCACGGAAGAAGCGGTCTCGAAGCCGCGTATAAAGAGGAGTTCCACCCGGAACTCAAATCGGAGAAAACAGAAGCAAAGGTGTAAGCCATGAGCGAATTCCGTTATTCCGACAGGGGGGACGTATTGACAGGACAGCTGATCGCAGGGGATTACGACAGCGTCTACTGGGAGAAGAGCGAGGACCGCGTCTTAGACAGAGCCCTCGAATACGTAAAGGACAAGTTCGGCGAAGACATGCTGCCGTATCTGTCCGTTCTGGATCTGGGCTGCGGCTGCGGAAGGCTGATGCCCCGGTTTTCTGCGCTGTTTTCCAGCGTAACGGGTCTCGAACCGGACGAAGAACGATGCGATGCAGCCATGGAACTCATCCTGGATAAAGGGCTGGAGAACGCTACGGCGCTCTGCATGGATCTGCTGGAATATGTGGAAGAGTTCCCGAACCAGACATTCGATGTCGTTCTGTGCAGCCACGTGTTCCAGCACATGAAGCACGAGACTGCCTGCGCCATCCTGGAAGGCTTAAAACACGTGATGGGGCCGGATACCGTCTGCCTTTTTACGACGACGTTTACGGACGAGCGTCGCAACCGCTACACCGAAGAATACCTGCAGGATGGCGAACGCAACGTGCTGGAGACGGATGAGACCGGTTTCGATCGGGCCGTGGATGACCCGGACAAACTCGCCGTCTGCCTGTTCTCGCGGCCTTGGATGGAGCGTTTTTTCGCTTCCTGCGGGCTGAAGACGCGGATATTCCAGGCGTATCATTTTGCCGGCGAAAGAGATGCGAAGGACGATGCTGCCGCAACGGATGACCCCGCCCAGCTCGCATTCGCAAGAGATGCGTTCTACCTGTGTGAACCGGCGGAGGGCACACTGCTGCGCAAGTCCTGCGGTCCGGAGACCGCATCCGGCAAGATCTGCTACATGCAGTTCTTTTACGTCGATGCCATCGAGAGCATGAACACTTCCCGGATCCGAAAGGTCCAGAGTTCGGAGACGGAGGATATCGCAGAGATCCGCGACGCCTTTGCCACGGCGGAAGGGTTCCTGTACGGCGGCAATCTGCATTTCCCGGCGATCCGCCATTTCCGCAACGTTTCCGTCCGCGCTTCGAAGGTGGAGATCGCGGACTCTCATCTGATCGTCAGCTTCTATCCCCGGTCCGGCGTCGTGCAGGTGAGCGTAAACCTGGCGCTGGAGGATATCTCCTGCGACGATTTCGTATTCCTGCATCAGGTGCAGTGTGCAGACGGGTTCTTTACGATCGACGGCAAGCCTGGATCCATCGCCGGGCTGTGCGAATCCGTTCTCAGGGAATGCGGCCTGAAGAGCTTTCTAAAGGGCTCGACCTCTATCATTACGGAACTCAACCGCTTCGGCAGCTGCGCGGATCCTTTAACGCTGTCCCTCGACGAGGAACGCTGCCTCTACGGTATGCTGACCGGAGATGAAGGATATCTGCATGTGCCCAAAGCTCTCATCGAAGAGCGCATGGCGGAAAACTGGACGAGCCGGGATTTCGTCAAGGTGATCGCATTCAGCAGCAATTACGTCCTGCTCAACTTTAACCGGGGCGAGACCTACGCCGACTATATCGATTACCAGAAACCCTATCAGGACCATTATTTCGGCTCCCTTAACGAGTATTTTACGATGGATGCGCCCACTGCGGGGGTCAACCATGGATTGTTCTTCTCCGTGGAGATGGGGCAGATCATCCGCACGAGCACGGAGCGGCTGATGAGCGGCACGCCTAAGGTCGCCGCGTCTCACGGCTTCTTTGTGACGGATGACATCAAGCGCAACAAGCATATCCGCGCCGAGATGATCCGCACGCTCAACAAACTGGATCAGGTAAACATTACGGAGCTGGGCGCCCTGGACGACCTCGTGCTGAAGAATCTGGATGCTTCCCAGAAGATCGAAAGCATCCGCAACTTCCTGGAACTGGTGGAATCCGACCTGGATCTGCTGTACAGCACCACGACGAACCGTATGGTGACGATCCTGACGATCCTGGGCCTTCTGTTCGCGCTCATCCAAACCATCAACAGTTTCCAATAACGGACATGGAATTTATCGATTTAAAAACGACAGCCGCTTCGATCGCGGACTGGTACGCAAAGCATAAGAGAGATCTGCCCTGGCGGCAGGGGAAAGACCCTTACCGCATCTGGATCTCGGAGATCATGCTGCAGCAGACCCGCATCGAGGCGGTCATTCCATATTATGGCAGGTTTTTATCCGAACTGCCGGATGTCGCCGCGCTGGCTGCCGTTCCCGAAGACAGGCTGTTAAAACTTTGGGAAGGCCTGGGGTATTACAGCCGCGCCCGCAATCTGAAGAAGGCTGCGCAGACTGTCGTGCAGGAATTCGGCGGGCAGATGCCGCAGACGGCGGCAGAACTTCGCATACTTCCCGGGATCGGGGAGTATACGGCCGGCGCCATTGCATCCATCGCGTTCGGCGAGCCGGAACCCGCGGTGGATGGCAACGTGATGCGGGTACTGGCTAGACTGTCCGCGAGCAAGGAAGACGTAATGGACGCCAAGGTGCGAAAGGCGGCGGCAAGCAGACTGCGGGAGATCTATCCGGCAGGGGAAGAGGCCGCGCTGCTCACAGAAGGCCTGATGGAACTCGGCGAACGGATCTGCATCCCCAACGGAACGCCGCTTTGCGGGGATTGTCCCTGCGCAGGGCGCTGTAGGGGTCACGCTCTGGGGATCGAAGCGCAGCTGCCCGTACGCGCGGAAACGAAAGCGCGAAAGATCGAAGAAAAGACCGTACTGGTATTGCGCTGCGGCGACCGGTATGCGCTGGAAAAGCGTCCCGGCACCGGACTGCTCGCTGGTCTTTGGGGTTTTCCCATCCTGGATGGATCATTAACAGAAGATGAGATCAAAGCAAGATTCGATGCCGCTTCCGTCCGTCCTTTAGGCAAAGCCAAGCATATCTTTACCCATATCGAGTGGCATATGGAAGGGTACCTGGTGGAGTGTAAAGAGCTGAGCAATCGCCATTGGGTCACGAAAGAGGATATTGATTCTAAAGAGTGGGCAGGCCCACTCTTTCGTTTTAGAGAGGAAACGGTTTGGCTGTCAAGAAGGTAGAAGAACTGGTGGCTTCCTGGATGGAAAGCTACGAAAACGCAGCTTCGTACGAGCTCAACAGGACCGAATTCGTAAAGGAAGGCGCCGATTGGTACCTGCGGGTCTACGTCGATAAAATCGAAGCGGACGGATACGGCGTTATGGGCACCGACGACTGCGAAGCGATCAGCCGCTATTTAAGCGAAAAGTTGGATGAGGCTGACCCCATCAAGCAGAACTATTATCTGGAGGTCTCTTCTCCCGGTATGGACAGACCGCTTTTGAAGGATAAGGACTTCGAGCGGTTCATGGGCAGCGAGATCGAGATCAAATTGTATAAGGCGATGGACGGCAAGAAGTTCTACACGGGCAAACTCACCGGATACGGGAACGGCACCGTCACCATCATCGACGAAAAAGGCAAGGAAATTTCACTGCAGCGTTCCGATGCAGCGAAGATAAATCTGGCAGTTGTATTCTAAGGAGGAAGTACAGGCATGAATATGGAATTCATCGAGGCCATCGAAGCGCTGGAAAGAGAAAAGGGCATTTCCAAAGATGTCCTGATCGATGCGATCGAAAGCGCACTGGTCTCGGCATATAAGAAGAATTACGGCACATCCCAGAATGTCCGTGTCAACATCGACCGCGAGACGGGCGACATCGACGTCTTCATGAGACGCGACATCGTCGAAGAGGTCGAAGATCCCTTCTCCCAGGCGAGCCTGGAGGAAGCCCAGGAGATCGACCCCGCCTACGAACTGGGCGACGTCATCGAATACCAGGTGACCCCGAAGGATTTCGGCCGCATCGCCGCGCAGACCGCCAAGCAGGTCGTCGTACAGCGCATCCGGGAGACCGAGAGAGGCATGATCTACGACGATTACATCTCCCGTCAGTCCGAAGTCGTGACCGGCATCGTGCAGCGCATCAGCAACGACACCGTATTCGTGAGCATGGGCAGAGCCGAAGGCATCCTGTCTCCCAACGAACAGATCCCCGGCGAGCGCTACCGGGTCAACGAACGCATTAAAGTCTACGTCATGGACGTAAAGAAGACCACGAAGGGTCCTCAGGTGTTCCTCTCCCGCACGCACCCCGGTCTCGTAAAGAGACTGTTCGAGCTGGAAGTCCCCGAGATCCAGGAAGGCGTCGTCGAGATCAAGAGCATCGCAAGAGAAGCGGGCTCCCGCACGAAGATCGCCGTCTGCACCTACGATGAGAACGTGGATCCCGTCGGTTCCTGCGTCGGCACCAGAGGCGGAAGAGTCCAGGCTGTCGTGGACGAACTGGGCGGCGAGAAGATCGACATCATAAACTGGAGCGAAGACCCCGGCAAACTCATCAGCAGCGCGCTGTCTCCCGCCAAGGTGGAGATGGTGCTGATCGACGAAAAGGGCCGTTCGGCCACCGTCGTCGTTCCCGACTATCAGCTGTCCCTGGCGATCGGCAAGGAAGGCCAGAACGTAAGACTGGCGGCCAAGCTCTGCAGCTGGAAGATCGACATCAAGAGCCACACGCAGTTCCAGCCTAAACTGGAAGAGATGCAGAGAAAGGCTCTGGAGCCGGACGAACCGGAGGAAGAGATCGAAGAGCCGGTGGCTGAGGCCGTCGAAGCTGCGGAACCTGCAGAAACGGCAGCAGAACTTCCCAACTTAAAGCGCTTTAAGAAAGCGGAGCTCATGGAATTTGCGGAGGCGAACGGCATCGAACTCGATCCGAAAGCCACAAACGCAGCCATGATCGAAGCGATCACTGAGGCCTTTGCCAAGTAGAGGCCCGCAATGAGCGAGAAGAAAGTGCCCGAACGCAGATGCATCGGATGCATGCAGAGTAAACCGAAGAGCGAACTCATCCGCATCGTTGCGTCGGAGGACGGGCTGCACATAGATATCAGCGGCAAGATGCCCGGCAGAGGAGCTTACCTTTGCAGGAGCGAGGAATGCGCGAAACTGGCGGTAAAGAAGAACGCCTTCGGCAGAAACCTGAAGACGGAAATATCGCGCCAGCAGGCCGAATCCCTGGCAGAGCAGATCGCCCAATTATGCAGATAAGCACGGGAGGTATTTGAATGGCCGATACAGAAACCAAAGTTGTAAAAGCACAGACGAAAAAGTCTACGAATACGGCAGGAGAGGGCCCGAAGGTCCAGATCCGCGCCGTCGATAAAGCGATCATCGAAGCGCAGCAGGCAAAGAAGAGACCCGCTGCCAGAACGCAGGCTGCTGCCAAGCCGGCAGCGGAACCTGCGAAACCCATGACCCCTCCGGTCGGCAAACCCGTACCGAAGGCAGCGTCCTCTGCGGCAAAGCCTTTCCCCTTTGGAAAGCCCATGCCGAAGAACGCCGTGCCTCAGAAAAAGGCGGACGTTCCCCAGACGCTGGAGAAGAAAGAAGAACCTGCAAAGGTCGAAGAACCGGTCGAAGTCAAGGTCGAACCGGTGGTTTCCGCTGCGCCCGAACAAGTTGCTCCGGCTCCCGCTCCGGCAAAGCCCGAACCCGAGATGTACGTGGATCCTCCCATTGGTGTAAAGATCATCAAGAAGGCAGAGCCGAAGGAAGAGCCCAAGAAGGAAGAAGCGCCGAAGGAAGAGAAGCCCAAGGCGGCCAAACCTAAGAAGGAAAAGGCGGAGAAGGCAGAAAAGCCTGCTGCCAAGGAAGAACCGAAGGCGGAGCCCGCAAAGGCCAAGGATGAGCCGAAGGAAGAGCCGAAAGCCAAACCGGAGAAGGTGAACGAAGAACCGAAGGCAGAATCAAAACCGGAACCCAAGCCCGAACCGATCGACTACGTGCCCAATATCGGGGTCAAGATCATCCGCAGAGCCGCGGATGAACCGAAGCAGCCCGTCCAGCCCAAGAAGCCGGCGCAGAAGAAGAACGACAGCAAGAAGGACGGCAAGCCTTCCGACCGCAAGCCCAAGGAATACAAGGGCAAGCA
>CACYFF010000028.1 GCA_902773665.1 uncultured Eubacteriales bacterium | reverse complement strand
AAGAAATTTCCGGGCGCTCACGTTCTCAGGGACCTGGGCCAGAGAGCACAGAATCAGCACGCAGGAGATCGGCTCCGGCGGCGTCAGCGCCGAGGCGCTCCGCGGCGAGTGCGGGCACAGCACGCAGCCGTTTATCGCGGTTCTATCTGAAGACTGCGGTGAGGACAGCGGCGAGGTCTACGCCATGCATTTTGTATATTCCGGGAATTTCCTCGCAAAAGTGCAGAAGGACCCGTTCGATCAGATCCGCATGGTCATGGGCATTCATCCGGAGACGTTCGAGTGGAAGCTTGAGCCGACGCAGGAATTCCAGACGCCGGAGGCGGTGCTCGTCTACTCCGGCACAGGGCTCGGCGGCATGTCGAGGACGCTCCATGACTTCTACAGAAACCATCTCATCCGGAGTCCGTGGCAGTTCCGCGAGCGGCCGATCCTCATCAACAACTGGGAGGCGACGTATTTTGACTTCGACTCCGACAAGCTGGTCAGCATCGCCGATGAGGCATCGCGCCTCGGCATCAATATGCTCGTGTGCGACGACGGATGGTTCGGCTCGCACCGCGACCAGCCGTCGTCGGGGCTTGGTGACTGGACCGTCAACGAGAAGAAAATTCATCCGGTCCATGAGACGGAGCCGGAAAGTGGGATGGCAGGCGGTCTGTCAAATGAGAAAAGTCCGGAAGAGAAGGACGGCATGCGCTCCTTGATCAACGCTCTATTAAGGCGCCACATGAAGTTCGGCCTCTGGTTTGAGCCGGAAATGATCTCGAAGGACTCGGAGCTCTTTCGGAAGCACAGCGACTGGGTCCTTCAGATTCCGGGAATGGATCATTCCGAGGGAAGGTATCAGAGGATTTTGGATTTGACCAATCCGGCGGTGGTGGATCATATGACAGAAGCCATGACGGAGGTGTTCGCATCTGCTAAGATCGACTATGTAAAATGGGATATGAACCGGATCTTCTCGGATTATTATTCCATGTATCTTCCCAAGGAGAGGCAGGGGGAAGTGGCTGCCTTTATGGATAACAAAGCATTTGCCCTGATCAAAGATCCTGACTTTGAAAAGGCCGCGCTGACTCTCTATGAAAGACGTGAGGAACTGGGAGAATTCGACCGGGTCCTTGCAGAGCTTCTTCACCGGCAGTATATGAAGAATAAGAATATTACTCCCGAGAAGGATCTGGAGTATTCCCTGGTCTTCAATAAAGCGTTCGTCGACTGGAACAGTGCCCGGGCTGCCTCGGATTTTTCCCTCTTTGCAAGCTCACTTGAGAAGGTGGAGGAAGTCCAGGAGAGCGCAGCCGAGATCGAAGCCCAGGCAACGGGCGGCGTCATCATCGACGTACCCATCACCGTGGGCGGCTTCTGCGAACAGCTGGAAGTTTCCATGTCCGACGCCATCATGGCCCTCATGAAGATGGGCATCATGGCCAACATCAACCAGAACCTGGACGAAGAAACGGCCGTTCTGCTGGGTATGGAACTCGGCAAGACCGTCGTCATCAATAAAGCCGAGGAGATCGAAGAGGAAGAGGGCCTGGATCTGCACGAAGACGCGGAATCCGAACTCAAGCCCCGTCCGCCCATCATCACTGTCATGGGTCACGTCGACCACGGCAAGACCTCGCTGCTCGACGCTATCCGCAACACGAACGTTACGGCGGGCGAAGCCGGCGGCATTACCCAGCACATCGGTGCTTCCGAGATTGAGATCAACGGTCAGAAGATCGTGTTCCTCGATACCCCGGGTCACGAAGCGTTTACGGCCATGCGCGCCAGAGGCGCCCATGTTACGGATATCGCCGTACTGGTGGTCGCTGCGGACGACGGCGTTATGCCTCAGACCATCGAATCCATCAGCCATGCGAAGGCTGCCGGCGTACCCATCATCGTTGCGATCAACAAGATGGATAAGCCCGGCGCCAACCCCGACCGCGTCAAGAAGGAACTGGCGGACAACAACATACTGGTGGAAGACTGGGGCGGCACCACGATCGCCGTACCCGTTTCTGCAAAGACCGGCGAAGGCATTACGAACCTGCTGGAGATGATCCTGCTGCAGGCGGAGATGCTCGAACTGCGGGCCAACCCCGACAGACTGGCCATGGGTACCGTTATCGAAGCCAGACTGGACAAGGCCAGAGGTCCTGTTGCGACGTTGCTCGTTACGAACGGCACGCTGCAGGCGGGTCAGGCGCTGGTCGTCGGTACCGCTTCCGGCCGCGTCCGCGTGATGACCGACTGGAGAGGCAACCAGATCCGCAAGGCCGGTCCTTCCAGAGCCGTGGAGATCACAGGTCTTACGGAAGTTCCCGAAGCAGGCGACGAATTCTATGCGGTCCGCGAAGAGCGCATCGCGAGAGACATCGCTGCCCGCCGCAAGGAAAAGCTCAGAGAAGAGACCCTGGCCAAGAATTCCAGCACCAGCCTCGAACAGCTGTTCGCGACGCTGCAGGAAGGCGAGGTCCGGGACCTCAACCTCATCATCAAGGCGGACGTGCAGGGTTCCGTGGGTGCGCTGGAAGCATCCCTCGAAAAGCTGCATAACGAGAACGTCCGCGTTAAGATCATCCACACCGGCGTCGGTACCGTTACCGAATCCGACGTCATGCTGGCCAGCACTTCCGATGCCGTCATCATCGGCTTCAACGTGCGTCCCAGCTCCGCTGTCCAAGCTATGGCAGACAGAGACGGCGTGGAGATCCGTACCTACCGCATCATCTACGAGATCATCGACGATATCGAAGCGGCCATGAAGGGTATGCTCGACCCCGTGTTCAAGGAAGTCATCCTGGGCAAGGTGGAAGTCCGCAATACTTTCAAGGTTCCCGGTGTCGGCACGGTCGCAGGTGCTTACGTCATGGAAGGCAAGGTCACCAGAAACGCACAGGTCCGCCTGCTGCGCGACGGCATCGTCATCCACGAGGGCGTCATCTCCTCGCTGAAGCGTTTCAAGGACGACGCGAGAGAAGTGGCCAGCGGCTTCGAATGCGGTATCGGAATCGAAAAGTATAACGACATCAAGGAAGGCGACGTGATCGAAGCCTTCGTCATGCAAGAGGTGGAGAGATAATGGGCAAGTCTCACAGACCCCAGAGGATGGGCGAGGAGATGCGGAAGATCCTCAGCGACATGCTGATGCGCGGTCAGCTGAAGGACCCGCGTTTCTCCGGCGCCATGATCAGCGTAAACGCCGTCGAAGTAACGAACGACGGCAGTTACGCCACCCTGTACGTTACCGCTCTGCCGTTCGGCTCCGGTCCGCTTACGGCGGAACAGAAGAAAGAGATCCTGGCGGCGTTCGAACGCTCCAAGGGTCACATCCGCACCGAGATCGGCAAGAATCTGAAGGCGCGCCACGTGCCCGAGCTCATCTTCAAATACGACGAGAGCCTGGAATACGGCGCGAAGATGGACGCCATCCTGGATAAGATCGAGATCCCCGCGGACGACTATGATTACGGTCTACCCCAGGAAGAGAGCGCAGCTCCCGACGACGAGGAGTATTTCGACGACTGATGCAGAATTGGAACGACATTCAAAAAGCAATAGCAAAAGCGCAGAAGATCCTCATCTTCACCCATGTGAACATGGATGGAGATGCCGCAGGGTCTTCCTGTGCGTTATGCAGAAGTCTCCGCGCGATGGGAAAGGACTGCTTTATCCTGCTGGAGGACGATTGTCCCCGGTATCTGCAGTTTCTGGACGACGGCGGCATGTTTATAAAGCAGGCGCCCTGGACGCCCGATCTGAGCATCGCGGTGGACTGCGGCGACGACAGCCGCATCGAAAGGCGGAAGGACGTGTTTCATGCAGCACCGGTGACGATGTGCATCGACCATCACATGAAGAGCGGCCCCTTTGCACAGCTGGAAGCCATCGATCCGGCGGCTCCGGCGGCAGGTTCTCTGGTTTTCGAACTGCTGCAGGCGATGAACGCACCCATCGATAAGGACGCCGCGGAAGCGCTTTACGTAGCGATCGCCACAGACACCGGTTCGTTTAAACACGGGAATACGACGGCGGAAGCGCATCTGGACGCTGCCAAGCTATACGGCTACGGCATCGATGCCGTAAAGCTGAACAACTTCGTCTATGGCAGTTATCCGCTTCCGCAGCTCAAGCTGGAGGCGATGGCGGTGGAGCGGGTGCAGCTGTTCGCGGACGGCAAGGCGGCCATCTCCTGGAGCACGCAGGATGATCTGAAACGTTTCGGCGCTCTGGACGAACATACGGAGTGCTGCATCGACCGCATCCGCAGCATCGAAGGCGTGGAAGCGGCAGCTTTCCTGAAGGAGAAAGCAGACGGAAGGATAAAAGTCTCTCTGCGCTCCAAGTCCTACGCGGACGTAAACGCCGTGGCAAGGCAGTTCGATGGCGGCGGTCACCTGCGCGCCAGCGGGTGCACTTTCTATTGCAGCATCGAAGAGGCGCTGGAGCAGATCCGCCCTGCGCTGGAAGCGAGCGTTGCGCCATGAACGGCATCTTAAATCTGAACAAACCGGCGGGATACACCAGCTTCGACTGTGTCGCCATCCTGCGCAGACTGACGGGAGAACGCAAGATCGGACATACCGGTACCCTGGATCCCCAGGCGACCGGCGTGCTCCCGCTGTGCATCGGAAAAGCCACGCGTCTGCTGGAATACATGGACGAAGCCCCCAAGACCTACGTCGCGGACTGCCAGCTCGGTCTGACGACGGACACACGGGATATATGGGGCACCGTGCTTTGCGACAGAAGGCCCGAAACAGCCGATTTAACGAGAGAAAACGTCGAAGAGGTACTCCATACCCTCGAGGGTGAGATCGAACAGAAACCGCCCGTTTTTTCGGCCATCAAGGTAAACGGAAAAAAGCTGTACGAATACGCCAGGGAAGGCAAAGCCGTGGAGGTGCCCGTGCGGCGGGTGACCGTCCACAGCATCCGCATCCTGGCATGGAACGGACCGTCCGAACCTTTTAAGATGGAGATCGTCTGCAGCCGCGGCACGTATATCCGTTCGATCTGCCACGATCTGGGCGAAGCCCTGGGCTGCGGCGCCTGCATGAGCAGCCTCGTGCGCACGGAGACCTGCGGTTATAAGATCGAAGAGGCAGCAGACCTGGAGGCACTGCGGGGGATGACCCCGGAGCAGATCGAAGCGCTGCTGGATCCTCTGGAATCCGCCGTAAGCCATCTGCCGCGCCTGGATCTTACCGAGGAACAGGCCAAGCTTTTCCTCAACGGCAATCCGCTATGGAGCGAAGAACTGCCGCTGAAAGAGTGCAATTACGCTGTTTTCGGTGACGGCGGATTGCTTGGTATCTGCAAAGGCCATCTCATTTCGAAAGTACTGAAATGAACATATACAGAAACTTAAACGAAATTGCGAATATGTCTCCGACTGCCGTTGCGTTAGGCAATTTCGACGGCGTTCATAAGGGTCACCAGATGTTGATCCGGGAATGCGTGGCTGTGGCAGAGGAAAAAGGGCTGCAGCCCTCCGTTTTTACGTTTACGAACCATCCTGTGAACGAGATTGCCGGCAAGACCGTCATCAAGAACATCATGACCTTCGAAGAGAAGGCGGAGCAGCTGGAGAAACTGGGGGTCGAAAACCTGTTTTCTCCCGTGTTCGACGATACCATCCGCACGAAGAGCGCGTTTGATTTCGTCAAGGACATCCTGGTGGACCGCTTCCACACAAAGCACGCCGTGTGCGGGTTTAATTACCGCTTCGGCTATAAGGCGGAAGGGGATGCAGACCGGCTGGCGCAGCTGGGAAGGGAGTTCGGCTACGGCGTGTCCGTCATCCCGGAGATCCGCATCAACGGCAATACCGTATCCAGCACCCTTATCCGGACTATTATCGATGAAGGCAAGATCGACGAATATAAGGATTATACCGGAAGGCTGTACTGCATCGACGGCAAAGTGGTGCAGGGCAAGCATCTGGGCCGCCGCATCGGGTTTCCGACCGTCAATCTGAGCCTCGACACGACGGAAGCGTTTCCGAAGAATGGTGTTTACATAACCCAAACGACCGTAAACAAACAAAAGTATCAGTCCATCACTAACGTGGGAAACAAGCCGACGGTAGGAGAATTCGCCAAAAACGCGGAAACGCACATCTTCGACTTCGACGGCGATCTCTACGGACAGGAAGTGCGCATCGAGTTTATCAAGATGCTGCGTCCCGAGCGCAAGTTCGATACGCTGGAAGACCTGCAGGCGGAGATCCATCGGAATTGTTTGCAGGCACAGGAATACTTTAGAACAGAAAGGAGCCAATCATGAAATACGCGAACGGATTCACCATCAATGCAACGGGTCACGAATGCTTTTTAACGTTCCTGCAGACCCGCCCCAACGGAGAGACCAAACAGACGGAGGAAGTGGAGACCATCGTCATGACCGAGCAGATGGCGCGCCAGATGATCGTGGCCCTTGCCAAAGTCTATAACAAGGTCGATTCCGACAGGGCTGCCAAGAAGAAAGTCGACGTGAAGGAAAACGCCCAGCTGTCTTAAATTTCCCGCTTTACAAACCATTGCGGGCTGTGCTAATATATATCGTCTGTTTATAAGTACCCAGTGCTTAGGCTGCCGACGCTCCGACGCTGCCTCGGCCTTGGGCGGATCTAGAAAAGGAGATTACAAATGATCGCAAAAGACGTAAAGACCAACATCATCAAGGAATATGCCACCCACGAAGGAGACACCGGTTCTCCCGAAGTCCAGGTCGCAGTCCTCACTCACCGCATCAACGAACTGAACGAACACCTGAAGAAGAACCCCAAGGACTTCCACTCCAGAAGAGGTCTTCTGAAGATGGTCGGTCAGAGAAGAAATCTGCTGGCTTATCTGAGAGATAAGGACATCGAGCGCTACAGAAGCCTCATCTCCCGTCTCGGCTTAAGAAAGTAAACAGAGAAAACGGCGGGGCGCAAAAGCCCCGCCTTGTTGTTATTATTTTTCATCAGGGGCCGGGCTTGAGAATTAAATTCATATGCGCAGATCCTGCGCAATGAGTTTACTTGTCAAGCCGGGCCTGATACGAAAGGCAAGGTTAACATTTATGAGATTTACAGATTACCGGACATTCCGCACTGCCGTAGGCGGCAGACTGCTGGAAGTCGAGATCGGCAAGGTCTGCGAACAGGCCAACGGCCAGTGCTGGGTCCGCTACGGCGATACCGTGGTCAACTGCACTGCCACCATGTCCAAGACCCCGAGAGAAGGCGTGGACTTCTTCCCGCTCTCCTGCGACTTCGAAGAAAAGATGTACGCTGCCGGCAAGATCCCCGGCGGATTCATCAAGAGAGAGGGCAGACCCTCCGAAAAAGCCATCCTCACGTCCCGTCTGATGGACAGACCGCTCCGTCCGCTGTTCCCTAAGGGATTCTATAACGACGTCCAGGTCGTAGCGACCTGCATGTCCATGGATCACGACTGCGCGCCCGAATTCTGCGCCATGGTCGGCTCCTCCATCGCCATCGCGATCTCCGACATTCCCTGGGACGGCCCGACCGGTTCCGTCATCGTCGGCAGAGTGGACGGCAGACTGGTCATCAACCCCACGTCCGAACAGAGAAAGGTGTCCGACATTAACATGACCGTCGCCGGCACCAAGGAAGCCATCATGATGGTCGAAGCCGGCGCGAAGATCGTTCCCGAGAACGAAGTGCTGGACGCGATCATGTTCGCTCACGAAGAGATCAAGAAGATCGTTGCTTTCATCGACGAGATCGTTAAGGAAGTCGGCAAGGAAAAGCAGCAGATCGAATTCTATAAACCCTCCGAAGAGATCGACGCCGCCGTACGCGAATACGCCGTCGAGAAGATGCACAACGCCATCCTCACCTTCGACAAGCAGGAGAGACTCGACAACATGGACGCCGTGGAAGTCGAAACGAAGGAACACTTCGCTGAAATTTATCCCGAAGGCGCTAAAGACGTCGACGCTGTCCTGTACAACATCACGAAGGAACAGGTCCGCGGCATGATCCTGGACGAAGGCATCCGTCCCGACAGCAGAAAGTGCGACGAGATCCGTCCTGTCTGGACCGAGACCGGCGTTCTGCCCAGAGTACACGGTTCCGGCCTGTTCAAGAGAGGCCAGACCCAGGCGCTGTCTGTCTGCACGCTGGGCATGCTCTCCGAGGGTCAGACCCTGGACGGCATCTTCGAAGAGACCGGCAAGAGATACATGCACCAGTACAACTTCCCCGGCTATTCCACCGGCGAAGCCAAGCCCTTGAGAAGCCCCGGCAGAAGAGAGATCGGCCACGGCGCTCTGGCAGAAAGAGCACTGCTGCCCGTTCTGCCCTCCGAAGAGGAATTCCCCTATGCGATCCGCGTTGTATCCGAGATCCTCTCCTCCAATGGTTCTTCCTCCATGGCTTCCACCTGCGGTTCCTGCATGGCTCTGATGGACGCCGGCGTACCCATTAAGGCACCCGTTGCCGGTATCGCCATGGGTCTCATCGAACGCGTTAAGGAAGACGGCACCAGCGAATACGCCATCCTGTCCGACATCCAGGGCATGGAAGACTTCCTGGGCGACATGGACTTCAAGGTGACCGGTACAGCGGAAGGCGTTACCGCCATCCAGATGGACATCAAGGTCCACGGTCTGTCCAGAGAGATCCTCGAGAAGGCTCTCAAGCAGGCGAAGGAAGGCAGAATGTACATCATGAGCCAGATGCTGGACGAGATCCCCGAACCCAGAAAGCAGCTGTCCAAGTACGCTCCGCTCATCACCAGCATGCAGATCGATCCGGACAAGATCCGCATCGTCATCGGCAAGGGCGGCGAGACCATCAACCGCATCATCGCCCAGACCGGCGCGAAGATCGACATCGACGATACGGGCCTCATCTTCATCGCAGCGCCCAACACCGAATCCGGCGACGCGGCGCGCAAGGAGATCGAGTACCTCACCAAGGATATCGAAGTTGGCGAGACTTATACCGGCAAGGTCGTCCGTCTGATGAACTTCGGTGCTTTCGTGGAATGCCTGCCCGGCAAGGACGGTCTGCTGCACATCTCCAAGATCTGCAAGGAGAGAGTGGAGAAGGTGGAAGACGTTCTCAATATCGGCGATATCGTTACCGTCAAGGTATCCGAGATCGATTCGCAGGGCCGTGTGAACCTCACCAGAAGAGGTCTGGAAGACACGCCCATCATCAAAGCAAGCGAGCAGTAAACGAGTTCGGGCCGGCTTTTTAAGCCGGCCCTGATGCATTTTAGGATAAAACATGATCGAAGTAAGACAACTGCCCTGCGGTGTGCGGCTGGTGATGGAAAAACTGCCGGACCGCCAGTCCGCCAGCATCGGCATCTGGATCGGCGCAGGCTCCGCCAGGGAAACGGCTAAGAACAACGGCGTCTCGCATTTTCTGGAGCACATGTTCTTTAAAGGCACGAAAACGCGGGATCAATTGCAGCTGGCAAAGGATACGGACGATCTGGGCTGCGACATGAACGCGTTCACGGGGAAAGAAGCAACTTGTTTTCACATCAAGGCGCTTTCTTCCGTCTTTCCCAAGGCTGTCGACATCCTGCTGGACATGCTCTGCAATTCCCTGTTCGACGAAGAGGAGATAGAAAAAGAGCGGGGCGTCATCCTGGAAGAGTTCAACATGGTGTGCGACACACCGGACGACTATATCATGGATCTGCTGGACGCTAAGGTGTTCTGGCGCACGCCTCTGGCAAAGTCTGTCCTGGGCAGCCGCGCGAACATCCGGAATCTGCAGAGAAGCGATATCTTAGAGTATATCGACACCTGGTATACCCGCGACAACATCGTAGTTTCCGTCGTGGGCAATTTCGACGAAGAGCGCCTGGCGCAGCAGCTGGAGGAAAAACTGTCAGACTTTGGTGCCGGCAGCCCTTCCCGCAAAGCGGCCTCTGCCGCACGGGGAGGCCGGTATCTCTCTTTGACGAAGGATATCAACCAGACGCATCTCGCGCTGGGCATACCGACGATCGCTCTGGATTCTCCGGAGTATTACGCCCAGGCCGTCGTCTGCGATGTGCTGGGCGGCAGCATGAGCTCCCGGCTCTTTCAGAACATACGGGAGAGAAAAGGGCTGGCATACAGCGTGTTCAGCGCTTCGGAGAGCTACGCCTGCGGCGGTCAGTTCTACATCTATGCGGCCGTAAAGCCCGGCACGGAAGCGAAAGTGCTGCAGGCCATCGGCGAAGAGCTGTCCGCTCTCGCAGAAGAAGGCATCAGCGAGGAACAGACGCAGGTCGTAAAGCAGCGGCTGAAGAGCGGCTTTATCTTTTCGCTGGAATCCACGAATTCCCGCATGTACCGTTTGGGCAAGAATATGCTCCTGCTGGAACGAACCTATACGGAAGAAGAGACCATGGCGGAGATCGATGCGGTCTCGCGGGAGCAGGTGAACGCATTCGCAAAGCGTATCGCAGACATCCGCAGCTACAGCGGGGCAGCCATAAGCCCACGCAGCCTGGATTGGGAGGAACTATGGAACGGATCGCAAAATTTGAACGGGTCAGCGAAGCGAGGCTGACGGAAGACAGCGCCCATCTGAAAGAAGCGCCTCTTCCCATCGAACTTCCGGTCCGCGCGACGGCGGGAAGCGCCGGATACGACTTTAAGACGCCCTGGGATATCCATCTGCAGCCGGGAGAGAGCGTGCGCATCCCCACGGGACTGCGCTGCCGCATCGCACCGGGATGGGTGCTCCTCATCGCGCCAAAGAGCGGTCTCGGGTTTAAATACCGCCTGCAACTCGACAATACGCTCGGTGTCATCGACGAAGATTACTACGGTGCGGACAACGAAGGGCATATCCAGATCCAGATCACGAACGATTCCAGGTCGGGAAAAGTATTGGAGATCCCAGCCGGAAAAGCCTTCGCGCAAGGTCTGTTCGTTCCCTACGGCATTACGGAGGACGACGAGGCGGAAGGGAAGCGCACGGGCGGATTTGGTTCTACGAACGCATAGGAGGCAGCTATGGTTTTCAGAGAAGAACAGGAAAAGCGGGAATACGAGATGCTATCTGCATTTGCCTGCAAGTCTGCGGAGAGCAGGGGACGGGCCGTTCCCGAGAAGCCCTGCGACCTGCGCACGGAATTTCAGCGCGACAGAGACCGCATCATCCACAGCAAATCCCTGCGCCGCTTAATGCATAAAACGCAGGTCTTCCTGAGTCCGGAAGGAGATCATTTCCGGACGCGTCTTACCCATACCCTGGAGGTCGCGCAGATCGCGCGGACGATCTCCCGCGCACTGGGATTAAACGAAGATCTGACCGAAGCCATTGCTCTGGGTCACGATCTTGGCCATACGCCTTTCGGCCACAACGGGGAGGAATTTCTTAACGAGATCCATCCCGGCGGCTTCGCGCACAACGTTCAGAGCCTGCGCGTCGTGGACGTGATCGAGCGCAACGCCGCGGGCCGCACGATGAACCTCACAGAGGAAGTACGGGACGGCATCGTCAACCATACCGGTCCGGTCTGGCCCTTTACGCTGGAAGGTCAGGTGGTGCGCCATTCGGACCGCATCGCCTACATCAATCACGATATCGACGACGCCATGCGAGGCGGCATCATCCGCGCGGAGGATCTGCCCGCGGAATGCACGGCCTTTCTTGGCCCCGACCATCGCAGCCGCATCAATACGCTGGTGACGGACATCGTAAAGCACAGCGACGGTCAGGATAAGGTCGCCATGTCCGAAGACGCCGCTTTTTACATGAATGCGCTGCGCGATTTCATGTTCGCCAACGTGTACCGCAGTCCGGCAGTAAAGCAGGCGTCGGAACTGGATAAGATCCGCGGACTCATCCATTCCCTGTACGGCTATTTCCTGGAGCACAGCGACGAGCTGCCCTCCGAATACCGCAGTATTCTGGAGAGGGACGGCGGAAACGAAGCCGTAAAGGACTACATCGCCGGCATGACGGACCGTTACGCCATCAACATGTACAACGAGAAGTTCGTCCCTTCGGGCTGGAAGCTCCCGAAATAAGACGGGCAAAAAAAAGGATGAGACGCTGTTTTCCTGTAAACAGATAGCAGGAGGGGAAGTATGGCAGTCACATCGCTGATCTCGGCAGCAGAAGAGATCCGCAGCAGGTGCAACATCGTAGACGTTGTGAGCCCGCTGGTCTCCATAAAGAGAGCCGGAAGCAACTATAAGGGCTGCTGTCCTTTCCACAAGGAAAAGACGCCGTCCTTCGTCGTTTCCGAGCAGAAACAGATCTTTACCTGTTTCGGTTGCGGCAAATCCGGAGACGTCATCAAATTCATACAGGAATATTACAATCTGAATTTTCCCGAAGCCGTGCGGCGGCTGGCCGCCCAATACGGCATCGAGATCGACGATTCCTACGAGCGCCAGAGCAAGAAAAAAGACGGTTATTACGCTATAAACAAGACGGCAGCCCGTTTTTTCTTCGACGCTTTTACGAAGCATGCCAATCCCGGCTACGATTACATGAAAGGCCGCGGCATACAGCCGGAGACCATAGCGAAGTTCGGTATCGGCTATGCGGACGAAGGTTGGCAGACCCTCAGCGACTATATGCTTGCCCAGGGGACGCAGGCGGAGCTCCTTACGGAGTTGGGCCTGAGTTCCAGATCCTCGAAGGACGGCAGGCTGTACGATAAATTTCGGGGCCGGGTGATGTTTCCCATCTTCAACACGATGGGCAAGGTCATCGGTTTCGGCGGACGCACCATCATCGGTGACGCCGCCAAATACCTCAACTCGCAGGAGTCCTTCGTCTTCGAAAAGAAGCGCAATCTGTACGGGCTCAACCTGTCGAAGACCGAGATCCAGGAACAGGGCTACGCCATCCTGGTCGAAGGATACATGGATGTCGTTGGCCTCTATCAGGGCGGTGTGCGCAACGTGTGCGCGGCGCTGGGAACGGCTCTTACGCCAGAACAGGCGCAGCTGCTGAAGCGCTATACGAAGAAGGCCGTTCTGTGTCTGGATTCCGACGCAGCGGGCATCAAGGCAGCCATCCGCGGCTGCGACGTGATGCGCGCGGCAGGGCTCGATGTGCGGGTCATGCACGTAGACGACGGCAAAGACCCGGACGAATACATCAAAAAACACGGCGCCGATGAATTCCGCGCGCTGCTGGACAAGACGGCAGAGACGGACATCGATTTCAAGATCGGCCTCATCGACCGCAAATACAGCGGGACCGATCTGTCGCAGAGCCTGAATTTCCTGAAAGCCGCAGCAAACGTGCTGCGTCCGCTTTCTCCGGTGGAAGCGGACCTGTATATCCCGAAAGTCGCGAAGATGCGCGGCATCTCGGAAGGTGCTCTGCGCCGGGAGATCGAACAGCCCTCTGCGGAAGTTCCGAGACCCGCGCCAAGGACCGAACAGGAGAATGCGCCGCAGGAACAGTCCGTGGAAGATACGCCGGAAGTGCGCGGACGCATCATGGTAGAGCGCATGCTGATAAAGCTGTGCCTGCAGCGAAGCGATTTCTGGCCGAAACTGCAGGGCAGGGACGACGCCTTCGTCAGCGGCGAAGCCTACCGGATCGCGGAAGTCCTGGGCGAATGCTACCGGGAAAACAACGATTTCGACGTGAAGGCCATCCGGGAAAGGCTGGAGGGCAGCGCGCTCTCTTATTTCGACAACATCCAGGAGGGAGTCCTCACCGGAGACGAAGAGACAGCGTTCCGGGATTGCCTGGAAAAACTGGACCGCCGAAAAGCGGAGCAGCGCATAGACGAGATCATGAAAATTCTCTCCATTGCGGAGGGCGTGGACGAGGAGACGTTAAACAAACTGATGCTCGAACTCGCCGAACTGCAGCGGAAATTTATCAAATAAGGGGAAGGAAAAGGAATGAATTACGACAGCGAAAGCGAAAAGAAAGCTTACGAACAGTTGGATCAGATCCTGGAAAGAGCCAAGAAATCCGGCTCCATCACGTTCAACGAAGTGGACGACGCCTTTGCCGACCTGGACATGACCCAGACCGAAAAGGACGCGTTCTACGACAAGCTGGAGGATTCCGGCATCGAAGTAAAGCCGCTCGACATCGTAGACGACTTCGACTTCGAATCGCTCGAACCGGACAGCGAAGCGGAACTGGAAGAACTGGTGGAAGCAGCGGAGACGGACGATCTCACGGATATGCCGAAGGGCGTGACCGTAGACGATCCCGTCCGCATGTACCTGAAGGAGATCGGCAAGGTGCCTCTTCTGACCGCGGACGAGGAGATGGATCTGGCACAGCGCATGGAGCAGGGCGATGAAGAAGCCAAGAAGCGCCTGTGCGAAGCCAACCTGCGTTTGGTAGTCTCCATTGCCAAGCGCTATGTAGGCCGCGGCATGCTGTTCCTGGACCTCATCCAGGAAGGCAATCTCGGTCTCATCAAAGCAGTCGACAAGTTCGACTGGAGAAAAGGTTTCAAGTTCTCCACCTACGCGACCTGGTGGATCCGCCAGTCCATCACCCGGTCCATCGCGGACCAGGCCCGGACGATCCGTATCCCGGTGCACATGGTAGAGACCATCAATAAGCAGATCCGGGTGACCCGTCAGCTGCTGCAGGAGCTGGGGAGAGACCCGACGCCGGAAGAGATCGCAGCGGAGATGGAAATCCCCGTGGAGAAGGTGCGCGAGATCTCCAAGATCGCGCAGGAACCGGTCTCTCTGGAGACTCCGATCGGCGAGGAAGAGGATTCCCACCTCGGAGACTTTATCCCCGACGAAGACGTGCCGTCTCCCGCGGATGCAGCCGCATTCTCCATGCTGAAAGAGCAGCTGGACGAAGTGCTTTCCACGCTCACCGATAGAGAGCAGGAAGTACTGCGCCTGCGTTTCGGCCTGGACGACGGACGCCAGCGCACGCTCGAAGAAGTCGGACAGATGTTCAAGGTCACCCGCGAACGTATCCGTCAGATCGAAGCGAAGGCGCTGCGCAAACTCCGCCACCCCAACCGCAGCAAGCGGCTGAGAGATTACCTCGAATAGATCCATGACGCTGAGCGAACGGCTGAAAACCATAGCAGGTCTCGTGCTTGCAGGAAGACCCATGGCCGACGTAGGAACGGACCATGGGTTTCTGCCTCTTTATTGCCTGCAGGAAGAACTCGTACCTTATGCGGTGCTCTCCGATATTAACGAAGGGCCTCTGCAGCGGGCGAAAGAGACGATGGCCTCGTCCGGCATTTCTTCGCAGCATTACGATCTTCGCCTGGGCGGCGGGCTTTCCGTTCTGCATCCGGGCGAAGCAGCGACCGTAGTCATTGCCGGCATGGGAGGCGAACTCATCGCTTCCATTCTGGCGGAAAATGCTGCGGTCACGGACAGCATAGAACGCTTCGTCCTGCAGCCACGCAGCAGGAGCGGACATCTCCGCAGCTGGCTCTGGGAACACGGCTGGCAGATCTGCGAAGAAAGCTTTGCGAGAGAACGGGGCAGATTGTGCCAGATCCTGTGCGTGGAAAAAGGCCGTCAGGACCCTTATGCCTATCCGGATATCCCCGAATCGGAACATCCGTTGATGATCGAATTCCTGGATAAGGAATTGGTTAACATAAGAGTAGTTACAGAAAATCTCTGCCGTTCTAAAGATCCGTCCGATCTGCAGACGGCGGATCGTTTGCGCCGCAAGGCGGAAACGCTGGAGAAAAGGAGGGAAGAACTATGGAGAAAGAGCTTTTCCTGAACGTCCTGAACGACATTGCTCCGCTGTCTCTGCAAGAAGAATGGGACAACAGCGGCGTGCAGATCGCCTTCGGAGACAGAGAGATCTCCCGCGTCCTCGTCGCGCTTGAGGTCACGAAAGACGTCATCCGCGAAGCGAAACGGGAGCACTGCGACTTCATCCTGTGTCATCATCCTCTCCTGTTCCATCCCGTAAAATGCATCGAACCGGAGTTTACCGTCGGCGCATACATCCTGGAACTCATCCGCGCGGAAATCGGCGTCTATGCGGCTCACACCTGCTTCGACAAAGCGCCGGGCGGCAACAACGACTACCTGATGAAGGCACTGGGATGCGCCTTCCCGGAAGAACTGGCCGGCGGCATCGCCCGTATCGGCAGACTGGACCGTCCTGTCTCTTTCGATGAATTCATCTCCGACGTTAACGCGGCGTGCGGCTATGAAGGACTGAAGATCCAGGGAGACTCCCGCAGGGAAGTGCAGACGATCGCGCTGTGCACCGGTGCAGGCGGGGAATACGTCTACGATGCGGTGAGGGCAGGGGCGGATGTCTACATCTCCGGCGATATCTCGCACCACGATGCCCAGGCGGCGAAAGATCTGGGCATCTGCCTCATCGATGCCGGGCATTACGGCACGGAATGGCAGTTCGTTCCGAATATGGCGGCACAGCTGAACGCCGATAAACGGGTCACAGCGGAAATCATAAAGTCCGAAGCCATGCGCAACCCGTTCGAGTATACGTTGTAAAGAAACAATTTTATAAAGATCCATGAGCAGCCCATGCGGTCGCGGGCGCGCTGCGAAAAGCGCGCGTGAGGAAAGTCCGGGCTCCATAGGGCAAGGATGACAGCTAACGGCTGCCGGGGGTGACCCCAGGGAAAGTGCAACAGAAAACAACCGCCCGCAAGGGTAAGGGTGAAAAGGCGAGGTAAGAGCTCACCGGGTCTCTGGCAACAGCGACCGTCCGTGTAAACCCCATCCGGAGCAAGACCAAACAGGGAGGCAGGTGCATCCGTGCAAACCGCCTGAAAGGGGGCTGCCCGTCCCTTCCCGGGAGGTAGGTCGCTTGAGTCCTCTGGCGACAGAGGTCCTAGAAAGATGATCGCTTAATACAGAACCCGGCTTATAGGCTGCTCATGATTTTTTCAGAGTCCGCAAGGACTCTTTTTTTATCATCCGTTCTTTATATTTGATAAAATACATCAAAAAAACGATAGATTTTGCGCATGTTTTCTGTTGTATTGAGAAAATCATAGATTTATAATAAATACGAAGTTGTAAACATTTGGCTAATCTTTTTTAACCAAAAGGAAGGAGTTAACAATGAGCAAAGAACATGCAATGCGAACAAGACTGATTCATGGCGACAAGCACGAGATGAATCCGTTCGGATCCCTCCAGATGCCTATTTTCCAGACATCTACGTACCAGTTCGAGAGCACCAAGCAGGGCGCAGACAGATTCGCCGGTAAGGAACCCGGTTACATCTACGCTCGTCTGGGCAGCCCCTCCACCACGCAGATCGAAGAGAAGCTGGCGATCCTGGAGAACACCGAGTGCGCAGTTGCTACCTCTTCCGGCATGGGCGCTATCTCTTCCGGTACCATTCCCTTCCTGCAGAAGGGTGACAGACTGGTCGCAGATAAAGCTCTGTACGGCTGTACGTTCGAACTGTTCTCTCAGCAGCTTCCGAAGTGGGGAATCGATGTGGAATTCATCGATTTCGCTGATTTGAGTGCAGTTCGCAAAGCTCTTCGCAAGAAGACCAAGATGACTTATTGCGAGACCATCGCCAACCCGACCATGAAGGTCGTCGATCTGGAGAAGATCTGCAAGATCGCTCACGAAAAGAACCCCGACTGCATCTGCGTCGTCGATAACACCTTCGCTACCGGTCTCATCTGCAAGCCCCACGATCTGGGCGCCGACATCGTCGTACACTCCGCAACCAAGTATCTGAACGGCCACGGCGACATCATTGCGGGCTTCGTCTGCTGCGACAGCAAGTACTATCCCGCCGTGCTCACCAACGGTCTCAAGAACATCACCGGTTCCGTACCCGCTCCGCTGAATGCATTCCTGCTCAACAGAGGTCTCAAGACTCTGCCCCTGAGAATGAAGGCACACTGCGAGAACGCCATGAAGGTCGCGAAGTGGCTGGAAGAAAACAAGGATATCGAAGCTGTTTACTATCCCGGTCTGAAGTCTCATCCGCAGTATAAGATCGCGAAGAAGGAACTGGCCATGACCGGCGGCATGATCGCTTTCGAGCCGAAGACCGCTAAGATCGCAGAGAAGATGATGAACAATGTCAAGCTCTGCACGCTGGCTGTATCCCTGGGCGACTGCGAGACCCTGATCGAACATCCGGGCAGCATGACCCACAGCACCTACACCGAAGAGGAAATGATCGATGCCGGCTTCAACAAGAAGCTCATCCGTCTCTCCGTCGGTCTGGAAGATCCCGACGATATCATCGCAGACCTCGATCAGGCATTGAAGGCTGCTTTGAAAAAATAAATAACATATTTCAAAAACCGGAGGTTATTACATGAAAGGTTTAACTGAAATCAGATGGCATGGCCGCGGCGGACAAGGCGCCAAAACGGCTGCGCTCCTCCTGGCGGACGTTTGCTTTTCCACCGGTGCCGAAGTACAGGGCTTCCCTGAATACGGTCCTGAGAGAATGGGCGCGCCCATTACCGCTTACAACAGAATAAGCGACAAACCGATTCGGGTACATTCCAACATCTACGACCCCGACTATGTCGTGGTCGTAGATGAGACCCTTATTGAAGACATCGATGTAACAGCAGGTCTGAAGGAAGACGGTGCCATCATCATCAACACGGCGAAGAGCCCCGAAGAGATCCGTCCCATGCTGAGAGGCTATAAGGGCAGAGTATGCACGATCGATGCCCGCAAGGTATCCCTCGCTACGCTGGGCAAGTATTTCCCCAACTCCCCGATGCTCGCAGCTACCCTGAAGGTCACCGGGCTGATGGATATCGACGCGTTCCTGAAGGAAATGGAGAAGTCTTATGCTCATAAATTCGCCACGAAGCCCGAGGTCATCAAGGGCAACATGGATGCTCTGAAGATGGCTTTAGAGGAGGTGCGCGGATAATGAAGACAGATATTTCTAAGCAGGGACTCGACGTTAAGTGGAAGGATATGACCGTTGGCGCAAGCATCGTTTGCGCAGGCGGCGCCGTGGATTTCATGACCGGCGAATGGAGAGTCGATACCCCGAAATTCATCGAAGATAAATGCAAGCAGTGCCTGCTTTGCGTTCCCGTTTGCCCCGACAGCTGCATTCCCGTTGTCGACGGCAAGAGAGCCGATTTCGACTTCGATCACTGCAAGGGCTGCGGCATCTGCGCCAAGGCTTGCCCCTTCGGTGCGATCGAAATGAGAAGGGGGGAAAAGTAAGATGGCAAAACAGATCCGTGAAAGATTATCCGGCAACGAAGCCGTCGCAACCGCGATCCGTCAGATCAATCCTGACGTCATGGCTGCATTCCCCATTACTCCGTCCACCGAGATCCCTCAGTTCGTAAGCTCTTACGTAGCAAACGGCCTGATCGATACCGAATTCGTACCTGTAGAATCTGAGCACTCCGCCATGTCCGCTACTATCGGCGCATCCGCTGCCGGTGCCCGCGCCATGACCGCTACCTCTTCCGCAGGTCTGGCACTCATGTGGGAAGAGCTGCACATCGCTTCTTCCGACAGACTGCCCGTCGTACTGGCTCTGGTCAACAGAGCGCTGTCCGGCCCCATCAACATCAATGCGGACCACTCCGACGGCATGGGCGCCAAGGACTGCGGCTGGATCCAGCTGTATTCCGAGGACAACCAGGAAGCATACGACAACATGTGCATGGCATTCCGCATCTCCGAAAAGGTAAAGCTGCCCGTTATGGTATGCCAGGACGGTTTCATTACGTCCCACGCCGTTCAGAACATCATTCTGAACGAAGATCAGGACGTAAAGGATTTTGTCGGCACCTATCAGCCCGAGGATTATCTGCTGAACGCGGAGAACCCCATGGCTGCCGGTCCTTATTCCGTCACCCAGTATTACATGGAAGCCCGCAGAGGCGTCGCTCAGGCTATGAGAGACTCCAAGGAGACCATCATCGCCGTTTCCAAGGAATACGGTGAAAAGTTCGGCAGAACCTACGGTTACTTCGAAGAATACTGCATGGACGATGCCGAATATGCCATCGTCATCATGGGCTCCGCTGCAGGCGCTGCCAAGGATGCCTGCGACAAGCTTCGCGCGGAAGGCAAGAAGGTCGGCGTTCTCAAGCTGAGAGTCTACAGACCGTTCCCCGCAGAGGAAATTGCTGCTGCGTTAAAGAACGTAAAGGCCATCGCTGCCATGGACAGAGCGGAAAGCTTCTCCGGCAACAGCGGCCCCATGTCCTGCGAGCTGAGAGCAGCGCTGTTCTCCGCGAAGCAGACCCCGGACGTGCTGTCCCTGATCTACGGTCTGGGCGGCAGAGACATCACTGTGGAAGATATGGAAAAGATCTACGAAGACCTGATGAACGGCAACTTCGAGTGCAAGGAACTTCCGTATCGTTACGTGAACGTAAGAGAGTAGGAGGGACATCATGAGCGATTATAATTTCAAAGAATTTATGAGCCGTCCCGACAGACTCACGCCGGGTCACAGAATGTGCGCAGGCTGCGGTGCCACCATCGCCCTGAGAAACGTCATGAAGGCCATTAAGCCCGAAGACCACGCTGTTATCTGCAACGCGACTTCCTGCATGGAAGTTTCCACGTTCACCTATCCGTACTCCTCCTGGAAGGACAGCTACATCCACAACGCATTCGAGAACGCAGCAGCTACCTGCGGCGGCGTGGAAGCAGCTTATAACGCCCTGAAGAAGAGAGGCAAGCTGGACGACAGCTTTAAGTTTATTGCAGTCGGCGGCGACGGCGGTACCTACGACATCGGTTTCCAGTCCCTGTCCGGCGCTATGGAGAGAAACCACGACATGGTCTACGTATGCTACGATAACGAAGCATACATGAACACCGGTATCCAGAGATCCTCTGCTACCCCCATGTTCGCGGATACCACGACCACTCCGGCCGGTAAGGTCTCCGATGGTAAGCCTCAGAACAGAAAGGACATCACCGAAGTCATCGCAGCGCACAGAGTTCCCTATGTGGCTCAGACCACATTCCTCGGAAACTTCTCCGACCTGCACAAGAAGGCCGAAAAGGCTATCTACACCAAGGGTGCCTGCTTCCTGACGATCCTCGCTCCCTGCCCCAGAGGCTGGAGATACGAGGCTGAGAACATCATGGACGTCTGCAAGGCCGCAGTAGATACCTGCTTCTGGCCCATGTACGAAGTCGAAAACGGCGAGAAGTGGACCCTCACTTATGAGCCGAAGAAGAAGCTGCCCATCGAGGACTTCCTGAGACTCCAGGGCAGATTCAAGCACCTACTGAAGCCGGGCAAGGAAGAAGAAGTTGCCATGCTGCAGGCAGAAGTCGACAGACGTTGGGAAGCGCTCTTGAAAAAGTGCTCCCTGTAGTCTATAATACAGTTCAGTAGCCGCGGGTAATACCGCAGGATAAGTCGCCCGGGATATCGTAAATGCGAAGCACCGGGGATGAGATGTCCGGAGAACGCGCAAGCGGATAACGGAGAACACAGGGCGGGCCTCTGGTCCGCCCTCATCTTTTATCAGGAGGAAAAACCGATGAAGATCATCACCTGGAACGTAAACGGCATACGGGCAGCTTTAGGAAAAGGACTGCTGGACTTTCTCGCGGCGGAGGATGCGGATATCGTCTGCATCCAGGAGACGAAATGCCAGCCCGGGCAAGCCGTCGTCGATCTGCCCGGCTATGAAGAATACTGGAACAGCGCGGAGAAAAAAGGGTACTCCGGCACGGCCATCTTTACGAAGAAAAAGCCTCTCTCCGTCAATTTTCACATCGATGCGGAGGGTCACGATAAAGAAGGGCGCGCCATTACCCTGGAGTATCCGGACTTCTACATGGTAACGAACTACACACCGAACTCCCAGAACGAACTGGCGCGGCTGGATTACCGGCTGCAGTGGGAGGCGGCGAACCGGGAATATCTGAAGAAACTGGATGCGAAGAAGCCTCTCATCCTGTGCGGCGATCTGAACGTCGCCCATAACGAGATCGACTTAAAGAATCCGGATACGAATCACCACAACGCCGGCTTTTCCGACGAAGAGCGCGAAGCCTTTACACAGCTGCTGGACTGCGGATTTACGGATGCCTATCGCTATCTGTATCCGGATAAGGTCGAGTACTCCTGGTGGAGCTACCGCATGAGGGCCAGAGAGCGGAACGTAGGGTGGAGGATCGACTACTTCGTCGTATCCGACCGGCTGGCGCCGAAAGTAAAGGATTGTGTGATCCGCGGAGATGTCTTCGGGTCGGACCATTGTCCCGTCATTTTAGAGATCGATTTGTGATAATAAGAATGTAAAAATGGCGAAATGCTTGCCATTTTTGGGCTTATAGCATAAACTATTGAAAGTATGCAGTGCCCGGATATGTTTTCAGGGAGAATAGGGAACCGTGTGCAAATCACGGGCGGAGCCGCCGCTGTAAAAGGGGAGGACGGTCCATGCGAAAGCAGTCATTGGCGCAAGCTGAGAAGACGGACCGGCCCTGCGATCCTTAAGCCAGAAGACCTGCTGCAGAACTGCTTCGGTCCATGCAAACGGGCCGGGCAAACTACGCTGTGGGAATACCGGCTATGGCGACAGTACGAGCTGCCGCCTTTTTTATTGTCTATTTTAAGGTAAGGAGAACGGTCATGAGCGGAAAAGTCTG
Source organism: uncultured Eubacteriales bacterium (assembly GCA_902773665.1). GTDB lineage: Bacteria > Bacillota > Clostridia > Peptostreptococcales > Anaerovoracaceae > RUG11894. The sequence continues at coordinate 679 of CACYFF010000028.1, read as the reverse complement.
GTTGGTCGGCGCAGGACCCGGAGATCCGGGGCTCTTTACGATCAAGGGCAGAGAGGTATTGCAGCAGGCAGATGTAGTTGTGTACGATGCGCTCATCAGCCAGGAGATCCTGGATCTCATCCCCGGACAGACCCGCAGGATCTTTGCCGGCAAACGGTCCGGCCATCATTTCCTTCCCCAGGAGGAGACGAACCAGGTGCTGCTCGACGAAGCGCTTGCAGGAAACAACGTTGTACGGCTGAAAGGAGGCGATCCTTTCCTGTTTGGGCGGGGAGGCGAAGAACTGGAACTGCTGGCGGAAAACGGGGTACCGTTTGAGGTCGTTCCCGGGGTCACCAGCGCCTTTGCCGTACCGGCATATAACGGCATTCCGGTTACCCATAGAGATTACTGTTCCAGCGTTCATATCGTAACGGGCCATCGCCGCAAGGATCACTCGATCGACATCGATTTCGAAGCGCTGGTCCGCACGAAAGGCACCCTGATCTTCCTGATGGGCATCGCAGCGCTGGCAGATCTCTGCAGCGGACTTCTGCGCGCGGGAATGGATCCGGATATACCGGCTGCCGTTCTGGAAAAAGGGACGACGAAAGAACAGCGGCGGATCGCCGCTACCGTCGGGACCCTCGAAACGGCGTGCAAAGAAGCCTGCGTGCAGACGCCGGCCATCCTCATCGTC
>CACYFF010000027.1 GCA_902773665.1 uncultured Eubacteriales bacterium | reverse complement strand
CGGGGTAGTCCGGCTGCATAAAAACAGCCAACAACATTGCTGTTGCTGGCTGCGAAAATCTTATGATTTTTCACTGTCCACTTGACGGGTAGCAGTTCAGGAACTGCGGGGTTTGATCATATAAGATCGAATCTCCTACAATACGATTCGCGGATTTGCTATTCCCTCCGGTTCTTGCGGATGATCTCCGCCTTGCGGCGGTACTTCTCGGAATTCTCGGCGTCACCGTCGGCGGCATAGAGGTCGGCCAGACACTCGCAGCTCTCCTCGTGGGACGGCTGCAGCGCCAGCACGCGCTTAAAGCCTTCGACCGCCTCGTCGAAGAAGCCCAGCTCCCGGTACGCGGACGCCAGATAATAGTGCAGCGGCCACCAGTTGTCGTACTGGGTCCCCACGTAGCGTTCCAGAATGCGCAGGCCGTCCTCCAGGTGACCCGCCACAAGAGCATTGATGCCCTCCTCGATCTTCACGGGATCTGCCAGGGAAGCGACCCGCTCGCGGATCTCCTTGACTTCGTCGCTTTCGTTTGTCCCGTCGACAGGCTCAGGGACCGCCCCGGCCGAAGCACCCTTCTCCTCATTCAGCTTCAGGAACTTCTTCCACGCCAGCTCGGCCTTCTTATACTGCCCGGCGTTTACGTAGGCATAGCCCAGGAAGTAGTAAGCCGCGGCGTAGTCCGGGAATACCCGGGTCACATGCTCGAAATACTCGGTCGCCTCTTTCTTCAGGATGCCGATCAGCTCCTGCTGATCCTCCCCTTCCATGCTCAGGTACCATTCCCGGCAGCAGCAGGCGTAGCCGAACATGGCGTCGCGGTTCTGATCGTCCAGCAGCAGCGCCGCCCGGAAATAGATGCAGCTCTTGCGGTAATGCTGCTCCCGCAGCTCTGTCGCGCCCTTCTGCACCAGAACGTCCACCAGCTTTTCGTTGAAATACAGGGCCAGATAGGCAATGTAGGCATCCCGGTACTTAAACTGGGTGTTCGCGCCTATCACGCAGGCCATGTTGTCCGCCAGGTCCGTCACCGGCAGCCCCCCTTCGCCGTGGAAGGCCGCCAGGTCGCCGGGCTTGATGGGAATGTCCACACCCCGCAGGAATTCCATGCCGGTGCGGGTGCAGTAATCGTCTGAAAAGCTGTCGAACAGGAAGGTGCGGACCTCGCCGTCCAGCCAGCCGCTCAACTTATCCTCTCGTTTTCTAAAATCCGGGGCTTTCAGCTCCATGTTTCCTCCAAACGGGTAAGTACCCGAAAATCCTATAAAAACGCCGCAGAGCGCCGATTAGGGGCCTTCTGCGGCATCTCCAGATCAACAGTATACCGGGCGTTTCCGCCCGCATGCCGGGACAGGCCTTACAGCGCCCGCCAGAACTCCGGCCGCAGCATATCGCGATTCTCCTTCGCCTGCCGCACCACCGCCAGCATCCTCTCTTTATCCTTCGGCAGATCGCCCTTCAGAGACAGGTAGTTCGATGCGTGGTTGCTGCGGAATACGCAGGTCGAGCCCTCCGGCATATCGATATGCGAGAGCATCACGTCCATCTCCTCCAGGACCTCCGCAGGCTTCAGCAGTTCGAACCTGCCTTCCGCAATGTCCTGCGTAACAGGAGCCGACGGATCCAGCATCAGCGTAAGCCAGGACGCATACGACGGATGCATCTCGGAGATCATGGTCGCCGAATCCACCGCATGCTCTTTCCACAGCTCCCGGCCGCCGAGCCCCGAGATAAAGGACACGGATGCCGCGATGCCGGCGTCTTCCGCCCGGCGCACGCCTGCGATCAGTTCCTCCCGGGTGGCCCGCTTGCACATCCGCGCCAGCACTTCCGGGTTGCCGCTCTCGGCTCCCACGTACACGATGCCGATACCCGCTTCCCGCAGCGCCGCCAACTCTTCCGGCGACTTCCGCAGGATGTCCGTCGCTCTGCCGTACACGCCGACCCGTTCGCATTCCGGGAACAGTTCCCGGATCGCCTCCAGGATGGCCAGCAGTTTCCCGTTGGACAGGCACAGGGCGTCCCCGTCCGCCAGAAAGATCCGCCGCACCCGGCTGTAATACGCCCGGCATTCCCGCAGGTCCGCCAGGATATCCTCCAGCTGCCGGATGTGGAACTGCTTGTCCTTATACATGCTGCAGAACCGGCACTTGTTATGGCTGCAGCCGATCGTCACCTGGATGATCAGGCTGTAGGCCTCGCTGGGAGGCCGGTACACCATGCCTTCGTACTGCATTACATCTTCTCCGGCGCCTTCATGCCCAGCAGATACAGGCCGTTGGCGATGGCCTGCTTCGCCGCATACGTCAGCAGCAGCTTGGCGTTCTTCTCGTCCTCGTTGTCCACCAGGATGCGCTCGTCGTGATAGAACTTGTTATAAGCCTGGGCGATGTCGACGATGTGGCGGGTCACGACGGAGGGTTCATATTTCTCCGCGGCATCCGCGACCACCTCGGGGAACCGGTACAGCAGTTTGACCAATTCATACCCCGCCTCGCCCGTAATGTAGGAAAGATCCATGCCGGAGACGTCAAACGTCTTGCCATCGGCCTCCGCGTTACGCAGCACCGAAGCCGCTCTGGCATGGGTGTACTGCACGTAGGGACCGGTCTCGCCGTCGAAATTGAGCACCTTGTCCCAGCTGAACGTATAATCCTTGATGCGTCCGTTGGACAGTTCCTGGAAGATGACCGCGCCGATACCTACGATCTTCGCCGTCTCGTCCATGTTGTCCGTGTTGACGCCCTTCTCTACGATGATCTCCCGGGTCTTTTCCACCGCGGCCTTCAGCACGTCCTCCAGGAAGACGACGCGGCCGGAACGGGTGGACATGGTGCCCTCCTCCAGGCTCACGAGGCCGAAGGGAACGTGTACGCAGTTCTTCGCCCAGTCGTAACCCATCAGCTCCAGGATCTTGAACCACTGCTGGAAGTGCAGGTTCTGCTGGCTGGCCACCACGTAGATGCACTTGTCGAAGTCGTAGGTCTTCTTGCGGTACATAGCCGCGGCCAAATCCCGCGTGATGTACAGAGAAGAACCGTCGCTCTTCGTGATGAGTGCCGGGGTCATGCCGTAGGCCTCCAGGTCGACGATCTGCGCCCCCTGAGATTCCTTCAACAGGCCCTTTTCCTTCAGTTCTTCGATAACAGCCGGCATCTTGTCGGAGTAGAATGACTCGCCGTTATAAGAATCGAAGTGGATGTCCAGCATGTCGTACACGCGGTTGAATTCCTTCAGGGATTCGCTGCGGAACCACTGCCACAGCTCGGTCTCTTCCTTCGCGCCGTGCTCCAGCTTCGTAAAGGTCTCTCTGGCTTCGTCCTCCAGCGCAGGATCTTTCTCCGCCTCTTCGTGGAACTTGACGTAGTAAGACAGGAGCGTCTTGATGGGCTCCTTCTCCACGTCTTCCTTGTTGCCCCACTTGCGGTAAGCCACGATCATCTTGCCGAACTGGGTGCCGTAGTCACCCAGATGGTTGAGGCGCACCACCTTGCTGCCCACCGCCTCGTACAATTTGGCGATGGAAGCGCCGATGACGGTGCTGCGGATGTGACCGATGTGGAAGGGCTTGGCGATGTTCGGGGAGCTGTACTCCACGATGACGGTCTTGCCGTCGCCGCCGTGGGAATTGCCGAAGGTCTTGCCCTGTTCGCACACCGCTTCCAGGGTGACCCGGGCAAACTCCGCCTTGTCGATGAACATGTTGACGTAGGCGTTCACCTGCTCCACCTTTTCGAACAGCGCGTTCTCGCCGATGGCTGCCGCGATATCGGCTGCAATCATCTGAGGTGCCTTGCGCATGACTTTCGCCAGACGGAAGCACGGGAAGGCGTAGTCGCCCATCTTGTTGTCGGCGGGGATCTCGATCAGCTTTTCGATCTCTTCTGCCGTCAGGCTCTCCACCTGCGCCGCCAGAAGCTCTGCAATTTCCTGTTTTACGTTTCTCATGGTTACCTCTTCAGCGTCACGATGGTCACGCCGTCGCCGCCCTCTTTGTATTCTCCCTTGCGGAAGGATTTTACGTGTTTATGGTGTTTCAGCATCTGCTGGATGCCGTTTTTCAGGATGCCGGCGCCCCGGCCGTGGATGATGGACACGGTCTCCAGCCCCGCCATGAAGGCGTCGTCCAGATATTTGTCCACCGTCATCTGCGCGTCGTCCAGGTTCTGCCCGACGACGTTCACCGACATCGGCACGCTCATGGATTTGCTGGCGTACATCCGGGAGTACATGGTCTTCGTGCGCTGCTTTTCGGTCACATTTTCCTGCACCAGGGTGACCCCGGACAGGTTGACGCCCAGCTTGAGGCTGCCCACCTGGACCATAAAGTCGCCTTTGGAATCCGGCAGCGTTACGACGGTGCCCTTCTGGCCAGCCGAAAGCACGTTGACCCGGGCACCGACCTTGATCTCGTCCGCGGTCGGCGGTTCGGGATTGTCCTCTTCCTGCGGCTTTACCTTGGAAGCATACTGTTTTTTCTGCTCCCGCAGCCTGCGCTTGCCCTCTTCGATGCTCCGGTTGAGATCGTGCGCCGCAGAAGCCGTCGCTGCGATCTTCGCATCTTCGATCTCCTGCTGGATGTCCGCCACGGTCTGCCGGGCTTCGTCCAGGATGTTCCTGGCTTCCTCCCGTGCTTCCTCGAGGATCTCCTCCTTCTGCGCCCGCAGCTTCTCTTCCAGCTTCTCCATGCGCTCCTTGTTCTTCTGCATCTCCCGGCGCATGTTCTCGGATGCGATGCGTTCCGCCTCCGCCGTCTGCTTGTCCTTTTCGATGGAGGAAAGCACGTCTTCGAAGGCGATATCGCCGGTCTCCAGAAGATCCTTCGCCTCGTGGATGACCTCCTCGGGAAGCCCCAACTTCCGGGAGATCTCGAAGGCATTGGATTTGCCGGGTACGCCGGTGATGAGTTTATAGGTGGGAGACAGGGTCTCCACGTCGAACTGCATGGATGCGTTCTGCACGCCGTCCGTGGAGATGGCGTATTTCTTCAACTCCGTATAGTGGGTGGTGGCCATGGTGACCGCCCCGGCCCGCCTCAGCGTATCCAGGATGGCCATGGCCAGCGCGGCGCCCTCCGTGGGGTCCGTGCCGGCACCCAGTTCGTCCACCAGCACCAGCGTTCCGTCCTTGGAATTCTTAACGATATCCACGATGTTGCGCATGTGGGAACTGAAGGTGGACAGGCTTTGCTCGATGCTCTGCTCGTCGCCGATGTCCGCGAAGATGTTGTCGAACACCGGTACGCTGCTGTTCTCACCGGCGGGGATGAACAGACCGGCCTGGGCCATCAGGCACAGCAGGCCCACGGTCTTTAATGTGACCGTCTTACCGCCCGTATTGGGGCCGGTGATGACCAGCGTATCGCAGGACTGCCCGATCTCCACGTCGATGGGCACGACTTTCTTGCGGTCTATGAGCGGATGGCGGGCTCTGCGCAAGTTTACGTAACCTTCTTTATTGACAACAGGCCGGGAAGCGTTCATATCGCAGGCCAGACGGCCTTTTGCGAACATGTAGTCCAGCTTGTACAGGATGTCCTGGTTGGCCCGGATGGCCATCTCCTCCCTGCCCACTTCCTCAGACAGTTCTTTCAGGATGCGCAGGATCTCCTGCTTTTCCGCCAATTCCAGTTCCCGCAGCTCGTTGTTCATGTTGACGATGGCCTGGGGCTCCACGAACAACGTAGCGCCGGAAGCGCTCTCATCGTGGACGATGCCCGACAGTCTCGCCCGGTGCTCCGCCTTGACGGGCACCACGTAGCGGCCCTGCCGCATGGTGACGATGGCGTCCTGCAGGTAGGCCTTGTTGTCCGCAGAGTTTACGATCTGGTTGATCTTGCTGCGGATATCCTCGTTCTTCTTAAGGATGGCCCGGCGGATGCGGCGCAGTTCGGAGCTGGCGCCGTCGGCGATCTCGTCCTCCGACAGGATGCAGCGCTCGATCTCGTCCTCCAGGTGCTTCAGCACCGTAATGGCGGAGACCAGGCCCTGGATCGTCTGCATCGGCTGCAGTTCCTCGGTGTGCAGAAACGCCTCGGTGCGTCTCGCCGACTGCAGGTTATATGCCACCTCCAGCAGCTGCTTCGGGGTCAGGCTGCCCTCCTTTGCCGCCAGGTGCACGACGCCCTTGATGTCGTAGAACCCGCCCAGAGGCGGCGTTCCTTTCTTGAGCACCACCTGCATGGCTTCGTCCGTCGCCTGCAGCTCGTCCTCGATCCAGCGCGCTTTGCGGGAAGGCTTTAAGCTGCGGACGGCGTCCCGGGTCATGCCCGAGCAGCACTGCTCTGCCAGCATCTCTATGATCTTTTCGTATTCCAGCACGCGCAGCGCTTTTTCGTTCATGGGTTATCGGTTCATCTGCTTGCGCAGGTTTTCCAGTTCGTTCTTTAAGTGAATGTTCTCCATCTGGATGTCGAAGAAGCTGCTCTCGATGTCGCGGCTCTTGGCCTCCAGCTCGCGGATGGTCCGCTGGGCCTCTTCCGGAGCGGCCTCGGCAGATTCCGCTCTTCTTGTCAGTTCTTCGCAGCGGGCGCGGAGCACTTCGTTGTGTCCGTTGACCTCCTGCAGCTGACGGGTGAGCTCTGCGATCCGGTCGTTCTTCTCCGTTAAGGTGCGCAGGTTCTCCTCCTGCTGGGCGCGGGTGCCCGCCATCTCCTCCTTATACTGGGCCAGGCTCTGCTTTGCCTCTTCCCAGAGCAGGGAGTAGCGCTGGGTGTCGCTCACCAGCTGGTCGTTTTTTTCCTGCAGCTCGGCGATGTCGTTCTCCCGGGCGAAATATTCGTCTGCGATGTTGACCGCCGCCAGCACCGCCACGCCGCTGTTGCTGGCGTTGATGGCATCGCCGATCTCCTGCATCTTGTTGTCCACATAGTCGGCGACTCTCATGATGTGTTCTCTGGAGGCTTCTCCGGAGATGTTGTACTCCTGGCCGTAGATCTTTACGGCGACTGTGTTCCGTTCGCTCATGGCAGTTCCTTTCCGCTACATTTCACGTAAGACCGCGTTGTAAGCATCCTTCAGGGCGATCAGCACCTTCTGGTTGATCTCGTTCACCTCGTTTTCCTTCAGGGTGCGGTCTGCCGCCCTGTAGGTGAGGGAATACGCTACGCTCTTGAAGCCCGGCAGCACCGGAGCTCCTCTGTATACGTCGAACAGCTTGACGCTCTCCAGCAGCGGACCTGCGTTGGCCTTGATGGCCTTTTCCAGTTCGCCTGCCGCTACCTCGTCCTTTACGACCATGGAGAAGTCTCTCACCATGGCGGGATATTTAGGCAGCGGGCTGTATTTGATCTCCGTCTTTGCGAGGCTGTACAGCAGATTGAAATCGATCTCCGCCGCATAGACCTCAGCGCCGATGTTATAGGCTTCCGTTACGGCCGGGTGCACCTGGCCAATGATGGCGACGGGCTTGCCGTCCACCGTGACCCGCGCACATCTGCCCGGGTGGAACGTCGGATCGTTCTTCACGGCTTCGTATTCCGCACCGTGGATGCCCAGGGAAGCCAGCAGCTCTTCCACATAGCCCTTCAGGGTGAAGAACGTCTCGCCTTCCGCGTACATGGCGATGCACAGAGCGTCTTTTTCCTCGGGCAGGATGCCCTCTTCGCCCTTGCCGTTGTTGAAGAACGTATTGCCCAGCTCGAAGCCTCTCACGTTCGCGTTGCTTCTCGCATAGTTGAGCGCCAGCACGTCCAGCAGGTTGGGCAGGATCATGGTGCGCATCACGGAAGTATCTTCGCCCAGCGGGTTGATGAGCTTGACGAAGTTTCTTCTGTAGCTGTCCGCCGGGATGCGGACCTTATCGCTGGCCTTCGGAGAGACGAAGCTGTAGGTCTGGAACTCGGAGATGCCCATGCCTCTCAGAGCAGCCTTCGCCAGGTTGCGAAGCTCCTGCTTTTCGGAGATGCGGCTCTCCGTCGCGCTCTTGGGCAGCGTGGTGGGCAGCTTGTCGTAGCCGTACATTCTGGCAACTTCTTCGACGTAGTCTTCCTCGATCTCCAGATCCTGGCGGATCGTGGGCGGGGTCACGGTGATGATGTCGCCGTTGAGGGAAGCCTCCATCTCCAGCGCCTTAAAGTAGTCCACCATCTGTTCGCCGGGAATGTCGATGCCCAGCACCTTGTTGATGCGGCTCACGCGCACGTCCATGGTCTTCGCCTTCTCGGGCACGGGATAGACGTCCACGTCGCCCGTTAAGACGGTGCCGGCACCCAGCAGTTCGATGAGGTAGCAGACACGATCGCAGGCGTCCTTAGCCAGGTTGGGGTCGATGCCCTTCTCGAAGCGGCCGGAAGCCTCGGTGCGCAGCGTCAGCTTCTTGGAAGTCTGGCGCACGGAATCGCCGAGGAAGTTGGCGGATTCGATGAGGACCATGTTCGTATCGGGCTTGATGTCGGAGTTCAGACCGCCCATAACGCCGGCGATCGCCAGCGCTTCTTCGGTATCGCGGATCGTGAGCATGCCTTCGGACAGCTTTCTCTCGGTGCCGTCCAGCGTAACGAAGGTATCGCCGTCCTTCGCTGCATCCACGATGATCTTGCCGCCCTTAACGGTGTTGATGTCGAAGGCGTGGATGGGCTGGCCGTATTCCAGCATGACGAAGTTCGTAATATCTACGATGTTGTTGATGGGGCGCATGCCGGCCATCATCAGGTATTTCTGCATCCACCAGGGAGACTGCTCCACCTTGATGTCCTTGACGACGCGGCAGCAGTAACGCTTGCACAGGTCGGGGCGCTTGATCTCCACCTGGATGTAGTCTTCGCTCTTCTCCGGGGCAATCTTTTTGCATTCAGTCTCGGGATAGGTGAGCTTCGTACCGAACGTCGCCGCGGCTTCTCTGGCCATGCCGATCATGGACAGGCAGTCCGGGCGGTTCGGGGTGATCTCGAAATCGATGGCGGGGTCGTTCAGCTGCAGCGCTTCCAGGATATCCATACCCGGCGTATATTCGCCGTCCAGGATCCAGATGCCGTCTTTATCGCGGTAAGGAACGATCTTATCGGGGAAACCGAGTTCGGAGCAGTTGCACATCATGCCGTTGGAGGCAACACCGCGCAGTTCGCCGGCGTGGATGTACTCGCCGCCCTCTACCTTGGGCTTGCCGTGCAGGGGTCCGGGGACCTTGGCGCCGTCCACGGCCACGGGCACGAAGAAATCCTTCATGCCGGGCACGATGTTGGGTGCGCCGGTGCAGATCTGGACAGGTTCTCCCCTGCCCACGTCGATCTGGCAGACCGTCAGCTTATCCGCATTGGGATGGGGCTCGACGGAGAGCACCTTTCCGATGACGACACCTTCGATGTCCTTGTTATAATAGTCGACGGTCTCCAGGTTGGATCCGCTCAGGATGAGACGGTCGCAGAATTCCTGCACGCCGACGTTGATATCTGTATATTCTTCTAACCATTTGATCGGTGCTAACATGGGAAGCCTCCTTTACTTGAACTGCTTGACAAAGCGGATGTCGTTCTCGTACAGCAGACGGATGTCGTCCACTTCGTACTTGAGCATGGCGACGCGTTCGACGCCCATGCCGAAGGCGAATCCCGTGTACTTTTCGGTATCGATGCCGCCGACCTTCAGAACGTTCGGGTGCACCATGCCGCAGCCTAAGATCTCGATCCAGCCGGAGCCTTTGCAGACCTTGCAGCCCTTGCCGCCGCACTTGAAGCAGCTGACGTCCATCTCCGCGGAGGGTTCGGTGAAGGGGAAGTGATGGGGGCGGAACTTCGTTCTGGTGCTTGACCCGAACATCTGCTTCGCAAACTGATCCAGCACGCCCTTCAGATCCGCCATGGTGATGCCTTCGTCTACCACGAGACCTTCCACCTGATGGAACATCGGGGAGTGGGTGGCATCCGGCGTATCGCAGCGGAAGCATCTTCCGGGTGCGATGACCTTGATGGGAGGCTTCTGGGACAGCAGCGTGCGGACCTGGACCGGAGAGGTCTGGGTGCGCAGCAGCACGTCGTCGGTAATATAGAACGTATCCGTCATGTCTCTGGCGGGATGGTTCGGACCTGCGTTAAGAGCGTCGAAGTTATTGAACACGGTCTCCACTTCCGGTCCTTCGGACACGGAGAAGCCCATGCTGCGGAAGCATCTGGTGATCTCGTCGATCGTGATGGACAGCAGATGTCTGCTTCCCAGTTCGCAGGGAACGGCGGGTTCGGTAACATCCACCTTTTCCGCTGCCAGCGCCAGCTCTTTCTGAGCGTTGCGGAAGTATTCCATGCGCTCGTTGAGGGTGTTCTCGATCTTCGCTCTCGCCTCGTTGGCAGCCTGGCCGAAGGCTTTTCTCTCCTCGGGAGCCAGGGCCTTCATGCCCTTGAGCATCTCGGTGAGTTCGCCCTTCTTGCCCAGCAGTTTAATGCGGAGTTCTTCTGCTTCCTGCAGAGAAGAGATGCTTCCCATCTTCTTTTCTGCTTCCTGCATCAGTTGTGTGAGTCTTTCTTTCATGTAAATTAGCCTCCATCGCTAAAGTGTTGCTGTATTTTCCCGTACGCTCCGCGCCGCTCTCTGGCGCAGGGATTCGTACATCAGGATCGCCGCGGCGATGCCTGCGTTCAAGGACTCGGTCTGCCCTGCCATGGGCACGGTGACCCGTCCACTGTTTTCTTTGAATAAGGCGTCTGCACCGTTCCCCTCGTTTCCGATGACGATGGCCACATTTTGGGCCAGTTCTGCATCGTAACAGGGCGTTCCTTCCATGTCGGCGGTCCAGACTTGTTTACGCTGCTTTGCCAGGATGTCCAGCGCCTCGGCGGGACTTTCGCAAAGCAGCAACGGAAATCGGAAGACGCATCCGGCGCCGGCCCGCACGGCTTTCGGTCCGTAGGGGTCCGCCCCGCCCTTCACGATGAGCGCGCCGGCAAAGCCCGTCGCTTCCGCCGTGCGCAGCAGCGTGCCCAGGTTGCCGGGGTCCTGGATGCGGTCAAGCACCAGCACGTTGCCCCCCGGGGAGAAAACGTCGCGCATCTGCCACGTCCGCTTTTCCGCCACCGCCATGATGGGCTGGGGCGTCTGCGACGTCGCGATCTTCGCAAAACAATCTTCCGATAAAACGCATACGGCCGAATCGCTGTCTTCTGCCAGACTGAGGATGTCTTGGATCTCCTGCTGCTGGTTCAGCGCTCCGGCCCCCGTAAAGATGAACTGTATTCTGACTCCCTGCTGCAGCGCCTCGCGCACGAGGTTCGGACCCTCGATCAGGTAGGCGCCCAGGGCGTCCCTGTGCTTTTTCTCCGCCAGGGACGCGGCGAGTTTTACCGTTTTATTGTCTTTGGAATGGATCTCTATGCAGTTGTTTCTGCCTGCATGTTGCATTCTCAATAAGTTCGCCAAAGGGACGGTCCTCCCGTCGAGGCGCTTGGCCTGCGGGCTGACCGTCCCCGTGATATTCAGTGGGCTTTAGAGTTCGAACTTCTTATTCAGGAACGAAGGGATCGGGAAGTCGTTGGCGGAGGAAACTGCGGGTTCCGGTTCCGTCTTAGGCGCTTCCGGTGCAGCAGGTGCTTCCGCTGCCGGTTCTTCCAGGCCCAGACCCTGATTCTCTTCCTCGAAACCGGTCGCAATGACGGTTACGCGGATCTCGTCCTGCATGTCTTCCTTGACGGAAGTACCGAAGATGATGAAAGCGTCTTCCGCGACTTCCTTGGCGATGGCGTCGGATGCGCCGGAGACTTCCAGCATACCCAGATCGTAGCCGCCCATGATGTTGAGCAGCACTGCCTTCGCGCCCTTGATGCTGGTCTCCAGCAGCGGGCTGTCGATAGCCATCTTGATCGCTTCTTCGACTCTGTGCTCTCCGCTGGCGCGGCCGATGCCCATGTGGGCGATGCCTCTGTCGCTCATGACGGTCTTGACGTCCGCGAAGTCCAGATTGATGAGTCCGTCCTCGGAGATGAGGCTGGAGATGCCTTCGACGCCATTCTTGAGGACGTCGTCCGCCATGCGGAACGCATCCAGCATGCTGGTGTTGGTCTCAGAGACCTGCAGCAGTCTGTCGTTGGGAACGACGACGAGAGAGTCGACGTAGTTCTTCAGGAACTTGATGCCCAGCTCCGCGTGCTCTTTTCTCTTGCGGCCTTCGAAGGTAAAGGGCTTTGTAACGACGCCCACGGTGAGGGCGCCCATGGATTTGGCAGCCTTCGCGATGACCGGTGCAGCACCCGTTCCGGTGCCGCCGCCCATGCCTGCGGTGATGAAGACCATGTCGCTTCCGGTGATGATCTTCTCCAGATTTTCGAGGCTCTCCTCTGCGGACTTCTGTCCGACTTCGGGATTGCCGCCTGCGCCCAGACCCTTCGTCAGCTTTTCGCCGATCTGGATCTTGGTCTCGGCTCTGTTGTTATTGAGCGCCTGGCGGTCGGTGTTGACTGCGATGAAGGAAACGCCCTTCAGATTGGATTCGATCATGCGGTTGACCGCATTGCAGCCGGCGCCGCCGACGCCGATGACTTTAATATTGGCCGAAGTTTCTTCCGGCTTTTCAAATTGTAACATTGGGGACATGTTTGGCCTCCTGAACAAAAACACAGTTGTATACGCAATAAGTTTAGCACAATCTGCGGATGAATGCACCACCTGAATACAACATATTGTGATTTTTTTATGGAAAAAGGAAAAGGAGACCCAAGCGGATCTCCTTACGGTTTGGTGGGCTGTATTGGACTCGAACCAACGGCCTCTTGCATGTGACGCAAGCGCTCTAACCAACTGAGCTAACAGCCCTTACAAAGAGCAGCTACTTGCTGCCTTTGCTGCTCTTCATCTTCCGTTTCAGTTCCTGGCGTTCCTTGCGTGCCTGCTCGTTGCGCCACGCGCGGGTGCCCCTTACGACCTCGTACTTCGAACGGTTTACGTTCTTTAAACTGTATGCGGTCGCCGCGATCGTGAGAACGTTCGGTAAAACGAACCAGGCGTTCTTATAGGCAACTCCTACGTAGACCGCACTGATCGCCATGACGAAGATGACCAGCGAATGATAGATGATATAGTTCTTCTTATCCGCCTCGGCTCTGCGGATGATCGCAAAGCCCGCCTGGGATGCTACCAGGAAGATGACGGTGAGCACCAGCACGAGAGAGATCGTACCGAACAGTGTCGTCATACCCAGCAGTCCGTCGGGATAACGGAATCCCATCAAAGCGCCGGCGAGACCGGTACCCAGCTGCAGAACAAAGAGAAATGCAACCAGAGAAAAGAAGAAAGCGTAAATATTGATCGTGCGCTGTCCTTTTTTGCCTGCCATTGAAAGCTCCTTTTGTCTCTAATTGAGTACCTTATTATTATACCGCTTTTCGTGAAAAAAACAACCCCATTCCCAGTCAGAAAAAGCGGCGCCTGCAAAGGCGCCGCTGAAGTCCCAAAAGCGTTGCAATATCAGCTGTTGCTGCTGGGCAGAACTCTCGCGATGGTGTTCGCGAAATTGGAGATGGGCATGGTCTGAAGCACGACGTTGCCGGGGCCAGTCAGCGTGGTGTGGAACAGTCCTTCGCCACCGAACATTATGTTCTTGGCGCCCTTCACTCTCTGGATGTCGATGGAGACGGTGCTGTCCACCATGGCGACGTTGCCGGTATCCACGATGAGCCGCTGACCGGCTTCCAGTCTGTACTCCACAGCGCTGCCGTCGATCTCGACGAATGCGATGCCTCTGCCCGAAAGCTTCTGCATGATAAATCCCTCTCCGCCGAAGAAGCCGGTGAGCGCCTTGTTCTGGAAGAACACGGATAGCTGTACGCCGTCAGTCGCTGCGAGGAACGCGGATTTCTGGCAGATGATGGGCTTGTCCGGGGTCACCTCGATCGCACGGATGGAACCGGGGAAACTGGAGGCGAAAGCGATAAGGCCCGGGCCTCCCTGGGCGGTGTAGATGTTCTGGAAGAGATTCTCACCGGAGAACATGCGGCCGAACACTTTGCCGATGCCGCCCCCGGAAGTTTCCATGTTCATGTTCGGGCTCATCCATACCATGGAGCCGCTCTCGGTGATCATTCTTTCCCCTGCATCCAGCGTGCAGATAACGACGGGCATGGGTTCGCCCTTGATCTCGTACTTCATACTTCCCTCCTGAATAAAGATCCTATGCTTCGTAGACGGTCTCGCCTTCGACCACCGTCATCAGAACTTTCGTCTTAAGGATATCCTTCGGGTCTATCTTCGTCAAGTCCTGGCTGAGGACGACAAAGTCCGCGTATTTGCCCACCGTGATGGAGCCTCTTGTCGCTTCCGCATAGCCGGCGTAAGCGCCCTCGATCGTAAACATGCGGATGGCTTCCTCCATGGTGACCGCATTCTCCGGATACCAGCTGCCGCCCTTACCGTTGTCTCTGGTTACAGCGTAGTAGATGTTGGGGATGGGGTCGCAGGGTTCTACCGGGCAGTCGGAGCCGCCGCTCTGGTGAACGCCTAGATCCTCGAACAGCCTCCAGTTATAGCTCTGCTTCGCCACTTCCGGACCGACGCAGTCGTCCACGATGCCGGCGTCCGCGCGGCAGAAGACGGGCTGCACGTAAGCCAGCACGTTGTTGCGCTGCATGCGGTACAGCTGGTCGGTGCCCATGATCTGGCAGTGTACGACGCCGTTGCGGATATCGGGCAGCGGATTGTTGTTCTGCACGTGTTCGATGCCGTTGAGGACCTGCTCCACAGCGCCGTCGCCGATGCAGTGTACCACGACCGGATAGCCTGCGTCGTGTGCGATCTGGAACAGCTCGAACATCTCTTCGTCGCTGTGGACCTGAACGCCCTTCGCTTCCGGATCGTTGGCATAGCTGCCTCTCAGCACGGCGGAATGCGCGCCCAGGGAACCGTCTCCCATCTCCTTGATGGAGGTCGTTACGAAACGGGTGCCGAATGTCGTTCCTCTCGGATATTTCTTAACGAATTCCTTCAGCAGTTCCGCCTCCTCGATGCGGCACTGCTCGTAGACCTTGATGGACATCTGACCGGTCTCTGCGGCCACTTTGTAGGCGTCCATCACGTTCTGGACATCTCTGCCCGGCGCTACCATGTTGAGGTCGTCGGAGTGGATCGCTACCAGACCGAGCTTGGCGCAGTTGGCAGTCTCTTCCTTGATCCACTGCACGTATTCCTCCACACTGGGGACTTCCACGTACTGGGAAGCCAGCTCCGCGTCGCCTTCGAACAGCTGCCCCTGGGGCGTTCCGTCCGCCAGGAACTTCATGTTCAGTTTTGTTTCGCCGGGCTTTTCCTTCATGACGTCCATGATCTGGAGCGCCTTGGTGTTGTGCGATGCCGTGTGACCGCAGCAGCGCAGGATGCGGCAGGGCACGTCGCCGGCTGCCTCGTCCAGCTCCAGACGGGTCGGAATGTTCTTATCATCGGTCCAGTAGTCCTGGTTGAAGTTTACCGCGTTCACCCATTCGTGCTCCCGGCCTTCGGCTCTGTGGCGGTCAGCTTCCGCCTTCAGCAGTTCCAGGACCTCCTTCTTGGTCTTGCACGCGCCCAGATCCAGCTGCATGTTCTGATAATGCGTTAAGATCATGTGCATATGGGAATCGATAAAGCCGGGCAGCATGAATTTGCCCTGCAGGTCGATGAGTTCCGTGTTTTCTGTCTTATATTTCAGCATCTCCTCGTCGGAGCCGACGTGCATGATGATGCCTCCCTGCACGCAGACCGCCGATACCACCGGGTACGCGTCGTCGACCGTTTTAATGACGCCGTTATAGAAGATTCTGTCCATTTGTTCCTCCTGGTATGGAAAGTGACCCGTCCAATGGACGGGTCACTCGAAAGATTCGTTTTAAACTCGCTTATTCAGCGGGAGTTGCATACTGCATGAAGAAGTAGCCCATCGGGGTGTAGCCCATGTTGGAGATACCGTTCGCGCAGTACATGTTGGTGTAGTAGTAAACGGGCAAAACGGGGAAGCCGCCTTCGCCGAACAGAGTCTCCTCTGCTTCGTACAGCATCGCGTCTCTCTCTGCGCCGGCTGCGGTAGCCTTAGCGCTGGAGATCGCAGCGTCGAAGTCGGGATCGCTGTACAGACCGTAGTTGTAAGCGTTGCCGGTCACCATCAGTTCCAGATAGGTGATGGGATCGTTGTAGTCAGCGATCCAGCCCAGTCTGGCTACGCCGAATGCGTGTTCGCCAAGGCCGTTGGTGTAGGTAGCCCATTCCTGGTTCTCCAGGGTGATGTTCATGCCCAGAACGGTCTGCCAGTCGTGGCCGCAAGCTTCTGCGATAGCCTTGTGCGTATCGGAAGTGTTGAAGTTGTAAACGACGGTGGTGTTAGCATCCCATTCGCCGTCAGCAACAGCTTCGTCATACAGCTGCTTGGCCAGTTCGCACTTGCCTGCATAGGTGGTGAGATCCGCATCGGGATACTGCTGAGACAGCCAGTTGTAGATGGCGCCCAGTTCGGATACGCCGTAGGCGAAGTCCTGACCGGTGGAGTCGAGGATACCGCTGGCTACGAAGCCGGTAGCGGGGACCTGTCCTCCCTGGGTTACGTTCTTGACGATGTTGTCTCTGTCAACAGAGATGGTCATCGCAGCACGTACTTTCCAGCTGGGGATCTTGTCGCAGTTCAGGTACAGATAGTAAGTACCAACGTACGGGTTGATGAAGCAGTCGCCGGAGCTCTGCAGAGATTCGATCATGTCGGTCGGGAAGGACTCGATGAAGTCGTATTCGCCGTTCTGATAAGAGGACAGGATCGCGGTCTCGGAGTCGGACAGGTGCCATACGATCTCATCCGGACCCAGGTTGGCAGCATCGTAATACTGTTCGTTGGGGACCATCTTGATGTAGGAGTCGTGTACCCACTCGGAGATGATGTAGGGGCCGTTGACAACGATGTTAGCGGGATCGGTCCAGTTGTCGTTGCCTTCGACGACGTCTTCACGCATGGGCATCAGAGATGCGAAAGCGCAGACTTCGAGGAAGTACGGGCAAGCGCTCTCCAGAGAGATCTCCAGAGTCTTGTCGTCCAGGGCTTTGATGCCCAGTTCTTCGGGAGCCTTTTCACCGGCCTGGATCGCTGCAGCATTTACAACGATGCCGTCCAGGAAGTAGCCGTAGTCAGCCGCGGTGTCGGGGTTGACCAGTCTTCTCCAGGAGTAGACCCAGTCATTTGCGGTAACGGGCTGGCCATCGGACCAGAAGATGTCGTCCCGCAGGGTGAAGGTGTACACGAGACCGTCGTCGGAGACGGTGTAGCTGGCAGCCTGGCCGGGAACTACTTCGGTCATGTACATGTTGGGGTCGTCAGCGGGATGCTCGTCGGTCTGTGCATACTTCATCAGATTTTCGAACATGTGCTGAACGTAGGTGGAACCGTCGACGGAACTGATAAGGCTTACGTCGATGGTCTCGGGTTCTGACGCGATGCAGGCATCTACCACAAAGGGTTCTGCAGCGCCCTGTTCTTCGCCGCCTTCAGCAGGTTCTGCCGGGGTGGGTTCGGAAGAGGAGCAGGCTGCCAGGGAGAATACCATAGCAAGCGCCAGAAGCAGTGCAATTAATTTTCTCATGTTTTCCTCCTTAATTAGCAAATGCTTCATTAAAAACAGGTTAATATACCAAGCCGTATTTGCACATTTGCGGCCGAGTATCGAGGGATCAGAGTTTGCCGTCCTCCAGCAGGTGGCAGGCGGCGTAGTGGCCGGGGCCGTACTCCTTCAGCTTCGGGAACTCCTGCTTGCAGCGTTCCGTGGCATAGGGGCAGCGGGTATGGAACCGGCATCCGCTGGGCGGATTGATCGGGCTGGGGATCTCCCCTTCCAGAGGCTGTCTTACGCGGCTTCTCGTCTTTTCGGGATCGGGAATGGGGACCGCGGAGAGCAGCGTCTTCGTGTAAGGATGGATGGGGTGATTGCAGAGCTCGTAACTCTCTGCCAATTCTACCATACTTCCCAGATACATAACACCGATCCGGTTCGAAATGTGCCGGACCACGGAGATGTCGTGGGCGATAAACAGGTACGTAAGCCCCTTGTCCGCCTGCAGGTCTTCCAGCATGTTGATGACCTGGGACTGGATGGATACGTCCAGCGCGGAAATGGGTTCGTCGCACACGATGAACTGGGGTTCCACCGCCAGCGCGCGGGCGATGCCGATGCGCTGCTGCTGACCGCCGGAGAACTCGTGGGGGAACCGGTTGGAATGCTCGGTGTTGAGACCGACTTCATCCAGCAGTTCGTTGATGCGTTCTCTTCTTTCCGCCTTGCCCTGGAACAGTCCGTGGATGTCCAGCGCTTCGCCGACGATCTCACCGACCGTCATTCTCGGATCCAGCGACGCGGACGGATCCTGGAAGATGATCTGCATCTTTCGGCGGTAAGGCAGCATGGGAACGGCGATCTTCTTCTCGCTGTCGTAGATCGGCGTGCCGTCGAACACGATCTTGCCGGAAGTCGGCTCGTGCAAACGGATGATGGTGCGTCCCAGCGTCGTCTTGCCGCAGCCGGATTCGCCTACCAGTCCGAGGGTCTCCCCTTCGTAGATATGGCAGGAAACGGATTCCACCGCCTGTACGTACTGCTTCTTCCCGAACCCCGCCTTCACGGGGAAGTATTTCTTTAAATTTTCGATCTCGAGGAGTTTCTTGCGTTCTTCCATGGTCTATGCCTCCTCTTTTTTCGCGGCGCCTTCCATGAAGTGCAGCCAGCAGGCGGAGATGTGCCCGTTGCCGAGGTCCGCGTAAGGCGGCTTCTTCGACAGGCAGATCTTGCGGCATTCCTTGCAGCGGGGGCCGAAATTGCAGCCCTGGGGCGGATTCAGCAGGTCGATGGGCGTACCCTCGATGGGGATGAGCCGTTCATGACCGTCTTCGTCCAGTCTGGGCATGGACGCCAGCAGCGCCTTGGTATACGGGTGCTGGGGATCGTAGAAGATGTCGTTGACGTCTCCCTGTTCCACGATCTTGCCCGCATACATGACGGACACCTTGTCGCAGACCTCTGCCACGACGCCCAGGTTGTGGGTGATGAAGATGATGGAGGTGTTGACGCGCTTCTGGATGTCCTTCATGACGTCCAGGATCTGGGCCTGGATCGTAACGTCCAGCGCCGTGGTCGGCTCATCCGCGATGAGCAGCTTCGGCTCGGAGATAAGGGCCATGGCGATCATGGCGCGCTGCCGCATGCCGCCGGAGTGTTCGTGGGGATATTGGGTCATGCGCTTTTCGGCGTTGTTGATGCCCACCAACTCCAGCATGTGTACGGCTCTGTCCCAGGCCTCTTCCTTCGTGATCTTGTCGTCGTGGCACTGCAGTGCCTCCATCAGCTGGTTGCCGATGGTGTAGACCGGGTTGAGGCAGGTCATGGGGTTCTGGAAGATCATGGAGATATCCTTGCCCCGGATGTTTCTCATCTGCTCCTCGTCGAAGGAGAGCAGATCCTGGCCGTCGAAGGTGATGCTGCCGCCCACGACTTTGCCGGGTTTTTGCAGCAGGCCGATGATGGAATAGGCTTCCACGGACTTACCGGAACCGGATTCGCCCACGATGCCCATCACTTCGTTATAGCCCAGGTTGTAGCTGATGCCGTCTACGGCTTTGACTTCGCCCGCGGGAGTGAAGAAGGAGACCTTCAGGTCCTTGACCTCGAGCAGGTTTTTCTTGGTTTCTTCCATCGCTCTGCCCTCCTACTTCTTTAAACGCGGATCCAGGGCGTCTCTCAGACCGTCGCCCACCAGATTCAGGGTGAGCACGATGATGGTGAGGATGACCGCCGGATAGATCAGCCGGTACGGATATAAGGTAATGGTCTGCAGAGCGTCCGAGCACAGGGAGCCGAGGCTCGCCATGGGAGCGGAAACGCCCAGACCCAGGAAGCTTAAGAAGCTTTCCAGGAAGATGGCGGACGGGATCTGCAGGCAGGTCGTGATGACCAGAGCGCCTACGCAGTTGGGCAGCAGATGGCGGCGGATGATCCGCTTATTGCCAGCGCCCAGCGCGATGGCTGCGGTCACGTATTCCTGTTTGCGCAGCTGCAGCACCTGGCCGCGCACGATACGGGCCATGGTGACCCAATACAACAGCGCGAACGTGATGAAGATGCAGATGATGCCGGAGCCCAGCGCTCCTGCCGCATGGGCGAGACTGCTGCCGCTGTGGTCGATCCACTCCTGCAGCGGTTCACGCAGAACCACCTGCAGCAGCAAGACGATGAGCACTTCCGGGATGGAATAGATGAGCTCCACGATACGCATCATGATGAAGTCCACCGTGCCGCCGGACAGACCGGAGATGGCGCCGTAGATGGAGCCGATGATGAGCACGATGAGAGCAGCCATGATGCCGATGAGGATGGAGACGCGGGCGCCGTACATGGTACGGGCCATGAGGTCTCTTCCTACGGAGTCGGTGCCGAACATATGGGGGAATACCCGCTTGACGAGCTTGAGCTCGGAGGCGCCTTCCGCAGGTTCGGAGGGAGCTTCTGCCAGGACGGTCGCGTTCTTGACCGCGCCAGTAGCGGGATCGATATCCTTTTCGTAGACCTTCACCAGATTGCCGGAGCTCTTCTCGAAGCCGATGATCACGCCCTCTTCGTTCTTCTCCTGGGTAAAGGCATAGGTCTTGCCGCTCTTCGTAACGTACTGCTCGCCCTTCATGACAGCTGTGATGGAGCCGGGCTGCAGCGCCGTGGCGTAGAAACCGTCGAAGTAGGAGGACGCCTTCGCGATGAGCGCCTCGCCCTCGGAAAACTCTCTGGGACCCAGCTTCTGGGAGCTTCTGTACTGGTCGCCGTAGCTGTAGGGAATGAGTTTCGGTCCGATGAATGCGAAGATCAGGACGAGGATGAAGATGAACAGCGCCACCATGGAAACGTGGTTCGCCTTGAATCTTCTCGCTGCATCCTTCCAGTAGGAAACGCTCTTGCGCTTCTCTACCATGCTCTCCTTTTCGCCTTCGCTGGCGGGTTCAAAATCCTCGGGAGAGAATGTAACAGCCTCCTCGATCGCGGAAGGGTCGACCTGGAACGGGCTGATCTTGCTGAAATCTGCCATGTTCTAAGCCTCCTTGTTCGTGAGCGTGATCCGCGGATCGACGATCTTGTAAGCGATGTCCACGACCAGGTTCATGAAGATGACCAGCGCCGACAGAACGACGGTGGTGGCCATGATGACCGGATAGTCTCTGGACATGACGCACTGTACGTAGTATTTGCCCAGACCCGGGATCTGGAACGTGGATTCCACGACGAAGGAGCCGGTGATGATACCGGCGGTAACGGGTCCGAGATAGGTGATGACGGGGATGAGGCTGTTGCGGAGCGCGTGCTTGAGGACGATCATCTTCGTCTTGACGCCCTTCGCCCGGGCCGTGCGGATGTAATCCTGGTTGATGGCATCCAGCATGGACGTACGGGTGAGCTTCGCCACGTAGCAGACGTAGTAGAACGACATGCTGATGATGGGCATGATATAGCTCTTCCAGTCCGTCAGCTGGCCGGAATTCGTTGGCAGGATATGCAGTTTGACCGCAAACGTGGCCAACAGCAGGGTCGCCAGAACGAAGCCCGGAATGGCGACGCCTACGGTCGTCATGACCCGGAGAAAACCGTCCAGCCAGGTGCCCCGGTTATAGGCGGCGATACAGCCCAGGGGGATGCCTATGATGATGGCTACCGCCAGAGAGATGAGTCCCAGTTTGATGGAAAGTACAAACTTGCCCTGATGGAAAATGATGTCCTTGACGGGCGTACCCTCCTGCATCTTCAGGGACGTGCCGAGATCGCCCTTGAGATAGTTGACCACATAGTTCTTGAGCTGGACGATCAGAGGTTTGTCCAGACCGTACTTCGCGTTGGCCAGAGCGATCTGCTGGGGCGTGGATTTTTCCGTGAGGAACGGGCTGCCGGGGATCGCGTTCATCAGGAAAAACGTGATCGCCATGATGAGCAGCAGCGTTAGCAGCGCAGCTCCCACACGCTTCAGCGTATAACTAACCATACTCCACTTCCTGTTTCTTTCTTCTACGGGAACGCTTTAATGCGTTAAATGCAACAATAAAAGACGACCCGCGGTTTAGGGATTTAATAATTATAGCAGAACGCATAAATACACGCAAGCAATTTGCATTTTTCTTCCAGTTGCAATTATCGATAGATTCTCTATAATTGTTAAGGTAAGACAACGGAGGTATCCATGAAGAAAAAAATCTGTCTTTTACTGATATGCGCCCTGCTGCTCGCGACGACCGGCTGCAAAGCCAAGACGCCGGAGGAGATCTCAGCGGAAAAATACGAAGCCATGGCGAACGCCTGCCTGACTTTGGTAGAAACGTATAACGACGTGGCGCAGACCGCCATCGACAACGGCTGGGAAGCGGATTTCGAAACGCTGAAGCTGATGGATCAGATCGCAGACCAGGCGGAGGAGATCACAAACGCCGTCAACGCGCCGGAAAACGTGGAAGACGCCAGAAGAGATCAGCTGGCCGCCCTCGCCAAGCAGCTGACGGACCAGCTTACGAACGAGGTGCTCCCCAAGGTGAGCGAACCCTGCCCGAAGACAGGCGTCGAGACCGGGGAATAAGAACTGACCGATCGAGAAAAGCAAAAGCGCTGCGGAAAGCCGCAGCGCTTTTATTGTGCGTTTAAAGATCAGATCCTTCCCATCAGCCGGCCCATGTGCGCCATGGTGCGCAGCAGCTGGCTGGTGTAGCCCATTTCGTTGTCGTACCAGGCGACGACGCGGACTTCGTAGATGTGGGTGCCGCACTTCTGTGCCAGGGTCTGGGTGGCGTCAAAAACGGAGCCGTAGGTGCTGCCGATGATATCGGTGGACACGATGGGTTCTTCGTTGTAGCCGAAGGACTTATTGGTGGAAGCGCGCATCTTCTCGTTGATGCCTTCCACGGAAACGGTGTCCGTCATATCCTTCAGCGTGGCGTCCAGGATCGTAACGGAGCCGGTGCCCACGGGAACTCTCTGGGCGGATCCGATCAGCTTGCCGTCCAGTTCGGGGATGACGAGGCCGATGGCCTTCGCCGCGCCGCTGCTGGCGGGAACGATGTTGAGCGCGCCCGCTCTTGCTCTGCGGAAGTCGCCCTTTCTGTGGGGGCCGTCCAGGATCATCTGATCGCCGGTGTAGGCGTGGATGGTGGTCATGAAGCCCGTGCGCAGCTCTCTGTATTCGTTGAGGGCCTTCGCCATGGGAGCCAGGCAGTTCGTGGTGCAGCTGGCGCCGGAGACGATGTTGTCTTCCTTCGTAAGGGTATCGTGGTTGGTGCCGTAGACGATGGTGGGCAGGTCGTTGCCCGCAGGTGCGGAGATGAGCACCTTCTTGGCGCCGGCATCGATGTGAGCCTGGGATTTCGCCTTGCTGGTATAGAAACCGGTGCACTCCAGCACGATATCCACGTCGTATTCCTTCCAGGGCAGGTTCTTGGCATCCGCCTGGGCAAATACGGGGATCTTGGTGCCGTCCACGGAAATATGATCCTCGCCGCAGTCGATCACCATTGTTTCGCTGCCGCACTGGAGTACGATGGCGTCGGCTTTGCCGACTTTGAGGACCTGGATTTGAAGGGCGTCGGTGAGCTGGTCGGCGGGTTGCTGCTGATCAGTGGCTTGCTGCTGATCAGTGGCTTGCTGCTGGTCGGTGATTTGCTGTTGGTCGGTGGCTTGCTGCTGGTTAGCGGGTTGCTGTTGATTTGTGGCTTGCTGCTTATTTGAGCAACCTATCATCAGCAGCATTAACAGTAAATTGATCAGGATTATATTAAATCTGAGTTTATGTGTAGCCATTGTTCACTCCTTGGGATGTATGTGAAGTCTTGTTCTTAACAATTGTGGTGTATCAGCTATATTTTACCGTATTTTGTGACGTAAATCTGTGGAGATTTCTTGGTTTGTGGCTGAGGGCACGTTTCTTGATGAGATTGACGGTTGAGTGCCGGTGAAGGTTCTTTCAAAACAACTTGAACGGCAAATCAGGTAGGTTCTTGATGAATTGACGGTTGAATGCCGATGAAGTGGCCTCCAGTACACCTTGGTCGTCATGACAAGCTAAACACTAGAAGAATAGAACGGTTTGTGGCTTCTTCGTGTAAGTAGTATCATTAGATTGTAGAAGCAAGAAAAACAGGAGGCATCAAGTCACTTAAATATGAGAAGCAAGAGAGTATGGATCGCATTACTTGTGGTAATAGCGGTTATTGTATGCGGGTCTGTTGTATATGTGGAGCAGTACTATCGCGCGGATGCGGCTGCAGAAGAAGCCTTAGTTTCGGATGGAAATGTGAGTGTTGAGAGAACCGGGTATGGTTGGTATTTTGACGGACCTGGGGAGGAGAGTGCGCTGGTGTTCTATCCAGGCGGAAAGGTGGAGGAGACGGCCTATGCGCCGCTGCTGCATGAGCTGGCCGCGGAAGGGTTGGATGCCTGCTTAGTCAAGGTGCCGTTTCGACTCGCCTTTTTGGGAATCGGGAAGGCGGATGAAGCCATGAAAGCGCACGAGTATGCGCACTGGTATGTGGGCGGACATTCATTGGGCGGCGTGGCAGCGGCGTTTTACGCGGCAGAGCACGGTGGAGCGCTGGACGGAATCGTGCTGCTCGGAGCGTATTCCACGAAAAAGCTTAGCGACGACCTTTCCGCACTCTCGATCCGTGGGTCGGAGGACAGAGTCCTGGACTTGAAAGCATATCAAGAAAACCTGGGGAACGACCCGGCAGATACGGATGAGGTCGTGATCAAGGGCGGAAACCATGCGCAATTTGGCTCTTACGGAGTGCAAAAAGGGGACGGGACAGCGCAGATTTCGCCTGCTGAGCAGTGGGGTGAGACGACTCGAGCGATCATTTCGTGGGTGAAAAACGCTAAATGACCTCAGAGGTTGTTTAGCGTTAGCAGAGGGTGTTTAGTGTTTAGTGAGGAGGGATTAATGCACCTATCATTTTTAATTGTTGGATCCGGGTACCGGGCTAAGTTCTATGGAAGGATTGCCAGGACATATCCGACGTTGTTTTCCGCGATGTTCCTCTGCCGATCAGAGGAAAAAGCTGCGCTGATGCTGCAGGAGACCGGTGTGCCTGCTGTGTTGTCAGTGGAGGAAGCGGAAGCGTTTCAGCCTGACTTTGTTGTGGTAGCTGTGAATAAAACTTCTATTACTGACGTCTGTATCGAGTGGGTGAATCGCGGGTATCCGGTCCTGATGGAGACTCCTGCCGGAATGACAGAGGAGCAATTGTTGAAGCTTTGGGATCTACGGAAAGCTGGAGCGCAAATCGCAGTCGCTGAACAATACTGTCGATACCCGGATATGATCGCCGGACTGCAGGCTATAGCAGCAGGAAGGATCGGAATTCCCGGTACGGCATATTTATCATTGGCACATGATTACCATGGGATGAGCCTTCTGAGAAGGATGCTTTTGACAGAGGGAGAATCCTATGTAATTCGCGGGGAGCGAACTATGCATCCGGTTGTGGAAACAGATTCCAGAACCGGTCCGATTCCGGGAAATCCAATAAGAGCGAGGGCAAGAGATGTGGTGTGGGTGTCTTTTGACTCGGGGAAAAACGCGCTGTACGACTTTTCCGGAGTTCAGTACCATTCTTTCATCAGATCACGGCATGTCCTGGTACGCGGAAATCGGGGAGAGTGGTGCGACACAATTCTTTACTGCCTCGATGACGACGAGCTGCCTGTGCGGGAAGAATTAGCGCCCGTCATACCGGATCGGTACAGGGAGCTGGACACGGCGCTTTTGAGGGACGCGAGGCGGGTGCCGAAAAGAGGATTGTCCATGGACAATCTTCAGGATGAATTCGCGATGGCCTCAATGCTTTACGATATGAAGGAGTTCCTGGAAAAAGGAACAGAGGTTTATCCGTTCAGAGATGCGCTGGAAGATGCGTATTTCCGGATTCTTATGGAAAAGGCGCTCGCAGAGCCCTGGAAAGAAGTCCGGGCGGGCAGGATGCCTTGGATGCAGTAAATAACCTCTGAGGTCATTTATCGCCGGATGCAGTAAACAACCTCTGAGGTCATTTATCGCCAAGATACTAAATAACCCCAGAGGTTGTTTAGCGC
>CACYFF010000026.1 GCA_902773665.1 uncultured Eubacteriales bacterium | reverse complement strand
CTGCCGGGCGGCTTTCCGCAGCGGAAGCGGTCTGGTCGCTGCCTGTTGCCCACCAGAGTTTTTCTCCGTGGTCCATACGGGCGTGCCGGAGGCGACCTGTGTATCGCGGGATGCGTTTGACCCCGCGAAATACGATGCTGTCGCCATTGGCTCCGGGCTTGGCGTCTCCCGGGAGAACTACGAAATGCTCTGCCGCATCCTGCGGGAGTACGCAGGTCCTGTCGTTCTCGATGCAGACGGGCTCAACTGTCTGTCAGAATACGGGGTTCCTTCCGCGTCGGAGACTCGCGCGCATCTGGTCCTTACACCCCACGCAGCGGAAGCCGCGCGTCTTGTAAACGCTTCCGCGGAGGCGGGAAGACCGCCTGTGACCCCGCAGGATGTAGCTTCGGACCGCGCGTTCTACGGCAAATTCCTCGCGAAAAGGCTGCACGCGGCCTGCGTCATGAAGGGGCGGGGCAGCCTGATCTGCCTGCCGGATGGCACCGTCTACGAAAACATCACCGGAAATCCCGGCATGGCGACGGGCGGCTCCGGCGACGTGCTTACCGGGGTCATTGTTTCCCTGGCCGGGCAGTATGTGGCCCAAGGCGTGACCGCGGAGAGCGCCTGCGTTCTGGCAGCCGTCTGCGGCGTGTATCTGCACGGTCTGGCAGGGGATATTGCTGCTGAAAAATGGGGCGAAGCAGGCGTAATGGCAGGGGATATCGCGGACGGCGCAGCAATCGCCTGGAAACATATTGACAAAAAATAAACAAAGTATATAATGGGAGATGCAGGAATTCTCATGCACCATGGAAGACAGAGAAGGACCTGTAAGGAGGATTATATTAAATGGCATTTGTAGAACTGGAAATCAAGGGATCTGTCGGCGTTCTGACGATCAACAGACCCGAAGCCCTCAATGCCCTGAACGATCAGGTGATCTCCCAGCTGGGCGAAACGCTGGATAACCTGGATCTGAATACGCTGCGCTGCCTCATCGTCACCGGCAGCGGCGCAAAGGCTTTCGTCGCCGGCGCCGACATCGGCCAGATGAGCGGCCTGTCCAAGGCGGAAGGCGAAGCGTTCGGCAAACTGGGCAACGACACCTTCAGAAAACTGGAAACCCTGCCCATTCCCACCATCGCTGCGGTCAACGGCTTCGCGCTGGGCGGCGGCTGCGAACTGGCAATGAGCTGCGATATCCGGCTCGCTTCCGAAACGGCTGTATTCGGTCAGCCGGAAGCCGGCCTCGGCATTACCCCGGGCTTCGGCGGCACCCAGAGAATGGCCCGTCTCATCGGCCCCGGCAAAGCCAAGGAACTCATCTACAGCGCGAGAAACATCAAGGCTCCCGAAGCGCTGTCCATCGGCCTCGTACAGGCAGTCTATCCCGCTGAGGAACTGATGCCCGCAGCCGAAAAACTGGCGAACCGCATCGCCGGCAACGCGCCAATCGCCGTACGCGCCTGCAAGAAGGCCATCAACGACGGTCTGCAGGTCGGCATGGACGAAGCGGTCGTCATCGAAGAAAAGCTGTTCGGCAGCTGCTTCGAGACGAAAGACCAGAGAAACGCCATGAGCGCGTTCCTGGAGAAGCGTCCCCACGATCCGTTTGAGAACTGTTAAGCAGTCTCACATACATGTTTTTAAACCTTTTTACGATATTTTAGGAGGTAACTTAAAATGAAAGTAGCAATTTTCGGCGCAGGCACCATGGGTTCCGGTATCGCACAGGTATTCGCTCAGAATGGTCACACCGCTCTGATGTATGCCAGCAGCGTGGCGTCTGCGCAGAGACATAAGGACAAGCTCGCCGCTTCCTTCGATAAGCGGATCGCCAAGGGCAAGATGACGGAAGAGCAGAAGGCTGCTATCCTGAACAACATTCTTGTCGAAGAAAAGTCTGCCGCTGCAGATGCTGATCTCGTGATCGAGTGCGTCAAGGAAGATATGGCGACCAAGAGAGAGCTGCTCTGCGAACTGGATGAGATGTGCAAGGAAGGCACCATCTTCGCATCCAACACCTCCTCTCTGTCCATCACCGAAATGGGCCTCGGCCTGAAGCACCCCGTGATCGGCATGCACTTCTTCAATCCTGTTCCCAGCATGAAGCTGATCGAAGTCATCCGCGGCGCAAACACCACCCAGGAGACCTTCGACTTTATCTTCAACCTGTCCAAGGAAATCGGCAAGGATCCGATCGAAGTTGCAGAAGCTCCGGGATTCGTAGTCAACAGACTGCTCCTGCCGATGATCAACGAAGCTATCATGGTCTATGAGACCGGCGTTGCTTCCGTAGAAGACATCGACAAGGCTATGCAGCTTGGTGCCAACCACCCGATGGGACCCCTCGCTCTGGGCGACTTCATCGGTCTGGACGTATGCCTGGCCATCATGAACGTTCTGTACAACGAGACCGGCGATTCCAAGTATCGTCCCGCTCTGCTGCTGAAGAAGATGGTCCGCGGCGGCCAGCTCGGCAAGAAGTCCGGCAAGGGTTTCTACGACTACAGCAAGTAGTTCCGACAATTGCATAAAAAAATGGACGGGTCACGAAAGACCCGTCCTTTTTTATCGGTTATAACACCTCCGGCGGCAGCGTAAGCAGTCCGTCGGAGAAGTATTTATAGGGGAACATCAGATCCGTACGGATATCGGAATCCGCGAAAAATCGCTCTTTTTCGACGCGGGTGACCCGCAGATCGCCGTGGATCCGGTGTTGAACCGGCAGATCGTGTTCCTTACAGTAGTTCAGTTTTTCGATGAGTTCTTCGATGGTCAGCTGGGGCTGCTCCGGTTCTTCGCTGCCCCGGCGGAACAGATTGCTGAAAAATCCCATGATGCGATACCTCCTGCGGTGCCCGAAAAGGCGCCGTTATTTCTTTCCGTGGATCTGATAATAGCAGGTCTCGATGCGGCCGTTGTAGAGCTTGCGGCGGCGGTCCGCCGGGCGGCCGAACTTGGCTTCGAAGGTCTTGTCTGCCGTAATGAGGAAGACGGACCAGGTGGGAGCGAGTTCCGTAAAGGTCTTCAGATCCCGGTAGATGCCGTCCAGCTGTTTCTGCTCGCCGATGCGCTGCCCGTAGGGCGGATTGGTAACGATCATGCCCTTTTCGGGAAGATCCGGCTGGGCAATGAAGCGGGAGAAGGGCATGACGGAAAACTCGATGAGGTCGTCCACGCCTGCTTCCAGCGCGTTCTCCTTCGCGGCTTTTACCGCTTTGGGATCGATGTCGGAAGCGTAGATCTTCGTGCCTTCCAGTTCCTCGTCGGTGCGCATGGCGGCGAATGCCTTTCTGCGCTCCTCCTTCCAGATCTCCTTGGGGATGAAGTCCCAGTCTTCGGACGCAAACTTGCGGGAAAGTCCCGGCGCGATGTTCCTCGCCTGCATGGCCGCTTCGATCGCCACGGTACCGGACCCGCAGAAGGGGTCTGCCATTACGCGTCCCGGTTTGAAGAACGACAGCGATACCATGGCGGCAGCCAGCGTCTCCTTGATCGGCGCTGCAACATCCATCACGCGGTAGCCTCTCTTGTGCAGTCCTGCACCGGACGTGTCCATCAGGATGGTGCAGACGTCTTTCTGGAACAAAAAGCGCACCGTATAAGCGGCGCCTGTCTCCGGAAAGGTGACCTCGCCATAGGTCTGCTGCAGCCGGGTCACGATCGCCTTCTTCGTAATGGACTGGCACCCGGGCACGGAATGCAGCTGGGACTTTACAGAGGTTCCTACGACCGTAAACTTGCCCTCATAGGGGATCCACTCCTCCCAGGGAATGCCAGCGACGTTCTGAAACAGATCTTCAAAGGTCTTCGCTTCGAATTCCGCCAGCTTTACGTAGACGCGGTCCGCGCTGCGCAGCCAAAGATTCGAGCGGACGATGCCACGCTCGTCTGCCATATAAGAGATACGGCCGTCCTGTGACCCAGTAACGGCGTATCCCAATCCTTCGATCTCTCGTTTTACGACGGCCTCCAGCCCGAAGGTAGCTGTGGCGGTCAGTTCGATTCTTGCCATAGCACCATCATACCATAAATGGATTTAGGCGTGGGTGCATTTTTTATATAACCTATTGACATAGTAGGTAAGTAGGAATAAAATACTACCATGAACAAGATCAGAATCGAACACAGGAGCATGATGGAAACTGCAGCGCGCATGGTATGCATGTGTTGTATTTGTGCTGGTATTTTCCGAGGCTCCTGCTTCATCTGAGCAAGTTATTCTTCTCTGCATGCGGCGCGGGCCAGGAATGGCCTGCGCTTTTTATTTTACCGGAAAAAGGAGGCAAAAAAGCATGTCTAACATCTACACATCGGCAGAACAGCTGATCGGCGGCACCCCGCTGCTGGAACTGGTCCATACGGAGGAAAAGGAAGGACTGACCGCAAAGATCTACGGAAAACTGGAATATCTGAATCCGGCGGGCAGCGTAAAGGACCGCATCGCAAAGGCGATCATCGCGGATTACGAGGCTGCAGGAGTGCTAAAGCCCGGCGACACCATTATCGAACCCACTTCGGGCAACACCGGCATCGGCCTGGCTGCGGTCGCTGCCGCAAAGGGCTATAAACTTATCCTGGTGATGCCGGATTCCATGTCCGTGGAACGCCGCAAGATCGTGGCAGCCTACGGTGCAGAACTGGTGCTGACGGAAGGCGCGAAGGGGATGAAGGGCGCTATCGCCAAAGCGGATGAACTGCTGAAGGAGATCCCGGGTGCCGTGCTGGCGGGTCAGTTCGTCAACCCCTCCAATCCGAAGGCGCATTACGAGACGACGGGTCCGGAGATCTGGAACGATACGGATGGACAGGTGGACATCTTCGTGGCGAGCTTCGGCACCGGCGGCACGGTCTCCGGTACAGGCAAGTATCTGAAGGAACAGAACCCGGCAGTAAAAGTCGTAGGCGTGGAGCCCGCTGCTTCTCCCTTCATCTCCGAAGGCAAAGCAGGTCCTCACAAGATCCAGGGCATCGGTGCCGGATTTGCACCGGATACGCTGGACCTGAGCGTGCTGGATGAGGTCATCGCAATCTCCAACGAGGATGCCTATGCAGCCGGCGCTGCCATCGGCAGAAACGAGGGCGTCCTGGTGGGCATCTCCGCCGGTGCTGCAGTCGCTGCTGCGATCCAGCTGGCAAAGCGTCCGGAGAACGCCGGCAAGAACATCGTGGTCATCCTGCCCGATACCGGAGACCGCTATCTGTCCACGGAAGGGTATTTTTAACGTGATCTGAGGAAATACATATGGAACCAAATTATATCGGTCTTTCGGAGACGATCCGGGAGACCGTCGACCGCTTTTTCTCCGCCCTGTTTCCCCGCTTTTTCGGAGATGAACCGTCTTCCATCAGCGAGGAAGGTCTGGAGGAAAAGTCCCGCATCGAGATGGACCTGGCCGTCCAGGCGCTGACGAAAGCGCTTCTGTACGTGCTGCCTCAGGAACAGGCGATGCACTGCGTAAAACAGACCATGGCGCGTATGGACCAGATCCGGAGGATGCTGCAGACGGATATCCAAGCGGCTTACGAAGGGGATCCTGCTGCGATCAGCCCGGATGAAGTCATTCTGTGCTATCCCGCCTTCCGGGCGATCGTCGTCTATCGCATCGCACACTGCCTGTACATCCTGAAGGTGCCCATCATTCCCCGGATGATGACGGAGCTGGCCCACAGCTGGACCGGCATCGATATCCATCCCGGTGCGACGATAGGCCCGTCGTTTTTCATCGATCACGGCACTGGCGTCGTCATCGGTGAGACCTGCACCATCGGCAGCCGGGTCAAGCTGTATCAGCATGTGACTTTAGGGGCGAAGAGCTTTAAAGTCGCGGACGACGGCAGTCTGGTGAAGGGCATCAAGCGCCATCCGGACATCGGAAACGACGTGGTGATCTACGCCGGTGCCACCGTACTGGGCGGCGATACGAAGGTGGGAGACGGCTGTGTCATCGGCGGCAGCGTCTGGCTGACCCATTCCATCCCGCCCGGGACCGTTCTGACAACAAAATATGAGACCCAGCTGCATGTTTGACGAGGGGTGTTGAAAACCCTTCTGCATCCGTGTAAAATGAACAGTAACAGAACAACGGCTTCCGAGCCTGCTGCGCCTAAGGCAGAACGCTAAGGACGGCAGGCCGAGGGGACTTTCCCCTCCGGGGTCCTGGCGGGAAACCGCAGGGCCTTCCTCATTGAAAAGGATGCAGCAGCAAGCGGCTTTCGGGTCGCCGGTTTTGGTATATTTGCCCTGCTTCCTTTACGGAGGCGGGGCATTTTGTATAGGAGAAACAGCATGAAACTCATCAGAACAGAAGACGCAGTCGGCACTGTCCTGTGCCACGACATGACCCAGATCATTCCCGGGGTCACCAAGGACGCGCGGTTCCGCAAAGGGCATATCGTAACGGAAGAGGACATTCCGGTGCTGCTGTCCATGGGCAAGGAGAATCTGTACGTGTTCGAAAAGCCGGAGGGGTGGCTCCACGAGGACGAAGCGGCAGAGCGGCTGCTGGCGCTGTGCTTCGGTCCGAACATGACCCGTTCAGGGACGAAAGAGGGCAAGATCGAGGTGAAGGCGGACTGCGATGGCCTGTTTCTGGTGGATAGAGACCGCCTCCGCCTGGTGAACGGCCAGGACCAACTGATGATCGCGACCCGCATGGGCAACGTGGCGGTAAAGAGGGGTGATAAGCTGGCTGGCATGCGGGTGATCCCCCTGGTGATCGAAGCGGAAAAGCTGGATAAAGCGGCGGAACTGGTGGGTCCCCAGCCGCTGCTGCAGGTCGTGCCTTTTACGGTAAAGACTTGCGCCGTGATCGTGACCGGCAGCGAAGTAGCGAAGGGTCTGATCGAAGACAAATTCGGCCCCGTCGTGGAAAAGAAACTGGCGGCTTTCGGGGTGGAGACGATCTACCGCACGAAATGCGTAGACGATACGGATACGATCCTGAAGGCGATCGCAGAAGCAAGAGCGGCAGGCGCCGATCTGATCCTTTGCACCGGCGGCATGAGCGTAGATCCGGATGACAAAACGCCGGGGGCTATCATGCAGAGCGGCGCGAGGATCGTCACCTACGGCGGCGCGGCGCTGCCCGGCGCCATGCTGTGCCTTGGCTATTTCGAAGACGGCGTGCCCATTCTGGGACTGCCGGGCTGCGTGATGTATCACAAGGCTACGATCTTTGATATCGTGCTGCCCCGCGTGCTGGCAGGCGTGGAGATCTCGAAGGCGGATATCGCGGAACTGGGTTACGGCGGGCTTTGCCTGGGATGTAAGGAATGCCGTTTCCCGGACTGCAGCTTCGGGAAAGGCTGGTAGAAGGGATGATCTCTGTAGAAGAAGCGCTGCGCATCATCGCGAAGACAGATCCTTTGGGCGGAACGGAAACGGTGAGCGTGTACGACTGCGCCGGGCGGATCGCGGCGGAAGATTTGGTTTCGCCCATCGATCAGCCGCCGTTTCCCCGTTCTCCGCTAGATGGCTTTGCATTTCACAGCGAAGACGTGAAAGGAGCGGGCCGGGAAAGACCTGCCCGGCTAAAGCAGGTGGGGTATGTACCTGCCGGCTGCGGAACCGAGTTCGCTGTGGGACCCGGCGAGTGCGTGCGCATCATGACGGGCGGGAGGATCCCTGCGGATTGCGACGCCGTGGTCGGAATCGAAAATGCAGCGTATGAAGCGGCATGCGGCTTTGATGGGGACGATGCTGTACAGATCTATAAAGAAGTGGGTCACTTCCAGAATTACGTCTTTGCAGGTGAGGATTTCGCGAAGGGAACTGTGCTCTGCAAGGTTGGGCAGAAGATCGACGCAGCGACGGCAGGCTGCCTGGCGGCCGCCGGCTTCGCGGCGCTGCGCGCCCGCCGGCGGCCGCGGGTGGCCATTCTGGCCACCGGCAGCGAGATCGCTGCCCCAGGCAGTCCCCTGCAAGCCGGCAAGATCTACGACTCCAATTCCGTCTATCTGAAAAGCCGCTTAAAACAGCTGGGTCTTGAGTCGGAAACCGCCCTCTGCCCGGACGATCCGGCGATTCTTGCGCAGGAACTTCAAAAGCGGATCGGTTCTTACGATCTCGTCCTGACCACCGGCGGCGTGTCGGTGGGCGATGCGGACTATCTGCCGATTATCCTGGCGGAACTAGGCGCTGCGGTGCGGTTCGCCGGTGTCCGGCTGAAACCCGGATCGCCTCTGATGCTGGCGGAAAAAGACGGCACGCAGATCCTCTGTCTGTCCGGCAACCCTTATGCAGCTGCGGCGACCTTCGAACTGTTTGCCCGGCCTCTGCTGGCGAAGTTATCCGGCGATCCTTCGCTGGAACCGCAGGAGACAGAAGGTGTTCTGGCGGAAGCTTTTCCGAAAGGAAGCGCCGTACCGCGCTATCTGCGCGCGAAACTGGAGAACGGTACGCTTTATGTGCCTTCCGGGCACTCCAGCGGTCAGCTTCTGACCATGGCTGGCTGCAACTGTCTGGCTGAATTACCGGCTTGTGGCGGTCCAACCCCTGCCGGAACAAAACTCAAAGTTTATAGGATCTGAAGATATGGAAAAACTGACGCACATCAACGAAAACGGAGAAGCCATCATGGTGGACGTGTCCGGGAAAGCGGTCACGGCAAGGGAAGCATCTGCAGAGGGCACGATCTATGTAGGCGCTGAGATCCTGCAGCTGCTGCAGGACGATGCGCTGCCCAAGGGCGATGTCCTGGCAGCCGCCCGCATCGCGGGCATCATGGCCTGCAAAAAGACTTCGGATATCATTCCGTTGTGCCATCCGCTTCCCATCACAAAGGCTTCCGTGGACTTCGAGATCTTGGAGGAAAAAGCGGCGATCCGGGCGGTCTGCACCGTAAAAACGGAAGGCAAGACCGGCGTGGAGATGGAGGCGCTCACCGGCGTTTCCGCTGCGCTCCTCACCATCTACGACATGTGTAAAGCCGTCTCCAAGGAGATGGTGATCGGAGATGTTCACCTGGTGCGCAAAAGCGGCGGCAAGTCCGGCGATTTCTTCTTCGGAAGGGAAGGGACCAGACTGTGAGCACTGCGAAGAAACCTCTGATCTTCGCGATCAGTGGTGAAAAAAACAGCGGCAAGACCACGCTCATCGAGGCGGTTCTTCCCATCCTGACCGCCCGCGGTTATTCGATTGCGGTCGTCAAGCACGATGGCCATTCCTTCGCACTCGACGTGCCCGGAACCGATACCCGCCGGTTTTTCGATGCCGGCGCCATGGGGACTGCGGTGTTCGACGGCGAAAAGTTTATGCTGGTCAAGCGGCAGCCGGTGAACGAGAAACAACTTTTCGAGGCCTTCCCGGAGGCGGATCTCATCCTGATCGAGGGGCTGAAGGGGTCATCCTACCCGAAATTGTTTATAAAAGCCGGCGAATGGCGCGATCCGCAGGAAGTTGCCGCCATGCTGGAAAAGATGCTTCATGAGAGATAACTACGGACGCACAATCGAATATCTGCGCATCTCGGTGACGGATCGCTGCAACCTGCGCTGCATCCACTGTATGCCCGAAGGGGGCGTCGACCTGATGCGGCACGAAGACATCCTCAGCTACGAGGAGATCGCGGCAGTGGCCGCGGAAGCGGCAAAACTGGGCGTCCGCAAGATCCGTCTGACCGGCGGAGAACCCCTGGTGCGTCCGCATCTGCACCGCCTGGTCGCTCTGCTGAAGGAGATCCCGGGCATCGAGACCGTAGTCCTCACGACCAACGCCGTGCTGCTGAAAGATCAGCTGCCGGATCTGCAGGCGGCGGGGCTGGACGGGGTCAACATCAGCCTGAACGCCATGGATCGCGCGTCTTACCGCGCCTTTACCGGCCGCGACCTGTTTGACCCGGCCAGGGAAGGCCTTCTGATCGCGCTGGATGCCCCGCAGCTTCGCGTAAAGGTGAACTGTGTGCCGACGAAGGGCAGAGAAGAGCAACTGCTTCAGCTTGCAGAACTGTCCAGGGATACCCGGGCTTCCGTCCGCTTTATTGAACTGATGCCCATCGGCATGGGCGCGGCGCTGCAGGGAATTGCGAAGAAAGAGTTGCTGGAACTCTTTCACAATGCGTTCGGCGAACCGGAGCTCGTCGAAGGGGCGCATTCGATCGCCGGTCCCGCCGAATACGTCCGTTTTCCCGGTTTTCAGTCCGATATCGGCTTCATCTCTGCCGTGTCCTACCGCTTCTGCGAAGACTGCAACCGCATCCGGCTGACGGCGGATGGTAAATTAAAGAGCTGCCTGGCCTTCCCGGCGGGGGAAGATGTAAAAGAGATCCTGAGGAAAGGCGGAACGCAGCAGGATATCAAGGACGCGATCGTCCTCTGCATCCAAAACAAACCCGAGCATCATCTATTCGGTCTGCAAAAAACTGAAGAGGACAGATTGATGTCCCAAATCGGAGGATAACATGCCAACCATACGATCCCTCTGCATCAGCGAGGTGCGGGGTACGAAAAAACACCCAATCGAAGAAGCAAAGCTCGTCAAAGACTGGGGCATCGAAGGCGATGCCCACGCCGGGAACTGGCACCGGGCTGTCAGTCTGTTGAGCTACGAAAAGTACGAAGAAGCCCGGACGCGCTTTCTGGCGGCTGGTCATAAAGAACTGGAACCCGGCGATTTTGCCGAGAACATCATGGTCGAGGGCATCGATTTCGCGAAGCTGCCCATCGGCATCCGCTTCCGCTGCGGCGATGCGATCCTTCGCATGACCCAGATCGGCAAAGAATGCCACGCCGACTGCGAGATCCGGCGTCTCACCGGCGATTGCATCATGCCCAGAGAGGGCGTGTTTGCCGTAGTGGAACAGGGCGGCACGATCCGTCCCGGTGATGCCTTCGGCATCCTGCCCACTGTGGCGGTGGTCACCGTATCCGACTCCGGCGCGGCAGGCAAACGGGAGGACAAAGCCGGTCCCGTCATTGTCGAGGAAATGCAGAAACTGGGCTATCTCGTCGGCGAGACCTACCTCGTCTCCGACGACCGGGAAGGCCTGGCGAAGCTGCTCGCCGAGATCGCGGACGAGGGCAGAGCGCAGCTCGTCCTCACCACAGGCGGCACGGGCTTCTCTCCCCGGGACAACACGCCGGAGGCCACCATGGATATCGCCGAAAAGTCCGTTCCCGGCATCCCGGAGGCCATGCGGGCCTATTCGATGCGGATCACGCCCCGTGGCATGCTGTCGCGAGGCACCGCCGCCATCCGCAAGCGCACTCTCATTATCAACCTGCCCGGCAGTCCAAAGGCGGTCCGGGAGAATCTGGAGGCGGTCACGCCTGCGCTGACCCACGGCATCGAGATCCTGACCGGCGCCGCGACAAACTGCGCCGCCCCGGAACAATGAGCCTTTGGTGAAGGAGAAAAACAGATGAAAAAGTTTTTATGCTTTTTGCTCGCGCTGACAATGCTCTTCGCCATGACTGCCTGCAAGCCGCAGGTGCTGGACGACGACGGCATGGTGTTTGAAGTCGATCCCTGCACGCTGCATATCTTTGCAGCAGCGTCCATGCAGGAGACGCTCACCGAACTGGAGAAGACCTGGAGCGAGATGATCGAACCGGACGTGGAGCTTGTGTTCACCTTCGATTCTTCCGGCACGCTGAAGACCCAGATCGAGGAGGGCGCCGTCTGCGACATCTTTATCTCTGCCTCCCAAAAGCAGATGAACCAGCTGGAGGAACTGGGGCTGATCGACGATGCATCGCGGGTGGATCTGCTGGAAAACAAGGTGGCACTGGTCGTCCCGGAGGGCAATCCCGCAGGGATCGGCAGCTTCGAGGATCTCGGCACCGATAAGCTCTCCCTGATCGCGCTGGGCAATGCCGACGTGCCTGTCGGCCAGTATTCCGAGGAGATCCTTACCTATATGGGCCTCTGGGACAGCCTGAATGCCGAAAAGAAGATCACCTTCGGCACGAACGTTAAAGATGTGGTGAGCCAGGTGAAGGAGGGCGCCGTGGACTGCGGCATCGTATACGGCACCGACGCTGCTGCGGCGGGGCTGGATATTGTCGGTTTCCCGCCGGAAGGCAGCCACAGCCCGGTCATCTATCCGGCAGCAATTCTGGCAAACACGGAACTTGCCGAGCAGGCGGAACGCTTTATGACGTTCCTGCAGGACCTGACCGCCAAAGGTGTCTTCGAAGCTGCGGGCTTTACCGTTGTGGAATAATACAGAAAAATGGATTGGTTTCCGCTCCTCAACTCCATACGGATCTCTCTGATCGCATCGGTCCTCACGTTCTTCGTAGGGATCGGTGCGGCCTACGGACTGCGCAATGTGCGGCCCTGGCTGAAGGCCATCATCGACTGCGTGCTTACGCTCCCCCTGGTGCTGCCGCCCACCGTGGTCGGCTTCTTCCTGCTGATGACCTTCAGCCCGAAGCGTCCTCTGGGCGCCTTCCTTTTGGAGCACTTCGGCATTCGTCTCGTCATGACTTGGCCCGCCAGCATTCTGGCGGTGGCCGTGGTCACCTTCCCCCTGATGTACCGCACGGCGCGCGGCGCCTTCGAAAGCTTCGACTACGGGCTGGCCGATGCCGGCTACAGCCTGGGCCTGACCCGGAGACAGGTATTCTGGCACATCATGCTGCCCTGCTGCAGAAAAGGGGTGCTGGCCGGTTTCGTGCTGGCCTTTGCCAGAGGGCTCGGAGAGTACGGCGCCACATCCATGATCTCCGGCTACACCCCCGGCCGCACTGCCACCATCTCCACCACCGTCTACCAGCTGTGGAGAGAGGGGAACGATGCCATGGCGTACAAATGGGTACTGGTCAATATCCTGATCTCGTTTATCGCTCTTTATACGTTGAGCTATCTGGAGAAGAAGGATCGTTCCCAGGCTCACAAAAAAATCTAGAAAACAACAGCAGAAATGTCTTCTGCTGTTGTATTTTTGTTGGTTTGTTATATAATTATCAGGGTGTGCTCTTGCACACAGTATTTTTCTATTGTTTCAGTAACACTTACTCATAAAAAGTAAAGGAGAAACGAAATCATGGCTAAGAAATTCAAAACCATGGATGGCAACGCCGCTGCCGCATATGTCTCTTATGCGTTCACCGACGTTGCCGCAATTTTCCCCATCACTCCGTCCTCCCCGATGGCTGAGATCGTGGACGACATGGCAGCGCATGGAGAAAAGAACCTGTTCGGTCAGGAAGTCCGCGTAGTCGAGATGCAGTCCGAAGGCGGCGCATCCGGCACCGTTCACGGCTCCCTCGCAGCCGGCGCTCTCACCACCACCTATACCGCATCCCAGGGCCTGCTCCTCATGATCCCCAACATGTACAAGATCGCAGGCGAACTCCTGCCCGGCGTATTCCACGTTACGGCAAGAACCCTGGCTGCTCACGCACTGTGCATCTTCGGCGATCACTCCGACGTCATGGCCTGCCGCCAGACCGGTTTCGCCATGCTGTGCTCCTCCTCCGTTCAGGAAGTCATGGATCTGGCAGCGATCGCACACCTGTCCGCCATCGAAGGCAGAGTACCTTTCCTGCACTTCTTCGACGGTTTCAGAACCTCTCACGAAATTCAGAAGATCGAAGTTGTCGATTACGACGTCTATCGCAAGCTGATCGACATGGATGCTGTTCAGGCTTTCAGAGACAGAGCGCTCAACCCCGAACATCCCTGCATCCGCGGCACCGCTCAGAACCCGGATATCTTCTTCCAGGCCAGAGAAGCTGCCAATAAGTACTACGAAGCACTGCCCGACATCGTTGCCGATTACATGAAGAAACTCGGCAAGGAGATCGGCAGAAAGTATCAGCCCTTCGACTATGTCGGCGCTCCCGATGCCGAAAATATCATCGTCGCCATGGGCTCCGTCTGCGAAGCGATCGAAGAGACCCTGCCGCATCTGCTGGCTAAGGGCGAAAAGGTCGGTCTCATCAAGGTCAGACTGTACAGACCCTGGTCTCCGAAGTACCTCAAGAAGGTCATGCCGAAGACCGTCAAGAGAATCGCCGTTCTCGACCGGACCAAGGAACCCGGCGCTATGGGCGATCCTCTCTACATGGACCTCAAGACCATGTACTACACCGAAGACAACGCTCCCGAGATCTACGGCGGCCGCTACGGCTTAGGTTCCAAGGACACCACGCCGGGACAGATCGTTGCCGTTTACAATAACCTGAAGGCAAAGAAGCCCAAGAACAACTTCACCATCGGCATCGAAGACGACGTTTACGGCACTTCCCTGAAGACCGTCAACATCGCTACCGAACCCGAAGGCACCTACCGCTGCAAGTTCTGGGGTCTGGGTTCCGACGGTACCGTCGGCGCCAACAAGCAGGCCATCAAGATCATCGGCGACAACACCGATATGTATGCACAGGGCTACTTCTCCTACGACTCCAAGAAGTCCGGCGGCATTACCGTTTCCCACCTGAGATTCGGTAAGAACCCCATCAAGTCCACCTACCTCATCACCGAAGCAGACTTCGTCGCTTGCCACAACGAATCCTACGTTCACGCATACGATGTTCTGGCCGGTCTGAAGAAGGGCGGCACTTTCCTGCTCAACTGCACCTGGGACGATGCGGCTCTCGAAGAGCATCTGCCCGCTGCCATGAAGCAGTACATCGCCAAGAACAAGATCAAGTTCTACACCATCGATGCGACCGACCTGGGCGTCAAGATCGGCCTCGGCAACCGCATCAACATGATCATGCAGTCCGCGTTCTTCGCGCTCACCAAGGTCATCCCCGTGGAAGATGCTGAAAAGTATCTGAAGAAGTCCATCGAGAAGACCTACGGCAAGAAGGGCGAAAACGTAGTCAAGATGAACTGGGCTGCCGTGGACGCCGGCCTCACCGGATTCCACGAAGTCAAGGTACCCGCTGCCTGGAAGGATGCTGTTGACGCTCCCGCCAAGGCCAAGAAGGTCCCCGAATTCATCGAAAACGTACTCGTACCCATGAACCGTCAGGAAGGCGACAAGCTGCCCGTTTCCACCTTCGTGGACATCGCAGACGGCACCTTCCCCAGCGGCACCGCTGCCTACGAGAAGCGCGGCGTAGCCGTCAAGGTACCCATGTGGCATCCTGAAAACTGCATCCAGTGCAACCAGTGCTCCTTCGTCTGCCCGCACGCAACGATCCGTCCGATCCTGCTCACCGAGGAAGAGAAGGCAAAGGCTCCCGCAAGCTTCGCGACCATCCCCGCGATGGGCAAGGAAGCGGCCGGCATGGCTTACAGAATGCAGGTATCCCCGCTCGACTGCCTCGGCTGCGGCAACTGCGCTGACATCTGCCCGGGCAAGAAGGGCGCAAAGGCTCTCACCATGGAAAGCTTTGCTTCTCAGGAAGCGGAAGCTGCCAACTGGGAGTTCGGTATGGAGATCGGCGAAAAGCCCGTTATGGACAAGGGTTCCGTCAAGGGTTCCCAGTTCGCATTCCCGTACTTCGAGTTCTCCGGCGCATGCGCAGGCTGCGGCGAGACTCCGTACATCAAGGTCGTTACCCAGCTGTTCGGTGACCGCATGATGATCGCCAACGCGACGGGCTGCTCCTCCATCTGGGGCGCATCCGCACCTTCCATGCCTTACACCACCGACAAGAACGGCAGAGGTCCGTCCTGGGCGAATTCCCTGTTCGAAGACAACGCTGAATTCGGTCTCGGTATGGCCACCGCTGTTCGCCAGAACAGAGAAAAGGTAAAGGATATCGTCTGCGAACTCGCAGAGACCACCAAGAGCGCAGAGATCAAGGAAGCTGCAAAGGCTTGGGTCGAAGGTATGGACGAAGGTTCCACCTCCAGAGAACAGTCCGAAGCCCTGATGGCTGCGGTCAATAAGGCGAAGCTGTCCGGCAGAGCTGCCGAACTCAAGGCAGAACTCAAGGCGAAGGAAGACTTCCTCGTCAAGAAGAGCGTCTGGTGCCTGGGCGGCGACGGCTGGTCCTACGACATCGGTTACGGCGGACTCGACCACGTTCTCGCTTCCGGCGAAGACATCAACGTGCTCGTCTTCGATACCGAAGTTTACTCCAACACCGGCGGTCAGTCCTCCAAGGCGACTCCGGCTGCTGCGATCGCGAAGTTCGCTGCAAGCGGTAAGAAGACCAAGAAGAAGGATCTGGGCATGATGGCAGCCAGCTACGGCTATGTCTACGTTGCACAGGTCGCCATGGGCGCCGACAAGAACCAGTTCCTGAAGGCGGTCAAGGAAGCCGAAAGCTACCATGGTCCGTCCCTCATCATCTGCTACGCTCCCTGCATCAACCACGGCCTCAAGAAGGGCATGGGCAAGACTCAGGAGAACGAGAAGCTGGCAGTCGAATGCGGTTATTGGCAGCTGTACCGGTTCAACCCCGAGCTCAAGGCAAAGGGCGAGAACCCCTTCGTTCTGGATTCCAAGGATCCGACCGGTTCCTTCCGCGACTTCATCATGGATCAGGTCCGCTATGCGTCCCTGGCCAAGGAATTCCCGGACAAGGCAGAAGCTCTGTACGAAAAGGCAGAGAACGACGCCAAGGAAAGACTGGAAGGCTACAAGGCCAGAGCCGGCAAATAATCGGTTGACCCGAATATAAAGGCATAACAGAACTCCCGGAGCGGCATGCTCCGGGAGTTTTTTTGTTCTCTACATCTTGCGTATTTCCGGCTGAGGTGATACACTTTATCTACAAGTTCATAGATTCTATGTTCCGCAGCAATGCGGCGAAGAGGGAAACCGGTTCAAGTCCGGTGCGGTCCCGCCACTGTAAGCGAAGAGCGACGGCAAAAGCCATTGGGAAACCGAGAAGGCGCCGAAGCGACGATGCGCAAGCCAGGAGACCTGCATAGAAAGAAAAAGCACCCGACGCGGAAATCGGAAGAGCTTTACAAGCGCAGTAAATACGGGCTGTGGAATTATTTCCACAGCCTTTTCGTTTGCTTTCCATCCGCAGGGGTTTCAGCCAAGGATCCAGACTTGTCTGAAACCCCTGCTCCTTCATAAATAGAGCAAAAAGGAGGATCTTATGACACTGGAATGGTTTAAAAATCCCGATCACGTGGTATATGTCGAAAAGGAAAAGTTCGTGGATAACTTTGCAAAGGAGACGGGCATACCCAATCTCCGTAAAGAGATCGACGAATTCGAGGAGCGCCCGACGGCAGAAGGCAAGATCGTGAAGGGCACGCGCCGCACGTCACTTCGCCTGCTGGTCCCCAACATGATGTTCGGCGGCGATATGGACATGGGAGATAACGTCTGGATCTATCTGGGCGAGTATTATCCAGCCTACTGCATTTACGAAGATCAGGACTGACGCGTCAATAACATAAAAAAACGGAGCCTCGGCTCCGTTTTTTCTTTGCGTGTTATTCTCTCAGCAGCGCCAATCCTCTGGCCAGTTTGGAGCGGTTCTCCGGTACCAGGTGGTATTTCTCCTGGAGGCGGTCACCCAGGGACTGGATATCCTTCGGATCGCCTGCGTACAGTTCGATCTCCAGCTCCATGATGGGCACTTCGCCTTTGTCGGTGATGATGCTGCCCGTGTCGATGGCCAGCTCCATGATGCTGCCGCCGTAGGTGAGCCGGCAGCGGCTGCGCAGATAGCGCATCTCCAGCAGGTTGATGAGAGGGTCATCCCCGATGAGATCCAGCAGCACTTTATCGTCTTCGCTCTCCTTGAACAGGTCCTTCGGAGAACTGATGAAGTGCTCCATGGATGCGGGCACGTTTACCTCTTCCCGTTCGTGGAAGCCGTTGGAAACGCTGCCGTTCCACTTGAGCGTTGCGAAGACCGAATCCCCCTCGTATCTTACGCGTACTGCCATATTGTTGGCGGACAGCTTGCCGTCCGCCGTATCGAAATAGACCGCCTTCATCACCACTTTGTCCATGGACGAGGGGTCCGCGAAATTCCGCACCAG
Source organism: uncultured Eubacteriales bacterium (assembly GCA_902773665.1). Lineage (GTDB taxonomy): Bacteria > Bacillota > Clostridia > Peptostreptococcales > Anaerovoracaceae > RUG11894. The sequence goes on along the minus strand of CACYFF010000026.1, from coordinate 8,610 downwards.
ATCGTCTTCCCAGATCGCGTCGCAGATGTCCTTGCCGGGCACTGCGTATTTCATCTCGAGTTCCATATTGCCTCCGTGCATTGGTGTACGCGAAAAATATTAGCAAAAGCCTGACAAAAAAGCAACAATAAAATAAGTGTTCCATTCTTGAGCAAGATTTGTTATAATTCTATATTGCCTTGGTATAAGGCGATTAAGGAGGATAAATAATGAACGCTGTATTAGTAAGCAAAGAGAACAATGTTGCCAAATTTACCATGGCATTCACTGCAGAGGAATTCGACGCGGCTCTCGATAAGGCATATAGAGAACAGAGAGGCAAGATCGAAGTGCCGGGCTTCCGCAAGGGTAAGGCGCCCCGCAGTGTCATCGAGAAGAGATACGGAGAAGGCATCTTCTTCGAAGACGCGATAGATAACTGCCTGGCTACCGGTTATCCCCAGGCGCTGGAAGAACTGGCTCTGGAACCCGTCGACAGACCGGACCTGGCCTTCGGCGAAGAAAAGCTGGAAAAGGGCAAAGGTTTCGAAGTTACCGTTACCGTTACCGTCGCACCGGAAGTGGTCGTAAAGGACTACAAGGGCGTTAAGGTCGAAGTCACCAAGAAGGAACTCAACGAAGAGGACGTCGAAGGCGAACTCAAGGCCATGCAGCAGAGAAACGCCCGTCTCGTTACCGTCGAAAGAGCGGCAGAGGACGGCGATACCGTCGTACTGGACTACGAAGGCTGGTGCGAAGACAAGCAGTTCGACGGCGGCACCGCGGAGAATCAGACTCTCGTTCTGGGCAGCGGACAGTTCATCCCCGGTTTCGAAGAACAGCTGGTAGGCTGCAAGGCCGGCGACGCCAAGGACGTGGAAGTTACGTTCCCCGCAGAATATCATGCGGAAGAACTGGCAGGAAAGGCTGCCACCTTCAAGTGCAAGATCCACGAAGTAAAGACCCAGGAACTGCCCGAACTGGACGATGAATTCGCCAAGGACGTTTCCGAATTCGATACGCTGGAAGAAGTAAAGAACGATATACGCGAAAAGCTGGAGAAGACTCTGGCCGACGCCAAGGAATACGAAGGCAAGGACAAGGTGCTGCAGAAGGTCTACGAGGCCAACCCCATCAAACTGCCTCAGGCCATGATCGATAACGAGGCTGCCAACATGCTGAACGAATTCGCCTATCAGCTGCAGTCCCAGGGCATGAACCTCGACATGTACTGCAAGTACCTCAACAAGACCCAGGAACAGATGATCGACGAGTTCAAGCCCGACGCCGAGAAGAGAGTCAAGAGCAGACTCATCGTCGAAGCCGTCGCCAAGCAGGAAGCTGTCGAAGTCACCGAGGCGGACATCGAGAAGGAACTGGCCGCAATGGCGCTGCAGTACGGCATGGCGCAGTCCCAGATCAAATCCATCTTCGGCGAAGAGAACATGGATTACCTGAAGAAGGACATCTTAAGCCGCAAGGCCATCGATCTGATGTACGAAGCCGCGGAGATCACCGAGGTCGAAGAAAAGAAGGAAGAGCCCAAGGAGGCTCCCAAGAAAGCCGCCAAGAAGAAGTCTTCCAAGAAGGCCGAAGAAAAGCCGGCTGAAGAAGCGAAAGACGAAGAATAAACGATCAAGTCAGGCGGAACCAAAAGTTCCGCCTGAAGTTTCCAACAAGAAAGGATGCAATCGATGAGCAACCTTATCCCGTACGTCGTGGAGCAGACCTCCCGGGGAGAGCGTTCCTACGACATCTATTCCCGGCTTCTCAAAGACCGGATCATCTTCCTGGACGGAGAGGTGAACAGCGACACAGCCAGCCTCGTGGTGGCCCAGCTGCTGTTTCTGGAATCCGAAGACCCGGACAAGGACATCAATCTGTATATCAACAGCCCCGGTGGCATTATCACGGCCGGCATGGCGATCTACGACACCATGCAGTACGTAAAGCCGGACGTATCCACCATCTGCGTCGGCATGGCAGCCTCCATGGGGGCGTTCCTGCTGGCGGCAGGCGCCAAGGGCAAGCGCTACGCGCTGCCCAACGCGGAGATCATGATCCATCAGCCTCTGGGCGGTGCCCAGGGTCAGGCGACGGACATCAAGATCCAGGCAGACCACATCATCCGCATCAAGGAAAAGCTCAACCGCATCCTGGCGGAGAAGACGGGCCAGCCCCTGGAGAAGATCGCCGCGGATACGGAACGCGACAACTATATGACCGCGGAAGAAGCGGCAGCCTACGGCCTCATCGATAAGGTCGTGGAAAAACGCTAATCGAAACATTACGGAGAAAGTATGGCTAAATTTGACAGCTCAAAAGAATTAACGTGCAGTTTCTGCGGAAAGCCCCAGAGCCAGGTGAGACGGCTCATTGCGGGTCCGGACGTATATATCTGCGACGAGTGCGTCAAGCTGTGCGATGAGATCCTGGCGGAGGAGTTCCCCGAGATCAAAGAGATGGCGTCTCTGGATTTCGGCGGGGAACTGCCCAAACCCAAGGAGATCGATGCGACGCTGGCGGATTACGTCATCGACCAGGACAGAGCCAAGAAGATGCTGGCCGTGGCCGTCTACAATCATTATAAGAGGATAAGCAATCTGCCGGCGAAGCCTGCGAAGAAGGGCATCAAGGCCGCTCAGACCGACGACGGCGTCGAGATCCAGAAGAGCAATATCGTCATGATCGGACCCACCGGTTCCGGCAAGACCCTGCTGGCCCAGACCCTGGCCAAGATCCTGGACGTTCCCTTTGCCATCGCCGATGCGACGACCCTCACAGAAGCCGGCTACGTAGGCGAAGACGTGGAGAACATCCTGCTGCGCCTCATCCAGGCTGCAGACGGCGACGTGGAGCGGGCCCAGAAGGGCATCATCTACGTGGACGAGATCGATAAGCTCGCCAGAAAGAGCGAAAATCCCTCCATTACGAGAGACGTATCTGGCGAAGGCGTGCAGCAGGCGCTGCTGAAGATCGTGGAAGGCACGGTCTCCAACGTACCGCCCCAGGGCGGACGCAAGCACCCGATGCAGGAGTTCATCCAGTTCGATACGACGAACGTGCTGTTCATCTGCGGCGGCGCTTTCGATGGTCTGGATAAGATCATCCAGAACCGCATCGGTGAAAAGACCATCGGCTTCAATTCCGACGTGGTCTCCGTCAACAAGAAAGACCCGAAGATCCTGGAGAAGGTGCAGAGCGAGGATCTGCTGCGCTATGGGCTCATCCCCGAGCTCATCGGCAGACTCCCCGTCATCGTCACCCTCAACGAGCTTTCGGTCAATGCCCTCATGCGCATCATCACCGAGCCGAAGAACTCTCTCATCCGCCAGTACAAGAAGCTGTTCGAACTGGACGGCGTCGAACTGGAAGTGGAGACGGAAGCGGTGCGCGCCATCGCGGAGAAGGCTGCGTCCAAGAAGACCGGCGCCAGAGGCTTGCGCAGCATCGTCGAGGAGATCCTGACGGACATCATGTACGAGATCCCCTCCAGAAACGACGTAAAGAAAGTTATCATCACAAAGTCCTGCGTCGAAGGCGGCGAGCCCACGCTGGTGCTGGCCGAACCTAAGGCGGAAGACGACAAGATCAGTTAATACAACAGAGGACAGATCATGGACGAAATGGAAAGAAAAGAAGACCTGCAGGTGATGCCCCTCATTCCGCTTCGCGGTCTGACGGTCTATCCCAACATGGTCATCAATTTTGATGTCGGCAGGGAAAAGTCCATCCTCGCGCTGGAACGGGCCATGATGATGAATCAGACCGTGTTCCTCACGGCGCAGAAGGACGTGGACACTGATCTGCCGACTCCCAAGGACTTTTTCCACGTGGGAACCGTGGCGAAGGTCAAGCAGATGTTAAAGCTGCCCGGCGACAACATCCGGGTGCTGGTGGACGGTCAATACCGGGCGAAGATCAGCAAGATCATCCAGGAGGTTCCATATTTCCTGGCCAGCGTGGAAAAGATCGAGGAACCCCGCAGACCGAAGACGCCGGAACAGATCGCCGCGATGCGGACCATTCTCAACCTGTTCAACGAATATCTCTCCGCCAATCCGAAGATGTCCGCGGATATCTTCCACGGTGTAGAGAGCATCGAAGAACCGGGAAGGCTGGCGGATATCGTCGCTTCCAACATGGAACTGAAGCCCGAGGAGTATCAGAAGGTCCTGGAGAGCATGGATATCTCCGAGCGGCTGAATATCGTCATCGAATTTCTGACCCGGGAGAACGAGATCCTCCGCCTGGAGGACAAGATCTCCAGCAAGGTCAAGACCCAGATGAACAAATCCCAGCGGGAATACTACCTGAGAGAGCAGATCCGCGCGATCCAGGAGGAACTGGGCGACGAAAACGCCGAGGATGAAGCCGCGGAGTGGAAGAAACAGCTGGAGGCGCTCAACCTGTCTCCCGTGGTCACGAAAAAGGTGACCCAGGAGATCAGCCGCTTCTCCAAGATGGCTTCCAATTCGCCGGATGCCTCCGTCATCCGCAGCTACGTGGAGTGGATCCTGGCTCTGCCCTGGAACAAACGGAGCGAGGCGGAGATCGACCTGCTGAAGGCGAAGAAGATCCTGGACGACGATCATTACGGACTGGACAAGGTCAAAGACCGCATCCTGGAATACCTGGCGGTGCAGGTGCTGCTGAGCCAGGGCAAGGAACCCGCTGTCGACAAAGGTCCCATCCTTTGCCTCGTGGGCCCGCCGGGCGTCGGCAAGACATCCATCGCGAAGTCCATCGCCCGCTCCATCGGACGGGAGTTCGTGCACATGAGCCTGGGCGGCGTGCGGGACGAAGCGGAGATCCGGGGTCACAGACGGACCTACATCGGCGCCATTCCCGGCCGAGTCATCAGCGCCATCAAGGAATGCGGCAGCAGCAACCCGGTGTTCCTGTTCGACGAAGTGGACAAGATCGGTTCCGATTTCCGGGGCGATCCGGCTTCCGCGCTGCTCGAGGTGCTGGACCCGGAACAGAACAAGGAATTTGTGGATCACTATCTGGAAGTCCCCTTCGATCTGTCCGGCGTGCTGTTCATCACGACGGCCAATACGACGGACACCATTCCCCGTCCGCTGCTGGACCGCATGGAGGTCATCTCCATCTCCGGCTACACGGAAGAGGAAAAGTATAATATCGCAAAGAAATATCTGGTGCCCAAGCAGATCAAGAATAACGGGCTCACCCCCGCCAACATCTCCATCAACAGCGCCGCGATCCATGCGCTCATCAACTTCTATACCCGGGAGTCCGGCGTGCGCGGTCTGGAGAAGGAGATCGGCAACCTGTGCCGCAAGGTGGCGAGAAAGGTGGTCGAGGCGAAGAACGCTTCTCCGGAGGAGGGCGCGAAGGCGAAGTTCTCCATCACCGCGTCCAACCTGGACGAATATCTGGGCAAGAAGAAGTTCCACTACGACAAGCTGCTCGGCAAGAGCGAGGTCGGCGTGGCGACGGGCCTTGCCTGGACCATCGTGGGCGGCGACACGCTGTTTATCGAAACGGCGGTGCTGCCCGGCAGCGGCAAACTGCAGCTGACCGGACAGCTGGGCGACGTGATGCAGGAATCCGCGAGAGCGGGCATCAGCTACATCCGTTCCCGCTGCAAGCAGTTTAAGATCGACGAAGACTTCTATAAAGATAAGGATATCCATATCCACATTCCCGAAGGCGCGACGCCCAAGGACGGTCCCTCTGCCGGGGTCACCATGTGCGTGTCCGTCATCTCGGCGCTCACCGGACGGCCCGTGCGCAAAGACGTGGCCATGACCGGCGAGATCACGCTGCGGGGCCAGGTGCTCCCCGTGGGCGGCATCAAGGAAAAGATGCTGGCGGCTCACCGCATGGGCATCAAGAAGGTGCTGCTGCCCGAGGAGAACAAGCCGGATCTGGACGATCTGCCCCAGACCGTGCGGGATGAGATGGAATTCGTGTTCCTGAAGAAGATCGACGACGCCGTGAAAGAGGCCATCGAATGATCGTCAAGAGCGTCGAATTTCTGACGTCCGCCGTGCGGAAAGACCAGTACCCGCCGGAAGGTGTTCCTGAGATCGCCTTCGCGGGGCGGTCCAACGTGGGCAAGTCGTCTCTCATCAACCTGCTCACCAACCGGAAGAAGCTGGCCAAGGTCTCCCAGAATCCGGGCAAGACCCGCACCATCAACTTTTTTACGGTGAACGGGACGTTCCGCATCGTGGACCTTCCGGGCTACGGCTATGCGAAGGTCTCCAAGGCGGAAGCGGAGAAGTGGGGCCCCATGATGGAGGACTATCTGTCTTCCCGGCCGGACCTGCTCAAGGTGGTGCAGCTGGTGGATATCCGCCACGCCCCCTCCGCCCAGGACCGGCAGATGTACGAGTATCTGCAGTATTACGGTCTGGACGGCCTCGTCGTCGCCACGAAGGCGGATAAGGTGAGCCGGGGAGAAGCGGCGAAGAATATCGCGGTCATCCGCCGCGATCTGAAACTGAAGAAGGGCGACCGGGTGATCCCGGTATCGGCTTTGAATAAAACAGGCACGGAAGAGATCCTCGCCGCCATGGAAGAGATCCTTCTGGCCGGAAAACAAGAGAACACGGAAAACGGGGAGGATGCATAGTCATGGCTGCCAGGAAGAAGTACAGTTTTGAGGAAGTTCTGATCTCGAAGGAACAGCTTGCGGCAAAGGTCGCGGAGCTGGGCGCGCAGATCAGCAAAGATTACGAAGGCGAGGAACTGTTCCTCATCGGTATTCTGAAGGGATCCGTTCCCTTTATGGCAGACCTGATGCGCGCCATCACCCTGGACGTGGAGATGGACTTCATGTCCGTTTCCTCCTACGGCAGCGGCACGAAATCCAGCGGTGTCGTCCGCATCCTCAAGGATCTGGACAGCGACATCGCGGGCAAGAACGTGCTCATCGTCGAGGATATCATCGACAGCGGCCTTACGCTGGCGTATCTGAAGGAGTATCTCGCCAAGAGAAACCCCAAGAGCATCAAGATCGTCACGATGCTGTCCAAGCCCGCCAGAAGAAAGGCGGATCTCGAAGCGGATTATACCGGTTTCGTCATCGACGACATGTTTATCGTGGGTTACGGACTGGATATCGACCAGAAATACAGAAATCTCCCTTATATCTCTTGGATCAAGGAGTGATGTCTTATGAAACATCTGGAAAAGTACATCGATCATACGCTGCTGAAGCCCGCTGCGGGCATCGCAGATATCGAACAGCTCTGTAAGGAGGCGAAGGAGCACGGCTTTTACGCGGTCTGCGTCAACAGCCGCTTCGTTCCCGTGGCGAAAAAGGCGCTGGAAGGATCGGATGTAAAGATCGCATCCGTCATCGGTTTTCCTCTGGGAGCCATGTCCACCGCTGCAAAGGTGTTTGAGACCGAAAATTCCTGCGAAAACGGCGCGGAAGAGATCGATATGGTCATGGAATACGGTCTTCTGAAAGAAGGCCACAAACAGGCCGTTTTTGACGATATCAAGGCCGTCGTGGATGCGGCGGCAAAGTACGGCGCCATCGTTAAGGTGATCCTGGAGACGGGAGCTCTGACGGACGGCGAGATAGTGGATGCCTGCAAACTGTCGGAAGAGGCAGGAGCGGCGTTCGTCAAGACCTCCACGGGCTTTGGCGAAGGCGGCGCGACGGTGCACGCTGTGGAACTGATGCGCAAGTCCGTGGGTCCGAACGTTAAGGTAAAGGCCTCCGGCGGCATCCGTGACCGCGAAACAGCCCTCGCCATGATCGAGGCCGGCGCAGACCGGATCGGCGCCTCCGCGGGCATCGCGATCTGCACAGTCCCCGAAGGGGAGGAGGAAAATGACCCTTTTGAGAAAGAGGGGCCGAAGAATATCCTCGTTCTGAACGGAAGCCCCAAGATGAGCGGCAATACGGCGGCTCTGGTGGACGCATTCTGCCGCGGTGCGCAGGAAGCGGGCCATACGGTGCACGTGTTTAACGTGGCGAATCTCAACGTACATCCCTGCACGGACTGCCAGTACTGCTTCGACCATGCCGGCGAATGCGTGCTGCAGGACGACATGAAGCGCATCATGCCGCATCTGTATGCGGACGACGTCATCGTATTTGCGACGCCCGTATATTTCTACGGCTTCTCTGCGCAGATCAAGACCGTTCTGGACCGCATGATCTGCATGCAGCCCTCGAAAATGACGGTAAAGGGGAGCATCCTGCTGTCGCCCTACGGCGATACCGATACGACTGTGCCCAAGCCCATGATCGCCATGTACAAGGCGTTCACCGGCTACATCGGCTGGAAGAACCTCGGCATCGTGACCGCAGAGAACTGCATGGACCCCGGCGATATTCAGGGACATAGGGCTCTGGCGGAAGCGGAAGCGCTGGGAAAGAACCTCTAGTAAAAATACGTGCAAAAAAGATCAAAAAACCGCAAAAATAGTTGTTGACATTCGATCTGAAGTGCGTATAATAAATTTTGCGCGTCAGCCAAGGTGCTGCGAGGCACCTAAAAAACTTCTCAAAAAACTTTAAAAAGTTGTTGACAAGTAAGGGTCAGATGCGTATAATCTTAAATGTTCCGCGTCAAACGGAACGCGAACCTTGAAAACAACATAGTGTAGAAATTGAGTCGAAGAGATCATTAAGTTGATCTC
>CACYFF010000025.1 GCA_902773665.1 uncultured Eubacteriales bacterium | reverse complement strand
TACATTGCCAAAGACACCAGACCGATCATGCGGATGCGTTCGTCGTGCAAGAGGCTGATCTGTTCCGGATTGATAAAATACAAAACGATACAGAGTGCAAACGACACGAGGGAAAGGATGCCCCAGCTTCGGTTCAGCCTGTCTTCGTGCAGCAGATATGGGATCTTAACGTTCAATGTTTTATAGAAGAATACGATAAGCAGCAAAGCCATTCCCAGACAGATCAGTCCGGATCGTATACTAAAAGGTCCGTCGTCATGTTCCAGAGGAGCGGTAAGAAAGACGGAGTATAACGTAGAAAATTCGCATAGTATGGCAGCGTTCAGGAAACAAAACAGTTTTTTCGCTGAGCTCAGATCCACCTGAAGGAAAAAGATCTCCATGCATAACAGCAAGAGAGGCAGAAGAACAAAAGACGTACCTACTTGAAATTGAACGCAGGCAGCCGCGCCAAGGAAGATCAGAAGGATCAGTAGTATGCCGGTCGCCAAAAACGTTCGAAGAAAACCAAGTTTAAGATGGCGTCTTACAGGAAGAAAAGCCATGAAGGCGGCAGGCAGCATGATCGCCATCTCCAGCGCATGCCGGAGCATCAGTTCCTGGTTCATCTTCCCCTCCTCATCCTGGTGATCTGATATTGAGAGAATTTTTTGATCAGATCCATACGGCCTTTTGTCCGCAGCGGATAATTGCTGTGATCGTCCATCAGGAACGTTTCTCCGTCCAGATTCTTTACATGATCCATATTGATGAGGATCCCCCGGTTGCAGAGCAGAAACCGTTCGTCTGCCGTCAGGAGTTTCTCCGTTTCACCGAAGGTCATGGTGCCTTTTACGGTGCTGCCGTCGATCAGGTGGAAGCTTACGGTGTGACCCTGGGAGACCACGGAAACGATCTGTCCGAACGTGACCTGAAATTCGCCTCTTGCGATCCGCACCGTGATCTCCGGCTCACTGCCGGACAGCACCCGGTGCGCCTCGGAAAGCACGTGGTTGAGCTGCTCCTCTTTATAGGGCTTGATGAGATAATCGAAGGGATGGATGGGAAATGCGTCGAACGCGTATTCCCGGGAGGTCGTGAGGAAACAGATGAGAAGCGAGGTATCCTGTTTGCGGACCTGTTCCGCTAACTGGATCCCCGTCATATCGTCCATGCGGATGTCAAAAAAGGCAACGCGAAAGAAGCCCGGCTCGAACTCCTTGAGCATGGCAGCACCGCTGTCGTATACCCGGATCCGGACATCGAGACCCTGCTGGGAGAACCATTTGGAAACGTCCTTTTGGAGCCGTTCCCTGTCCATCTGAAGGTCGTCGACGATGGCGATATTCCAGTCCATAAAAACTTCCTCCCAAAATGATTATACCACTTTCGGGAGGAAGTAATAGGATTTCTAAGCGACGGTTGTCAATTTACACAGCCTTGAACAGTTTCGGCGCGCTCTTGTACAGCAGTGCGATGACGACGACGGAGATGATGGTCTCCACCAGCATGTAGCTGCCGTTGTAGGTCAGAGAATAGGTAACGGCGCCGATGCCGTCCTGGGCGATGGAACCCCACACGATGATGCCGCTGAGGAAATGCGCCAGGAAGCGCAGGCAGCAGACGGCGATCGTGCCGCAGATGATCCCCTGCAGCTTTTTGCTCTCGCCGAAGGGCTTGGCAAAGATATAAGCGAGTCCGAGCACGGTAAACGGCATCAGGTAGTCCAGGATGACTTCCAGCGCCATGGCACCGGCCGTGCCGGCAGGCGTGGGCCACAGGCCGCCCAACAGCATCTGCAGCAGACTGTTGGCGAAACCCGTCAGCAGGCCCCAGCGGGGTCCGTGCCGCAGAGATACCAGGATAAACGGCACCATGGAGGCTGCGGTAATGCTGCCGCCGTTGGGCAGTTCGTAGACCTTCAGCTGGGCGAGGATGGTGCCCAAAGCGATGAGAACGGCGCATTCCGCCAGCGTTCTTGTGTTGCTTGTCGTGTTGTTCATGATCGATCAGTCCTTTCGATAAAAAAGCCGCACCCCTGGGGTAAGGGGTGCAGCAAAAATACGAGTCAGAGTATGCTCCCTACGCCGGCATTACCCGGATCAGGTATAAGAGTATAATCTCAGCCGGACCGGAATGGTCCAGCACCCCTGTTACCGTTCTATATTAGCACAAAAGGGCTACGCAATAAAGCCTTTTTCTTTCAGAATCGCGGAAGCTTTTTCCGCTTTCGCTTCGTTCACCATGACGACGGGACCGGTGCAGCCCATGCCGGATTCGGCATAGATGCCCTTCTCCCACAGCGATTCCACGGCCGCGTCGATGTCGGTGACTTCCACGCCGTGGATATCCACGGTAACGGTCTCCTTCGCAGGAGCCTTTACCTTGGCCGCCGGCTTCGTAAAGGCGTTCTTGCCTTCCGAACGCATCTCTTCCAGCACGTCGTTGAGACCTGCCTGCTGGGCTTTTCTCAATTCGTCTCCGGAGATCTTCAGCCATCCCGCCTGGGCCAGCTGGCTCGCGTACTGCACCGCATTCGCGATGACGGGAGCGCCGGACGCTCTGGAGATGATCAGGATGAGCTTGCCGTAGTTGCCGCCGATGCCGGGGCCGTAGCCGAACCCGCTGGCTTCGAAGTTGCCGCCGGTGTTGAAGGAAGAGAACATCTTCATCATCAGGTTGCCGGTGAGCGGGTCGCAGGCCAGAACGTCGGGGGTGCCCCGCAGCACGTCGTTGCCGCGCATCATGTGGCCGCCGTCCGCTCTGCAGGATTCGGCGAAGGTGATGGGATAGCCGTTCTCCTTCAGCTTGAGAAGCGCTCTCTCGCACCGTCTGGAATCGTCGGAATTCAGGATACCGACAGTGGGTTCTTCGATGCCGCAGGCCTTCGCTGCGATAATGCCGTAGATGGCGTTCTTCACCATGGCCTCCGCCCGGTCGGTGGAGCTGGTGCCGGTGGTGCAGGCGATAAACATCTCCTTGCCCAGGGCCGGGGTAATGACCCGTCCAACGGTGGATACGCCGATCGGGAACGGATAGTGGGACGTAACGGCGCCGTCGATCTCGCCGGACTTCAGCATGGCTTCCATCTTGGCGTGGCAGTCTTCGCCATCGATCACGATGGCCTTGCAGCCCTTATTCGCCGCGAATTCTACCGCGTCCACGAGGTTCTGGGGGTCAAGCTCGTAGCCCGCTGCCGCGATGCCGATAACGGGCACCTTCGTGCTTGCTGCCGCCTTCTGCTTGTTCTTCTTCGTATTGGCCTGCACCAGGAAAGAGATGCCGTCGAACAGGTTGGTCATGCGGCCAAGGAACAGCGAACCCTTGCCGATGATCATGGCATTTTTGGTCTCCCCTGCCATGATGCTCTCTCTGGCATAGCCCAGATACGGCACGCCGGAGGGAATGTGGCCCTGGGTCGGCGCATAGCCCTTCAGGCCGTGCTCCTTTACGAAATTGGGCAGGTCCTTACGCTCCATCTGGCCCAGTTTAACGCCCAGAGCACCGATCATCTTATAATTGGATTCCGGAACGTCCCCTGCCCCCGCGGGCTTGGTGATGTCCGGATTCTGCATCTCGGGAGAATATTTGTCGACATCCAGGATGGTCATGCCGGCTTCTGCAAGCGGATCGGTCACGAGGGAGCCGATAACGGCCTGCGGCGCGGAACCGGTGCCCACTCTGTGGCGGCCGACGATCTCCGTGTTGATCTCGGAGCTCTTGCCGTCGTTCTCTGAAATGAGTACAGCGAAACCGCCGAGGCAGTCCTCCAGGATGGGAAGTCCCTTCTTGACGTGGTCCTTGCCGTTCATGCCCAGCTTAGCCGTGCAGCCGCCGCCGGCCACGACGACGTTCTTAAACGTGCCGGCCTTTACGAGGGAAGCCGCTTCGACGATGGCGTGCGAGGGACCCGCACAGAATCCTCTGGTGTCGGAACCGGTGGCGTTCGTAAGACCCGCGATCTCGGCAGCCGCCTTTGCGAAGTTGCCGCCGCCCCTCTGGTTCATATCGCCGCAGGCTTCTTCGCTGCAGTCGATCATGTAATCCACATCCGCGGCGTCGATCCCGGCGTTATTCAGCAGATGAAGCACGGACAGGACTTCGGAAGCTTTGGAGACCAGATTCTCGAACATGACGTGTGCAGAAAGGTTAACGTCCACGTCGTGGGCCCGCTTTACGTAGCCTACGGTCTTATCCTCGAAGATGAGGGATTCCGCGTGCTCTTCTTCGATCGTCCGCTTGATATCCGCTGCGTCGTCCCCTTCCTTGATGAGGTCCAGGATGGACTGCTTCATCAGAGGATGCTTCTGCAGCTTCGGCAGGGTCTTCGCCACGAATTCCTTGTCCAGACGGACGAGATCGAAGACGTCGCAGGCCTGCATCAGCAGGATGAATTCGTCTTCGGGCATGATCTCACCGAATTTTCCGAAACGTTCGGGTTTTTCTACCTTCTTATCCGCCCAGGGTTCGGGAATGGCAGCCAGTTCTTCGATAGGAAGATTGCCGATATATGTCTGGTTTGGCGGGTACGCCACGCAGTCCGCATAGGACCGCATATGGGAAGGAAGTTCCTTCAGATAATCAGATCCGGGATTGACGACCTTTTCCGTCGTCTGTGTCGTACCGTGGTGCATTACCATGCCCGGAACGTGGACCAGGATATATCCTGCTCCTTTGATCACACTGTAGCTCATATTCCAGTTCCTTTCAAAAAACAACAGCGGCGGACGGGCATCGTGCCTCGCCCGCCGTTTGCTCTCCTGTCAACAGGATCGATTAAAGCTGGTCTCTGATGGCGTTCATCTCGCTGCAGATATCATCCACATCGAGCACCATCTCCATCATCGAGATCTGTTCGTCATAGACGTCCGGATCGAATTCAGCTTTGACTTCGGGTTCACATACGTGATAACAAGTGAGTCCCAACGAGACTCCCGCCAGAGGACCGGCAAACGTCGGATCGCCAAGCGTTACGGTTTCTGCTGCCAGACCTGCCGCTTCTCCTTCGGCTGCGCCTAAGAGAACGACGACGTTGTCTGCGCCGTACTGTTCCGCAAACTCCTTGACTCTCTTCTGATTTTCCAGATCCATGGCACCTGCGGCCGTTCAGACGAAGCACTCTGTCGAAGCGAAGACGACTTCTGCTCCGGCAGATTCAGCGCAAGCGGCGATCGCAGGACCCGGAATGCCATCGCGGTCTCCGATGATGATGACCTTCTTATCTTTTAAGATTGCCATGCTACATTCCTCCTTTTCGATTCGTTACAGGTATTATTTACAAGGGCGATCGCCCTGTGCAAATCCTAGATATACTTCTGGACCATCGCAGCGACATTCTCTGCGGTGGCATCGTCCTTTACGAGCTCCTCCACCTTCTCGCCGTCCTTGTAAACGGTGATGGTGGGCAGGCCCAGGACCTTCTGGCCGATGGCGAGTCTTCTCGCCTTGGACGTGTTGATGGAGCAGAACTTCATCTTGTCGCCGTATTCATCCGCCAGAGCGTGTACATGGGGCATCAGCGCGGCGCAGGGCACGCAGCCGTCTCCGTAGAAGTCTACGAGCACGTAGCCTTCCGCCTTCAGCACTTCTTCTTCGAATGTAGTCTTATCTACTTCCAGCATTGTTTTCCTCCTAGTTCATCTCGTCGATGTAACGGGCTGCCTGCCAGGCGGCGATGGCGCCGTCGGAAGCGGCCGTGATGACCTGCCGCAGCTCCTTGACTCTGCAGTCGCCTGCAGCGTAGACGCCGGGCACGTTCGTACGCATCTCCTGATCCGTTACGATGTACCCTCTCTCCATGTTCACCTTGCCTTCGAATACGGCGGTGGCCGGCTTGAAGCCGATGAACACGAAGATGCCGAAGATGCCGTCTTCCTCGTCCGCGACGATCTCGGTCTGTTCGCCGGTCTTGGTGTTTTCCACGATCATGGAGTTCACCAGGCCGTCGCCCTTGATCTCCTTGATGACGCTGTTCCACATAAAGGCCAGCTTTTCGTTCTTAAACGCCTTTTCCTGGATGGACTTGGCGGCGCGCAGCTCATCTCTTCTATGGATGATAGTGACCTTTCTTGCGAACTTTGTCAAGTACATCGCTTCTTCCACCGCAGCATCGCCGCCGCCTACCACGTAGACTTCGAAGTCTTCGAAGAACGCGGCGTCGCAGGTGGCGCAGTAGGATACGCCCTTGCCGGTAAATTCCGCTTCGCCGGGGCATCCGATATGGGAGGGAGATGCCCCAGACGCGATGATGACGGCCTTCGCCTCGTAGGTCTCTTTATTGCAGACGATCTTCTTGACAGGACCGTCCAGCTCCACTTCCTGAACGGTGTCCAGCACCTTTTCGCAGCCGAACTTCTCCGCCTGGGCGGAAAATCTGGCGACGAGAGACGGACCGGAATCTTCCAGCAGACCGCCGGGATAGTTCTCGATCTCTGCCGTCTGGACGATCTGACCGCCGTCCTTTTCCTTTTCAATGATGAGGGTGGACATGCGGGCTCTGCCTGCGTACAGTCCGGCGGCCAGGCCAGCGGGGCCTGCGCCGATGATCACGATGTCATACTGTTTTGCCATATTTACTCCTCAAATACTGTCTGTCCGTCCACCGGAGTCTCCAGGGCCTTGAGGGCTCTGCCGACCAGCTTTTTACGCAGATCGTGCTCTTCTTCCTTGGAGAGCGCGGGGTTGCCCAGCGGATGGGGAATTGCGACCGTCGGAACGATCCGGTTGGCGCCGACGGTGAGAGAGATGGGCACGACCGTGCACATGTGAACCACGGGGATACCGGCTCTTTCGATTTCTTTGACCATTGTTGCACCGCAACGTGTACAGGTTCCTCAGGTGGAGGTGAGGATAACAGCCTGCACGCCGTCCGCGATGAGTTCTTTGCTGAACGTGTCCGCAAACTTTTTCGCAGATGCCACGGCGGTGCCGTTTCCTACCGTTGCGTAATAGTAATGGGAAAGTTCTCCGATGCGGCCTTCCTTCTCGAACTCTCTCATGACGTCCACGGGCAGAACTCTGTTCGGGTCAGCGTTGGCATAGACCGGGTCGTAGCCGCCGTGGGCGGTCTCGTAGGTCTTGTCCGTCAGGAATTCCACGCCGTCGATGTCGTACTTGCCATAGTGGGATGCGGAGGAGGATTCGATGTGGTCGGGGTTGCCCTTGGGCACGATGCCGCCGGAGGTGACCAGCGCAACCTTTGCGTGGGCCAGATCCACGACAGCCGGATTCGGTGCGACTCTGTCGAACTGGGGCATGGGATATTCGGTCTCGAATTCTTCGCCCTTCAGCTTCTTGAGCAGCATGTCCACAGCTCTTGCGGAACCGCGCTTCTCTTCGAACAGGCCCTTGCGGATGCCGGTGGGGAAATACCCTTCCGCGGCAGCGCTGCCCAGTTCCTCGCCCTTCGCCATCTTTAAAGCCACCGGAGCCATGGCTGCGACGGCCTTTCTCATGCCGGCCGCGTTGTCCTTTGTCTTCATGATGATGGTCTTGGATTTGAACATGTCCACGCCGGGGTTCTCATCGTACATGCCGGTGAGCGTGGGGATGCCCAGCTGCGCCTTGACTTCGCTGGCGACGGTGCCGCAGGCGACGCCGTAACGGCCTGCGTTGAACGCCGGACCGCAGATGACGATGTCGGGCTGTTCTTCTTTGATCATGGCGAGGACGGTGTCGATCGCATCTTTGTTTTCGTTGAAATAGCTGTCGCCGCAGTAGACCGTGGCGACGATCTCGGCTTCACCCTTGAACGCGGCGTTGAACGCCATGCCCGGGCCCACGAAGCCCTTTACCTTCTCGGGAGGAAGGTTCGCCATCTCTTCTCCGCCCTTGCCGGCGTAGAACTGGTTCAGATAATGTACTACTTTTACCATGATGCCTCCTCCTTTCTATCTTGCGCTGAACTTGTTGAAGCCCATCTCGTTCGTGGCTCCGGTGATGACCTGAAGCTCCGCGATGATGGAGCCGTCTTCCTGCAGAGAACCGCTCCAGCCGCCGGCGATCTTATCCACATACTCGATGTGGCCGATCACCTTGTCCATCTTCGGCAGATGGATGACGGTGTTGGCGTTGCCGCCGGTCACGCAGGCATTGGCCGCGATGTCGGCGTCCGCCAGGGACTGGGAAGCGCCGTCCTGACCCGCATATTCGTCGGTGATGATGACGGTCTTAACGCCCTTGGCTTCGATCTTCTTGCAGTTCATGATGAGGTCGGTATCGGGGTTGCCGAAGCCTTCCTGAGAGATGATGGCGCCGTCCAGGCCCAGGTATTCGCACAGTTTGGCAGACCAGTCGGAGGATCTCTCCTTATCGGCCAGGTAGACGTTCTCGTTCGTAATGATGACCCCTACAAAGTTGAGATCCTTGCCGTGGCGGGCGTACAGATCCTCGATGACGGGGTTGTTTAAGTGATGATACGTGGTGTTCTTGTCGCAGGCGGATACGCAGTTGCCGCTGATGATAGCGCCGTCCATGGTCTCGGTCGGATAGATCATCGTGGTGAGGGACTGCTTGGCGTCCACGCCGTAGACGTAGGTGTCGTGCAGCAGGCCCTGGGACTGCAGCATCAGGACGTAGCCCACTCTGGGCAGATCCGGATAGAGCTTGATGCCTTCCGTGATGCTCGGAGTCTCGTAGGTGCGGATCTCCTCCGCTTCGATGTCCTTCGCCAGCTTGCCCAGATAGGTGGCGGTCTTCAGACCGGCCAGGCGGACAGCCTTTTCGTAGGCGTGCTGCAGGGTGCCTTCGACAGGCTCCAGGCACAGCACCAGGTTGTTGAGCTGGGAGAACGGCGTATACTGGGCGCCCTCTCCGCACATGTCGATGATCCCTTCCTGGAATCCGACGATCTTACCGGTGGTGACCACGGCAGCGCCTTTCAGAACGTTGGTGCGGCCGCTTCCCACGGTCTTCACCTTCGCCATCCAGCCGGGGAACACGCCGCCTTCGCCGGATACCTTGACCCGGGGCTCGATGACGTCCTTCACCGGAGCGATGCGCACGGATTCACCGGGTCTCGCAATGTCCAGTTCGCAGCTCGCAAAGGTCTCGTCCTCCAGGATGAGGGCCTTTACCTCGTCTTTGTTGACGTACAAAGTGGAGCCTTCCACCTTGCTTTCGGCAGCGAACTGAATATCCGAGATCTTGATGATACCCAATTCTAACTTCATTCATTTACCTCCATACTCTGTATGAGACTCAGGTCGATGAGCCGGAAATCCGCCAGCATCTCCTGTGGGGTGTTGACGCCCCGGTCCGGACGGGTGACCTTCGCAAACTTGTCGAACGTCTCGATGGCGTTTTCGATCAGCAGCAGGCTGTCCGTATCCAGGGGTCCCCCGGAGTCGCTGAGGGCGACGGTGCGGTACGGGGTCTCGTTGGGCTTCAGGCTCCCCATCAGAGGATGGGAGAGCAGCTGGTGACCCTGATGCACCAGATCCCTCGCCTTGATGAGAACGTCCCGGTAGGTTCCGTCGACGAAGCGAACGTCGCGTTCTGTCATGGTTTTCATTACATCCGGGTTGTTCGTGAGAATGATCAAAGCGGTTTCCTTTCGGCAAATAAAAAGAACAGGAAAACAAAATGCCTTCCTGCTCTGTACACTAACCTGAGAGTTTCTTTCCACAAATCTGGTTTTGGAAATTGTGTCCGGAAATTGCCCCTTCGGTGCTTACGCTCTCCAGAGTTTCGTCCGATTGCGGTCCGTTTACCTGAGATAATCGCCCTCCGCCCTGGCCGGGGACAGAGAACTTACGCCTTCGGTGCGCCTACCGCGCTCTCCCGCAATCATCAACCGAATGTTCTTTACCTTTCAAATAATTCTACCATTTTCCGATTTATCGGACAATGCAAAGCGTCTTATAAATTTATAAATAATTCTAATAGAACACTCTCCTGTCGTCCTGCAGCCTGGTGATCTTCGCATTGTCGCAGTACTCCAGGATCATCAGGGCATATTTGCGGGAAGTGTTCAGGTGGTCGCGCAGTTCGGCAAGAGTTATGGAACCGTTGGTCTGAATGGTCTCGCGGATCCAGGCGATGGTCTGCTTCAGGAATTCGGAATCGAGGCAGAATTTGCCGCTTACGCGGATGAGCCGCCCATCGGCGCACAGCGCTGCGACCAGGCGTTTGCATTCTTCTTTATCCTTGCGGCCGGCAAAAGCTTCATCGGGATCGGGGCTCTCGCAGCCTGCCTGCTTATAAAGCTTAACAAGTTCGTCGATCAGACGCAGCTGCGCTTTCGTGAACTGCACGGAATAGCCCTGTTTTCCTGCCGTAGAGGGCGTTAATGCCAGAACGCCGGTCTCTCCCAGATACTGCAGCACCCGGTCGAGACTTCTCGTGTCGGTTACTTTCACCGCACCGCCCAGCTTGCTGCGCAGTTCTTCTCTGGGCATGGCGGCAAGCAGCGGATTCTTGGCATAATAGGCATCCAGAATGGCAAAGGCAGCGTCTTTTATGTAGTTAACATAATCTTGATGTACGTAAATTCCATCCGCGATCGAGACCGCTTTCCCTTGCAAGGCAAGGCTCTGCAGCTGCTGCAGCCCTTCTTCTGCGGTCAGGCCCAGCTGTTTCGCCAGGGTTTCCGCCGCCGGGAAGGTCTTGCTCTCATCCCGCAGGATCTGCTCCATCTGGGCGCTGTCATCGCCGCTCTCCCGCACGGAAAGGGCCTTTACGACCGCCGCGTCTCCCATCTTATGCTTGGGCGCATTGGGATTGAGCACAATGCCGCCGCCCACCGTCTCCACCGGGGAATAATAGCGCACCACGAAGGGATCGCCCTGCTTTAAGACCACGGGTTCCTCCGTGCGAAGCTGGGCATAGCCGCTCTCGCCGGGGTCAAGCGCATCTTTGTCCAGCAGGACCGCCTTGCACAGCACCTGCGCCGATCCGTAGTGCAGATGCAGCCGCGATCCGTTCAGAACCGTACGCTTGGAATCTCCCAGCACCTGCAGTTTTACGTCGATCATGGAGGATGGCGTAAGACTGTCCTTCGCCGCCAGCACGTTGCCCCGGGCGATGTCTTCTTTCTTGACCCCCGTCAGGTTGACCGCCGTCCGCTGGCCAGCGTATGCCGCATCCACGGACTTCCCATGCACCTGCAGGCCCCGGACCTTGGCATTCAGGCCTTCCGGATAGATCGTCACTTCGTCTCCTGTGCGGATCATGCCCTGGGTGAGCGTACCCGTGACCACCGTACCGAAGCCCTGGATCGTAAACACCCGGTCCATGGGGATGCGCAGCAGCGCAGGATTGTTGTTCTTTTCGCCGACCTTGGCAACTTCCGCGAAGATGAGCTGCCGCAGTTCCTCGATGCCCTCCCCCGTCTGGGACGACACGCAAAGACAGGGCGCGTTCTCCAGAAATGTCCCTTTTACGGCGTCGCGCACGTCGGATTCGACCATATCCATCCAGTCGTCATCTACCATGTCAGCTTTCGTGATGACGAGGATGCCCCGGCGGATGTTCAGCAGACGCATGATGTCCAGGTGCTCCACGGTCTGGGGCATGACGCCCTCGTCCGCGGCGACCACCAGCAGCACCAGGTCGATGCCGCCGATGCCTGCCAGCATGTTGCGGATGAATTTTTCGTGACCCGGCACATCGATGATGCCGATATCCGTGCCATCCGGCGCCTGCATGTCCGCAAAGCCCAGTTCTATGGTGATGCCGCGCTGCTTTTCTTCCTTCAGGCGGTCCGCATCGATGCCCGTAAGCGCCTTGATGAGGCAGGTCTTGCCGTGATCGACGTGGCCGGCCGTGCCGACGATTACATTTCTCATAGTATCTTTCGCGTTCCAAAAAAAGAAATGGCGGGAGCATGTGAGAATCGAACTCACCAGGCAGGCTCCTAACCTGCTACAACGGTTTTGAAGACCGCGGGGCACACCGGCACCCATCTGCTCCCGGAAAAAGGCGGATAAAACCGCCTCGTTTATTTTAGTTTCTTATACCCAGGATGTCAATGAGCGCAATGCGCACCGCGACCAGATCTCCTGTGGACAGCGTCCGCATGTCCAACAGCAGTTCGCCTTCGGAGATCCGGGCGACGATAGGCATTTCCCAGAGCCGCAGTTTCTCCTGCAACGCATCCACGGACATCTCCTCCGGACGGATCCAGACGCACCACGTTTTAAGGTCCAGCATCGGAGCGGATCCTCCGCCGACCCGGGCAACGTCCTCCCGGATGCCGACCGAAGCCTTCAGTCCTTCCGCGGTAAGCCCTGCCGCGAATCCCTGCGCGGTCTCCCGCAGTTCTTCCGCAGGCCTGGTGACCATGTCCAGCACCGGGATCTTGCGCAGCGATTCCTTGGGATCGCGGTAGATGCGCAGCGTCTCCTCCAGAGCTGCCAGGGTCATCTTATCCACGCGGACCACCCGCGCCAGCGGATGCTTCTTCATCTTTTCGATATATTCCTTTTTCCCCGCGATGATGCCTGCCTGGGGGCCGCCCAGGAGCTTGTCGCCGGAGAACAGGATAACATCTGCGCCCGCTGCCAGCGCCTTCTGCGCCGTAGGTTCGTCCAGACCGTAACTGCTGAGGTCGTGCAGCAGGCCGCTTCCCAGATCGTAGATCAGAGGCAACCCCTTGCTGTGTGCCAGTTCCGCCAGCTGCTCCGCCGGCACGTCTTCCGTAAAGCCGATCACCCGGTAGTTGCTGGGATGGACCTTCAGGAGCGCCGCCGTATTCGGACCGATCGCCCGCTCGTAATCCGCAAAATGCGTCTTGTTGGTGGTGCCGATCTCCTTTAAGACCGTACCGCCCTGCTCCATGATCTCGGGCACGCGGAAAGATCCGCCGATCTCCACCAGTTCGCCCCGGGAGACGACGACTTCTTTTTTATAGGCCAGCGACACGAGGCACAGCAGCGTGGCTGCCGCGTTGTTGTTGACCACCATAGCGTCTTCCGCGCCGGTAACCTGCGCAAGCAGCTTACCCACATGGTCGTGCCGGCTGCCCCGCGCTCCTTTTACGGGATCGTATTCCAGCGTAGAATAGCTGCAGGCGATCTTCGCAGCCTTCTCCGCGGCCTGTCTGTTGAGCTGTGCGCGGCCGAGATTCGTGTGCAGGATGATGCCCGTGGCATTGATGACGGGACGCAGGGAGGGTCTGTCCTCCTTTTCGAGAATGCGGCTGGCGCGGGCCGCCGCCGCTTCCGGGCGGATGTCCGGGTCATCGCCGGATAGGATATCCTGACGCATCTCATCCACGGCTTTCCGCACCGCTTCTAAGGCCGTTTTCCGGCCCGCAGACGCGAGAAAAGGCTGCAGGATGGGTAAATCCATAATGACGTCTGCCTTGGGCAGATTTCTGAGTTTTTCCTGTTTCGTATCCATGGCTTCAGTATACCATAAAAAAACTCCCGGCATACAGCCGGGAGCTCTGTTTGCGGTTTATTTGTTTTCTTTTCTCTTGGCATCGACCTGATCCTGGATGTAGAGCTCGATTCTTCTCTTACGGATGTTGGCCTGTCTTTCTCTGAAGTACTGCTCCATCTCGTCCTGGATGTGGCTGCGGATCTCGCCCATCTCTTCGATGTCCTTGATCTCGGCGGCAGCCTGTTCGAAGGATGCCTTCAGATACTTATCTTCCATCGCGGTCTGATCTGCGATAAATTCCGTGATCTGGTCGCTGTTGAGACCCACCGCTGCGGTGAGGATATAGTCGATCATCGCTGCCTTGATGTCGGGGTCTGCGTTATCGGTCTGGTTCTCTTTGACTACTTTTGTCTGCAGCGCCATGTCGAATGCGGCCTGCAACAGTCTTTCCTTATCGTTCATTTTATGTTCCTTCCTTTAAGAATTTGAGCAGCGCTCATCTTTCTGTACTGCTATTATATACCATTTTTCAGGAAAAAGAACAGGCATGCGTAAAATTTATCCAAAAGTATGCAAAAACTCCCGGCAATAAGCCGGGAGTTCGAGGTTTCGATCAGTATTGCTGATTAGCCGCGGATCTGCTTGGCGACTTCCTCTGCGAAGTTCTCTTCCTTCTTCGCAAGGCCTTCGCCTACTTCGTAGCGGACCATCTCGACGACCTTGATGTCCTTGCCGAGAGCCTTGGCGCAGGAAGCGACATATTCGGCCACGGTCATGTTGGAATCCTTTACGAAGGCCTGATCTACGAGGCAAACTTCCTTCAGGGACTTCTTTACACGGCCGGTGATCATCTTCTCGATGATCTCATGAGGCTTTCTCTTGTTCTCGGGCAGTTCGTTGTTCTCGTTGATGGCCTGAGCCAGGATGACTTCCTTTTCGTGAGCCAGATATTCGGGATCGACGCTTGCTTCGTCCACGAACTGGGGTCTCATGGAAGCAGCCTGCATGGCTACGTCCTTGCCGCAGGTGGTGACTTCCTCGACGGAAGCGTCGGTCTTCAGACCGATGATGACGCCGATACGGCCGCCGCCGTGGGAATAACCGACGTACTTGACGCCAGGCGTATTGCACTTGACGCATCTGCGGATGTTCATGTTTTCGCCGATCTTTGCGATCTTAGCGACGAGGACTTCACCGACAGTGCCTTCTTCGCCGTAGGGCATATCCTTGATGCACTCTGCGCAGACCTTTTCTGCATTCAGAGAGATGTCGGCCAGCTTTTCGACGAATTCGATGAATTCTTCGTTCTTTGCGACGAAGTCGGTCTCGGAGTTGACCTCGACAGCTGCGGCTGCGGAGCCGTCTGCTGCGAACGCCATTCTTACGAGGCCTTCGGAAGCGATACGGCCGGCCTTCTTGGCTGCCTTCGCGAGTCCGTTTTCTCTCAGATAGTCGACTGCCTTATCGATGCCGCCTTCGGTAGCAACGAGGGCCTTCTTGCAGTCCATCATGCCGGCGCCGGTCATTTCACGGAGTTCTTTTACGAGTGCTGCTGTAACTGCTGCCATTGTATTTCTCCTTTAATTACTCTTCGACTTTAGCTTCTTCTGCTTCTGCGGGGGTCTCTTCGGCGGGAGCTGCTTCCTCAGCGGGAGCATCTGCGAAGGATTCGCCCTGCTTGCCTTCGATGACGGCTTCTGCCATCTTGCCGGCGATCAGTTTGACCGCACGGATGGCGTCGTCGTTGGCGGGGATGACGTAATCTACGTCGTCCGGATCGCAGTTGGTATCGCACATACCGACGATGGGAATGCCCAGAACTCTGGCTTCCTTAACGGCGATCTTTTCCTTCTTGGGGTCTACGACGAACATGGCACCGGGCATACCCTTCATGTCCTTGATGCCGTTGAGATACTTCTCCAGCTTTTCCATTTCCTTGCGCAGGGTCTGGACTTCCTTCTTGGAGAGGAGATCGAAGGTGCCGTTGGCTTCCATTTCCTTGATCTCGGCCAGTCTCTTGATTCTGGTGGAGATGGTCTTGTAGTTGGTGAGCATGCCGCCCAGCCATCTCTCGTTTACGTAGAACATGCCGCATCTTTCGGCTTCGTCCTTGATCGCGGCCTGCGCCTGCTTCTTCGTACCTACGAAGAGAACGGGCTTGCCTTCTGCTGCAACGCTCTTGACGAATTCATAAGCGTCGTCCATCTTGTGAACTGTCTTGGACAGGTCGATGATGTAGATGCCGTTTCTTTCGGTGAAGATGTACGGAGCCATCTTGGGGTTCCATCTTCTGGTCTGATGTCCGAAATGAACACCGGCTTCCAGCAACTGTTTCATAGAAACTACTGACATTTGTTTACCTCCCGGTTAAAACTTCCACCTGTTTGTTCCTGCAGAAAACCCTTGCGGGCACCGAAATGCAGGCCTTCAGGTGTGCGAAATAAAATACTGTCACGCAAAAAGGAGCGCAACCTCAAATATTATACACAGGTGCTGCACTCCTTGCAAGCGTTATTTTATAAGGTTTTGAATGATCTCCCCCGCTATCCGCAGACCGGCCGTCGCAGGCATAAAGGAGATGCTGGGGATGATACCGTTTTTGATGTCCGTTACCGGCGGCTCGGGGGAATACACCACGGTGACCCCTTCATCGATCCCTTCGTCTCTTAAGCGTTTCCGCATGACTTTTGCCAGCCTGTCCTGCTCGGTCTTCTTTATATTAGTTACCTTAAACGCAGAGGCATCGAGTTTGTTCCCTGTCCCCATGGAACACAGGATGGGAACCCCTGCATTCCGCGCCTTTTTGATCAACAGGACCTTCGCCTCCACATCGTCGATGCAGTCCGCGATATAGTCCCAGGAGGGGATATCCAGATCCGCTATGGTCGTTTCGTCGATGCGCAGCGCAAACTTGCGCAGCTGCACGTCCGGGTTGATGTCTTTCACCCGCGCCTCCGCCACGTCCGCCTTCAGTTTCCCGATCGTGGACTGCAGTGCCAGGATCTGCCGGTTGCAGTTGGTGGGGTCAACGCGGTCCATGTCGCAAAGGCCCAGCGTGCCGATGCCGGCCCTCGCCAACGCCTCGCAGGTAAATCCTCCTACGCCGCCCAGTCCGCAGATAAGGACCTTTGCATTTTTCAGTTTTTCGATGGCTTCTTCGCCCAGCAATGCCTGCGTGCGCTGATATAAAGGTTCGTTCATGGTAACAGATTGCACATAGTGGTGAGGGCCTGCTCCTGGGTGTAGTAGCCCAGGGGGTTAAAGAGCGCTCTGCTGGTAGAGGTGGAGCCCATGATCCCTGCCCGGGTCACAAAATCCACGTAAGTGGCAGCCCAGGCGATATCCGCTGCGTCTTCGTAGTCCAGCGCATCGCCTTCCAGCGAATCTTTGCCAACCAGTTTCGCCGCGTTCGTCAGCATAACGGCTGCTTCGTGCCGCCTAATGGAACCGTTGGGATCGAAGGTCCCCTCGCCCTTTCCTGCCACGATGCCCAGCTGGTAGGCCTGCATCACGTCCAGCAGATAGGTGTCGCTGAAGGTCGCCCGCGCTTCGTTATAATCGATGCCGTTTTTCATCAGGAGCGTATTGTAGTCGCTGCCCGTATAATACTGCTTTACGAGGGAGACTGCGAGACTGGCAAACTCCGCCCGCGTAATATTGGCCCTGGGCATCAGGTTGAAGCCCTCCGGAACGAGGCCCGTATCCTGCGCTTTCTGCACGTAGGCCGCTGCCCAGGCAGACGGTTCGCCGCTTAAGGGATTCTGACCCTTCTTGGGGATTGCCTCCGTCGAACCGTACTCCACGAAGTGGATCATGCTGGCCAGTTTTCTTCCTGCCGGCTGCACGTAGCCGCTTCCGGGAACATACAGCGTGGAGGAGGCACCGCCGTCCAGCGCCATGGCATCCACGGCGCCGATGCTCTTCAGGTAGTCGATGATCTGTCCGAAGGTCGCCGTGCATTCGCCGATCATCAGGCTGCCGTCCGGCATGATCGCGGCAAAGGTGCGCTGCGCCTTGTAATCTCTGCCCATCTTCGGGTCTGTGTTCGTGTTTTCGGAGAATTTATCCGCGCCGTCCTCCAGCAGCCAGGGGCTGCATCCTACGGCGGTCACCACGCGGTCCCAGTCGCTCTGCGTCCCCGCCTTTTCCGGCGTAAGCACCGTGCGGATCTCCGCCGCGTTGCCGACGTGGGGCTCCAGGCTCCACTGGCAGGCATTCGCCCAGGAATTGGCATTGAACACCACGACTTTCTCCCCGGCCGCCGGGCAGTTGAGCCAGGTAAGCCCTTTCTGGACATCCGTCACCATGCCGCCTTGTATGCGCACGACGACGGCGCCGCTCTGCAGCGCGAAGCCGTATCCCATCTCCGCGGTAAAGATGTTGACGGCCGAGGCATCCGTGCTGTAGCCGTTCACCGCCCAGGATGTAAACTTATCCTTGCCCCGGAAGTAGACGGACGTATCGACGCTCACCCGGTCGATCAGATATTTTCCCGTGTCGGTGACCCCAAGCAGTACATTTTTGCCGGAACCCCGGCAGATGACCTCTCCGCGGCTCATCAGCATGCCCGTGATGTTCGCGCAGTTAGATGGATAGCTCAGCGCTTTCGATGTGTTGTAGTACGAATTAAAGAACGCGCCGTTTACCGAGACGAGCAGATCGCCTGCTCCGGCGTTCGCTTTCGCCACATGGTCCGCGGCGGGCATGTCCTTGTTGACGCTGCTTTGCCCCGTCGTGATAACGGCGCCGACCGTGCCGCTTGCGGGGATCGTTACCGCATTGCCGGCGTTGCCTCCGATGGTGATGGCAGAAGGCGCTCCCGCATAGGCGGGAGCAGCAAAAAACGGCATGCAAAGCAGTGCCGTTAATAGGATCGCAGATATTTTACGGATCGTCTTCATGGTGGGACCTCCTTGCTATCTTATTCTATGATAGCATACTTCACCTTGATGCGGTCCAGTTTTTCCAGCATGGGCTCCGCCCCGAACCACAGAAAGATCCAGGTCGCAGCCGCATGTACGCAGTCCACGGGGAAGCCCGTCAGATAATAGGTGATCAGGATCTCCTTATTCAAAGTATGTGCCCACATGAGTGCCGCTGCCGGGTTCATAATGCCGCCGTAGATGAGGATGGCGCACAAAGCGCCGAAAATGCACAGCGACAGGCGGCTTCTGCGCAGCACACCCTTGCGGTAGAGAACGCCCGCCAAAAAGCCGATGATGCCCATGGAGAACATCTGCCAGGGCGTCCAGGGCCCCTGGGAGAACAGCACGTTGGACACGAGCATCGTGACCGCCCCCACGAGAAAACCGGTCTCGCCTCCGAAAGCGACCCCTGCGCGCTGCAATGGTCACCAGTTCCCGGGCCTGGGGCTTTCGTCCCTCGAAGATCAGGAAAAACGGCAGCATGCATTCCAGCAGCACGAGCAGCGCGATAAAGTAATACTTTCGCCCGCCCAGGTAGGCTTCGCCCACGAATAATGTCAATGGGATCAGAAGCAAAATGAGCAAGGCGCCGATCTTCGTCCGTTTTGACAGCGCTCTGCGGTCCGCCGGCGTCTGCAGGGCTCCGTCCGCTCTTGTACTGCGCCGGGAGATGCTGAAGGCAAAGACGAGCAGCAAAGCGAGGAAAAGCGCATATTCCTTCATTTGGTTTCCTGCCAGTGAAGCGATGCCGCCCTGGGACAAAAGCGCGCTCAGATCCTGCACGCGCATAAAGCGAAGAAACAGGACGAAACAGGACAATCCGGAGATACAGGCGGCAGCCTTTCTCCACAGAGGCATTTTCCCCACTTCTACACTGTTTTCTTCGGTCTTCGGCAGCGGCATGCGGTAATCTCCGTCCGGAAGAGGCTGCTTCGGCGGAACATCGCCCCCGAATGCCGACACCACATCATCTGCCGTAACAGCATCCGGCACCACATCTCTTGCCATGCGGCTCGCCGCCGTCGTATAAAACGTGTTGCCCGGGAAAAAGGCGGAAGGAACATCCGAAGAAACCACCTGCCCGTCAAAAAACATGGTGCAGGTATCCGCATACTCCCCGCAGAATTCCACATCGTGGCTCACCAGTACGATGGTAACGCCCTTGCGCTGCAGGGACTGCAGGATCTGCGCGAACATCTGCTTGAAGTCCGCGTCCATGCCCTTGGTCGGTTCATCCAGGAGCAGGATATCCGGTTCCAGCAGCAGAACCTTCGCCAGCGCTGCCCTCTGCTGCTCCCCGCCGGACAGATCGTAAGGATGACGGTCCAGCAGCGGCTCCAGCCGGCACAGCTGCACCACCCGGGACACCTTTTCGTCCCTTTGCGGATCCTTCGCAGGCAGCATCTCCAGCAGGTCTTCCCGGACGCTCTTTTTAACGAACAGCGTCTGCGGATTCTGGGGCAGCATGCGGACCTCTCCCGTGCATCGCACCGTGCCGCGCAGCGGTTTCAACAGACCGCACAGCAGCTTTAAGCTCGTGCTCTTTCCGCTTCCGTTTCCGCCCAGCATGGCATAGAATTCGCCCTTATGCACCTGCAGAGACAGTCCTCTCACCACATCGACGCCGTCTTTTTCGTAGCGGAACCAGACCTCCTCCGCTTCGAGAACGACGTCCCCATATTTCTGCACGCTCTGAATAACAGCGGCCGCAGTGCGTTCGGCCCTATCGTGACCCGAAGCATACTCCTGCAGCCATTCCCGCCCTTCCCGCACGGTAACCGGGGCTTCCCGCCCGCTGTCTGCCTGGGGCAGACCTGCCCAGATGCGCATTGCGGCAGGCATCGCAAGGAACATGGCGCTGCCGCGTTTACGCAGCGCATATCCCGCATCCCGCGGCGCACCGGCAAACACCACTTCCCCGGCATCCATCACGGCGACGGTGTCCGCGTAGGCAAAGGCTTCCTCCAGACGGTGTTCCGTCAGAAGCACCGTCGTGCCCAATTCCCGATTGATCTTCGCCACCGTGGCAAGAAAATCCGAGGCGGCGATGGGGTCCAGCTGGCTGGTGGGTTCATCCAGGATGAGCAGATCCGGCTGCATCACCATCACAGATGCCAGGTTGAGCAGCTGCTTCTGCCCGCCGGACAGCTCCCGCACATCCTTGTAAAACCAATTCTGGATGCCGAAGAACGAAGCCATCTCCGCTACTCTTCTCCGGATCTGCGGAGTATCCACCCCCAGGCTCTCCAGACCGAAGGCCAGCTCGTGCCACACCTTGTCCGTTACGATCTGATTCTCCGGGCTCTGCTGCACGAACCCGATCTTTGTGCTTTGCTCCCGCAGATCCATATCCTGCAGCAGAACGCCGCAGATCCGCACTTCGCCGCTCAGATTGCCCTTAGGCGCCATGACGCTCTTCAGCTGCCGCAGCAGCGTGGTCTTGCCGCAGCCGGAAGGTCCGCAGAGCACGGTAAAACTGCCCTGCCGCACATGTAAGGCAACATGGCGGAGAGCCGGCTCGCTCTGCTCGGGATAAGTAAAGGTCAGATCTCTGACGCTAAGCGCTTCCATTTGGCATCCTCTCTGAGATCAAGAAACACGGGGGTAAAACTAAGGGCCAGATAGACGGCCTGAAATGAGAATGGCAGCAGTCCTACCGCTCCTTTTATCGTGGGATAATACCGCCAGGCGAATTGGCCGGCAGCCCAGCCGCCGCAAAGGTACAGTCCGCACAGCAGCAGCCAGCCCAGGGCAAGCTTATCCCGGCTGTCCAGACGGTAGATGGAAAAAGCCGTTCTGCCCGGGAGCCCGTAGCCCCGGCACCGCATGGAATCCGCGGTCTCGATGGCGTTCTCCAGCGACCAGGTGACCATGATGGACAGCACCGTAACCGCCTTTTTCAGCCGCTGCAGCACGCTGCCCTCTCCAGGGTCGCGCCCGATGCTGGCCTGCGCCTCCTTTACCGTGTCCATCTGCGCCTTAAACCGGGGCACAAAACGGAGCGTCATGGAAAGGACCAGGGAAAGCGCCGGAATGACGCGGCCGAACAGATAGACAAATTTATCAGAGGTCATGACCGCCGTATAGCAGACGAACCAGCTCAGCACCGCCGCCAGCATGGCCGCCGCGGCCAGGCCGTACCAGATGCTCTCCGCGGTGAGAGGATTGCCGGAGGGCAGATACGTAAGGATCGTAGCGCCTTCGTGGTTGAAGACCGGGTTGACCAGCGCAGCAAACAACATCATGGGCAGCATAAAAACGAGGGAAAAGCGAAGGCCTTTCCTCCCGTTCAGCAGCACCTGATAACTGACTGCCCCCGCCAGCGAGATGCAAAGGCTCACCGGGTGCATCAGGCACATGGAAAACAGCAGCACCAGGGCGAAATACAGAAAATTCACCGCCGGATGATAGCCGGAAAACGTATCCCGATTCTTCAAATCCTATCCTCTAATTGCCTACGGCATAGCCGCCGCCCACATCGTAGCCCAGGTCGCAGGTGTACACCCAGGCGATCACGTCACCCGCCTGCAGCGCATAGCGGCT
The DNA here is from genome assembly GCA_902773665.1 of uncultured Eubacteriales bacterium. GTDB lineage: Bacteria > Bacillota > Clostridia > Peptostreptococcales > Anaerovoracaceae > RUG11894. The sequence continues at coordinate 33,379 of CACYFF010000025.1, read as the reverse complement.
GCAGCCGTAATTGGGAAACCATCCGTTGACGGAATACATCCAGCCGGACAGCTCGCCGCAGTCGAATTCGTACAGGTTGTGGATACCCTCGATATAGGCGCTGTTGTACATGGGCGTGTTCTCGAACTCCATGTGGATGGCGTTCTGCTTGCAGACCCGCTGAAGCACGTTAAAAACGCTCTCCCCTTCGTAGAAGGTTACAGAGACCGGCGCCAGGATGACCCCGTCATCGGGCACCAGTTCGACTTTTTCGGGATCCAGCCAGTCCAGGTGATCCAGGATCGTATCGCAGCGGATGGAGATGGTGCAGGTGTGCGCCACATCCGTTATCGTTGCGTCCTGGGGTTCCACAGGCGCAGGCTTGCCTTCCGGCACCGGATCCGTATTGTATTGATCCTTGCCCGTGGCAGGGTTGATGTCCATGGTCTCGGGGCCTGTCGTCTGTTCCGGTTTCTCCGGCTCTGCCGCAGGAGGCTGTTCCTCCGGTTTTTCCGCGTTCTCCTCAGGAAGGATCTCAGAGACTTCGGATGTTTCCTCCGATCCTTCCGTCAAAACGGGCTCATCCTCGGGGACTTCGGACTGTTCCGGTTCTTCTTCTGCCGCAGCCCCAGAATCAGCCTGCGGGTCGACAGATTCAGCGGCCGTACCCGGTTCGCTCACCTTCCAGCCGTGCAGCCCCGGAGCGCCGCCCCCGTACCAGAACGCCGCAGCCAGCACTACAAGGATCACAACACCGGCGATGATTTTCGTCTTGTTCTTCATAAAGAGCCGTCCTCGTCCCTTACTATTACAACAAATTCGCTTCGCTTAAAAGATTGAAGAGCATCTGCGCAACTTCCGCCCGGGTGACCGCCTTCAGAGGTTCGATATTCAGGGCGCTGTCGTCCAGTATACCGCTGTTGTAACAAAAGGCCAGATATTTTCTCGCCCACTGGGCAGACTGGGTATAATCGCCGAAGGAAGCCAGCGCATCGCGGATCTGCACAGCATCCCGTTCGATATCCATGCCGCAAAGCTTCGCAGCTGCTGCGACCATCGTTGCCGCCTCCTGCTTTGTGATCGTTCCGCCCGGATTAAATTTACCGCCGCCTGTTCCGGCCGCGATCCCGTATCGATAAGCCGCTGCGATCCGGCCGCTCGCCCAGTGCCCCTGCGTGTCGTCAAAGGCATTCTCCGATTCCGCCGACAGCCCCAGTGCCGCGGTCACCATAGCGCAGAACTCCGCCCGGGTAAGCGTCCGTTCCGGACGAAACGTACCGTCGGGATATCCGGTCAGGATGCCCCGCGCCGCCATGGCTTCGATGGCTGCTACATTGTCGTGAAGCTCTGCATCTTCAAACGTCGTACCAGGCGATGTAATGGGTACGGACTGCAACGCAGGATCTTTTCCCGGAAGTCCGGTGCCCCGTGCAGCCTGCTGTTCTTCCGTGTCCGCGATCCGAATACAATCGCTCATGGAATACAAGCTGTTTTTTCCCTCCTGCAGACGCAGCGCTGCCACGATGCCGTAAAAGCCCTGCTCCGCGGTCATCTGATTGTTGCCGGAGCCGTCCGCCGTATGCCGGAACCCGCCGGCTGCTGTTCGGTAGCTGAAAATATTATCCAAAACGGAATGACCGTTCTTTACAAAACGGGGGTCGTCCGGGGAGATGCCCAGTTCGCACAGCCCTACCAGGATCTGAACAGCGCTCTCACAGTTGTTTACGCCCCAGGTGCCGTAGCCGCCGTCCGCGTTCTGCCGCTTACTCATGCAGTGCAGCGCCTCGTCCACGGCTTTCGCCACCGCAGGCTGATCCATGTATTTCGACAGCGCCTGCAGCGCCATGCCGGTAATGTCCGGATCGGAGATCTGGTCCCCCGCCGCAGCGGAATCCGTACCGCCGGTAAGGCTCCATCCGCCGTCCGGAAGCTGGCGCGAAAGGATGCAGTCTATATACATCTGACGGGTGGCCTGGGTCTTGGCCTCGGGGTTGACCGGCATAGGATAATTGCGGGAATCCAGCGCGATGAGCGCCCAGATCGGTCCGTTTAAACCCTGCCAGATAGTCTTGTCATAGTCACCCAGCGCTTTCGTCAGATCGTAGCCAGCCACGTTGCGGGCGTCCTTGCCGATGGCGGAAACGCCGATCACCATGCGGGAATACTCGGTGTACTTCTTTTCGTGCAGCACACCTTTCGCCGCAGACACATATTCCTCCACAGCACTGTAGTAATCCTGATAATATTCTTCCGGCACATCGATACCGCTGCGGGCAAGTCCGAGGATCGCCCACTCCCCGCCTACGGTACCCGGCTGAGGGTCTTTTACTGCCTTTTGCATATAGGCTGCGGACAATGCTACAGCTTTCTGCAGATCTGCATTATCCGCTGCAAAAATGCCAGCCGGCAGACAGCAAAGCATCATGGCTGTGACCAAAAGCAGCGCTATGATCCGTTTTTTGCAATGTTTCATAGGTCCCCCCTTATATGAAAAAACTGCAGTACAAACGTACTGCAGTCCGCATTTACTGCGCATGCCTTCCGGAACATCGCCTGAAAAGCACAGCGCATGCAGGGATCCTGACTTATGAACGGCAAGCGTTCAATCACAGTAGCGGGTCTGTTCCGGGTTCGCACCGGATTCGCTTTTAACCGCTTCCAACGAAGAGGCACATGCGCGTTTCGTTTATTTTAACATGGTTATCTTATGTGTTCAAGCAAACGGTTTTCTGATTAAAACATCGCACACAATTGTTCCGGAAGAATGGCCGGAACCGGGCTTTGTCGGTAGTCTTTCAGATTTCGGGTCACGATATAGTCTGCTGCGACGGCCCTCGCTGCGGTCACCTGGACCGCATCCTCATAATCTCCCCAGCGCATTCCCGCGGCTTTCTGCAGATCTTTAAAACGAAGATCGGCGAATAAAAAGATCTGGGCAAGACTTCTCAGTAAAGATTCTGTCTTATCGGGGCTAAGAGACTTGCGCATGATATTTACGATATCGGCAAAAGACAACACGCTTACATACCCGCGAACAAGTCCGGTCTCGCACAGTTTCCACACCAAAGAAGAAGATTGCGTAAACGGCTGCCGATCCATCAGTACATCCAGCAGGATATTGGCATCAATCAGTAACGTCATAATGTTCCCGTATCCTCTCTTCCCTGGGATCTTCCATATCGGATGCATGTTTTAAAGCACCGACCAAAGAATCTGTCAAAAAAGTGACAGAAGTATCTTTTGGAAGCATGCGCCCAACTTCCTGTCCGTTTTTCGTTATGATAACCTGATTTCCATTCATGATCATGGCGAGATATTTCCCGAAATTATTCTGAATTTCCGTAGCGGTTGCAACAATATGAGTCATTCGGCCACCTCCATAATAGCTAATTTTATTATATATTATTTTAGCCATTATTCAATGTGCCTTCGACAATACTGGCAGAATGATACTAACATACATATTTTACCATGTCAATATATTCCTGCCATTTCCTTCCACCAAAAGACCGGCCCCGAAGGGCCGGCTTCTGCTTTATCTTTATATACCTTTCATCTCAGTTTTTCGCGATTCCCCCGCGCTCAAGGATGCGGCGTTCTATTTCTGCCGCTTTGGGATAACCGGAAGCAATGAGTTCCTCTGTTGATCGCCTGAGTGCGGTCCGGAATTGCCGGCACATCTGTTCGTATCGGCGCATAGCCATTCGCCCGCCGAGGCCGACATCTGCAGCCGCTGCCCGAAAATCATCCGAAGTGATCTCATCAATGGAGTGGACTCCGCCGATCCGGAATGCCATGTCGCGCGTACTCTGGTCATAGATAACGGTACTTACAATGTCATATGCCGGCGCCAAGCGGATGCCCTGCAGATCGGGATCATACCGTAAGGAGAAATTTTTAATGTGCGCATCGGTATTTCCGATCAGATAATCAAATACGATGATATCCCAAAGCCGCATCTGATCAGAGACCGGATCCGATGAATATTTCCGCAGAATGTCAAACATGCCCTTCATATGGGTGTCCGGCTCCTGTTCATATTTAGCCAGAGAATGGATTCCCATTGCCTGTGCGAAATCTTCCTGATGGAGTCTGTTCGGACAGCGCAAACCGTCGACCATTTTTGAATCAGCCGTAAAAACGCGGTCGAAACGCTCGGTTGCGAACAGTACTTCTCTCTCTTCACCGTTTCCCGTGTTGATAATAAAACTATTCGGGATCGAAATGCCGCAGCGCGATGCGGTCCTGAGCGAAAGCTGCTCATTTGTCACAAGGGAATCCAGTCTTACGTGACTTTGCTTTACGATATGCGTGCTTGCAGCAATGCCCCGGGGCAGATACCAGGCATCCTCCTGACCCGAATAATACAAACCGACCTTTCCGGACGCCCCGGCTAAAGATAAGTGCGACCTCATTACAAGTTCTGTGGATCTCACAGCGCCTTCCGCCGCAAGGTCCCGGATCTGCTGTTCTGTGACCCGTTCATAAGAAGCCCCCATCGTTTCGCCTTCTGTTGTAATGCAGACAGCTCCGAGGCATTCGCGCCCAAGTCCATGCAGGATGGAGAGATAATCATCCTCGTCCACATGCATCCACTGGGCAACAGAACGACGGGTAAACCCTTCCGGCAGCAGTCCCTCAAAGAAACTTGCAGTCTGATAAGGCAAATACGGTTCTTCCCGGAGAGGAAGACTGATCGATAGCGCAACTGCGCCGGGATCGTTAAGATATTCTTCTGAATAACAGAATCGGGAATCTGCAGCATTGTCTCCGCTTATACTTCCGACAGGCACCAGAATTCCCTTGCGTTCCAAACTGACTGTCAGTGTCTTCATACCTTACTCCTAGGCGTCAGGCTGCAGTCCAGCCCCAAAAGATTTGCCAGATAGATCGATTTACCGAGTTCTGCGGTACTCTTTCCATTTTCCAGATCTGAGATAAAGCTAACGCTGAACCCGCTGAAATCGGAAAGAAACGCCTGCGTGTAACCTAGATCTTTCCGTCGCTGGCGGATCGCTTTGCCAAATGACTTTGCATCCGTGATCATGGGGAAGCCCTCCTTCTTAGCCGAACGACTATATTCTTTATTCAATATTCTAAACTGCGCCGAACGGCTAAGTCAAGCCCCGATAGAAAAGCCGGCCCCGCAGGGCCGGCCATTCCATGTAATCCTATTTCGCCACATTCTCCAGGAAATTCCGGAGGATCGTAGCCGCTTCCGCACGGGTCGTGGTGCCCTTCGGCGCCAGCATATCCGCGCTCCGTCCGGTGATCAGGTTTGCACCCTTCGCCCACCGAACAGCTTCCAGTGCCCAGGTGCTGATCTCGTCTGTATCTTTGTAAGCGGACAGATCCGCACCTTCCGCCAGCGTATAGCCTTTCAGCTTCGCATAGCCGTACAGCATAACGACCATCTGCTCGCGGGTGATGTCGTCGTCCGGCCCGAAGTTCTCGCCGTAGCCTGCAGCCACGCCGTTCTCTACGGCCCAATCCACACCTTTGGCAAACCAGTCGCTCGTCTTGACGTCGCCGAACGCAGTCTTGCCGTCCTCTGCCGGTACGCCTTCCAGGCTGTACAGCATGGAGACCAGCATGCCGCGGGTGAGCTCCTTGTCCGGGCTGAAGGTATCCGCACCGGTGCCGGTCATAAATCCCTTCTCCACCGCGTAATCCACAGAGCCCGCAAACCAATCGTTCGCCTCTACATCGATAAACCGATCAGCTGCGCCTCCCGGGTTTTCGGGCGTCTCCACGGGTTGTTCCGCTGCCGGATCGACCGGTGTTGTTCCGCCCTGGCTTCCTGGGCGCACGTCCGCAGCCTCCAGCCAGCGATTGTAGAACTCGCCGTCCGTTGCCGCAGCCGGATATGCCGGCTCGTCGAACCAGTCCTCCACCTCGTAGCGGTAGTCGTTTACGTAGTGGAACACGACATCCGCGCCATCCTTCAGCTTCTGATCCTTGATGGCGTTCGTATGCTTGCCGTCCATGGTGTACATCCAACCGGAATATGTGCCGTTCGTAAATTCCTCCAGCCAGTAGCCGCCCAAGGAATCCGGCGCCTTGACCGCGCTCACATAACCCTTATTCGCACCCTTAGACTCGATGCCTGCATCGCCGGTCGCCTTTACGAACAGGTCGTAGACAGAGTCGTCGGAGTGCATGGTATAGGTCCTGGTCTTGATCCAGTTCTGGTATTCCGCGGTGTAGTAGCCCTCTTCGCCTTTGCTCAGATCTACGTCCTGCGTGGACTTCGTTGACCCGATCAGCCGGAACGTCACCTTAATGGTATCGTCGCTGCCGCTGCCGCTCTTCAGGTCTTCCAGAGCCTTTTCTGCCGCTTCCAGCACAGCCAGATTGCCGACGAGTGCTTTCTGGGAATCTGTTAACGCTTCGTAAGCAATACGTGCGCTCTGGATCTCTTCTTCTTTGTACTTTGTGACCTCACCGATAGCTGCGATCTGCTTTTCCACAGCCTGCGCTTTCGGTGTATCTTCCTTCAGCTGCGCGATCTTTGCCTCTGCAGCTTTCAGAGCATCTTCGTTCTTTACGAGAGCCCTCTGATCGTCCGTCAGCGCGTTGTAAGCAGCTCTCGCTGCCACTACAGCGGCTTCGTCCTTCAGCAGCACCTCGCCCAGCGCCTCAATAGCATCATCGACACCCTTTGCGGCTGCCTGGTCTTTTTTCGCCTTGTCCGCAGCCGCTGCCAGTTCGTCGTACTTTGTTCTGGCCGCAGTCAGATCGTTCGTCTTGCTAACAAGAGCCTTCTGATCTTCGGTCAAAGCGTTGTACGCTTCTTCCGCAGCGGTGATCGCAGCAGCGCTCCCCAGTGTAACTTCCGCCGGATCGCCGATCGCTTCGATTAATGCGTCCACGGCCGCTGCCGCCTTTTCATCCTCCGTCATCTGCCGCAGGTTAAAGACGTAGATCAGGGGTTCGCATTCGTCGTTCTGTACGATCACGCGCACGATATCGTGGCCGGGGATCTTGTCGTACGTTACGCTCGTCTCAGGATTGTTGTTGATGTAAACGTGGGAACCTTCCGATGCATCCACCTTTACCTCAAACTCGCCGTCGACGGCAACATCGTCAAAGCAGAATACATTTTTTCTTTCGCCAACAGGTGTTCCATTGACAGTTGTTCCATTATTCTTAACGACTTCGTTTCCATCGATACTAATGCTTACAGGATCACTGACCCCGACAGCGCTGTCATTCGCCCGTGCAACCCGGACCATGTTGACTTCGGTAGATTTTTCACCAAATGAAGAATTGACGATGTTCGTTGCTGTTACAATTTTTACGTAGTGAATTCCATTTGTAAAACTCTTAGGTTGGCCTTGCGAATCAACAGCCCATGCTAGATCCATACCGTCCGTTGTATAAATAAACTTCCGGCCAGTATTTTCATCCACTTGCAAAGGATTATAGGGATTCCCTGCAATATTTCTAGCGAATATTTCGTATTCGCTCTCAACCGTGTTTGCCCCGGTTACACTCCATTTTCCAGTTTCTTCATCTAAAGTAGTACCTCTTTGTCCCAAATCTGTGTAGCCAAAGCCAGCAAAAGGTGCATGTGTATGTCCAGTATCATCTGTGAAATCCTCTGGAAAATAGACGCCATTTAATGTGATTGTAGTCTCCTCATTGGATGTAAAATTGTGCCATGGATAGTATTTCGACAAAGGATAGTAAAGTTCACCGCCATTGCTGCTGTTGCCACGATTGTCTACCCAAGAGGCTCTTCCATCTTGCTGCTTAGTATAAGTTACACTATGATCCCAATCAGCATAATCTTCATAATGCATACCGCCGGCAAGAGCGTACCAATCATTTCCATCTTCACTTACCCAGACCTGTCCCACTTCTCCAAACTCATTACTACCTTCAACTGAATTACCAAAAGTAATAAAGTCAATACCATAGGGGTTGTTGGAATCATCAAAAATAGGTTCGTCATACTTATAAACAATATAACCACCGAAATTCCCAAGTGAAACAGGGCCTGAAGCATTTCCTCCTGATGAATAGTTGCTACCCACTAAGGATCTGATAGGTCTTGTACCAAAATCACCCCCAGCACTCATATCATTCGTATATTGGGAGTTAATGCTGAGATAATCGACAACACGATCGGGGAGATCAGTAAAACGTTGATTGATAGCCCAAATCGTATATGTTCGCATATCAGTTGTTTCTGTATTCTCATCCGTTTTGATGATGCGAATTACATTTTTCGATGCGTCTGTAGGTTTTCCACTGCTGTCTTTTGGCGCTGCACTCAGTGTAACAGTCAAAGTATTATCCTCGGCTGAGATAGCGGCCTGTTCTTTATCGTTAACGAAAACATCAAAGTTATTGTCGTTAAATGTTAATGTAACATCAACAAAGTTCTGTTCACATGGTACGACCAAATATGTTGCAAACGAACCGATCAGATGCTTATTGCTCCGAGTCTGAAGGCCTAAAAGCGCGTTAATGTTTTCCAATTGTCCAAAAGAAGGATTCACATCGATTAATCTGATTTGCTTGTTAAATGCTTCTTCCGAATACACATTCAAAACAATCGGATAACCGGTGATATCCTCATCCACACATTCATCAAGATACAGAAATACAACAAGCTGTGCTTCACCTTCATCTAGCTGAACATTAAACAGAAAAGCCTCCTCATCCTCGGAATAGTGATTTTTTGCATCAGCAATAATCTTATTATAATCACCAACATTTTCGTAAGAGGAACCAAGAGATGATATTAGGCCATATCCAGTCTCCATGTGGTAATCAATCTCATCAGGGAAGAAAAAAATGGATTGAATGGCTAAAATGCATTCTTCTTCCTTATCAACATTCGAAAGTATTACATCTGCGCAATATGCATCATTGTAATAATCATCCCCATATTCTTCTGGAACGCCTGCTGGAATACAGTTTAATGCGTATTCCGAAGAATTGACCCAAATATTATGATCTGGGTCTATCCAGGACTTTAAGTCACCCTGTATTTCTTCATCATCCGCCCAAACTACATTAGGGATACTCCCAAGGAGAAGCAAAAGGCAAAGAACATATTCAATAATATGTTTTGTTCGCAATTTCATTAACTAATTTCCTCCGTTACCACATTCAAAAATGGTGCAAAGGCCAAACTCCTTCAACACTTTCCAGCTTGGGAAGTTGGTACTTCCAACCCTAAATACTTTTGTTGACACTGTGGCGATTCTAATCGTATGAGTACCTTCAGAAAGTCCGGTCACTGTAAAGCAACCTGTAGTACCATCAGTTGATATTGTGCCGTAGGATACCCCATCAATCAAGACTTCATAATTATTACCAGCAAGCAGGGACCAATTCACAAGAGTCCAATCTTCATCGCCCTCATCTTTATAGCATTGACACTGCATTGCTTTAAATGTTGCAGAATAAGTATTGTCGCTCAATGTTGGGGTGCCAGTAAGGACTAGCGCATCTGATTTTGTCGCAAAATTATGATTATAAATATTAGAATAATACAGGTTGATTACATCACCATCGCTTACATAAGCATCTGCAATTTCATAACCTAATATCTTTTCCTCATTATTAACCGTAGCTATATATGCAGGGATATTTCCATTAATTCTGAACATCCATCCGCAATAATATGGAGTCGATCCATTATATAGAGTGCTGGCTGCAAACCAAAAACTAGAGTTTATAGACGTGTCTTTGACCCCATGAAGCCAGCTTTGATGTGAACCTGTTGGATCAGGTGTTGACATATCGAAGAGTATAGTATTCGTCGTGCTATTATTAATTGCATAGAGGACATCTTCCACAGAATATGTTGTGGATTGTGTTGGAGTAAGCGTTACATCATATACAGCATCAATTGGCCCATATTTAACAGAACTAGAGTTTTGATAAGTTCCACTGTTAATATAGACATGTACGGTAATAGCATCGGTAACTGCATAACTTGATGCCGATCCCTGCAAGTAATATGAATCACCACCGACAACAGGGATTGAATTAGCCGTTACTGCAAAGCTCGGCACCGCACAGGCAAAGACCATCGTCAATGCCAGCAATAAAGTTATAAGTTTCTTTGTCATCTTGGGTTTCTCCTTTCAATAACTGAATGGGACCTCGCAATGCAATTCTGCACTGCGATCTATCAAAACAGCGATACAGCAACCGCTGAATGCAGACAGTTGTTGGGCGGGTCACGCCCCGGTACAAAAAAAGAACAGTAGAGCGATTCTACTGTTCCGAATTTACAGTCCATCACAGGCCCGATCTCCGCAGGACTGTGGATTCATACGCAAGCCATGCAGGTTTCCTGGCTGATGGATCGACGCGGACGGTCCCCTTCCCGGCCTGTCGGCCAGTGGGCGGCTTTCGCCGTGAACGTCCGCTCCCCAATTACAGTAGCGGGTCTGCACCGGATTTGCACCGGTTTCTCTTTTGACCCCGGATAAGGGGCACATGGCTCGTATTTAGTTGTGTTGGAGTTATTGTAGCATAAGATGGCGGGGGTTGGCAAGGCGGAAGGCGGAGCATTAATGCAGTTCTGCTGTGATCGCTTTGAAGAAGTCCGCATTCCACAGATCCAAAGAAGCTTCATCCCGGATAAAATGCCTTACGTCTTCTTTTGCAGAAGCATAATCGATCTGATCGAATTTTTCATTGAGCATATCTTTAAGGATACCGAGATCGAAGTGATCGTTCGGCGCAAGCGCACCGGAAGCGATCAGCCGTTCCCTCAGATGCGGAAGGTTGATTCGGACATCGCGGGAAAGATAGAACACGTAATCATATAGATCGCGGCCTTTTATCCGGTTCTTCCATGCCCGGCATAGGACTGCATGGGTTTTTCCGGCGAAGAGAGACGGAAGATCGTACAGATTGACTTCATGCGGAGACGGAAGCAGCTTATAGCGGCGTTCAAATCCGGCAGAGGCAGGCGGATCGATATCGATCTCAAATTTGATTCTTAAGGATTCATTGGAGGGGACCGTATTCGACAGTTTCGGATCCGCATAGAACTGCAGAAGTAATTCCCGCGTATTTCCTTTTAGGAAAGCCGATTGGATCGCAGTATCGCTATACTTTTCTTTCTCGGAGACCGTCATATTCAGCCCATAGCTCTCCAGTTCTTTCTCCAGCATAGGAAAATATGCCGCAAGATCGAAATCCAGATCTTTTTCCATCAGAGAGAAATCCAGGTCTTCCGAAAAACGATCCAATCCATAAAAGATCCGCAAAGCAGTTCCACCGTAAAAAGCAGCTTTTTTAAAAAAGCCGGCGCGGGATAAACCACAGAGAACGATTTCCTGCAGGATTTCCTTTACGAGATTCTTTTTATCCGGATCTTGCGCATCGGCGCGAAGACGGAGCATTTCGTCGATTTGTGTATTCATGGCATTTTAAAGATAGCGGTTGAAGACGTCTAACGTTGAACTGTGATATAACGGACAAAGCTCTGTGAGGAGCTTCTGATCCAGTGAAGCGAACTGTTCCGGATCTATCCGGAGATCTTCGAAAAGCAATGTTTTCAAAGCCTTGATACTGTGTACGGAGCGGATCTGATAAAGCTTATCGCAGACGGCCTTTTCGGGCGTTGCGATGGCGCATGCATAATCGCCCTGCTGAAGGATCTCTGTACCATATGGGAAAGCAGCGACAGGTATATCCGCATAGGAGTAGCGGCCGAAATGGTTTTCATATGTCTTTTTCTTGCCCTTACCGCGTGTGGCGGAAGTATATGTGAATACCCGTTCCGGGATGAGATCGTAGAAGGAAAGCGCATATTCAAAGGACAGGTAAGATGGTCCGTAGATCGCAGCTGCCAGCATAAACCCGGGTGCATTGGCATCCGTTTCATAAAGACCTCTTGTTAGCGGATAGAGTTCCCCTGCCTGGCACATTCTGCGGATCTTACCAAAGGGATCTTGATATGCAGCCAATTCATCCAGAAGCATCGTGCTTGTCTTAATCATTATTTTCACCTCGTACTTGTATTTTATACAAGTTTCCGGAGAAAATCAATAAAAAGGCGCCCTAAATAATCGTGTGGGTGTGGGTGGACTCTAAATTATCGTGTGGGCGGAAATCGCCCACTTTTTTGATGCGTGTGGGTGATCTCTAAATAATCGTGTGGGTGGCAGAATCCTTAGACAACTGCTGCCGGGATCAGCGGCAATTCACTTATCAGTTGCATTCTTGCATTACGCAGGTCGATATCGTTTTGAATGTTAAGGAAATATGCATCCGATACGCCAAAATATTTGGCAAGGCGGATAGACGTATCTGCTGTGATTTTTCTTCTGCCGTGCAGAATATCCTGGATACGGGAAACCGGTACACGGATGTCCATAGCCAGCCGGTACGCCGAAATGTTGAGAGGTTTCATGAATTCCTCTGAAAGGATCTCTCCGGCGGTTGGCGTAATCAGGTAATCGTTCATATTTAACCTCTTCTAGTGATAATCACAGATTTCAACATCGAAATAATAGCCATTTTCATATCGAAAACAGATTCGATATTTCGCATTGATCCTAATACTGTATTGCCCTGTTCGGTCCCCTTTTAACTTTTCCAGGTGGTTAGCCGGCGGAAGCCGCAGATCTTCCAAGGTTTCTGCATGATCCAGCAAAATCAATTTACGCAGCGCAATATGCTGAATTTCAAAAGGCAATTTGAGAGATCTTGTTTGTTCATAGATGTTTTTGGTCTCTGCATCTGCAAAGGATCGTATTCTGTCCATAATTATACCCATATTGCGTGTGCATGTCAAACAGTCATATATCATTCAACAAAAAAGCAGCGCATCTCTGCCCTGCTATTATATATGCCATATATTTCCATGTCAATAATTTACTTTTTCATATCTTCCTTCGAACCGTGTCTATGCAGCTTCTTCCACTTCGCCTTGCTGTGCTTGCGACGCAGCAAAGAGGTTTCGGAAGGCGTACGCAGACCTGCTGCCTCCAGCGCATAGATCCATTTGCCGAATTCCCGGTGGATGGCGCCGATCACTTCGGGCGTCATGTTTTTTTTCGTGGGAACCTTGTCCAGTTCTTCGCGCTTATTCTGAAGGATAACGATAAGTTCTTCCTTTGTGAGTTTATGCTTCTTTTCCTGTTCCATGGGTCAGACCAATAAAAAAGATGGGAGTATGCGGTCGCCAAGCCTACTTTGCTGGTTTAGGCTTGCAGCCGACAAACATTCCACCTTGATGTCTGGTCTGACCGATGGCTGGCAGTCCCGGCTCGCAGGGAGACCCTGCTCACGGTTAAGGTAAGACAGCGCCGGACTCGCACCGGACTTGTCAATTCACGCGATCGATACCGGCAGCAGTTCGGAAGCTCCGCTTTCCGCCGGCCCTCGCGACCAAAGGCCACGCTATTCGTTATACATATTACGATTTTAGCACGATTTTCGCCAAAATGCAAAAAAAACGAAAGCGGCCCTGCGCAAAGGCCGCTCTCTTGTTTCTGTCCTTTAGCTAAAAGTCTTTTACGATCTATCCTTATTCCTCGGATACTACCTCTTTGCCGTCATAATAACCGCAATTGGGGCAAACTCTGTGAGGAAGCTTGGGCTCGTGGCACTTGGGGCATACGGATAATGCCGGTGCGGACTTCACCATGTTCGCAGATTTTCTGCTGGATGTCTTAGCTGAGGAAGTTCTTCTCTTAGGTACTGCCATGTGAACACCTCCTTTTCCAGTAAACTAACTATTAGAGTATAGTAAAACAGTTATCTTTTGTCAAGAAACTATTTTCCCGTAACGATCTCGTAGGTGTCCTTTGCGATCATCAGCTCTTCGTTGGTCGGGATGAGCAGGATCTTGACCTTGCTGGAATCCTTGGAGATGACGGTATCCTTGCCGCGGACGTTGTTGCGCTCGTCGCACAGTTCGATGCCCAGGTTCTCCATGTTTTCGCAGATCGCCTTTCTCATGGTGATGCCGTTTTCGCCCAGACCTGCGGTAAAGACGATGGCGTCGCAGCCGTTCATCTCTGCCATGTAGGCGCCGATGTAGCTCTTTACTCTGTGAGCATAGACCTTCAGAGCGGTAGCAGCCTGTTCGTTGCCCTCGTTAGCCGCGTTCTCTACATCGCGGAAGTCGGAGGAAACGCCGGACAGACCGTAGACGCCGGATTCCTTGTTGATGACCTTGTCCATCGCAGCCAGGTCCTTACCTTCCTTCGCAGCAACGTAGCCCAGGATGGCCGGGTCAATGTCGCCGCAGCGGGTGCCCATCACGAGGCCTGCGACCGGAGTAAAGCCCATGGAAGTATCGAATACCTTGCCGCCGCAAACTGCTGCCAGAGAAGCGCCGTTGCCCAGGTGGCAGGTGATGATCTTCAGATCTTCGGGCTTCTTGCCCAGCATTTCCGCAGCCTTCAGGGAGACGTATCTGTGGGAGGTTCCGTGGAAGCCGTAGCGGCGAACGCCGTACTTGGTGTAGTACTCATAGGGCAGCGCGTACAGATAGGATTCTGCCGGCATGGTCTGATGGAATGCGGTGTCGAAAACGCCTACCATCGGGGTGTTGGGCATAAGAGCCTTGCAGGCTGCGATACCCTGCAGGTTGGCGGGGTTGTGCAGCGGAGCCAGGTCGATGCACTCTTCCAGAGCCTTGATGACGTCGTCGGTAATGAGGACGGAGCCCGCATACTTCTCGCCTGCGTGTACTACGCGGTGGCCAACTGCGCCGATCTCATCCATGGACTTGGCTACGCCGTGCTCGGGGTCGGTGAGCGCGTTCAGCACGTGGCCGATGGCATCCTTGTGATCCTTCATCGGAGTTTCCAGGACCCACTTGTCCATACCGATCTTCTCGTGCTTGATGACGGAACCGTCGATGCCGATTCTTTCGACGAGACCCTTGCACAGGAGTTCTTCGGTCTCCATTTCCAGGACCTGATACTTCAGGGAAGAGCTGCCGCAGTTGATGACTAATACTTTCATAATGCTTTGTTCTCCTTTAGCTTAGAATGTTATGATATTTCGTTTAAACAACATAAATCGCAGAGGCAGGAGCGCTGCCTCTGCGGTTCATTATAATTCAACTATTCGCGGTTTGCAAGACGCGGACTTCTGGGCATCTCCCAGGCGTCGTGGTCCGTATGGAGCAGCCGGTGGCTCTTGTGGCCCAGCGGCTTCTGGAAGTACTCTTCGTACATGCGGATGACGTCCGGATTCTCGTGGGAGAAGCGCAGTTCGCTCTTCTCGTCCAGTTCGCGCAGGTAGCCTCCCCTGCTCTCCGCCATTTCCTTGCCGCCGTGGATGGGCTGACCGCCGCCTCCGGCGCAGCCGCCGGGACAGGCCATGACTTCCACGAATTCGTATTCCACCTCGCCCCTGCGGATGGCTTCCACGATCTTACGGGTGTTGCCGAGACCGGAGACGACAGCGCAGCGCAGGGGTTTGCCCGCCACTTCGTAGGTCGCTTCCTTCCAGCCGTCCATACCGCGCATTTCGGGGAAAGCGTCGGGGCTGGGATTCTCGCCTGTCGCAAGATAGACGGCGCTTCGCAGCGCTGCTTCCATCACGCCGCCGGTGGTGCCGAAGATGACGGCAGCGCCGGTGCCGGAGCCCAGGGGCGAATCGAACTGGTCTTCCTTGAGTTCGTCCGGTGTAATATGGTCTGCGCGGATGAGCCGCACCAGTTCTCTCGTGGTGAGGGAGATATCCACGTCCGGATCGCCGCAGGCGTCGTTCATACCGGGGATGGCGCACTCGTGCTTCTTCGCCGTGCAGGGCATGACGGAGACGCAGAAGATGTTCCTCGGGTCAACGCCGATCTTTTCCGCGAAGTAGCTCTTCGCCACGGCCCCGAACATCTGCTGCGGGCTCTTCGCCGTGGACAGCTGGCCGGTCATGTCGGGGAACTGGGACTTGAGGAATCTTACCCAGCCCGGGCAGCAGCTCGTAAACATGGGGAATTTATAGACGCCGCGCTTGCCGAGACGGGCCAGCAGCTCGCTTCCCTCCTCCATGATGGTGAGGTCTGCGGAGAAGTTGGTGTCGAACACGTAGTCGAAGCCGAGCTTGCGGATGGCTGCCACCATGCGTCCCGGTGTGGCCTTCTTCTTGTCCAGATGCCAGTATTCCGCCCAGGCGGTGCGGACAGCTGGAGCGACCTGAATGACGGTGATCTTGTTCGGATCTGCCAGAGCCTCCAGCACCTTGTCGGTGTCGTCTCTTTCTCTTAAAGCGCCTGTCGGACAATGCGTGATGCACTGGCCACAGATGGTGCAGTCGGATTCCTTGATGCTCCGGTTGTGGGATACGTCGATGTTCGTACGGGAACCCGTGCCTTCCACGTCCCAGATGTGCATATCCTGCACCTTGTCGCAAATTTGCACGCAGCGCATGCACTTGATGCACTTGGCCATGTCGCGGACCAGGGGGAAGCTCTTGGGCCAGTCGGCCTCTTTGACTTCTCTCTTATAGGTCTGCTTTAAGATGCCCAGATCGTTGGCTACGGTCTGCAGTTCGCAGTTGCCGGAGCGCACGCAGGTGGCGCACAGGCAGTCGTGCTGGGACAGGATGAGCTCCACGACGGTGCGGCGGGATTTGCGCACCCGGGGGCTGTTGGTGTAGACCACCATGCCCTCCTCCACCGCCGTATTGCAGGATGCCTCCAGCTGCTGCTTGCCTTCGATCTCCACGATGCAGACCCGGCAGGCGCCGATCTCGTTGATGCCTTCGAGGTAGCACAGCGTGGGGATGTGGATGCCGACAGTCTCCGCAGCCTTTAAGATAGTGGTGCCCTCTTTTACCTTTACGGGCAGATTGTCTATCGTAAGCTTTACCATTCTCTTAACCTCCCGCCCTTAAAGACGCCGTATCCGTAGTGGTCGCAGCGCAGACATCTGGACGTCTCCTGCAGCATCTCTTCTTCCGTCATGCCGTCTTCGATGCAGGAGAAGTCGCACTTTCTTTCGAAGGGGTCTCTCTCGTGCATCTCCACGCGGCCGCAGGGTTCCTGGTTGCGCATCTTGGGTTCGGGGATCTCCACGTCGTGGGCGATGGTGTGCTTGAACCCGAGATATTCGTCGATGTTGGCCGCCGCGACTTTGCCTGCTGCGATGGCGCGGATGACGGTGGCAGGTCCGGTGACGCAGTCGCCGCCGGCGAACAGGCCTTCGGAAACGCCGACGCCGCCCAGATCCATGGCCTCGAAGTTGCCTCTCTTGACGGGGATGCCCGCCTTCTCGAATTCGTGGGATTCGATGCCCTGGCCGATGGACACGATGATGAGATCCGCGGGGATGCGCTCCTCGTCCATCTTGGAGTTCGCGGGGCTGGGTCTGCCGCCCTTCACCTTGGAGATGATCTGGGGCTTCACCCACAGCGCCACGGCGTTGCCGTTCTCATCCGCCTCGATGCGGACGGGCGCTTTCAGAGTCGCCATGACGACGCCTTCTGCGATGGCGCCTTCCACTTCTTCCTCCAGAGCCGTCATGTCTTCCTGGCGTCTTCTGTAGACGCAGGTGACCTTCTCAGCACCCAGACGGACGGAGCTTCTCACCACGTCCATGGCGACGTTGCCGCCGCCGATGACTACGATATTCTTGCCCTTGAAGTCGGGATAGTTGCCGTCGCCGATGGCACGCAGCATCTCCACCGCGGAGATGACGTTGTTGCTGTCCTCGCCTTCGATGCCGATCTTCTTGTCGATGTGGGCGCCGATGGCGATATAGATTGCATCGTACTGCTTCTGGATCTTGGAGATGGGCAGATCCTTGCCGATGCTGATGTTGGTCTTGACTTCGATGCCGGTGGACAGGATGTGCTTAATTTCGTCATCCAGTCTCTCTCTGGGCAGACGGTAGCTGGGGATGCCGTAGCGCAGCATGCCGCCAAGCTTATCTCTCTGCTCGAAGACGGTCACCTTGTGACCCATGATCGAGAGATAATAGGCTGCGGACAGGCCGCCGGGGCCGCCGCCGATGACGGCGACTTTCTTGCCGGTGGGTTCTGCCAGCGCCGGTACGTAGTCGTTGGAGATATGGTCTGCTGCGAAGCGCTTGATGCCGCGGATGTTGACGGAGTCGTCCAGCATGTTGCGGCGGCAGCGGTTTTCGCAGGGATGTTCGCAGATGAAGGCGCAGGTCGTAACGAAGGGATTGTCCTGGCGAATGAGCCGCACAGCGTCGTCGTAGCGGCCTTCGTTGACCAGTGCGATGTATCCCGGGATATCCACGTGGGCCGGGCACTGGGATACGCAGGGCACGGGCTGATTGAGGGTGGCGGTGCAGCGGTTGTGCTGGATGTGCTCGATATAGTCGTCGCGGAAACCGTGGACGCCCTTCAGCACCATGTTCGCCGCCTCGTAGCCGATGGCGCAGTCCGCCGTATCGTAGATGGTCTGGGCCGTATCTTCGATGAGCTGCAGCGTATCCATGTCGGCGTTGCCGGATAACACGTCATCCAGCAGATTGCCCAGTTGTGCGAGACCGATGCGGCACGGCGTACATTTGCCGCAGGTCTGAGCGTGGCATAACTTTAAAAACGATGCCGCCATGTCGACAGGACAGAGTCCCGGCGGGCTTGCGATGATGCGCCGTTCCAGGTCTTTATACAGCGATTCCACCGTCGTCTGAGCCTGGCTGGGCGTAATGATGCTTAGTCTGCTCAATGCTGTTACCTCCCAGGGTCTTAACATGAAAAAACATGCGTATGAATGTACGCATGTTAATTATATAACAGGGAGAAACTCGCTGAATAACAGTTTTAATTTGTTAGCAAATGCTAACCTCTAATTCCGTAATATTTTCGGTATATTCACATAATCCGAAGATTTATACGGCGAAAGTCCCTGTAAAATTCCGTAAACCTCAGAAGCGCGCATATCCAGGAGAAGATTGGCAGGCGTACCACGTGTTCCCCAATCGATCTTGCTCGGGTTGATGACGATCTCCGCCCTTCTGCGTTCCCGGGCTTCCTTGATGAGCTCCGCGCCGGTCTCGTTGAAGGCCAGCACCTTTACGTAGGGAGGTTCCAACAGCAGATTCGCCAGATAGTGATCGTCGATCCCCAGGAGGATCTGCGTCAGGATGCGGGCGATGCGGCTTTCGGGATAGCGCTTGCTGCGGATGCTCTTCACCAGGCCGCCGTAGCTTTCCGCTTTGCGGATCTCCCGCTTTACGACGTTCTCCAGCCCTTCGGACACGCCGGGGGCGCTCATGATGGCAGATAGCGACAGCTGCGGAATGCGGTAGCGCAGCAGATCCAGCATACGGTCTTCCATGTCCGGCAGGAAATTGAAGTTTTCCAGCGCTTCGACCGTAAAACCGGGCATTTCGTCCCGGATCTCTTCCGGATCTGTCTCGTAGGTGAGCATCATGCGGATCGCTTCCCCGCTGGAATAGACCTTACCGACCTCTGTGTCCTTATGCCCTGCTCCGGCCCGCTTTACGGCGTAGGGCTGCATGTCTGAAATTCCCTGTTTCAGCTGTTTTATGTATTCGAGGGCAAGGATATCGTTCGACGCCGGAAAGTCCGGGAAATCGGCGATCTCAGGCCCCAGAACGGCTTTCAAAGCCCGGGCATAGGCGGTGCCGTAGGGCCGTCCCGCCTCCATCTGCCCCTTCAGCGCTTTGCGGAACGCATCGTTTTCTTTCAGAGCCAGTTCAGCGGCCCGTTCCAACAGATTAACATCCCCTGTTTCCGAGCCGAAGGCAAGGTGGGTCACAAAGCCCAGCAGATGCAGCGTACGCACGCCGCCGAAGGCGAATTCTCTGGCAGCGTTCACCGCGCAGCATACCGGCAGCTCCACGACGAGGTCGGCGCCGCCCTTTACAGCCAGCTGCGCCCTCGTAAACTTGTCCAGGATGGCCGGTTCGCCCCGCTGGGTAAAGTTTCCGCTCATCACGCAAACAACGGCCCGGGGAGAAAGTTCTCTGCGGACCGTATCGATCAGATATTGGTGCCCGTTGTGGAACGGGTCGAATTCGGCGATGATGCCTGCGACGGACATATCAGTCCTTCTCCACCTGGGACTTGTAGATCTGTTCCTTGACCTCGTTTCTGGAGGTGGCGATGTTGTTGTTGATCTTGTCGAACGTCGCCTGCAGATCGTCGTACATGTCGGTGAAGTACGTAGCGTACATCTGGTCCACCTTCTCCTGCAGGTTGTACAGCATGGAGTCGGTGTAGTCCAGGATGGACATTTTCATGACCTGGGAATTCTCCTGTGCGATGCGCAGGATCTCGTCGGCTCTGGCCTTTGCCTTTACAGTGATCTCGTCGTTCTCCACCAGAGCGTCCGCCTTCTGGCGCGCTTCGTTCAGGATGGATTCGTACTCAGCCTTGGCTTCGTCCAGGATGCGCTGTCTCTCGTTCTTGATCCACTGCGCCTGCTGGATCTCATCGGGAAGCTCCAGACGGATCTCCTTGACGATCTCCGTTACTTCGTTGGGATCGACCATAACCTTGCGTACGACGGGAACGGAAGATGCGACTTCGATGATCTCGTCCAGTTCGTCCAGTAATTCCAAAACTTTCATGTGTTACCCCCTACTTCCGGTATTTTTCTAAGATGCTATGCAAAACGTTGGCCGGCACCCAGGCGCTGATGTCGCCGCCCAGGCTGGCCACTTCTTTTATCATGGTGCTGCTCAGGAACGACCACTTCGGGTCGGTGAACAGGAACACAGTCTCCGTATTATTATACAAATAAGCGCTTCCCTGCGCTATAGGCATTTCGTAATTAAAATCCGCCGTGTTGCGCAGGCTGCGCACGTCCGCCGTAAAGGCATGGGCGTTCACGTAGTCCGCCCGCAGACCGTCGATGCGGACGACCTTTACGTTGGGCAGATCCGCCGTCAGTTCCTCGATGAGAGCCATCCTCTCTTCGGGCGTAAAAAGCGATTTTTTAGACAGATTGACGGTAACGGCTACCGTAAATTCGTCGTACATCTTCGCAGCCCGGGTAATGATGTCCAGATGGCCGTTGTGGATCGGATCGAAGGATCCGGCAAATATGGCTGTTCTCATTCTTCCTTGTCTCTTTCGTAAATGGTGACCCCGGTAGCGCCGTAGCGTCTGTCTTTGATGCAGGAAAAGCCGTGCATCTGTTCCGGGAGCGTATCTTTATGACGGTGTTCGCAGACGACCACCGTGCCGGGCTTGCAGTTGCCGGCCTCGTCGATGGCCTTCAGCGCATCGGGGATGGACTTGTCCGCATAGGGCGGATCCAGGAAGAAGATATCCACTGTCTCCTTTACCCTGCGGATGTTGCTGCGGAAGTCGCCGGAAAGAAAGACGCACCGGTCGTCCACGCCGCAGATCTTCGCGTTCTCCCGGCACAGCGCCAGGCTCTCCCGGCTGCTGTCGGAAAAAAAGACTTTCGCCGCGCCGCGGCTGATGGATTCCAGCCCCAGATTGCCGGAGCCCGCGAAAACGTCCATACACACGAACTCCCCTTCCATCCAGGGAAGGAGCATGCTGAACACCGCTTCTTTTACTTTATCGCTTGTCGGACGCACATCGTCCGTCTTGGGAGACTTTAAGCGCCGCCCTTTTAATTCTCCTGCTATGATCCTCATGCAGACATTATAGTATAAGTTCGCCTGCCGTGGCAAATGTTTGGTCTATTTTTGACTTCAGCCCCGCATTTTCCGGTGCGGTGAGCCCCGGATCCGCCGCCAGGAGCGCTTCCGCATCCTTTGCCGCCCTTTCCACGACTTTTACATGCCGCACGGGATCCGCCAGTTTCAGTTGGGGCAGGCCGTGCTGCCGGAAGCCGAACAGTTCGCCCGGTCCTCTCATCTCCAGGTCCTTCTCCGCGATGTAGAAACCGTCGCTGCTCTCGCACATGGTCTCGGCGCGCATGCGGGCGATGTCGCTGTCTTCGCCGGTCACGATTAGACACCAACTCTGTTCGCTGCCTCTGCCCACGCGGCCCCGCAGCTGGTGCAGCTGCGCCAGACCGAAGCGCTCCGCGTTTTCGATCAGCATCACACAGGCGTTGGGCACGTTGATGCCGACTTCGATGACCACCGTGGAGACCAACACATCCGTCTCCCCGCGGTAGAAAGCTTCCATGACGGCATCCTTTTCCGCCTGTTTCATGGCGCCGTGCAGCAGCGCGAAGCGGATGGACGGATACGTTTCCTGCAGCTCCTCGAACAGGCTTTCCGCGGAGCGGCTCTCGATGCTCTCGGAGTCCGCGATCAGCGGCGCCACGATGTAGGCCTGCCGTCCCTTTGCCACCTGCTGCGCCATCAGATCGTAGGCCTGCCGGCGGGTCTCCTCGTCGTAGCGCTTCGTTACGATGGGCTTTCTGCCCGGCGGCAGTTCGTCGATGATGGAGACGTCCAGATCGCCGTACAGCACGACGGCCAGCGTTCTGGGGATCGGCGTAGCCGTCATGACGAGAACGTCCGGGTTTTCGCCCTTCGCCGTCAGCATCTGCCGCTGGTTTACACCGAAGCGGTGCTGCTCGTCGGTGATGACCAGGCCCAGCGCCTTAAACTTCACCTTTTCGGAGATGACGGCGTGGGTGCCGACCACGATGTCCGCTTCCCCGCATTCTATGGCGGCCAGCGTCTTTTTCCGCTCCGAAGCTTTCTGCGACCCCGTTAACAGCACGACGTTCACGTCCAGGCCTTCGAAATCCTTCGTAAGGGTCTCCAGATGCTGGGCAGCCAGCAGTTCCGTGGGTGCCATAAAGGCGGCCTGATAGCCGCTGGAGACGGCCTTCAGCATGGCGCACTGGGCTACGGCGGTCTTGCCGGAGCCTACGTCGCCCTGGATGAGCCGGTTCATGGCTTTGGGAGA
This sequence comes from uncultured Eubacteriales bacterium, assembly GCA_902773665.1. Taxonomy (GTDB): domain Bacteria; phylum Bacillota; class Clostridia; order Peptostreptococcales; family Anaerovoracaceae; genus RUG11894. The sequence goes on along the minus strand of CACYFF010000025.1, from coordinate 10,618 downwards.
GGCCATGTCCGCGCGGATCTCCAGCAGGCATCGCTTCTGGGCATTCGTCAGCTCGTAGGGCAGTTTTTCCACAAAGACCTCGTCCAGATGACCGGTAAAGGCAATACCCTTGCGCCCAGAACCAAAACGGTCCTTGCTCAGCATCAGGGCGGTCTTTAAGTCGAACAATTCTTCATAGACCAGACGGTACCGGGCCTGGGAATATTCCTCCCGGCCCTCCGGATAGTGGACGTTCCGCAGCGCATATTCCAGGCTGCAGAGGTTGGCGCTTTCTATGACGGAAGCCGGCAGGGTCTCCTTCTCTCCGGAGAACTGCCCTTCCGCCAGTTCCAGCGCCAGCCGGGAGAAGCGCCGCATCTCCTTCTGGGTCACGCCCCGCGTTAAGGTATAGACCGGCAGGATGCCGGTCTGGGCGTCGTCGTCCGCCTTCGCAAACGTGGGCTGGAACATCACAGCCCGCCCTTTTTCCAGTTTCGGCTTGCCGTAGAAGCGGTATTCCTCGCCGATCGTAAACGTTCTGCCCATAAAACCGGCCATGAAGAAGATGATGTCCAGCCGGCCGGTGGCGTCCTCCGCCAACACGTGGAAGGTACGCTTTCTGCCAAAGCCGCGGCCGAACCGCGCCTGGATGACCCTGGCAACGACCAGCGTCTTTTCGCCTTCCTTCAGGTCCGCGATGCAGGTCTTGCTTCGCAGGTCCTCATAATCCCTGGGAAAGTCCCAGAGCATGTCGGAAAGACGCAGGATGCCCGCTTTCGCGAAGCACTGCGCCTTCTTGGGTCCCACGCCCTTCAGGTCCTCCATGGGGGAATTCAGTTCTATTTTCGTAACGTTTTTACTCATAGGTGATCTTCCGGTCGTTGAGCATCGCGATATTATTGTTCTTGGAGACCGTTCCCGTGATCCGGATCTCGATGTTTTCCAGCGAAAGTTCCAGCAGCTGCGTCACGTCCTTCGCGATGCGCTGCATCACCAGCACGCAGTTTTCCGTAATGCTCTCGCCAAGACGGGATACGACATACAGACGGATAAACAGTTTATCGCCGTGCATCTCCACTTTCTTCTCCGCGATGGCGTCGAATCCGCCCAACTTTACCAGGACGTCCGAAACGGCGCCCCGGTAATTCGCCAGCCAGAGTTTTCCCTCCAGCGGTTCGAAGGCGTGTTCGATGATCTGGTCTATGATCTGGCGGCTCACCGTGAGCGTGCCCATATTGTCCTTGATCTGGGTCAGCATGCCTTTCCTCCCGTAAACAAAAATATTGTACCATAGCCCTGCAAAAAATTGTTGCCTCAAATGAATTGCTGTGGTACAATATCACCTGTCTGAAATCATAGACACCGCCTCGAAAGGCGTTTAAAAGCAATAATTTCAACCCTTTTCGGGGTATTAAAGGAGGTTCAGAACATGTCCAGAAAGTGCGAGATCTGCGGTAAGGGCCAGGTATCCGGCAACAACGTTTCCCACTCCAACAGACACACCAGAAGAAAGTGGAACGCTAACATCCAGAGCGTAAGAGTTGAGGAAAACGGCACCGTCGTCAGAAAGAACGTCTGCACCAGCTGCATCCGTTCCGGCAAAGTTACCAGAGCGTAAGAAAAACGAATCTAAAAACCGCCTGAGCGTTCAGGCGGTTTTTTCGTGCGTTTTTGCCGGTGCGGCAAGCTCTATTCTTCCGGCAGCAGACGGTACAGGATCTCCAGCGAGGGCTTCTTCCCCATCATGTCCCGGATCTCCAGGTGGAAATCGTCCAGCTTGCGGCCGCTCTGCTTCGGCCATTCGTCCCGGAGGTAGACTTCTGCCTCCTCGATGGCGGAGCCCCAGAACAGGCCGAATTTCGGCGTTACGGTAACGCTAACGTATTCTCCTGCCAGGATCGTAAAATCGCTGATGTCCTCTCCGCCGGTCAGACCGCCGCAGAAAAGGTCGCAATCCCTCTTCTCATCGGTATTTTCCCGGATGACGAAACGGATCCCCATATCCCCGGAACGCTTGGAATAGAGTCTCATCAGGTTTTCCCACTCCGTACCGGAGGAATTCAGCGTGGACCGGATCCAGAGCCCGTGTACGACTTGTTCTTCTCTATTTTTGATCGTCGCGTTGATCGTCTTTGCCATAGTATCTTATTTTCTCCCGTAATACTCGCCGCTGAGGATCGCCATCTTGTGGAGATCCACGTAGTAGCCGTCTTTTTTGCCGCAGTGCACGGCGTTGCCTTCGTCTTTAAACCCGACACTGCGGTACAGATCCGAGGCTTCGTTTCCGGTCACGTAGTCCAGGGTGACCCTTTCCATATGCTTCTCGTTAAAGCTGTAGGCAAGCAGCGCTTCGAGCGCCTCTCTGCCCAGCCCTTTGCCGCGCAGATCGTCCTCGCCGATGTAGATCCTGGTGATATCCAGCGAATCGTAGTGCTCGTTGATATCGCAGATGATGACCCGGCCGATGATCTTTCCGGTCTCCTTCAGCACGATGGTCCACTGCTCGCAGGTATCGTCCAGACTTTTCTTTACGAAATCCGGCGCGATCTTATTGTAATCCCAGTCCTTGCTCATGGTAAAACCCTTGCGGACGCCGGCAGTACCTTCCATCTCGGCAAACCGCACGCAGTCCTCGAAGACCGAAGGACGTAGGATGAGTCGTTTCGTTTCCATAACACGCATCTCCTTTTCGCATAATATTATACCTTCTGCCCCATAAAAAGCCAAGTCTGTGGTTGAGTTGTCCATTGCAAACCGATATAATAAGTCGTCTGAAACGAGAAAGAGAGAGCCAATGGAAGATTATAAATTCACCAGAGACACATACATGGACGCATACAACACCGACATCGCAAGAAGAGCGACGGCCGGCGGCGTACTGAGACAGTTTAACGAAACGGCAACAAGGAACATGGCGCACTTCGGCCCCAGCTACGACGAACTGCTGGATTCCGGCAGAGCGCTCATGGTATCGCGGATGGATATCGAGATCCTGCAGCCTCCCATGATGGAGGAGCCTATCCAGGCGAGCACCTGGCCCGTCCTCCCCAAAGGCGCCGTTATCCACCGCTGCTACGAGATCGCAAAGGATGGCGCAGTTCTCGCCCGCGGGAGTTCCGACTGGGCGCTGGTGGAGATCGAAAGCCGCAAGATCCTTCGCATGACCCAGGAAACTTTTCCGAATTACAGATATGGGGATTATGTCCCCCTCTTCGACAAGAAGCTCCACATCGACCACGACACCGCCGAAGCCATGGAAAACGTGGGTTCTCACAGGGTCACCCTGCGGGACTGCGACTGCAACGGTCACATCAATAACACCTATTATCTGGACATCCTGTGCGACCTTATCCCGGAGCTCTACGATTATGAGCACCATTGGGTGCGGTCCGCGCGCATCCATTTTGCAAAAGAAGCGCCGCTGGGATCGGAGATCACCATACGGCGCTGCAAAGAAGACAATATCTATCTCTTCCAGACGTTCCTGGAAGACGGTTCTCTGAACATCGAATGTCGGATCGAACTCGCCTAGAAATTACCGTTTCCGGCGATGCCTTTCAAAATGGTGGGTACAAACCCGCCTTTTTGTTTTGCGTAAGGCTTTCCGGCCAGGATGGTGCGCTCGACTTTTAATTCGCGGATCCGTTCGGCCGGGATCTCGTAGGGGTTTTCCGACAGCACGACCATGTCCGCGATCTTGCCGCCTTCCAGAGAACCTCTCTGCTTTTCGTCGAACGTCGCCCAGTATCCATTATATGTAGACATGCGCAGCGCATCCTGAATGCTCACGCGCTCTTCGGGATTGCTGTAGTTGACCGCCTTGTCCAGCCAAACGATGGGATCGGGCGCCGTGCAGGGTCCGTCGGAGCTGAAGGAGACCATGCAGCCCAGATCCTTAAAGGTACGGATGGGGTTCAGGCTGCCCGCCCTTTCTTTTCCCAGGATCGCTTCCGTATATTCCGCCGGCTCCTGCCGCCAGTTGTCGAAGGCGACCTGCATCGGAAGCTGGATCTTGTAATCCATGCAGACGTGTCTGCCCCACTCCGTCGTCAAGCAGGCGTGGATGATGCCATGCCGGTGATCTTCTCTGGGGAAGTCGTCCAGCGCTGCCTTGATCGCCCGGCAGGCCTGGTCGAACGCGCGGTCGCCGATGGCGTGCATCTCGATCTGCAGTCCTGCACGGTTGGCTGCCTTGCAGAATTCGATCACCTTTTCATCGCTGTAATAGAGAACGCCCTTGTTGGAGGGGTCATTTGCATAGGGCTCATACAAAGCCGCATCCTGTGACCCGAAACAGCCGTCCAAAGCGCACTGGAAGCATCCGCCGATGCGGGGCAGTTTACGTTTGAGCGCGACGTTCACGTCCAGGGACTGGGGGAACACCCGGATCTGGAACCCGGACTTGACGGACTTGGCAAACCACTTCTCCAGACTGATGTCCAGATTGCCGGGGAAACCGACGCCCGATACCGTATGCACCATGCCTATGCCCCGGGAGGCCTCGAAATCCACAGCTTTCTGCATGCTCCGCACCAGTTCCGGGATCGCCACGGAGTTCGTGATATAGTCAGAAACGGCGAAGAACGCTTCCTGATTCATCTCCCCGGTATCCGGATGATAGCCGCGTAGCTTGCTGCACTTTTCATCCACGGCCTCCAGCAGCTTCGAGTTGACGACGCAGGCGTGGCCGTCGTACTTCACCATGAAGAACGGTTTGTCCGGACACACGCTGTCCAGTTCCTGACGGGAGACCAGCCTTCCCTCTTTTACGGAATAGGGCGAAGCGCCGAACGCCACGAGAGTCTTGGAGCGGGAGCGCAGATAGAAATCCTTCGCCATCTTCAGGATCTCCTCGTTGGACTCCGCCTCCATGACGTTGAGTCCGGCGTTGAAGATCGAGAACGATGCGAAATGCTGATGCGTGTCGCAGAACGCGGGGATGAGAGCCTTTTCGCCCAGATCCTCCATGGGTGCTTTCAGGAATTCGCCGGGAAGATCGTCCCCGACAAAAACGATGCGGCCGCCATCCTCCACGAGGAAGCGCGCCACATCGTTCTTTTCGTTTACCGTTATGATGTTTCCTTTGTAAACCTTCATGAGGCCTCCTTATAGCCGGGCATAAAGATCTTCCTTATCCTCCCGCATGGCCTTGCGGGCCCGTTCCACCACTTCCATGGCGGTCTGATCTTCCTCTGAGCAGCATGCAATGCCTACGGCGATGGAGAGTTTCTTCCACTCGTCGAAGGCCAACTGCATGTTTGCCATCTCCCGGTTCATGTAATCCAGACGTTTTTCTCTGTTTTCCAGGTCGCTGCCTTTCAGCACGGCAAGGAACTCGTCTCCGCCGTAGCGGAAGACAGGGCTGTGTTTAAAAGTATAGCATATCAGCGCGCTGGAAGACCGCAGATATTCGTCGCCTTTTTCTTTTCCATACAGCTGATTGATATAATGCGTCCGGTTGACGTCCATCATGGCGATGGCGAAGTCTCTCTTCCCTTCGCGCATGTCTTCCGTTAACCGATCCAGCATCGCAAGGCAGGATTCCCCCGTGCGAAGACCGGTGAGCGCATCTTTGTGCGTCACCTCCATAACGGTTGCGTGTTCCATCGTGGGTACTGTTTTTTCATCCATTTGCTGCATTACAAAACTCCTCCGGGTCATTCGAAAAAACAAAAAACTTAGTGTTTTTTGCTGCACTAAGTTTCCGCATATCCGGTAACAAGAATGCAGCTGGCTGACATTTTACAGTCCCTTTAGCTTTGCGTCGCAGGCTTTCGCCTGGTTTGCCTTTGATTCCCAACGTAATCATATTCAGTTAATTATTACCTTGTTATAATTATGTTATCATCCATGATATGGTATGTCAACAGAGATTTCCCTAAAAGCCGAGGAGCTCCGCCAACTGCGCGATCGACTCGTCCCACGCTTCCGAATCTTCCTTCACCATATCGTAGATGCGTTCGTCCCTTATCAGGTGCTTCCAGACCGTCTCCGTCGCCTGCACGAAATCGTCGTTCAGCGGAAGTTCCTCCTCGATGAGCGGGCAGCGGTACGGCAGGTCCATGTCGTTGTAGATCAGAGACAGTTCGCCCTTCTTATTCAGGTAGGGCGCCAGCGGGAACGTGCGGCATTGGATCGGCCGCTTTTTCCGGGGACAATGGGGCGGTGTTTTGCAGTGAACGAAACAGACCTTCTCTGGCCAGGATTCCGGAAACCCCATGTCTTCCGAGGACTCCTCGCTCCAGTCCAGCCAGTCGTCCTGCGGACTGTGGAGCTGCTCTTCTCCGGGCAACAGGAAGATGCCCATCTCCTCTCCATCTTCGTAGGCGGAGGTGCAGCAGGCGGCGCCGCAGAGTTTGCCGCAGTCGCTGTCCAGGGGGCTGACCCGGTCCAGCAGCCGGTAGATCGCCCTATAGGTGCGTTTCGAGATCATCGTTTCTTTTCCTCCTGCCGCGTTCTGGCGCCCAGGGATTTCAGACGCTGCTTTTCTTCGTACATCCGGCTGTCCGCCCGCTCAAACACGCTGCGAAGCGTCGTATCCGATGCCGGGTCGAAGTCGGCACAGCCTCCCGCCACGACCACTTCCTGCAGAGCGATGTTCTCTTCGGACCTGCGGGCCAGCGTTTTCATCAGCTCTTCCCTCACTGCAAAATCCCTTCCCGTAAGGATCGCGACGAATTCGTCTCCGCCGACCCGGAAGACCGGGCTGTGTTCGAAGGTGTCGCAGATGAGTTTGCAGGCAGCGCGGATATAAGCATCTCCTGCTTTATGTCCAAAGGTATCGTTTACGTATTTCAGTCCGTTTACGTCGCACATCGCTACGGCGAATTCGCCGGCTTCCCCGGACGCGATCGAAAGATCCATTTCCTTTTCCTTCTCACTGTAGGCATGCTTGCTCTTGACGCCGGTCAGCGCATCCGTGTTTGCCATCCTGCGCACGCTGCCCAGTTCCGCCTCGCTCTCCTCCGCGCGTCTGCGCATCAGGGAGTAGATGCTCATCAACGTAGCCAGGGACATCAGGAACAGCACGATGACCACCGCCATGCTGACTGCGGTCGTCCGCTGCAGCGTTGCAAGCTGCTGCGCCACGAAGGCATCCTCCCCTTCCACCGCGCCCGCCGCATCGTAGAACGTCTGCAGATTGAGAATCGCGTTCTGCGTGGACTGTACGATGGATTGGCTCATCCAGACGAGAGATGTGAACAGCACCAGCGAAAGCAGCCCGATCCACACGATGATGGACTTGCCGAACCGTTTCGACTTGTCCCGTTTCAGCAGGCTGCGGAAGAACAGGAAGCCCAGGATCGCCCAGACCGTAAGCAGGAAGAACGTCTCTCTCTCCATGGAATTGGAACCGAACAGGTTCGGGACCACCGTATAGGCGCCGAAGGCGGTCATCAGGATAAATCCGGCCAGACCAAAACGTTTGTCGGAAACATCCTCCCGCCCGGACGCCGTCTTCCAGGCGCTGGCGGATACGAAGCCGTAGGTAATGGTCGCACCGATGGTGGTGACGTCCACGATCCAGCCAATGGCCGTACGGCCCAAGAAAGGCATCAGCACAGAAAGACCGGCGGCGAGCGCAAGCGCCACCCCCGGGGTATTGTTCCGGGTCAGCACGGCGAAACGGGCCGGCAGCACATTATCCTTTGCCAGGGCGTAGAACAACCGGCTGAGCGCCGTCAGATTGCCGATAAGGCTGGTGAGGATGAGCGCCAGCAGAGACAGGATGAGCGTCGTTACGCCGAAGCGGCCCAGATAAGCATTTGCCGCATAGAAAGCAGGCAGTCCTTCGATGCCGCTCAGATTCTTCAGATCGCGGATATACTCCAGCCAGGAAGCATATTGCGGAGGATAAGCCGTAACGGAGAGCAGCGTAATGAACACGTACAGCACCGTCGTAGCGGCAACAGCTGCCACCAGGATGCGGTGCAGCCGTTTCCTTTCGTAGGAGAGTTCCTCCGTCAGATGGGAGATGTTTTCAAACCCGATAAAGGCCCAGGGTGAGATGCAGGCGATGCGGACGGCCTGGGAGAGCGCTCCGCTGTCCGGAAGAAAGACCGGTTCGAAGGACATTCCGCCCCCTCCGCGGCGCAGCATGGCTCCGGCAAAGCAGACGGCGATGCCGCAGGAAAAGAACAGCACCAGGCCTGTCATGACCCGTACAGACACCCTCGAAAAGCGGATGCAGAAAAACGCTGCCAGGAGGATCGCCGCAATGGAAAGCAGCGCCTCGCTGATGTATACGTCATAGCCGAAAAGCGTGTAGAGATACCCTTTATGGAACATCTGGCCCAGGAAATAGCGGGCGAAAAGCGGCAGCGATGTGGCGTTGGCCCAGAAGATCGCAAGATACGTGAGCGACAGGAACCAGGCAGCCAGAAAGCCGTGATCGTGACCGAATGCCTCCTTGGCGAAAGTGTAGGCGCCGCCGGCTTCCGGGTAGCAGTTCATCATGTAGAAATAACTCCGGGCGATGATCAGCATGACCGCGCCGCCCAGGAGAAGTCCCAGCGTGCTGCCAAGGGGCCCCGCCGCCGCCAGATAGTTGTTGCTGGTGATGACAAGAGAGCCCCAGCCGATGCTGGTTCCCAGGGAAAAGGCCCAGGTGTTCAGCGGCGAAAGATGATGTCGGAGTCCGTTGTGTTCTATCTGATTCTGCATTGATCTCTCCACTTTCTGCCGTTTGCTCCGAATGAGATTTGGATCTGACCCAATTATAGCATCAATCCGGCCCATTATTCCATCAGAAAAGGGTATGCGGTGAACGCATACCCTCTGTAGATCCACTTCGCTGTCAATCCTATTTTTGCAATTCTCTCTTACTTTTCAGACAGTCCCTCAGCCTGTCTGCGGATCCAGTCTAAAAAGACGTCGATGCCCTCTCCTGTCTTTGCGCTTACCCGGAAGATCGCGGCATCCGGATTGAGGGCCAGGATGCGTTTTTCCGCCGCTTCGAAATCGAAATCGAAGAACGCGGCCGTGTCGATCTTGTTGATCAGGACCACGTCGCTCACCTGATACATCAACGGGTACTTCAGGGGTTTGTCGTCCCCTTCCGGCACGCTGAGGATGGTGATGTTCTTATGGGCGCCGGTGTCGAATTCCGCCGGGCACACGAGGTTGCCGATGTTCTCCATGATCATCAGATCCAGCCCCGAGGCATCGTACTCCGCGAGAGCTCTGGCGGTCATGTCCGCATCGATGTGGCAAAGCCCGCCGTTGTGGATCTGCAGCGTCCTTACGCCCGTGTTGTCCTGTGCCCGCTGCGCATCCAGCGTCGACTGGATATCCACGTCCATCAGGCCGATCTTCATCTCACCTTTCAATTTGTTGATGACCGCGGTCAGCAGCGTCGTCTTGCCGCTTCCCGGAGAGGACATGAAATTGAGGAACAGGGTCCCCTGCTCCGTCATGCGCTGCCGGATCTGCTGCGCGGTCTGTTCGTTATCCGCAAAAACGGATTCGTTGATCTCGATCGTTCTTACTTTTTCCATCGTTTCCGTCCTGTTCTATGCGTTCCACGCGGCGATCCGTGCAAGCAGTTCCTCCGCCAGGGCCTCGATCCCCTCCCCCGTCTTTGCGGAGACCGGGAAGATCCGGATATTACCGTTGCAGGCTTTCGCGTCCCGTTCCACCTTTTCGAAGTCGAAATCGAACACGGCGCAGGCGTCGATCTTGTTGATCACCAGCAGGTCGCAGGTCTCGTACATCAGCGGATACTTTGCCGGCTTATCGTCGCCTTCCGGCACGCTGAGGACCGTCATGTTGATGGCAGCGCCGGTATCGAATTCCGCCGGACAGACCAGATTGCCCACGTTCTCCAGCACGATCATATCCAAAGGACCGGCCTCTGTTGTAAGCGCACGGATGCCCTGTCGGGTCATATCCGCATCCAGGTGGCACATGCCTCCTGTATGCAGCTGCACGGAAGGGATGCCGGCTTCCTTCATCGTCTTTGCATCCACGTCGCTGTCGATATCCGCCTCCATGACGCCCCATTTCAGTTTTCCGCTGAAATACTTACGGAGAGCCAGGAGCGTCGCGGTCTTACCGCTTCCCGGAGAAGACATCAGGTTGATCAGGCAGGTCTTCTGCGCCTTCAGCGTGTTTCTCAGAAGTTCCGCATCCGCGTCGTTGTCTTCCAGGATGGATTTCTTTAATTCAATGACCTGTACGTCATTCATAAATTTACCCCGTTTTCTGCTTCAGAATTTATGCTTAAGCAATGAACTGATCTTATTATAATAAAAACGTCATCTAAACTCCAGCCACGTTCGTTTAATATGCTGGAGTTGCTCTTTTCATAGCATCAGATGCTCCAGCCTGCGCTGGCATTCTGCAGCTGCGTCATACGTCTGAAAAGGCTGTTTTCTTTTGCAAAGAGTTCTGCCGGGCTTCCTTCTTCAGCCACCTTAAGGCTGCCGTTTATAGCCATATCATTCATTTTGTTCCTTCCACAGCGCCGGTGAAGTCCAACGTAAAGCGAGGCCCTTCCTCTCCGAAGGTCCCGTTGGGACGAAAGCCGCATTTTTCGAGAACTCTCTGAGACGCTGCGTTTTCGGCGTCCGTTTCCGCCTCCAGCGACCTTACATCCGGATGCAGGAAAGCCCAATGACAGGCCGCCTGAACCGCTTCC
>CACYFF010000024.1 GCA_902773665.1 uncultured Eubacteriales bacterium | reverse complement strand
GCTGTGCTCCGTGCGGAACATGGAGGTGACCTTCGGCAAGGGCCGCAAGGCCTTCGTGGCCGTCAAGGGCGTAAACTTCGACATCTACAAAGGCGAGACCTTCGGCCTCGTCGGCGAATCCGGTTCCGGTAAGACCACGATCGGCCGCGCCATCATCCGTATCAACCCCATCTCCGCGGGCGAAGTCCTGTTCAAGGGAGAGCGCATCTCCGGCAAGATCTCCAAAGAGATGGACAAGATGGTGACCCAGAAGATCCAGATGATCTTCCAGGACCCGATGGCATCGTTGAACGAACGGGCCAAGGTGGACTACATCGTTTCCGAAGGCTTAATGAACGTCCATCCGGACATGAAGAAGGAGGAACGGGAGGAGCGCGTATCCCAGGCGCTGTCCGACGTAGGACTTCTGCCCGAGTTCGCCACCCGTTTCCCCCACGAGTTCTCCGGAGGACAGCGGCAGAGGATCGGCATCGCCAGAGCCCTCATCATGGAGCCGGAATTCATCATCGCAGACGAACCGATCTCCGCACTGGACGTCTCCATCCGGGCGCAGGTGCTCAATCTGATGAGCAAGCTGCAGAAAGAGAGAGGTCTTACCTATCTCTTCATCGCCCACGACCTGTCCGTCATGCGGTTCATCACGGACAGGATCGCGGTCATCCATAAAGGTGTGATCGTGGAGCTGGCGGAGACGGAGAAGCTGTATGCGCATCCGCTGCACCCCTACACCCAGGCGCTGCTTTCGGCCATCCCGATGCCCGATCCGGACAACGAGAAGAAGAAAGTCGTCAAGGTGTACGATCCTTCGGTGCATCACTATGAGAACGACCCGCCCCGGTGGATCGAGATCGAAGAAGGCCATTTCATCATGGCTAACGGCGAAGAAGAAGCGAAGTACCGGGCGATCCTGGCAAGATAGGAGGCATCCATGGAAGAAAAAAGATATAAAGTACTCAGCATCGGCGCCCATCCCGACGACGCGGACACCAGCGCCGGCGGACTGCTGAAAAAGCTGGCGGACAAGGGCTGGGAAGTAAGACTTCTCTCCCTGACGGATGGCAGCCGCGGCACCTACGATCCCGATCTGGCCGGCGAAAAACTGGCGGAGATCCGGAAAGCAGAAGCCGCCGCAAGCGGCGCGCTCTTCGGCGGCTGTTACGACGTCTGGGACATCGAGGATACCCGGCTGACGGCGAGCGTGGAGAACCGGGAGCGGCTCATCCGCTACATACGGGAATTTGCGCCGGATCTCGTCATCACGAACCGGCCGAACGACTATCATACGGATCACCGGAACGCTGCGCTGCTGGTGCAGGACGCGTCCTATCTGCTGACAGTCCCGGCCTGCTGCCCGGATACGCCGGCCATGCGGTATGCGCCCGTGATGCTGTTCTGGCACGATTCGTTCCAGAAGCCCTACCCCTTCTGCGCGGACGTCGTCGTTCCCATCGACGATCAGCTGGATACGCTCGTAAAAGCAGCCTGCTGCCACGAGAGTCAGTACTTCGACTGGATGTACTGGCCTGACAACATGGAAAAGGCATCCTGGCCAAAGGAGAAGAAAGCGCAGGATCTGGCAGAGCGCTACGACCGCCTGTTTGCCCGCTTCCGCAGCGAGTATGCGGCGGAAGTCGTGGAGAAGTTCGGAGAAAAAGCCGAGGAGATCGGCCACGTGGAAGTCTTCGAGATCTGCGAATACGGCGAGGAGCCTTCGGCAGAATTCCTCGAGATGCTGGAGAAATAGAGTTTTCCGTAAAAGAACGGAGCAGGAAGATTCCTGCTCCGTTTTGTTATGCGTTTTAAGGCCCGAAACCGGCCCGTAGCGCGGCGAAACCGTGCTATCTGATCAATCCCACCTTCTTCGCCTGTTCGGTGAGTTCCTCGCGGAAATCCGGGTGCGCGATGGAGATGATGGCGCGCGCCCTGTCGTCCATGTTGAGGACTTTCAGGTTGACGCAGCCGAACTCCGTCGCCACGTACTGGATATCGGATCTGGGGGTGGTCACCGGGGTGCCCGGCGCGAAGAACGGAACGATCTTGGACACCCGCTTGCCGTTCTTCATAAAGCTGGACGTGGTGGCGATAAAGGACTTTCCTCCTTCGGACCACTGGGCGCCCCGGACGAAGTCCAACTGACCGCCCACGGCAGAATACTGCTTCCAGGCGACGCACTCGGAGGCCGCTTCGCCAAACAGGTTGAGCGACATGGTGGCGTTGATGGACATCATGTTGCGGTTTTGGCAGATGATCCGGGGGTCATTCGCCGTGTGGAACGGCACGACGTAGAACTGTTCGTTATGGTCCAGCGCCTCGTACAGGTCGGGGTTGCCGAAGGTAAAGCTGAACACCGTCTTGCCATCCATGTAGCCCTTGCGGGTATTGGTTACATTGCCGCTCCTCATCAGCTCCAGCATGGGCTGGTTGAGCAGTTCCGTGTGGATGCCCAGCTCGTTCCTCTCGTGCAGACCGTAACCGATGGCGGTGGAGATGTTGCCCAGACCCAGCTGGAACGTGGCGCCGTCGGGGATCTCCTTCAGGATGTGGGCAGCGATCTGCTTGGACAGATCGTCCGGTTCCATCACTTCGTATTTCGCGTAGGGTCTGTCGATCTCGCAGATCGCGTCCACCTCGGAGACGTGGATTAGGTTCTCCTCGCCCAGCACGTACGGCGTGTGGCGGTTCACCTGCACGAGGATCTTCTTGCCTACTTCCTTTAGTTTCGGTCCGCAGGCCGTGCCGGAGGGGCCGTAGCTCATGTAGCCGTTCTCGTCCGGCTGGCTCACTTCAAAGAACACCACGTCGGGCTTCGCGATGTATTCGGACCAGATATCCACCAGAGAAAGGTGCACGGATCCGTAGGTGACAGGATTGCCCGCCGCCTGCTGCTTGCGCTCGTTGAACCCCATGAAATAGGTGTTGAACAGGAACGGATTGTCCTCGGTCTCGTCGTAGACGGGCGTGGGCTGATAGCCGTTGCTGCCCATCACCGTAACGCCTTCGAGCTCGTGCCGTCTCTCCCACAGCGCGTCCAGCAGGCCGTAAGCCCAGGACGACGCCGTGCCGGCGTAGACTCTGTCTCCGGACTTGATGCACTTTACCGCTTCGGCGGCTGTCGTGAGTTTTTCGTTATAGATCGTTTGGAATTCGGGTCTCATGGGGTCTCCTTATCAGGGGTTGCAGTTTTTACACCGGGTATATCCGGCATCCAGCAGCTGGTCGAGCGTCCACTCCGTGTACCACTTATTCTGTTCGTTCATCTTTGCCACAGACGGGCACCAGGGAAGATGGATCTTCTTGCTGATCGGGTTGATATTGACGATATAGGTATAGGTCTCCGCCTGCGCACCGGGCTGGGAGGCTTCGCTGCCGGGATCACGCTCCGGCGCAGGGTCTGCCTCAGGTTGTGCAGGCGCAGCGGCCGCCCGACGACTGTCTCCCGTCGCATAGTCGATCTCAATGCCGGGCTGCACGTTATAGAAAAACAGATTATATTTGACGCCCTTCCCCGCGTCTTCTTCGGAAAGAGCTTCCAGATGTACGCCTGTTGCGACCAGGTCTGTCCCGTCGAACACCGGCGTGACCCGGTACAGCACGTGATTGCCGGTCCGCCGTATGTAATTGGCGATCACAGTCTCCACAGGTTCCATCCCTTCCACGTTCATGTAACGGGTGCCGGTGATGAGATTCCTTTCGTTCGCGTTCTCTGCGGTCAGCTGATATCCGATCAGATGGCAGCGGTTGAACAGATATTTATCCGGGATCAGATCGTCGTAACGGACGGTATGCCATCCGCTGGGACGGATCTGCCCGATGGATTCCCGGCTTCCCGTCGGCATCAGTTCCTTGCCCAGGCAGGCAAACGTTTCTCCGCAGCGGCCCAGAGAGTCCAGAGGGCTGTACGATTCGAACGGCAGATAGGACAGATCCGCCGTAGTAAAGACCGGGATGTTCTGGTTCAGGACTACGTATGGCGCTCCGGAATAGGCGGGAACACCGCTGAGGTTGAAGAAATACCAGGTGCCGGCAACGTCGGACGGCAGCGCCAGCGGTTCGTCGAGAGCCAAAGAGAGAGTGGATTCGCACAGTGTGGCAGTGCTGTTCCTGAGCTTTGCGTGAAGAGCCCGTTCGGAAAGAATGACGGCGTCTCCCCGGGAAAGCACGCGCATGTCCGCATAGTCATCGCGGGTGATCCCGATCCGGTTAGAAAGGACCGTCGTATGGTTCCACACAAAGTCCTCATCTGCCCGGTAGCCAAGACAGCTGAGCAGAAATGCCAGATATTCCGCCGCCGTTACGTTCTGGTGAGCCCCGAAGCGGTCGGCGGACACGCCGGCAGTGATGCCCTGCTGATATGCATAGCCCACATAGGGGATCGCCCAGGGATCCACATCGAGAAAATGTGTTTTAGAGACAGTCTTCCTGGCGTCTTCCGTCTTGCCGGTAAGGCTTAAGATCATCGTAATGGCTTCCTGCCGGGTCAGCGTCTGATCGAGGCTGTAGACCGGAGCGCCATCCGCGTCCACGCCCGTGCCGCTGAAAAGTCCCAGGCCGTACAGCTTATCCGCAGCGGTCTGCGCTTCGGCGGAAGCAGCAGATGCCGGGACAACGCTCATAATAACGATCAGACAGCATAGGATCAGCGATAAAGCCTTTTTCATAAAATGCCTCTCAATAAACAAGATAACAAGGTATTTTACCACAAAGAAACAGCCCCCCGCAACGGCGGGAGGCTTCGGCGTTTCTGTCGGCTATATTCAGTTGTTGCTGCGGTCTTCGGGCGGCTTCTGTTTTTCTGTCGCGGAGATCTTCCGGATGTTGAAGCTCGTTTCAGTTGCTGTTACTCGTCCACCCATTCGTAGACCGCGGTGCGCTTTGCTCCCGTCAGGCTGAAGAACGGCAGCCGGAACAGATCCGGTCCGCTCCAGGAGAGCCGGACTACGCTGCAGGGCCGGATCTGCCGTACATGATAGGCGATCAGCCCGTCGTAGCCCTTTTCGTCGTCAAACAGCCGGAGTTCCGCTGACAGGCTCCCCCTCAGATAGAGCGGTTCGCTCTCGGCCTTGCTCAGCATGAACTCCACGTAATCTCTGGCGTCGCTTTCCCGGAAGACGACGAGTCCCTGGGAATATGCCAGATCGTCGGTAAACAGGACGCTGCCGGCTGCGCACTCTTCCGCCAGGGCCTTCATATGCAACTGAAGTTTTGCATAGCGGTCCATGTCCGAAGTAAAGCACAGCAGACTGAGGCAGACGACCAGCAGTCCGAGAAACGTCAGAAACGTCTTCATGGCAGTTTCTCGCTGGCCGTATAGCTCTCTATCGTGTAGTAATAGAGATTGTCCTGTTCCCTGATGCCGAACAGCCTGCGTCCGGCCATCAGTTCCCCGATGGGAACGGAGACTTTGTAATAGATGAGTCCCCTTTCCCAGTCATCCCTGCCATATCCGCCTGCGTTCATGATGCGGTAGCGCACGGTATCCGTCGCCTCGATCCTCACCTCCGACGGGTCTATGCCGAGTGCGGAAGAGATGTTTGCGGTCAGCTCGCTCCTGATCTGCGAAGTAAAGCAGCCTTCCTGTTTCGCTTCCTCCTTTGCGGCATAGACGATATCGGTCAGTATGCCTATCCGGCTGGAATTGATCTGATCCATGGAAAACTGTACGAAAAACACCAGCATCAGCGGCAATATGGCAGCCAGCACTAAGAACTGTTTCATAGCTTACAGACCATCCTCAAGGGTGCGGGCCTGGATCTCCGTGTTCCACACCCCTTTAACCGCGGAATATATGCTGGTCTCCTGTTCTCCTGCGATCAGGCTGAACAGGCACAGCCCCAGCATAATGGAGGCGATCAGTATTATCAGTTCTTTCATGTCGTTACCTCTAGTCCGGGGTGTAATACCCGTTAAACGTACTCGTGATCTTTGTGTTGACCCCGCTGGACAGCGTCTCCGCGGTCCCGGAGAACCCCAATACGACGACTGCGATCGCGATACCCAGTAAGATCGTCGCGATCATGACGATCAGTTGTTTCATGTTATCCGTCTCCTTTCTCTATGGTTTGCGGTCAGTTGAACAGCACGTTGAGCGCGTCCCGCTGCTGGATGAAATACGCCACGTAGATGAAGTTCATCAGAACAGCCATGGCGTTGACCACCACAGGGAAATACACCAGGTCGGAGACCATTTCGTCCCTTCTCTTCTGTCTGGTGAGTCTGTCCTCGCGCAGCGCGCTGCGGTAGACCTCCACGGTGTTCAGCAAGTCCTCGGGCGGCACGTCTTCCCAGCCTGCCAGAAACTCCCCGATATCCTTCGCGTAGCTGAAGGGGAGCGCTTCGAACAGCTGGCGGGCTGCCGTCTCCTTGTCGAACAGCTGGATGCACCGGGCCATGGACAGGAACACGGGGCCAAGGTCCTTGCTGAGCTCCGAAAGTTCCTCCAGCAGGAGCTGGGCGCTCATGTTCTCTCCCCGGCCGATGACCACCAGATTCTTGACGTAGGACAGGCTCTCCGCCAGGTCGCGCTGCATGGCTTCGCGCTTTCTGCCGGCGGAAAACTGCTGCAGTTTCCGGTAGGGTGCGCTCTTGCGGGCGGCTGTTTCCGACCGCTGCTTATATTTCTGAGCCTCCAGTTTTAAACTGCGGCCGGCGGGAGCCCCGAAAGCGAGGCCCACGCCCAGCCACAGCAGGAGCAAGAGGGCAAAATTGACATATGGCATAACGATACCCCTTAATAATCGATGCGCGTGTTGCTCACCGCTCTGAGGATCACCAGATTGAGGAACATCAGGAATACGATGAACAGAAAGAACAGGATGCCTTCTGCCGTTCCGAACTGATTGCGCAGATATTCCCCCGGCGCAAGATCCAGATAGAAGATCGACAGCAGGATGGTCCCGACGTAGAGCAGCGGGATGAGGAACATCGTCATGCGCAGCGATTCGCTGTTCATGCGCCGGCGTTCCTCCGCCCTTGCGTTTGCCGCCTTCAGCTGCTCCGCGATGTCTGCTAGACCCGCGGAGATATCTGTTCCGTTTCTCGCCGCCATGCGGATGCAGACCGCCAGCATGTGACCCCACACCGTACCCATGGCAAAGGAGAACTGGTCTGTGTATTCCTTGATCTCGTCCGGGTCACCGCTGCTGCGCAGGTGCAGCAGCAGCCGGTACAGATGCCGTTTGCACACAGGAAAGTCCGCCGGGGAAGACGCGGTCGCCTCCATCGCCGCATAGATGTTGCGGTTGTTGATCCTATATTGCCGGTACAGTTCCGAAACGAAGCTGATGCCTTCCCGGCTGCCCTTCGTGCGGTCGTTTTCCATGCGGACGACGAGGGCCATGATGGGGATCGCCGCAGCCATCGAAGCAGCGACGAACGCCATGACGGGCGTAAACATGCGGATGCCCAGGACGAACGCGATGAAGAACACCATCACGATGCCGAAGAAAAACGCGGCGCCGTTGACCTCTTTCTGAAAGACCGCAAACAGCAGTTTATTGACGTAAGCGACAGGTCCGAACTCGAAGAAGAAGCCCCGGGAATCCGGCTTGAGGCGCCTGCGCAGGGAGAAACTCCGCATCGCTGCGGCGATGCCCTGCTCGGAGAACAGGAACACGCCGGTAAAATATGTGGCGTAGATCAGGAGATTGACCCCGATCACCAGCATGCCGGTCTTATCCATGGAAGCCCTCCGAACGGTAGGGAGAACCCTCTTCCAGCCCTTTCAGCTGGCACTTCATCTGTTCCAACAGCATATGGTCGCTTTCCCGTCCGTATTCTTCCTGCGCCGGTCCCATGCGGTACGTAAAACGCCAGGAATCTTCCACGGGATCGTATTCGCAGATGGGCTCGATGGCGATCGCGCCTTGCTTGTCCACGTTCATCTGGTAGATGCCCTTCAGCCGTTTACGGCTCTTGTCGGACAGCTGGATAAAGTGAAAGATGTAGTCGAAACTGCCGGCGGCTTTCTGCATCGTCAGCTGCAGGTCTCCGCCCGTGCTCTTGACGATCTCCGTCGCGACCTCCAGCGGGAACAGCCGGGGGGAACGCGTGTGGAACGTCATCTTCATGCGCTTCGTGCCCTTGCTGGCGATGCGGACCGCCGTATCCAGCGCGATGCCGTCCCGGGCCTCCGCCAGGATGAAATAGTCCGCGTCGCTTCGGAGCAGGTTCTTGGAGATCTTCTGCAGTTCCTCACCGTCGGCTAAAAGCTGCAGGATCGGAGCGCCGGGCAGGAGCTTGTCCATGGGGATCTCGGGATCGGTCTCTACCATGACCCCCTCCAGCACCGGATTTTCCAGCGCCTGCCACGTACTTAAGAACGTGGTCTTCGCTGTGCGGACCGCCCCGACGAACGCGACGTTGAAGCCCAGACGCACCATGGTCTCGAACAGCGGGATCGCCTCTTCCGGCACCGTGCCGCGTCTCGCCTGCTCCTGAAAACTCAGGGAGGGCACCACGTAGCGGCGGAAGATGATGGCTTCCTGGCCGGCTTTGGCCATGGGTGCGGTAAAGATGGTCACCCGGGTGCCGTCCAGCAGATACGTCTCGTGATAGGATTTGTCCATCCGCTCTTCCGGGTTTAGCAGCAGGAACGCCTTGATGAGCTGATCTTTCCGTTCCTTGCTGATCTTCTGCGGCTTTAAGACCATGCGTCCGCTCTCCAGGAAATACATATTCTCCCCGATGATCTTCGCGGAACTGCTGAAAGCGTGTGCGGGCAGGAACCACTCGGAAAGCCCCGCCAGGCCCCAGTTCTCGTGATAGATCGCGTCCGTCAGCGATTCGTACCAGGCGGGGAACGGCGTGCCGGCTGCCCCCATCTTCTGCACGATATCCGCGATGCGGTTCTTAAAGAAACTCTTTTCCTTTTCGTAGCCGATGATGGCCCGCTTCTGGATCTCCAGAGCGGAACGGGAGCTGTCCCGGTCCTCCCAGTCCTGGAAGAACACCTCCATCACCTTGGCGCACAGCTGCGGAAACAGATCCTCTTCCTGGACCGCCCGCCTGCTTCTCGGCCCTCTGTAGTCGATATAGTCGGACCAGCTGTCCTGCGGCTTTGGCGCGGGCGGCGCCGTCGGCTGTTCGAACCGGCTGAACGTCGGAACGTCTGCGGGCGGCGCCGGTGGAACCGGAGCAGGCGCCTGCGGCGCAGGCGCGGCAGGCTGCACAGGCTGCGCGCTGCGGGCTCTCAGAACCTCGCTGAAGCTGAACTTTTCCTGAGCCATTTTCTCTCCTTTCCGCCTTTCACCAGTTCGAACGTCCGCACGATATCCTCCGCGATGGCGTCGATGTCTCTGCGATACGGACCTTCCCTGTAGCTATAGAGGCTTTTGCCTTCGATCTCCGCGTCGGATCCCTTGCGGGACACGCGCACGCTGAACAGTTCGCCCGGGTCGATCTGCAGTCTCTTTGCGCTGTAGGACGGGCTGAACGGAGAATTTTTATCGCACTTACAGAGCACGAATCTCCCTTCCGAAAGGCCCAGTTTCGCATACAGCGGCAGCAGCATCTCCGCACGGCGGAAATACAGTTCCGATTGTGTCAGCACGTGATAGATGCGGTCTGAAGAGAACAGCGCACCGAGCGCCATGGCGTGTTCGATCTCGCTGCCGCTGTCGCACACGACGACGTCGAAGCAGTCCGCGAAGGCATCCAGCATGTATTCCGCCATATCCGGCAGATAGATCTCCGCGCTGCCGGGATTTTCATCCCCGCCGATCACGTACAGATTTCCTTTATATTGTGCCTTATCGCCGATCTCCTCGCCGTCCAGCACCCGGTCCAACAGATACGGCCGGACGGTCTCCAGGCTCTCCCGGAGGTTCGGCGCGTATTCCCGGCCGCTGCGTCCTTCCGTATGGACGAGAAGGATCTTCAGATACGGGTAGTTTTCCGCCAGCGATTCCGCCGTGCCCAGGGCGGTCTGGCTTACGCCGGCCTTGTGGTCGGTGCCGTGAAACGTTACGATCCTGCCCATAGATTGCCCTCCATTACGATGAGGAGACTGGCAGGCCCCGCCTGCTGTACCTCATCGAAGAGATCGAAATACTCCTGTTCCGTGCAGAGGATCTCCAGACTGGAGATGATGGAGCTGGGCGCCGTGCGCTCCAGTACGCCGGAAGGCAGATTCGTATCCAGCACCTCCTGTTCCGCGTTATCCCGCACGAACGCCAGCGTATAGCAGCCCAGCGGCTTCTTTTCCGGCATGGAGAAGATCCAGACTTTGTCGCCTGCCCGCAGACTGCTGCTGCGGGAATAGATCCAGGACTGCGGCAGCACGTAGACGGATTTCCCCTCGGGGATCTGAGCCGTCTCGCTTCCGAAATCCTCCTTCGCCACCTGTTCGTTCCTGCGGATATGACGGGTAGCCCGGAGTCCCAATACGTGTATGGCCTCCGACGGCTTCATGACCGCGGAGGCAGCCGTTTCCGGCGGCACTCTCAAAACCGTAAAATGCTCTTCGCTCACGACGGTGCCCGCGTCGATATCCTTGGCGGCGGCCAGGACGGGCATCAGCAGAAAGCTGTCCCGGCCTTTCGTCTCCCAGAAGTACATGGCTGCAACGCTCAGCACGACCAGGATGATGCCCGCTATGCTTTTCCATTTCATCGTCCGTTTACCTCATTTTCCCATCCAAAGTAGTGTTTGCCATTATTCTAGCAAAATTCCATTTCTTGTCAAGGGAGTTTTTGCCATTTTTTCAAATTATTTTTCCAACCTTCCCGCATAGTTTTAGCCCGGGTCACAAGGCCTTCCCTTTGCGTTATGGGGCAGAGTGTGATAAAATAATAACAACTGTACTAAATCCCGATATTTAGCGGTCAAGAACATAAATAAGGAGGAACAAACCATTGTACAAAATCGTTAAGAAGCAGGAGCTGAACCCCACCGTTACGCTCATGTCCATAGAAGCACCTATGGTCGCACGGAAAGCTCTTGCCGGACAGTTCATCATCCTTCGCGTTAACGAAGACGGCGAACGTATCCCCCTCACCATCGCGGGCTACGATCGCAAGGCCGGCACCGTGGACATCATCTTCCAGGTCGTCGGCGCCACCACTGAAAAGCTGAACCACAAGCTGCAGGGCGAATACATCCAGGACTTCGTCGGTCCTCTGGGCGTAGCGTCTCATCTGGAAGGCCTCAAGAAGGTCTGCGTCGTGGGCGGCGGCGTCGGCAACGCCATCGCTTACCCCATCGTCAAGGCGCTGCATGAACAGGGCAGCGACGTGACCGCGATCCTCGGCTTCCGCAGCAAGGATCTCATCATCCTGGAAGACGAATTCCGCGCGGCCAGCAACGAGTTCATCATCTGCACCGACGACGGCAGCTACGGCGAAAAGGCTCTCGTTACCGAACCTTTAAAGAGACTGCTGGAATCCGGTGAAAAGTTCGACGAAGTCATCACCATCGGACCGATCGTCATGATGAAGTTCGTCACGAAGACCGTAGAACCCTTCGGCATCCCCTGCATCGTTTCCATGTCCCCCATCATGGTCGACGGCACAGGCATGTGCGGCGGCTGCAGACTTACCGTAGACGGCAAGACCAAGTTCGCCTGCGTGGACGGCCCCGACTTCGACGGTTACAAAGTCGACTTTGACGAAGCAATTGACAGAGGCAGCATGTACAAGGCCTTCGAACTCAAGGCGAGAGAAGAAGCGTGCAACCTCTATAAGATGGAGGTGAAATAAATGCCCAATATGTCTCTTACCAAGAACCCGATGCCCTCTCAGGACCCCGTCGAAAGAGCATCGAACTTTAAGGAAGTAGCCCTTGGTTACACGAAGGAAATAGCGCTGGACGAAGCGGCCAGATGCCTCAACTGCAAGAATCATCCCTGCACGCAGGGCTGCCCCGTTCAGATCTCCATCCCCGAATTCATCAAGAAGGTCGCGGAAGAAGATTTCGAGGGAGCCTATGAAGTCATCTCCAGAGACTCCTCCCTGCCCGCTGTCTGCGGCAGAGTCTGCCCTCAGGAGAACCAGTGCGAAAAGTACTGCGTCCGCGGCATCAAGGGTGAACCCGTCGGGATCGGCCGTCTGGAAAGATTCGTCGCCGACTGGCACAACGCCAACGCGAAGGAAGCGCCCGTTAAGCCCGCTTCCAACGGTCACAAGGTCGCCGTCATCGGTTCCGGCCCCTCCGGCCTCACCTGCGCAGGCGATCTGGCCAAGAAGGGCTACGAAGTAACGGTCTTCGAAGCGCTGCACACTGCAGGCGGCGTGCTGGTCTACGGCATCCCCGAATTCCGTCTTCCGAAATCCATCGTCCAGAAGGAAGTGGACGGCCTGAAGGCGCTGGGCGTCAAGGTCGAGACCAACACCGTCATCGGCAAAACCGTTTCCGTGGACGAGCTCATGAGCGATGAGTTCGGCTTCGAAGCTGTGTTCATCGGCTCCGGCGCAGGTCTCCCCTCCTTCATGAACATCCCCGGCGAAAACCTGAAGGGCGTCTATTCCGCCAACGAGTTCCTCACCCGCATCAACCTGATGAAGGCCTACAGAGAAGGTGCAGACACCCCCATCAAGCACTCCAAGGCAGTCGCAGTCGTCGGCGGCGGCAACGTCGCCATGGACGCAGCCCGCTGCGCCAAGAGACTGGGTGCGGAGCACGTCTACATCGTCTACAGAAGATCCGAAGCGGAACTGCCCGCCAGAAGAGAAGAAGTCGAACACGCCAAGGAAGAAGGCATCGAATTCAAGCTGCTCAACAACCCCGTTGAGATCCTGGGCGGCGAAGACCGTTTCGTAAACGGCATCAAGTGCATCCGGATGGAACTGGGCGAACCCGATGCTTCCGGCAGAAGAAGACCGGTGGAGATCCCCGGCAGCGAATTCGTGCTGGACGTCGACTGCGTCATCATGGCCATCGGCACCTCCCCCAACCCGCTCATCAAGAACACGACTGCGGGTCTGGAAACGAACAAGAAGGGCTGCATCGTCGCGGAAGAAGCGACCGGCAAGACTTCCAAGGACATGGTCTACGCAGGCGGTGACGCGGTCACCGGCGCAGCCACCGTTATCCTCGCCATGGGCGCAGGCAAGACGGCGGCAAAGGCCATCGACGAAGCTCTCAGCAAATAAAAACTTATCCAAACAAACGGCCGGGCTTTCTTCGCCCGGCCTCTTTTAGAAGGTGACCCTATGAACATCAACGATACCCTGCGCTACCTGGACTGCGGTCTTCCCAAGGAGATCCGCAAGAGAAAAGATTTCGGCGACTTCGAAGGCGCCAACCACTTCATCGACCTGTATCTGCAGCGGGACGACGTACCCGATTCTCTGAAGTACTGCCTTACCGCGCAAAAGGAACTGATGCGCCGCACCCCGTCCAACTATCCGTATACGTACGAACAGGCTATGGAACGCATCCATCAGGAAATTCCCGACTTTACGGAGGAAGAATTCAACGCCTGCATCGATACGGGACGCATCCACTGGGTCTACATCGACGGTAAGCAGCATTTTATCAACACGTTCTTCAGAGAACTCATCAGAAATCCGCAGATCGCAGAGAGAGTCGGGTTTAAGAATGAGCCGACGATGATGCCGGGAACCGATGAAACGTTCCGGGATTATTCCATCAAGCAGATGAAGAAGAACGGCAAGATGGGAATGCGCATGACGATCCGCGCTTCTGTCAGAATCAAAGACGAGGCGTTCAAGCCCGGTTTTGTACGGGTCCACCTGCCCATCCCCGCCGAATGCGAGACGCAGAGCGACATCAAGATCCTGGCGATGAATCCCGCAGGGGGCCAAGTCGCTCCCGGAACATCCCGTGCGAGAACGATCTGCTGGGAAGTCGAACTGAAGGAGAATACGGAATTCTGGGTAGAGTATTCTTACGTGCACACCGAATGGTACCACGATACGGAGCATATGATCCCCGACCCCTGGCAGCCCTCCTTCTGCACGGAAGAACAGTCGCCTCACATCGTGTTCACGCCCTATCTGAAACGTCTAACCGAAGAAGTTACCGTGGGATGCCCCAACAACCTGGAAAAGGCCAGAGCCATCTACAATTGGATCACGAAGAATGTCTACTACAGCCTTGTGCCCGATTATATTCTCATGGAGAGCATTCCGGACAGTATGGCGCATAATTACACCGGAGACTGCGGCGTCTATGCCTTGCTCTTCATCACCATGTGCCGCATCGCAGGCGTTCCTGCGCAGTGGCAGAGCGGCCTGGATGCCGAACCGTTCAGCGTGGGCGGCCATGATTGGGCCAGATTCTATATTGCGCCTTACGGCTGGATGTTTGCGGACTGCTCCTTCGGTGCCGGTTCGGAAAGAAGCGGAAACGAAGAATCCCAGAAGTTCTACTTCGGCAACCTGGATCCGGGCAGAATGGTGGCAAACAATGCGTTCCATCAGATGTTCGACATCGAGAAGAAGCACTGGCGGTTCGACCCCTACGACAACCAGTTAGGGGAAATGGAGTATGAGGACCGTATGATCGATCACGAAGAATACGAACGCGATCAGGAAATGACGGCCTGCGAAGAAGTATTCTGATCTCCCGCCTCGAAAGATAACACACGATAGCAAAAGCCCTTCAGAGACCTGGTTTTCTGAAGGGCTTTTCGCTTGGAGGAAAAATAAAGATGCTTCTAACTGCACTTAGAAGACAAAGGGAACGCACCGCAGCAGTTCGAAATAATCATCGGTCTCCATATGCGTCGTATGAGAATCCAGAAGTTCAAACCCTGGATAGAAAGAATACCGAACAGCATTGCGATGTTCTTTATAGGAAATGCGGAGATCGAAATGCTTGGGCAGTTCGCATTTTGCCGCGGACAGATCCTGCTGGAGTGCGGCTTCGCTTTCCCGGCGGATGAGGTCGCAGACCAGCTGCGGCTGCCGGCAGCGCGTATACCCGCCGAAGCCGTCTTTTGCCCAGACCGTTCTCAGCATCGGATGCAAGTGCATGCTGTCTTCAATCAGCATTTTATCGCCGGATAAGAAGACCGTCGGAACCCCATAGTAGGCTGCACACCAGCTGTAAAGCATAAATTCCGAACAATCCTCCCCATTCAGCAGGACCTGCGTCGTCTGCGTTGTAAAGGTATGGGAAAGCGGATTACCGATCTTTCCGGCTGCGGAGTGGTATCCGATAAACATCGCAGCATCAAATCCCTGCTCGATTCCCTCCACCATGGCCCGGGGGCTGCCGTTGCCGCTGCGGATCAGTTCACAGCAGGAAGGAAGCTCGTTAAGGTCGATATTGGTGCCGGTGCTGTGGGCATCTTTGACCAGAATATACTCGGCTCCCGCTGCGATCGCGCCTTCGCATGCTGCTTTTACTTCCATCGTCATCTGGCGGGCTGCCCTGGGGTAATCGATCTCCCCCTTCGTGGCCTCTGGCCATACGGTCGTAAAGGCAGTTCCTTCGATATCCGCGCTGATAAATACCTTCATGTTGCGAAACCTCCTACTCGTTATCTTTCAAGACACGCACAAAGTTTTTCCAGCAGATCAGATCCAGTTCGTCATCGGTAAAGTACGGGGAAAGCGCATCCAGCAGGATAGGCATCCCGGCAGAGTCTCCCCATTCTAAGGTTCCCGGGATCCCGTCGTAATCGGATCCCCAGCCGAGGACCTCTGCACCGGCAACATCCTTGATATGCCTCATGTGCCGGACCACGCTTTCGATCGTGGAGCGAGGTTCCGGATGATCTTCCAGGAAATCGTAGAAGAAGTTGATCCCCACCATGCCGCCGCGGTCTGCGAGCGCGCGAAGCTGATCGTCGCTCAGGTTTCTCGGATGATCGCATATTCTCCGCGCACAGGAATGGCTTGCAATGACAGGCTTTTTCGAATGTTCCATCACATCCCAGAAACAGCGGGCAGATACGTGAGAGATATCCGCTATGATCCCTAATTCATTCATCCGTTCTAAGGCTTCATAACCGAACGGTTTTAACCCCAGCGTATTATGCGCGATCGCGTTTTTGCTGTTTGGAAAGGCGATGCAGTTCTCGTAATTCCATGTCAGGGTCATCATGCGGATGCCTTCTTCATAGAATTCTGCAAACCGCTCAAGTTTCCCCTCAGCAGGCGCTGCATCCTCCATCGTGAGCAAAGCCATCTGCTGCCCGCTTCGTATGCCGGAAAGGATCTCTTCGGAACTGCGGACCTGCCGAATCAGGTCCTGATTCTGCTGCATCTGATCCTGAAAGACCTGCAGCAGCGCCTGATACACTTCATAGGGACTTTTCTGTTCAAATCCGTAATCTGCACCATCTCCGTTTGTCATGATGAACAGGGCAAAACACTGGACTGCAACACCGCCCTCCTTCATCTTCTGAAGATTGATGTGGGTCCCTTCCATATCGCGCAGCGATTTCCCCTGCAGACAACGGAGGATCGTGTCACAATGCATGTCGATGATAGTTTTTTTCATACATCTACCTCACAAGCTCTACTGACTCAACTGCCGTCTATATTCGTTCAATTCTTCCTGGTTCGCCATCACATAATGACCCGGTTCGATCTCCGTCCATACCGGCGGATCATCCTCATAATGATGGCAGGACGGGTCATAGACCAGAAGAACCTTTTCCTGCTCCGAATCCGGATCCGGCATGGGGATTGCGGACAGCAGCGCGCGTGTGTAGGGATGCAAGGGATGACGGAACAGATCTTCCGTCTCCGCAAGTTCGACGATCACGCCTTTGTGGATCACGGCGATCCGGTGGCAGATGAAACGCATAACAGAAAGATCGTGTGCGATAAACAGATAGGTTAGCCCTTTCTCCTTCTGCAAGCGGCTCATCAAATTCAGGACCTGGGCCCGTATGGAAACATCCAGGGCAGAGATCGGCTCATCGGCAATGATGAATTCTGGTTGCATGATCAACGATCTAGCAATGCCGATCCGCTGACGCTGCCCGCCTGAAAACTCGTGGGGAAATCGGCTGGCGAACTCCGGCAGAAGCCCCACTTCAGAAAGAGCGTTGGAAACCATGGAAGTCCGCTCACTGTTCGACAATCCTTTTCGGACATTGGTCAAACCCTCGGAAACGATATAGTCCACTTTCGCGCGCTCATTGAGGGATGCCATCGGATCCTGAAAGATCATCTGTATCTTCTGCGTCACTTCCGCATCCAACTCCTTCGAGATCTTTCCGCTGATCCGCTGCCCTTTATAGAGGACCTCGCCGGCGCTGACCGGGTTGATCCTTATGATCGCGCGCCCTATCGTTGTTTTCCCGCTTCCGGATTCTCCGACCAGACCGAATGTCTCGCCCTGATAGATATCAAACGAAACCCCATGGACTGCAACAAATTTGTTCTTTCGGTGTCCAAAAGTCACTTCCATATTCTTTACTTGAAGAAGGACTTCTCTATTCTCCATACTCTGCGCCTCCCTTCTTGGCTGCGCGTATCTGTTGGATCACTGCAGGCGGTTCGATCTTCGGAGCACGCGGATCCAGCAGCCAGGTCTTCGCTTTATGTGTTGGGGAAATGTCGAAGTACGGAGGGATCTTTTCAAAATCTATGGCAAGAGCCTGAGGGTTGCGCGGTGCAAAGGCATCGCCCCGGACTTCCTTAAATAAGTTCGGCGGCGTTCCCTTGATCGAATACAGCTCCTCCCCTTTCACGCCCAGCTGCGGCAGCGAAGAGAGCAGTGCCCAGGTATAGGGATGCCGGGATTCATAGAAGATCTCTTTCGAGGTTCCGATCTCGATGATATCTCCAGCATACATGACTGCCACGCGGTCTGCGATATTCGCGACGACGCCAAGGTCATGCGTAATAAAGATGACCGTCAGATTGTAATCCTTCTTCAGTTTTTTCAGCAGATTTAAAATCTGGGCCTGGATGGTCACGTCCAGGGCGGTCGTCGGTTCATCGCAGATCAAGATCTTAGGACGGCAGGCAATCGCGATAGCGATCACAACGCGCTGCCTCATCCCGCCGGAAAACTCATGCGGATACTGCGCATACCGCTTCTCCGGCTCGGGAATACCGACATCGCCGAGGATCTTGATCACAGCCTGCCTTAAGGCAGCGCCTTTCAGGCCCTGATGCAGACGGACCGCTTCCCCGATCTGTTTGCCGACCGTCTTCAGCGGGTTGAGCGAAGTCATAGGATCCTGCATGATCATGCTGACCTCGCTGCCGCGTATCGTCAGCCACTCTTTTTCTTTCTGGAAGTCGGACAAAATGCGCGGATTTCCGTCATCCATCCCATAGTAGATGATCTTGCCATCGGAGATGAAGCCGTTCGCATCCAGAAGGCCGATAAAGTTTTTATTCAGCACGGATTTTCCGCTGCCGGATTCGCCGACGATCGCCAGCGTTTCCCCCTGATAGACATCCAGCGTTATCCCGCGGATCGCATGAAGAACTTTGCCGCGGAGGTTGAATTTCACGTTGAGATCCTCAACAGAGAGGATCACTTTCCTATCCTGATAGTCCATGAAAGCACCTCCTAGTTCACGTGGTTCTTCGGGTCAGCAGCATCCGAGAAAGCGTTGCCGACGATGTAGAAAGAGATCGTTACGATGGCCAGGACGATCGTCGGATAGATCAGCTGGTACCGCAGGGTCGGAGACAGCATCAGTTTTCTCCCCTGGTTGATCAGATTGCCGAGGGAGGGAACATCCGCAGGCAGACCCAAACCGATATACGTGATGAACACCTCGCTGGCGATCGCATCGGGAACAGACAGCGCCATGCGGAGCATAATGACGGAAACCAGATACGGGAGCAGGTTTCGGAAGATGATCTTTACCGTTCCGGATCCCAGGCAGCGGGAGGCCAGATTGTATTCCCTGTCTCGGATGATCACGATCTGGTTGCGGATGAACCGGGCCATGCCGATCCATCGGGTCAGCGACATAGCGATGAGCAACGTGGCGACCGACGGTCTCATCATGTAGGAGACCAGTATGAGTACCAGAGAAGACGGTATATTGTCTAAAATGTTGTATAGTTCCGTAAAAATAAGGTCTGCACCCTTCACATATCCCCAAAGCACGCCGGCAAGGATGCCGATGACCGCTTCGATCAGGGCGACAGCGATCCCAATCAGCAGGGAATTTCTTGTTGCACCCCAAAGTTTGGCCCACAAGTCCTGCGCCAATTCATTCGTGCCCAGAATGAATTTATACTCTGTTCCATTCTTTAAGGTGGCCACCGTTCCGGGCGGTTTGTTCTTCAGCGCGATCCCGTTGATGTCGTTATTGATCTGGAAAGAATCCAGCTGATTCGGGAGATGGGGCTGAATAAACGTAAACAGAAGGATCACGAGAACGGTAACGATCAGAATCATGGCAAGCTTATTCTGCCGGAACACGCGGAACGTGCTGCGCCAATAGGAATAATTCGAGTATCCGATCTTTTCCGTCTCTTCTTCGTTAAAAGGAACGATCTTGAAGGCTTCTTCGTCAGGAAGATTGACAGCAAGTTCCTGGGTAACGCTTTCTTCCAGCCGGACAACTTTCGGGTTCTTATATCTCATACCCATATCAACGCCCGCCTTTCTTCCCGGTAAAACTGATGCGGGGATCCAGCAGCGACATCATAATATCGCCGAGGATCAACCCCACGATACCGACAGTAGCAAAGATCATGACGATCGCCTGCACCATAGCATTATCCTGACGTTTGATGACATCTACCAGCAGCCCGCCCATGCCGGGAATGGAATAAAGCGATTCTACGTAGATGGATCCGACGACCGTGTTGAGCAAAGTCGTCGGAAGATACTGACCCAATGGAACAAAGGCGTTGCGGAACACGTGCTTGAACATGATCGCCCGGCTGGACATTCCCTTGATCTGGCACAGTTTTACGTAATCCTTCGTGGATTCGTCAACCATATACCGCCTTAACCACATGGCATAGTAGACGATGTTCGGCAATGCCAAGGAAAAAACAGGAAGGATCCACGTTTTGGGATTTTCATAGGTAAAGGCCAGCGGCAGACGAAAGGCTTCCGTTGCGTAAAGCTGGATCAGCAGAAAATAGACTGCAGCAGGAAGCGCTTGGATCGTAACGATAAAACCGGTTCCAAAGCGATCGATCCAGCCGCCTTTATGCTGCGCCATCACGGTGCCGAGAGGAAGTCCAATGAGGAGCGCCAGCGCCTGACCCAGCAGACCGAGTTTTACGCTGATGGGCCATTTTGTCGCTAAGATCTCCGTTACCGGTACCTGATTCCGGTAGACGTAGGAGATCCCTAAACTACCCTTGGTAAAGAGTCCTTTCAGGAACAGGAGAAGCTGCTGATGGACCGGCAGATCCAGGCCCATCATGTGCAGACCGTTCGCGATCGCTTCTTGCGACATGTGATCATAGTTCGGGAAATAGCCCGTGATCGGCATCTTCCGCATCAGGATAAAAACGATGGAAACGATGATCAAAAGCGTCAGGAGCGACCTTGCCAATCGTTTCAGAATATACTTCAGCATATACGATCTCCATCGAACAGGCCCCGGATTGCCTCAGGCAGTCCGGGGCCTAAAGAAAGTTTAGGTCAAGAAACAAAGAGTGGATCAATACTTACCGGCAAGCCAGTCTTCCAGATTCTGCTCATACTCATCCATGCTGATGAAGTGATCCAGCAGGTGCATGCCCTTATACTGCTTGGAAGCATAGCCGCAGGCAGCATAGTTGCCTTCGAAGACATTGAACTTGGATGCCTGATACTTTGCAGGACCGATATAGCAGGGAACGACCAGAGCATTGTTGATCAGCAGCGCTTCTGCTTGTGCAAAGTAGTTGTATCTCTGATTTATGTCGACGCCTTCATCGATGCCCTTGTTCACGAGGTCATAATACTCGTTCAGAACGTTCTGAACTTCTTTATAGCCATCCGAAGCGATGAACTCTTCCGTGTAGTTTCCAATGCTGCAGGTGTCGATGTTATTGAAGGCAAAGCGGAACGCTTCGTCATCGGTAAGGATATCCCATCTGTTATAGGTGTTGCCGACCTTCAAACCGTTATCCGTATCGACCTTGCCGATAAACGGATCGGACCAGGTCTGCGGATCGATAAAGTCTGCGCCCCACTTCACTCTCATGTAGGAATACTTACCGGCGGCGCGGGTCTGAGACAGGAAGTCTTCAGACGGGCCAGCCCAAAGGATGCAGTTGATGTAGTCCGTGCCCAGCGCTTCTTCCAGCTGCTGCTTTAAGACGACGCATTCGTTTTCGTAATCCTTCGCACCGGATTGATAGGCCAGGATCATGGTTACCGGGAAGGTGACGCCCTGTGCGGTCAACTCTTCCATTGCCTTCGCCTTATAGTCGGCGGCCTTTGCTAAGTCGTAATAGTTCTGTTCGATCCCGTCGAACGCGGGATTCTCGGCGAAGTCTCTGCCGTCTGCATCGTAGCAGGAACCTGCCGGTGTGATCGTATTCTGCAGCAGACCGTCGGCGCCACCTTCATCGATCGCGGTATTGATGTAGTAGACTCTGTCGGTAGCACTCATGATGGAATGACGGAAGTTCGCGTTCAGAACGCAGCGCATCCAGTCTTCCGGCTTATACTCGTCGTCGTAGGTAGGTTTGAAATCGAAGGCCAGGAAGTTGTGCCACATGCTGTTTTCTCTGCCTTTGGACAGATAATCGCTGTAGTTTACTTTCCAGTCATCTACGATATCCGCGCTGACCAGCGCATAGTCGATCTCGTCCCGCAGAACCATGGTCGGTCCGAGGGTCGAAGCTTCTGCGTTATACCGCAGTTCGATGCGGTCGATATAAACTCGGTCGGCATCCCAGTTAGCTTCATTCTTGACATAAGTCTGCTTTACCTGGGGTTCCCATTCGGTAATGCGGAAAGCGCCGCAGCTGTAGACCTTATCCAGGGAGGTACCAAATCCGTAAGAAGGATTGCCGGTCGTCACATCGGTGGTCATGGTCTCTTCAACCAGAGGTCCATATACCGGAAGCCAGCACATATAAGCCAGACCGGGTACGAAGTACGGGGTGACTCTGTTCAACTTGTACTGAAGCGTGTACTGGTCCAGCGCTTTTACGCCGACTTTGCTGAAGTCCGCGCTGCCGGGGCCCTTTTCGACGATCGTATTATAATAATCCTCAACGCCTTCCAGGATCTTTACCTGATCGTACATGCTGGAATTTGAATAGGGGTCGCAGACGACTTTCATGGCATCGACCCAGTCCTGAGCCGTTACTTCCGCGATCTGGTTGCCGTCCTTATCGTACCAATACTGTCCCTGACGGATATGGAACGTCCAAGTGAGGCCGTCCTCGCTGTTTTCCCAGGACTCTGCGAGGGCCGGGACCACATTGGAATGGTTGTCGAACTCGATCAGACCGTCAACGATATTGGAGGTGATCCATTCACCGCTGATCAGATAATTGAGTGTGGAATTTTCCTCATCATAAAGCATTCTGAGGACAGATTCTTCTGAGGCGGATGCAGCGTCCCCTCCGCTCTCTGATTTCGTGCATGCTGTTATCGAGAACAGCAGCACCAGAATGAGAAAGAATGAAATGAACCTCTTCATATTGTTCTCCTTCCTTTCATTAGTAGCAGCAAAAAACAATTTTATATTAATGCCGAAAACCGGCACAATATCAAGGAGTTGAGAGGTTGATAACGATCAATTAATTCGATATTATAGAATTATTATCTTATTTTATCGAATTTTTATTTATAATAACCCTTCAACGCCTTAAAGTCAATGTTCGATTGATCCCATAAAAAGCGCCTTAGAAGTTCATCTAAGGCGTTAAAAGCGAAATGCAAAAACAGTTTATTTCAACTAAATACTTTTTCGGAAATAACACGGCTGATCCGTTTTAAATCCGCAATGAGTTCATTTTTCGGCTCTACCATCATATCGCTCATGCCGGAAGTGGAGACGACGCCGTACATGGTGCCGTCCGCACCGAATATGGGCACCGCATAGGATGTGACCAGAGGATTCACTTCTCCATACTCCTCTGCATACCCCTGCTTTCTTATTTTCGCAAGTTCTTCTATGATCTGGCCCCGATCGGTCTTTGTGTATTGGGTGAAGCGGAAAAGCCCCCGGTCGAAATACTTTTCGAGCTGCAGATCGGTATACTGCGTGAGCACCAGTTTTCCCGGAGAGGACGCATGATAAGCCAGCTGATAGGCCAGCCTCATATTGATCTTCATGTCGTCCATGACAGACAGATCGATCAGGAAAAGGATGTTGTTCATGTATCCATAGAGGAAAATACTTCGCTGATGCTTGATGATAAAGCGTTTAACATGGATACTGCCGATCTCGTACATCATGTTGTTCTTCGAACTGGTAAACAGATCCTGTTTCGATAGGAGATCTTTTCCGAGACAATACTTGCCGGTCTCCAGGTTCTTCGCCATGAAATTGCGGTTGATCAGCGTATTGATAATGCCCAATACAGTGCTCTTATTGAGCGATAGTCTGCCGCAGATCGTTGCGAGGGATAATTCGGTCTCCTTTTCGTTAAAACAATTGATGATTTCTACGGCTCGGTCAACAGACTGGATAACACGGGTGCTGGTGTTTGCTTTTCGTGCCATATATCCTCCTGAATGATTCAGATGAGACTGTTACACTTCTAAGTCTATTATAGATACGCAGGCCTGCCGCAGTCTACAAATAAATCATATGAAGCTTGACGAATGAAAGAATCAAAAGCCATAACATCCGTATGATTGGAGAGGAAGCATACGACAAAAGGCTGCTTGGCATATACCAGGCCCACATCGTTCGTGATCCCGTCATCGCTGCCGGTCTTATGCGCGATACGGACGTTCTCGTCGCAGATGAGCCCAGGGATCTTGGTGTCAAACTGCTGGCGGGCGAGGATGTACTCCGCATATTCACTGGTCTTTTTATCCACAAAGGTCCTGCGGTAGACCTGTTCCAGCAGCATGCCCATCTCATAGGCGGACGTTGAATTTTCTATCCCGCGGGCAGAGGCTTCTGCATCGAACAGGATACGGTTCAGCTTTGTCGCGGTCAGCCCCATTTTAGGAAATGCCTGAACAAAGGTCTCCCTGCCGGCATGATTGATCAGAATATTGGTGGCTGTATTGTCGGAAAGCGTGATCATCAGCTCCCACAATGTTTCCAGACTGACGTAATGATCGCCGTGAAAGGCCTGCAGGGCACCGCTTCCGCCGACGATATCCCCATCGGTGCATAGTATTTTTTCCTTCGGGTCTGCCTTCCCTTCGGCAGCCAGCTCCAGGTAATGCAGGAAGATAGGCAGCTTAATAACGGATGCAGGCATCAGCGCATCCTTCTCATGATAAGCGAAGGTCTCTCCTGTTATCATGTTTTTATAATACATGGAGACTTCGCCCTGCATCGCGTCTAACTGTTTTGTTAAATGATCTTGGTATTCTTTTGTCAGCATAGATTATCCTCCATTAACAAACTTTTATTTGATAATATCATATTCAAACAAAAAAAGCCCGACTTTCAGAAGAACTTTTTTAAATGGGTCTACCGCTTGTTTTTCTCTTCCCTGCGAAGAAGTGTTTTAGTTCCCGCACGCCTGTTGTATAATATCAGGTGGAGGATATAAGATATGGCAATGAAAGAATCCGGTGAAATGTACCTGGAGACCATACTGGTGTTGAGCAAGCGCCTGTCCATGGTCCGCGCCATCGATGTGGGCGAAGAGATGGGTTATTCCAAACCCTCGGTCAGCCGCGCGATGCATCTGCTGAAAGACCGCGGATACATCAACGTGGAGACTGACGGCGCCATTACACTGACCGACGAAGGACGTGCGATCGCCGAAAACATCTATGACAGACACAACGTATTGACCGAAGCCCTCCGCCGCATCGGTGTCGACGAAAAGACCGCTGTAGACGATGCCTGCCGCGTGGAACACTACATCAGCGAAGAGACGTTCCAGGCCATCAAGAGGATGATGGAGCAATAGGCGGATCTGCAGCACAAACCATGAAAAAAACAGCCCTGGGGCGAAAGCCTCAGGGCTGTTGAATTTTGCACAATGTTCCTGTCCCCTTGTGCGGGATCAGTCGGAGATGTCATAATCCAGTGTTACGTAAGTCTTGTAATCCGGATACTGTTTCTCCATTTCGGAGCGAATCTGGTCGATCACGCCCTGTCTGTCCTTTTCCTCATAACCGACGACCACGTCGAACGTGACACGTTTCTCCGGTTCGTCCACGTAGAAACCGTGGAGCTGCAGCGCATGTTTGTGGGTAAAGGTCGTCTTGCGGGCGAAGGCTTCCATTTTCTTGATCTTCTCGTCCTGCATGTTCATGGCGTAGACGGAGATGCCGGTCATGACGACGCCCGTGTTCTCCAGGACCTTGCGAGTGATGGCCCGCTGCAGTTCGTCCAGCCGGTGGGCGGTAATGGAATCGGGCACTTCGATGTGGACAGAGCCAACCAGGGTCTCGGGGCCGTAATTGTGGATGATCAGGTCGTAGGAGCCGTGAACTTCCTCGAAGGAGTTGATGGTATCCTTCACAGACATGGCCAGCTCCGCGGGAATACGTTCACCGATAATGGAAGACAGAGTCTCCCGCAGCATTTCGATGCCGGATTTGATGATGAACAGCGCGATGACCGCACCAAGCCAGCTTTCCAGACTCTTGCCCGTGATCAAGAAGATGAGGGCCGCTACCAGCGTGGAGCCGGAAATGATGGAGTCGAACAGCGCATCGCTGCCGGAGGCCACCAGCGCATCGGAATCCACCTTTTCGCCGGTCTTTTTTACGTACAGACCCAGCAGGATCTTGACAACGACCGCCACCGCGATGATGATCAGGGAGAGTGCGGAATACTCCGGCGTCTCCGGAGTGATGATCTTCTTGACGGATTCCACAAAGGCTGTAACGCCTGCGTAGAGCACGATGATGGAGATGATGGCTGCGCTCAGATACTCCGTGCGGCCGTGGCCCAGCGGATGCTTCTTGTCCGGCGCCCTGCCCGCCAGCTTCGTGCCGATGATCGTGATGAGGGACGATAGTGCGTCGCTCAGGTTGTTGACCGCATCCATGACGATCGCGATGGAATGGGACGCGGCGCCGACAAAGGCTTTAAAGCCGGCCAGGAACACGTTGGCGATGATGCCGGTGATGCTGGTACTGATGATGATCTGATCGCGCCTGCGCCCTTTCTGGGGCACGCCGCCCTGCTTGACTTCTTCCATTTGAGACTCCTTTTATTCTTCCGTTCCCAGGATCTCGTACAACAGCTCGTACAGCTGCTGTGCATGCTCAGATTCCATATGAAAGCAGCTGCCCACCTTCAGAGGAACCTCCGCAACTTTTTTCTTCATGGCCCGGCCGGCGCCGGTCAGATAAACTTCCACCCGGCGTTCGTCGTCCGCGCTGCGCTTTCTTTCGACCCAGCCTTCCGCCTCCATTTTCTTCAGCAGAGGCGTAACGGTGCCGGAATCCAGCTGCAGGCGGCTGCAGATCTCGCTGACGGAAAGCCCGTCTTTTTCCCACAGGACCATAAATGTGATGTACTGGGTGTAGGTGAGTCCCAAAGGCTTTAAATAGGGCGTATACATACTGACGACCCGGCGCGCCGCTGCATACAGCGGAAAGCAGACTTGATTCTTCAGTTTTAATGCTTCATCGGGATCGTAACTCATGGATACTCCTTCCTTCTCTGCAGGTCTAACCTGATTATTATATGAGGTTAGCAACGGCTTCTGCAACCTTTTCCATCTTTTCGGTGGGCTCGAATCTTGCGACGACGTTGCCCTGGCGGTCTACCAGGAACTTCGTGAAGTTCCACTTGATCTCCGGATTGTTCTTGTAATCCTTGTCGATCTTCTTCAGCATGGCGCTCATGGCCAGTGCCATGGGTCCCTTGCCGAAGCCTTCGAAGCCCTTCTGGCTCTTCAGATACTTGAAGAGTTCGATGGCGTTCTCGCCGTTTATGTCGGCCTTCTTCATCTGGGGGAACTGCGTGCCGTAGTTGAGCGTGCAGAAGCTGTGGATCTCTTCGTCGGTGCCCGGCGTCTGGCCTGCGAACTGATTGCAGGGAACGTCTACGATCTCCAGGCCCTGTTCGTGATACTTTTCGTAGATCTCTTCCAGATCCTTATACTGCGGGGTAAAGCCGCAGCCCGTGGCGGTGTTGACCACGAGGACCACCTTGCCCTCGAAATCCTTCATGGATACTTCTTCGTTGTCTGCGTTCATTACGCTCAGATCATAAAAACTCATGTTGTCCCCCTTGAATGTGTATATCATAGGTTGGTTGAAAACGATTTACATTTGATACAATTTAATTTTACACAATAAAAAAAGAATGTCAACAAGATCTGCTGACATTCTTCAAAAAATTTTTTTCTTATTCTTCCACTGCTGCGACGCAGGTGATCTCCACCGCCAGGCCGTCGTACAGCTTGGCGCCGTAGGTGCAGATGCGGGCGGGGAAGCCCTTCGCCTCGTCGAAATACGTGCGGTAGACGTCGTTCATCTCCGCGAAATCATCCTGCGTGCGGATGAAGATCTGGCACTTGATGATATCGTCCATGGTGCTGCCGGCTTCCGCCAGGATCGCCTTGATGCAGTCCATGGCTTCCTTCGTCTGCTGCCCCACGCTGGTCGCGGGGTCGTCGCCGGTCTGTCCGGAAACGAACAGCAGGTTGCCGTATTTCACTGCGTTGCTGTAGGGGCCGACGGCTCCTTCACTCTTGAATTTGATGATCTCGGGTTTCATGTTGTTCTCCTTTATTCTCCTATGGTATTGATGAGGCTTCCGATGCCTTCGATCTTGCACTCTACCGTATCGCCGGGCTGCAGCCATTTGGGCGGGTTCATGCCCATGGCGACGCCTGCGGGGGTGCCGGTGGCGATCACCGTGCCGGCCTTCAGCGTGACCCCGGCAGAAAGCTCCGCGAGCAGGCCGGGAACGTCCTGCATCATCAGTTCCGTGTTGGAATTCTGGCGCAGTTCGCCGTTGATGATGGAGCACAGCGCGTGACCCTTGGGATCGCCGAACTCCGCAGCCGTTACGATGCAGGGACCCATGGGGCAGAAACCGTCCAGGCTCTTGCCGAAGTACCACTGCTTATGCTCTTCCTGGATGTTGCGGGCGGAGATGTCGTTGATGATCGTATAGCCGAACACGCAGTCCAGGGCGTTCTCCCGGGTCACCTTTTTAGCATCCTTGCCTAAAACGACGCCCAGCTCCACCTCGTAGTCCAGCCGGTCGCAGATGTCGCGGTGGCTGGGAACGACGCCGCCGCAGGGCACCGCTTCGTCCACCCGCTTGGAGAAGTAGACCGTGTGGCCCTTCTGCTCCAGAGAAACGTGACCTGCCTTGTTGGATTCCACCAGATGGGCGTAATAGTTGACCCCAAGACACATGACGTCGCCTACGGGGTTGGGGACCGGCGCGCAGAGCGTTACGTCTGCCAGTTTCAGGGG
This sequence comes from uncultured Eubacteriales bacterium, assembly GCA_902773665.1. GTDB lineage: Bacteria > Bacillota > Clostridia > Peptostreptococcales > Anaerovoracaceae > RUG11894. The sequence continues at coordinate 2,094 of CACYFF010000024.1, read as the reverse complement.
CGCCTCCCCTTCCGGCTTCGTCTCGAACTTCGCCAGCTGCGCCTGCTTTTCGCTGCAGCAGACCAGATCCAGCATGCAGTCCGCGTCGATGCCGAAGCACTCTTTTACCGGCCACAGGCCTTCGCAGTCCGCGTATCCTGCTGCAACGAATCTCTTTCCGTCTTTTTCTACCGTGTACAGTCTCATGGCTACACCATCAACTCCTTCATCTCTGCCATACTCATACCGTCAAAATATCTGGCCAGGTCGTAGGGTGAATAGATGCCCTTGTCCGTAGCCACACCGCTCACGAGGTGGGGCGGCGTAATGTCAAAACTGGGATAATAGCCTTTGACCCCTTCCGCAGCCGTGCGCACGCCCATGGCCTGCAGCACGAAATCCGGGTCTCTCATCTCGATGTTTACCGATTGGATCGTAGGATGGTCGATCTCCGGCTTTCCGCTCACGAAATACGGGATGCCGTGGTATTTCGCAGCGATGGCGATCTGGTACGTGCCCACCTTGTTGACCACGTGACCATCCACGCAGATGGCGTCTGCCGCGGAGGTGAACAGGTCGATGCCTTCGTTCTTCATGACGAAGGCGGGCATGTTGTCGGTGATGAGGGTCACGTCGAAGCCCATGTCCCGGGCGACCGTCGCCGTCAGCCGCGCACCCTGGAAATAGGGACGGGTCTCGGGGCAGAACAGCTTGATGTCCAGATTCCGCTTTTTGATCTCCCGCAGCATGGCACCCAGGATGGTCTCCGCAAAGCACTGGGTCATCACCTTGCCCCGGTAGGGCATCATGTCCACGAGGTAATCCGCGGCCTTCGCGATCTTCGCGTAGCGGCGGTTGTTGATTTCGATTGCCTCCGTAAACACGTCTTCCAGCGGCTCTCTGCCCTCTGCGATGGCCTTTTCCGCCGCGTCCACGCACTGCTGGCACACGATCTGCAGTCTTGCGCGGGTGGTGGGCCGGGCATTGGAGATCGTCTCCGCCGCTTCCTTCAGATAGGCCAGCTGTTCGTCGCCCTTCCTGCCCCGGCATTCCCAGGCAGCCAGCGCCATGCCCATGGGCGCTGCCACGTAGGGACCGCAGGACTGGGTGACCATGTCCGTAATGGCCTGCGCCACTTCCTGGTGGGTATTGCACTCCACAAATTTTACCGTCGGATAGATGCGGCGGTCCAGGATGCGGACCTTGCCGTTCTCGTACCAGGCGATGTTTTCATACTGCAGCAGGAAGGCCATGCCTTCGTCTTGTCTTTCCATTATTTCAATAACCTTTCGCAACTTTTTTGGAATCCGGCCTTGATCTTCTCCACATCCATGGTAAAGAATGTGCCGTTTTCATAAAGGATCTTACCGTCAACCATCGTCATTTTCACGTCGGAAGCTTGCGCACTGTAGGTGAGCAGTGCCGGGATGTCCAGCGCAGGCTGCATGTGCAGGGCGTTCAGGTCCACACAGATGATGTCTGCGGCCTTTCCTTCCGCCAGCACGCCGCTGTCCGGTCTTCCCATGGCCAGACAACCGTTGAGGGTCGCCATATCCAGCACCTGCGCCGGGGTCACCACGGTGGGATCGCCGGTGTAGCCCTTGTGCAGAATGGCCGCCAGATGCATCTCCTCCCACATGTTGAGATTGTTGTTGGAGGCGCAGCCGTCGGTGCCTAGCGCCACCCGGATGCCCTTCGCCAGCGCCTGCGGGATGGGTGCGAAGCCGCTTCCCAGCTTCAGGTTCGACGTGGGATTGTGGACGATCGTTACGTGATGCTTCGCCGCGATGTTCAGATCCTCCTCCGTGACCCACACACAGTGCGCCGCGTACGTCGGGTTCGCCAGTACGCCCAGCTTTTCGAAGTAAGCCATGGGCGTTAAGCCGTGACGGGCGATGCACTCCTCGTGCTCCTTTTTCGTCTCGGACAGATGCACCTGCATGCGGGCGCAGTACTCCCGGCACATCTCTGCGTAGCGCTTTACGGTCTTCTCCGTCGAAAGGTACTCAGAGTGTATGCAGAAATCCGCCAGCACGCGGCCCTCCCCCATGCCGTCGATAGCGCGGAAATAGGAAGGTGTCTCCTGGATGCGGTCACAGTCCTCCGCCTCCATCC
>CACYFF010000023.1 GCA_902773665.1 uncultured Eubacteriales bacterium | reverse complement strand
TAGCAGACACGGCTGCAAACAACAACACCTTCAGCTACACGCTGGAGAATGCGACTCAGTACGAGACGGTAACGCCGACGTACGGAACGCTGACGATCAATCAGCGCGAAATCACAGTAAGCGTAGCGGATGCGGAAGATGTCGTTTATGACGGCAACGAGCATACCGGCGTAACTGAATACACCTTCAGCAACGTGGTAGACGGTCAGACAGCGACGATCACCTACACACCGGCGAGGGGAACTCTGGTAGACACCTATACAGGCAGATACGGAGAAGGCTTCAAGGTAATGGCAGGTAACGACGATGTCACCGCTAACTACAACCTGACGACGAAGACTCCGGGCACATTAACGATTACGGATCGTCACGATCCGGATCCGGAGAACCCGGACGATCCCGACAAGAAGTTTGAGATTACTGTCGAAGCAAATAGCAGAACAGCTACTTACGATGGTAACTCTCACAGCGCTACAGGCTTCAAGACGCTAGAGTTCACGGTCAATAATAATACCTTCACGGTAAGCGGCCTTGAAACAAGCAATCCTAGTAGCACAAACGTAGCGAAAAAGACGAATGCTATCAGTGGAAAAGCTGTGGTTAAGGATGTTAACGGTAATGATGTTACGAAGCAGTTCACTGTCACTACTGTGGACGGCTCCCTGACAGTCAACCCGAAGGCAATCACCATTACCGCCAAGAGTGAAGAATTCACTTACGACGGGAAGGCACACAGCAACGCCGGTTACGACGTGGAAGGCCTGGTAGGGAATGATGCGGTCACCGCAACGGTGGAAGGCACCATCACCTTCGTAAGCCAGAGCCCGGTAACGAACAAACTGGTAAGGTACGAATTCACGACCGGTAATGAGGACAACTACACCGTAACGACCAAAGACGGCGAGCTGACGATGAAGAACGCAGAAGCTGCGATCACCATTACGGCAGCAAGCCAGGCTTGGACGTACGATGGAGAGGCTCACAACAACGATGAAGTGACTGTAACTGCAGGCGAACTGCTTGCCGGTGACGAATTGGTAGCAACTGCTGAAGGCGAAGTCACGAATGTGGCAGACACCAAGGAAGGCAACAATGTCGTGGCTCAGGGCTACAAGGTAATGCACGGTGACGAAGACGTAACCAGAAACTACGTAATCACCACCGAAGCAGGCACCCTCACCATCAACCCGAAGGACGTCATCGTTAAGGCAGACAACAAGTCCAAGACCAGAGGTGGAACGGATCCCGAACTGACCGTAACCATCACTGGCCGGGTCAGCGACGACGATCCGATCGATTACAAGATCGTAAGAGAAGATGGTGAAGCTACTGGTACTTATAAGATCACTGTTACAGGTGACGAACTCCAGGGCAACTACAAGGTAACCTTCGAGGATGGTACCTTTACCATCACACGCAAGTCTACTCCGCCGAGAGATCCCGATCCCGATCCCGTCGATCCCGAACCCGATCCCGATCCCGTCGATCCGACACCGGATCCGACGCCCGATCCCGATCCGACTCCGGATCCCGAACCGATCGACGAACCGGAAGAGCCCGAGATCCCGGACGACCCGACTCCGCTCGCACCCATCGAGATCGAAGAGAACGATACGCCGCTGGCTCCGTACGTACCGTATGTTCCCGCGCCGGCTGCAGAGCCTGCAGAAGAGGAACTTGAGGACAACGATACGCCGTTGGCGCCGCTCGATCCGGTCGAAGTGGCGGAGGTACCGACCATCATCGATGAGCCGGTCACTCCGGCAGCAAACGGCGGCGGCTGGGCTCTCATCAACCTGATCCTTGCCGGACTCTCCGCGATCCTGGCGATCTTCGCTCTGACTGCAAAGAAGGACGAGGATGACGAGGAGAACGAGGACGACGAAGAAAAGGCTAAGAAGCACAGAATCGCTAAGCTGGGCGCTACGCTCCTGGCAGTGGCTGGAGTGGTCACCTTCCTCCTCACCGAGGACATGAGCCAGAACATGGTGATGGTGGACAAGTGGACGCTGCTGATGGGTCTGTATGCGATCGGCGACGGACTGTTCACCTACAAAGCCCGCAAGGGTAAGGACGAGGAAGAGGAGCAGGCAAACGCATAACGCGGATGTTTGCGGACTGAAAGCCTCCGACAACTAAAGAATAATTGCTGCGCAAGCAGCAAACGCACACCCCGCCCCGGCGGGGTGTTGCTTTTAAAAATTTAATGTGTTAAAGTGGAGGTGGCCGGCACTCGGCGCCGGCAGGTACAACGGATTTCATGCGGAGGTATTTTTATGAAGAAAGTTGACATGATTGTTAAGGCGCCTCATTTTTACACCATGGAAGGCGAGGGCGTCGGCTACAAGACCGGCGTCGCCATGATCGTAAACGGCGGTAAGATCGAGGGTTTTGCCGATGCGGCAACAGTAGACAGCGAATATAAGGCAGACGAGGTCCTGGACTTGAAAGATCATGTTATCTTCCCCGGACTCATCGACGCGCACATGCACTCGCTGGACAACGTGCTGCGCGGCCTGGCGCAGGACACCAACAACTGGATGATGCTCGCCCTGCAGCCCTTCGTAAACGCGGCGGAGCACGACGAGAAGGTCAAGGGCAGCCGTGTGGCTATCATCGAGGCCATCAAGGCCGGCACCACCTGTCTGGGCGATTACAATATCGAAGTGGACAGCTGCGCGGAATTTATCACGAAGATCGGCGCCAGAGGCAACCTGGCTCCCATGTTCCGTGCCGCGAAGAGAAAGGTCTACTATCCCGGCGAGCTCTACGAGTTCGACGACGAGATGGGTGAACGCGAAATGAACGCCAACATCGAGACCTTCAATAAATGGCACAACAAGGGCAACATCCGCATCCTCTTCGGACCCCAGGGCGCGGACTTCATGAGCCCCGAAATGCTCCTCAAGGCGCAGAAAGCCGTCAAGGAGAGACATACGAAGATGCACCTGCACGTACAGCAGGGCGACAGAGAGACCTATCAGATCGTGCAGAGATACGGCAAGCGGCCCACCCAGTTCCTGGACGAGCTGGGCATCCTGGATAAGGATCTCATCGCGGTCCACCTGACGGACTGCAACGACGACGAGACCAGAGTGGTCGCCAGAAGCGGTGCCGGTATGGTGGTCAACCCCGCATCCATCGGCATCATCGACGGCGTGGTCTGCCCCTCCGTCGTCTTCCAGGAAGCGGGCGGCATGTGCGGCCTCGGCTCCGACCAGGCCCCGGGCAACAACTGCCACAACATCATCCACGAGATGAAGAACGTCTGCCTGTTCAATAAGATCAAGTATCAGAATCCGGAAGTCATGCCCGCCTGGAGAGCGCTGCGCATGGCCACGATCGAGGGCGCCAAGGCCATCGGCGTGGACGATGTCTGCGGATCCCTGGAAGAGGGCAAAAGCGCGGACTTCATCGCCGTCTCCCTCAACTTCCCCAGCATGCTGCCGGTCTACACCTATCCGATGCGCAATCTCGTAACCAACTTCGTCTACTCCGCGAGAGGCGAGGAGGTTACCCACAGCGTCGTCGCAGGCAAGGTCATCATGCGTGACCGCAAGATCTGCGCCATCGACGAACAGGAGTACCTGGATGCGGTCAAGGAATGCCCGAAGGCCATCGGCGAAAGAGCGGCTGCGGAGTTCAACAGCATCGACGGCATCAACAACAAGTACATGAGAGAGGGTAAGCTCTAAGATAGCATGAAACACTTCAAAGACGAAGCCCAGCTGAAACGCGTGTTCCGGCTGTTCCTGTGCTGTGTATTCTGCTACGGCATCGTGGAGGGCTTCAGCTTAAACATTTTCTCGAACTTTTTTAAAGACGCGTACAACGTGAGCGACCAGGTGCGCGGCTGGATCGAGACCCCCAGAGAGTCCCCGGGCGTGTTCTGCATGTTCTACCTGCCGGCCCTGGCTGCCTTCGCGGACGTGCGGCTGGCGCGCTACGCCGTCATCGTGGATGCCGTTGCGCTGCTGCTGATGGGCCTGCTGCCCACGCCGTTCTGGACCATGATGGTGTTCCTGCTGATGTTCTCCTTCGGCAGCCACACCTACTATCCGATGGAAAGTTCCATCGGTCTCGCCATCGCCGGCGAATCCGGCAATGTGGGCGAGACCCTGGGCAAGATCCGCTCGGTGGCTCAGGTCGCATACTTCGTGGCGGCCACCTGCGTGTTCATCTTCTTCCGCAACGGCTTCTTCGACTTTACGGCCAGCATCCGCAGACCCTTTATCTTCGGTGCGATCGCCTGCGTCGCCGGATTTTTCCTGCTGGGCAGCATCGAAAAGGACATGGCCTGGATGCCGCCCCGGGAGAAGGGCAAGCTGGTCATTAAGAAGGAGTTTACGAACTACTATCTGCTGACCTTCGCGTTCGGCATTCAGAAGCGCATCCGCATGGTATTTGCGCTGTGGATGTTTACGCAGCTGCTCGAAAAGAAGGCGGACTTTACCGCGATCTTGCTGATCGCCTCCGCCGTGGTAGGCATCTTCGTATCGCCCCAGATGGGCAAGCTCCTGGACCGCATGGGCCAGAAAAAGGCCGTGATGTTCGAGGGCGCCTACATGCTGGTCATCTTTACGATCTACGGCTTCGTGGCAAAGGGCTTTGCGGAAGGCTCGCTGCTCCTGACGAACATGGTGCTGTACTTCTCCATCGGCCTGTTCGTGCTGGCGGACCTCACGAAGTTCTTCGAATTCTTCCACAATTTCGCCATGCGCAAGATGGCGACGGACGAGAAGGACATTTCGCCGACACTTTCCGTGGGTCAGGCGATCGACCACGTGATGGCCATTACGCTGTCGCCTCTGTTCGGCACCATGTGGGCCCATTTTGGCCCCCAGAGCGTATTCTGGACCTGCGCGGCCTTTTCCGTCGTACAGTTCCTCATCGCACCGCGGCTGCCGGAGAGTGACCCGGCCAAAGCCGCCCAGAAGGCTTAAAACCGCCTCTTAGACGCAATTTCAACGCGCGGACGATAAATGAGTCGTCCGCGCTGTTTTTATGCGAAAACTGCCGGATTTTCTGGTAGAATAGAGGGCGTAAAGTCAGGAGAACACTATGGACTATTTTGCGGAATATAAAAGCAAGTTAACGACTGCAGAAGAGGCTGTCAAGGTCGTCAAGAGCGGCGACTGGGTGGACTACGGCACGAACATCGGATTCCCGAAGCTGCTGGATGCGGCGCTGGCCGCCCGCAGGGACGAGCTGACGGACGTTAAGATCCGAGGCAACCTCATCTTCGAGCCGATCCAGGCCGTGGAATGTGACCCGCTGCGCGAGCACTTCATCTACAACAGCTGGCACTGCTCCGGTTACGAGCGGTCCCTGTGCGACCGAGGCCTCTGCAACTTCATCCCCATGATCTTCCGCAACCTGGCGCCTTATTACCGTCACTTTCTGACGGTCAACGTCGCCATGGTCTGCGCTACGCCCATGGATAAGCATGGATTTTTCAACCTGTCCTGCGGATCGGGCGTCGCAAAGGCGATCCTGGACAAGGCGGATGTGGTCATCATCGAGGTGAACGAGAACCTGCCCAAAGTCTCCGGCGGCTACAGCCAGTGCATCAGCGTTACGGATGTGGACATGATCGTGGAAGGGGAGCACGGCCCTCTGCCGGAAGTGCCGGATCTTCCCATCACGCCGGCTGAGGAGACGATCGCCGGGCTCATCCTGGAACTCATCCCCAACGGTGCCACGCTGCAGCTCGGCATCGGCTCCATGCCCAACGCGCTGGGCAAGATGATCGCCAAGTCCGACCTGAAGGACTTCGGCATGCACACGGAGCTGTGCTCGGACGCCTACGTGGACCTGGCGGAGGCGGGCAAGCTCACAAATAAGAAGAAGACGTATCTGCAGGATGTGGGGGTCACCGGCATGGCCTTCGGCACGAAACGCACCTACGAATACGTGGACGAGAACCCCTGCGTCACCTTTATGCCCCTGGAGTTCGTAAACGCCGCGGAGATCATCGCGCGCAACGACAACATGATCTCCATCAACAACTGCATCGCCGTGGACCTGTTCGGCCAGGTGACCGCCGAGAGCGCCGGCACGCGCCAGATCTCGGGCACCGGCGGGCAGCTGGACTACCTGACGGGCGCAGCCATGTCGAAAGGCGGCAAGGCCTTTATCTGCCTTACATCCACGTTTACGGACAAGTCCGGAAAGGTGCATTCGAACATCCGCCCGACGTTCCAAGGCGATATCGTGACAGACCCCAGAAGCCAGGCCTACTACCTCGTAACGGAGTACGGCCGCGTGAACCTCGTAGGCAAGACCACCTGGGAGCGGGCGGAGGACATCATCTCGCTGGCTCACCCGGATTTCCGGGAGGCGCTGATCGCCGAGGCGGAAGAGCTGGGCATCTGGCGCAGATCGAACAAAAGATGATGACGCAGACAGTGCGTATGCTATAATCATAGGTGCAAGCGGGTGCGCTTTGACACCTTCGGCGCCCGGCGACAGGCGCCGGACGACAGAAGATCTAAAGGAGACAACGATGGAAAAGAAATTTGTTTTAAGAGACGCGGAAGAGAAGGATTACGATTTTATTCTGCGGGTCAACGAAGAAAACGTGGAAGTGCTCTCTCCCATGCCGCTGGAGAGGTTAAAACTGTTTAAAGAGCATGCGGACATGCTGCAGGTCGCGGAAGTGGATGGCGAGCTGGCAGCGTTCATCATCTGCATGAAAGAAGGGGACGACTGGTACGACAGCGAGAACTATCTGTGGTTCTGCAAGACCTACCCGCAGTTCCTGTACATCGACCGCATCGTGCTGGATAAGCCGTTCCGTCATCAGGGACTGGGCAGATTCATGTACGAAGCCGTTTTCGCAAAGGCGAAGGCGAACGGGGCTCCGGTGGTCACCTGCGAAGTCGACACCGTGCCCTACAACGGACCGTCCCTGCTGTTCCACGAAGCCATGGGCTTTAAAGAAGTTGGTGCGCAGTATGTGCGCGGCGGCTCAGTAAAGGTGAGCCTGCAGGCAGCAGAGGTCTAAAACGGAAGAAGAAGAAAAGAACCGCTCTGGAAAGGGGCGGTTTTTTCGTGGGGCGTGTTGGACTGAAATTCCTACAGTACCGCCGTCAGCAGCAGGTAGTACGCAGCAGCGGCGGGGAGCAGAATGGCCGCCACGGGCAACATGTAGCGCGTGATCCTCCCAAACGGCACGTGGAAATAATCCGCTGTCATGTGGATGCAGATGTGCGTGGGGGAGAACTGCATGGCGGTGTACATGGTGGTCTGCAGCAGCACGGCCAGAGGCGCTCCGGCGCCGGGGACCGCGGAGAATGCCATCACGGTGAACATCGCAGAAGTCGCGTCGCAGCCCACCACGAAGGGCGCCAGGAAGAAGAGGATCATAAAGATCACGAAGGCCGGCAGCGGAATGCTCAGCAGCGCTTTCGGCAGTTCTTCCGCCGCGCTGCTGGCTTTCAGGATCTCCTTGAAGACCATGATCAGGTAGGTGCTGCACAGCACGTTTCCGCGGAAGGCTTTCTTCAGGACTGCGGGCAGTTCCGCTGGCTGAAATCGGTGCACAGCCAGCAGCAGAAGGCATGCGATGCAGGCTGAGAACAACACGCTGCGGCCGAACGCCAGCACTAACACAATGATCAGAAGAAGAGACCACAGGTGGGAAAGTGCACCCAGGGCCTCTTTTTTCTTGCTTTCACAGGACGGAAGACCTGTTTCCTTCGGAATGCGGCGCGCATAAAGCAGATAGCCAAGAAGAAAGCACAGAGCCGTCATGGGAATCTGCAGCAACACAAAGGACGCGAGCGGCGTGCCGCTCAGGCTGCACATCAGAATGATGGAAACATAGGTGGGCAGGATGCTCTCCGGAATGTGGCGGAAAAAAGTCGTAAGAAAAGCCTGCAGCTCGACGGGAATGTCGTCCCGGCAGGTGTCTCGCACGATCTCGCCGGCGATGGTGACCGCAGCAGCGGAGGGCAAAAGCCCGATAAACACCGGTGCGACCGCTGAATTCAGCCTCCGGTTGTTGAATAAAGCGCTCAGGTTTTCCTGGGCCTTTTTCAGTTCGCCGCGCGCTTCCAGCAATCCCTGGATCACAAAGATAGCGTAGACCGTGGCCACCAGAGAGAACGTATCCCAGGTAAACGTGGCGGTCTTCAGAAGGTCGAGGGAACCGCTCCATCCGAAGCCGTACAGGACAAAACCGGCCAGGATCGTGATCCCCATGGACCAGGACAAATTGAGTCTGCACTTCATCAGAACGATGAGCAGAACAAAGAGCAGGATAAGTTTTCCGAGGATGATATTCATGGGGTCACACAAAAACCGCCCCGGAAAAGCGGGGCGGCAGCATTTACTAGTCGATCTTTTCGATCCAGTGCATGTCGTAGGGCTCGAACACCACGTGGCGGTAGGCCGGCACGTCCAGACGGACGTCGTCCAGCACGGCATCGCTCCAGTCGGCGTGGATCTCGCCGGTCTGCTTGATGAGGATATCGTACAGGATGTTGTACGTGATGCGGTTCCTCGGATCTTCCTCCACGATGCAGGAATAGGGGAGAGTCTTGTGATAGACCATCTCCATGCCGTGGTAATCGTAGTGGAATCCGCAGCGCATGCGGCAGCCGTCCAGGCCTGTGTAGCGGCCGATCTTGTTGAGGTCGTGCACGATCTTGTCGTGTTCGCTGTCGTACAGGTTGTCCGGGGTGGTCGCGGTATAGTCGAAACGGAACTGGAGGTTGGCGCCGGGGATCTTCTTAAAGCGTTCGATAAAGGGGATGAGCCCTTCAACGGGATAATCCTTGTACAGCACGCAGTTGATGCGGAAGGGCACCGGCAGTTTGGCCAGCAGCTCGTCGTTGGATTCTACGACATAGTGCTGCATGTGGCGCGACACGTTGATGCAGCTGATCTTGTCCTTGTTCTTCTCGGTGAACGCGAGAATGTCCTCTTCCGTAACAGTCTTCGAAACGGGGAGGGTCGTGTTGATATACACGTGGTGGGTGCTGGGGACTTTGTCCAGCATCACCTGCAGGGATTCCAGGTTGGCGAAGGGTTCGCCGCCGGTAAAGACGAAGTCGCAGGCCGGGGTAATGGAGTCCATCACCTCGATGCTCTCGCAGATCTTCTCCAGAGAAAAGCCGGTCATGTCGGCGTATTCACCCTTGTTTACGCAAAATGGGCAATGATTATTACAGTCGTAGGGTACGAATACGGTTACGGTACATCCGCCCTGTCTGGTCTTGTATGGTCTGTGCATCAATGTTTCCTTACTGTGCCAGAGATATAATTAACTTCAAAAGTATACACTCAATCCTTGTATTTTGCAAACCTTTCGAGAAGATTTCTTCTGGTGATGATGCCGATAAAAGAGCCCCAGTCGTCCACGACGGGGATAAAGTTCTGTTCCATGCCCCGTTCCACCAGCTCGTCGGTCGTCGCGGTGATGGGCACCGGCGGATTCTTGTCCGTGTGGATGATGTCCTTGATCTGCGTCTTCTCCAGATTCTGCAGTGGCACTTCCTGCAGGTTGCCGTCCTCGCTGTCGCGGAGGATGAACCAGAGAAAGTCTCCTTCGCTGATGGTCGTGATGTATTTTCCCTCCCGGTCGATAACGGGGATCGCCGTGTAACCGTGATGTCTCATCTTTTCCAGCCCCTGCCGGAGGGTAAAATCGTCATATAAAAATGCCGTATCGCTCTTGGGCTGCAAGAGAAATGCGATATTCATGCGTTCTTTCCTTTCTGCGGCACGCGTCGGGGCGCATACCTACACCTTAATTATACACAAAAATTTCTGCATATGGTATAATACATCGATATCGATTCGCAACATAATGTGCTTTGGGGGAGGCGAAACCTATGACGACCGCGCTGCTGCTCAGCTGCATCAAGATCTTCTGCTGCCGTATCTTGGACGTTACGTGCGGCACTATCCGTACGATCCTTACCGTAAAGGAGAACGGCAAAGCTGCCGCTTTGGTGGGCTTTTGCGAGGTTTTCGTGTGGTATGTTATCGTAAAAGACGCCATGACCAGCGACGGTCCCGTGATCGCCATTGCCATCGCGTATGCGGCAGGCTACGCAACGGGCACCTATGTGGGCGGTCAGATCGCCCGCAGGGTCATCAGCGGAAACGTAACGGTACAGGTGGTCACGAGCCGCCGGGACGACGCCATGCTGTCCGCCATCCGCGACGCCGGCTTTGCCATCACCGTGCTCAACGCCAACGAATCCGAATTTGCGGAAGGCAAGTACCTGATCATCGCCACCGTGGACAAGAAGCAATTGAAGGTTTTCGAGGACCTCGTCAAGGAGAAGGACGAAAAGGCCTTCATCATGGTCTCCGACACCAAGAGCTATGTGGGCGGCTATTTCGGAAAGTAGGCGAAGCGCATGACCCGGACCATCCGAATCTCCGTTTTCAGCGTTCTGCTTGTGCTTCTGTGCGCCTGCCTCGTCTTTGCCGCAGACGCGCCGCGGCTGTCCGTGCAGATGGATGCCATCGAGGACGGGCAAGTCTGGAGCGCCGCCAAACTGCAGGACGACAACTGGTATTCCAAACTCACCTTTAACGAAACGGGCCTGGTGGAGATCTCCTCCGACCAGGACATCCATTTCCTTTATATCGTCTGGGACCGCATCCCCGGAAACTGGCTGCTGACGGAAGATGCCCAGGGTCACACCCTGGGGCAGCTCTGCGGCCAGGGGAATTATCTCCACGAGTACGTGGCGCTGGACGCGCCGTCCACGCATGTGACCCTCCACATGCCCCAGGCAGGCGCCATCCTCTGCGACGTGCTGTGCTACGGGGAAGGGGATGTGCCGGCGGACGTGCAGGTCTGGCAGCCTTTTTACGACGATGCGGACATGCTGCTCATCTCCACGCATGCGGACGACGAGCACCTGTTCTTCGGCGGCACCATGCCGACCTACGCGGGCGAACTGGGCTACAAGGTGCAGATTGCCTATCTGACGCATCATTGGGAGCAGCCCATGCGGCCGCACGAACTGCTGGACGGCCTTTGGACCGTGGGCATGACCCACTATCCCGTTATTTCGACTTTTACGGATTACTATTCCGATAACCTGGAGCACGCGAAGACTTTGTGGGATCTCGACGAGGTCGAGGCTTACGAAGTAATGCTGCTGCGGCGGTTTAAGCCGGAAGTCGTGATCGACCACGACATAAACGGCGAATACGGCCACGGCGCCCACCGGCTCAACACCTGGGTGCTGCAGCAGGCCATCAACTGGGCGTACGATGCGAGCTGGCGGGCAGACGAGACTGCTGCACCGGGCTCTTATCTGGAAGCGGCGCAGAAACTCGAGCCGTTCCAGCCTCTCAAGGTCTATCTGCATCTGTGGCCGGAAAACGCGGTGCACATGAACTGGGATAAGCCGCTTTCGCATTTCGGCGGAAGGACCGCCTTCGAGATGGCGGAAGCAGGGTTTGCCTGCCACGCATCGCAGCAGGAATACTTTAAGGTCGGAAGACGGGGCGTGTTCGACTGCGCGGCCTTCGGTCTGTACTATACGGGGGTCGGCCCCGATACAAAGCTGGACGATCCGGACTTCTTTGAGAACATCGCGGAGACAGACTTTTCGGACTACCAGGCAGCCGCACCGGAAGAACCGGACATAGAACCTGCTGCTGAGAGCGAAGAGGCCGAAACACCGGAGCCGGAGAAGAGACCCGAGACCGGCAGTTCCTTCTCCCGGACGTATCTCCCCGTTCTCATCACGGTCCTGGTCGTGGTGTGCGCGGCCGGCGGCATAAAGATGAAAGGCAAGAATAGAAGAAAGAAAGGGAAACATTAGAGATCTTATGGAAGAGATGAGAGAAAAACTGAAAGACCTGGCTATTATCGTGCCTTGTCTGAATCCGGATGAAAAACTCATGGAAGTCGTCAGGGGGATGCTTTCTGAGGGTTTTTCGCATGTGCTCGTGGTCAACGACGGATCGGCGCCGGAGTACCAGCCGCTGTTCGACGAAGCCGCTGCCGTTCCGGAATGCACGCTGCTGGGTTATGAAGTGAACCGGGGCAAGGGCTACGCGCTGCGCCACGCGTTTACGTATATTTTGGAAAACTGGCCCTGGTGCCAAGGCGTCATCACCGTGGATGCGGACAACCAGCACACGCCCCACGACACCGCTGCGGTGGCGCGGGACATGCTTGCGAACCCGGAGACTGTCGTCATCGGCTGCCGGAATTTCAAGAAGGCGGGGGTGCCGCTGCACAACCGCATGGGCAACCTCATCACCAGCGCGGTGTTTAAACTGCTCTGTGGCATTAAACTGTCCGACACGCAGACGGGGCTGCGGGGCATTCCCGCGTCCTGCCTCCGTCCCTTTACGGAGGCGGTGGAAGGGGACCGCTACGAGTACGAGACGAACATGCTGCTTCACATGAAGACAGCAGGCATTCCTTTTATCGAGCGCTCCATCGACACGGTGTACATCGAGGGCAATAAATCCAGTCACTTCCACGTGCTGCGGGATTCGGCGAAGATCTATAAGCCGATCCTGAAGTTTGGCATGGGCAGCGGTCTTTCCACCGTCATCGACCTTGCGCTGTTTACGATCCTGTGCCGCGTGTTCGACGCGCTGCCGGATGCGAAGGAGATCCTCATCGCGACCGTGGGCGCCCGCGTCTGCTCTTCGCTGTTCAATTACTACTTCAACCGCACGCGGGTGTTCGAGAGCCGGGAGAACGTCAAAAGCTCCATGGTGCGCTACTATATCCTGGCCGTCTGCCAGATGACCCTTTCATGGCTTTGCGTGACGGGCCTTGTCCGTCTGTTCGCGGCCCAGGGCGGCCTGAAGACTTTCCTCAAGCTGATCGTGGACTTCGTTCTGTTCTTCCTGACGTTCCAGATCCAGCGCGAATGGGTCTTTAAGAAAAAGTAAAAGTTTCGCTTGACAAACCAGCACAAATATTGGATAATTACTCGTGCAGTTGCAAAACTGTTCTTGCGTGGCGGGATAGCTCAGTTGGCTAGAGCACTCGGTTCATACCCGTGGTGTCGAGGGTTCAAATCCCCCTCCCGCTACCATTTTTTATTTTGTGGTGGGTGTCGTCAAGCGGTTAAGACCCTGGGTTGTGGCTCCAGTATACGAGAGTTCGAATCTCTCCACCCACCCCAAACTTTTTTTCAAAATCCTCTTTTCTTTTAAGAAAAAGGTGCTATAATAACAAGGTACCAAACATTGGGGTATCGCCAAGCGGTAAGGCAACGGATTCTGATTCCGTCATGCGAAGGTTCGAATCCTTCTACCCTAGCCAACGAACGGGCCGGCCAAATGGCCGGCCCAACCAATATGGTGGCATAGCCAAGTGGTAAGGCACGGGTCTGCAAAACCCTGATCCCCGGTTCAAATCCGGGTGCTACCTCCAAAAAAAACCGTCCTTCGGGGCGGTTTTTTCTTGTGTATATTATGCGGATTTAAGTAATATTTTGGATAAAAACAAAGAATGTGTGGTAAAATTTATATATGAGTAACATAACCACATACTATGCCGCCAGGAAGAATCCCTTCGTTTGGCTGGCCGCCCTGCTGAGCGTTATCGCCGCAGTGGCAAGAATCGTCTTTGCTGCCCGCACCGGGGGCTTAGACTTCACAGATGTGGTCGTCCGTATCATCCTTCCCGCTGCAGCAAATCTGGCGATTGCGATCCGGCTGCCTTGGAGAGGCGAGAAGCAATTTTACGTGACCGTTGTGCCTGTCGTTTTACTCACTCTGTATCTCTGCGTCGCGGGGGTAAGCATATCCGGCAGCGTTCCAATGACCGCACTGTGCATCATCGTGAGCCTGGTCTTTGCCGCGCTCTACTGTCTCACATTTATGGGGAAGCTCAACAGCAAACTTCTCGCCCTGATCTATTTTCTGATCGTAGGCGTGCTGCTGGCGATCGATCCGATCCTGCGCAGTTTCCTCACCCGCTCCTGGCCCTTCAACAAGGCCCTGTTCATTTCCGATGCCGCTATTGCCGGCGCCATCCTCTTCTGTCTTCTGGCTGCGAGAAAAATGCCACCCTGGAAGGAGGGTGACCCCTACAGGCTCCGCTTCGGCGACCGCCTGGATGGCCGGCGCGTGCGCAGCATGCCCATCATGTCCAAGGTGACGCCTTTCTTTATGGCGAACCGCCTGGGCCGCAGCAACTACATCGAAGACAGCCTGGAGATATCCCACGTGGAGAAGTACATCCGCCAGAAGAGAAAAGAGGGCTTAAAGCACTTCGGCCTTACCCACGTACTGGTGGCCGCTTACGTGCGCACGGTAGCGGAGGTGCCCGAGCTCAACCGTTTTGTGGCGGGTCAGCGCATCTACCATCGCTACGAGCTATCGCTCAATATGGTCGTCAAGAAGGAGATGAACAAGAATTCTCCGGATTCGTCCATCAAGGTGCTGTTCGATCCGGCGGATACGGCGGAGGACGTGTACAACAAGTTCAACGCCGCCCTGGAGATCGCGAAGGGGGAGGGCATCACCAACGGCTTCGATTCCATCACCTATGTGCTGGACTATCTGCCTGCGGTCATCATGTCGCTGTTCGGCCTGCTGGTGCGCGTGCTGGATTACTTCAGCCTGCTGCCTATGGCGCTGGAGAAGGTGAGTCCGTTCCACGGGTCACTGTTTATTACGTCCATGGGAAGCCTCGGCATTCCGCCGATCTACCACCATCTGTACGATTTCGGCACCGTACCCGTGTTTATCGCTTTCGGCCACAAGTACACGAAATACGAGCTGGATAAGGAAGGCCAGACGGTGCCGCGCAAGTATATGGACTACAAAGTCGTGTGCGATGAAGGCATCTGCGACGGCTTCTATTATGCGACGGCCATGAAGAAGATGAAGGGCTATATGTCTCATCCGGAAAAGATGGACGTGCCGCCCGAGAAGGTCGTGGAAGATGCGAACTAATTAGATGGGGAATGACCCCCGGAATGTGCAAAAAAGAAAATGGTGGACAAAAGCTTCGATCGCTTGTTGTCCACCGTTTTTTGTTATTGTCCGCTGCTCCGGATGAATTCCGCCAGCGCTGCCAGCAGCCGGGGCTCGCGGATCGCGAAGGCCGTGTAGGGCGGCCTGGTCTTGAGGACGAGGGCGGATGTGTTTTCTGCGATCAGGATCTCGATGCCGTCTGCGGCCAGCGTCTTTACCTCGTCGGATGACCCCAGAAAATCCTTTCTGAGCTTTTTCAGCTCTTTCTCTTCCGCGATGTGTGCGACTTCCATCAAAGGCTTGCACTGTGCGAGAAATGCCGCAAATTCCTGTTCCAGCGCCCGGATGGCGTGCGGGTCGGTGATGAGGAAACTGAGGGGATCGCCTTTCTGACCTTTCACCGAATTGGAGACGAAGGCCGAGTGGCCCTCTGCGATAAAGGTCGTGCGCAGGTAGACGCCGTCCCGCAGGAGCGGATAATAGTAGGGCTCGATGGCACCGGTCATGTAGAGGGGCAGCCATTTCTTCACGGCTTCCCACATCTCGTTCAGCTGCCGGCCGATGGAGTGGATGATGCGGATCCGGCCGCCGTTCTGCACGAGCTGCAGCAACAATCCTGCCCAGACTTTCGCGAAAGCTGCGTCTTCGGTGAGCCAGTCCATGTTCTCGTCGGAGTGGAGCAGCAGGGTGCAGGGTTTGCCGCTTTGCACCAGATCTTCCAGGAGGATCCGCACGCCTTCCCGTTTGCCTTCGTTGCCGAAAAACAGCAGCGCCTCGGATTTTTCCCTTGCGTTTTCCGCCTTCCGGGCGTCCTTTTTGGCGTCGCGCAGCGACGCGGTGACCCTAGCCAGCGGATCTTCCGCGATCGTTTCTCCCTTCAGCCAGGCTTCGATCTGTTTTGCCGCCTTTTTCTCATCTTCCGGCCACTCCGCCTGCAGCTGCATGGCATTCGCGGCGCTCTCTTTCTGGTGTTCCTTCTTGATCGCTTTTGCGAAATACAGGCTCGCAGGCTCGAGGAAGGGCTGATGCGTTGGAATGCCGCGCTTGCCGGAACGGATGCGGCTGATGTAGGACGGGTCGTAGTTCAGCACCCGGGCCAGCGTGCTGCTGCGGGTGGCTGTGAGGGTCATGAGAAAATCGATCTTTTCCGAGAGGGTGGACAGCATGGGAGCCTCCTTTACGCAGAAATCCATTTCCAATTTCAGTATAGTACGTGCTGGGTTTGTTGTAAACGATTTCCGGCACGATTCGTGCCTGAAATTGGCATTGCCAATGCCCCATCTTGCGAGAAATAATCCGCGAAGCTGTTTTACAATGGAACCGGAAGTGTAATTGTGTACAGGGAAGGGGGAAATGCAATCATATGAATAAAAAATCTTCAAAAGTGATCTCGCTGCTGCTGGTTCTTTCCCTGCTGCTTTCCGCTTGCGGCGGAGGCGGCGGTTCGGCAAAGACAACGACGCTCTCCCCGGAAAATACCAGCGGGGTCTCGAACGGCGTTACGGTAGACGTCGGCGATTTTGTCCTGGATGGCGATGCAGAGCTGTCTGTCGCGAAGGGGCAGACGGAAGACCATGCGGACGAAGGCTACAAGATCGACGTGTACGACATTAAGCTCGGCGATATGCACGAACTGGGCGACTACATCACGATCCGCATCCCCTACGACACGAGCTACTGCAAAGAGGGTCAAGACCCGGCCAAGTGCGTCGGCGCGAAATATAAGAACGATGAGACCGGCGAGTGGGAAGACGTTCTGTTCGAGGTCGACGCCGAAAAGCAGGAACTGGTGATCTACACAGACCATCTGTCCTATTACGGCGCGCTGTACGTGGAAGACGAGGGCAGAAGAAACGCTCTGGTGACGGAGGTCCTGAATTCTCCGCTTACTATGGACAAGGCGACGACTCTGGATTTCGCCCGGCGGATCGCAGCGGATGACGCAAGCGTTAAAAAGGACTTGAACGCCTACGTTGATGAGGCTTCTGATATGTTCTTCGACTGGGCGGACAGATTGGACAATGCCATCAATATGGCGACAGTTGGGGACAGCGAGGCGATCCCAAAGTGGCTCGATACTTCGATCCCGGATACGAATCAGACGCTGTTCTCTATGCTGGGGTATATCTCTACCGCAACGAACCTTCTGCGGGTCGCCAGAGATGAAATGAAGGGCGGTGCAGACAAAGCTGCCGTTCTGAATCTGATCCGGGACGTCGGCAGCAAAGTGACGACCTACTGGGCGGATGCCTTTACGACTGTCGGCAGCGGTGCGCTTTCCGTCGGGATGGGCGGTGTTCTGGTCATCGACAAGATGCTTACCGCGTTTGCCGAGGAAGCACAGGCCACCAAGATGGAAGACATCGCTTATGTCTTCCACCACTACAACGAGGGCTTTTCTGCGACCTGGGCGCATAAGGTGATGAAGCCGAAGGATTGGCGCGAAAAGGTGATCCAGGTCCTGGAGAAGCACCCGGATAATCCCGAGGTCGCTGTTTCCGCGCTGGAAGCCGGCTTCCGCAAATATGCATCGGAATTCTTCGATCTGTCGCCGGAGCAGATGGCGGAGGTGGCTTCGGACGTTCCAAACGTTACGGTAAAGCGCATTCCGAACTTTACCGAAGCGGAAAAAGAACAGCTGATCGACCAGTATGTAGCGCATTTGAAGGATGCGACCATGCCTGCCGTCCTGACGAGCGCGGAAAACTACATGATCAGAAAAGCCGAGGAAGCCCAGCTGGAGGCGGTCAACGCCATCAAGGATTACTACAACTCGAAGATCTCGATCTCGATGCAGGAGCCGATTCCCGAAGGCGGTACGTCCGCGTTTAAGGATTACAAGTTCCGTTTCGCACCGTTGAACGAGACGGCGCCGAAAAGCAACTGGACCGGTAAGTGGCCCGAATCCGGAAGCGTCAAGACGTCTGCTACGCTCATCGGTTTTATGACGGCGGGTTATCCGCATACGGTGGAGTTCTTTAAGCCAGATGCCGACATGGATAACGATAAGCCGGAGTTTACCGTTCCCTTCGTGATCTCCGTGCCGAGCATCACGATTACCGTAGGCCAGCTCTATCCGACACTGGAGGAGATCTGCGGAGCCTACAGCGATGCTGTGATCACGATCCTGGATATCGGCCCGCCGGAGGTCGTACAGGCCCTGAAACAGGGCGGTGAAGATGGGGAGGAAGGCTGCGACATCGACCTGGAAGCTCTGATCGGACAGAGCCAGGGCCTGCCCTTTACGCTGACGCAGACCGGCGCAAATACGGCCATCTTTGAGAGTGCGGATATGGAAGAAGAGGGTGAGGTCATCTCCGGCAAGGATCTTGTCTACGATCCCGCGACAGGCATCCTGCAGTGGTCTGAACCTCTCGTAACGGAAGAAGCCTCCATTACGTTGAACTTCAGCTGCACGTACAAGGATGAAGCGAAGACCGCCGTTCTGGTCGACGGCAATCTGACCGAAACGATGGGAGGTTCCGAGATGGCCGGACTCTACATAAAGGCTGCTTTAAAAGGTGAGAAACCGCTCGAGTAATGCATCCCGTCATAGAAGCCTTCGGGCTGTCGATCCAATCGTATTCTCTGTTTGCTGCCATCGCTGCGCTCGTCTGCGCGGCGATGGCTTATCGACCGTTGCTTCGCGCCGGATTTTCCCGCCGCGGAGCAGCGGCGCTTTTGCTGTGCGCCTGCGCAGCGTTTCTGATCGGTGCGAGGCTTTGGAATGTGGCGGTCAACCCCGGCGATTTCGGGCCGCAGCGGCCCTGGTACGTGCTGCGCATGACCGGCTTCAGCCTGTACGGAGGCCTTGCGGGCGCGTTTGCTGCGATCGCTTTGTGCAGCCGGGCCTTCCGCGTAAAGCTGCTGCCCGTGCTGGACGCCATGACGATCCCCGGGGCGGCAGCGTTCTGCATCGCAAGAGTCGGCTGCTTTCTGAACGGCTGCTGCGGAGGGATCAAGACCCACGTTCCCTGGGGCGTTGTTTTTCCGTCGGAACTGGACGGCGTCAAGCTGACATTTCTTACGCTGCAAAGCGCTCCGGTGCATCCGACGCAGATCTACGAGATCTATGGCGCATTAGCTTTTCTGCTGTTCGTACTGCTGATCTGCCGGAAGATCGAGGCAAAGCCCGGCACCAGATTTCTGCTCTATGCGGCGTTTTTCTCTGCGATGCGTCTTCTCGTGCTGCCGTTGCGTTCGCTGCCGTATCCCGGTGTTGTAACGAAGGTTCTTTATCCGGGGCTGTATCTGGCGATCATCGCGGTTGGTATTGCAGGGGCTTTTGCGCTGAATGGAAAGGGTAGATGAGGGTTGTTGCAGATGGGAATTTATGGTTGATAAATATGGTAAAATTAGGTAAATTATAAAGCGAGATTACCGCTGGGGCGGTGTTGCCTCCTGATTCGCGCAGAAATGCGTGCAGGAAAGGAGGTGACCCCTATGGTTAGCTATGATAGCTTGTTTCAATACACAATTGTGCTGTTGACTGTTGTTTTAGTGACCATTACGCTTATAAAGCGTAAAAAATAGGGACAGCCGCCAAGTGGTGGCTGTCCTGCCCCTTAAGAGGTAGCACCGCCATCGCACCGGCGGTGATCTCTTTTCTGTTTTTACTCTATCACAGAAATTGGAAATCCGCAAGGTCTAACCTTATTCTACTTCCAACCAATCTGAATTTTTCTACCAGTCTTCGAACAATCGTCCAAATACATGTTGATGAGCGTCTGGTAGGGGATTCCGCTTTCTTTCGCCATCAACTGGAAATAGTACACGGTAGAAGCCTTAAGGCGGATCGTCGTCTGTTTCTTGGCTTCCTTGAAATCCTTATAACGAATCGCTCCAGAAAAGTCTGTGATCTCCGGCATTTCGTTAAAATCCGGATTATTCTTGAAATCCTTGTCGTTCATAATACTTTTCCTCTGATTTTGTTGCAGTTCTCGCAGAAATGATGCGAATTGTGTTTTTAGGGTCACGATAGCAGTGGCATACATATAAAACTCTTATAGAGCTGCTTAACCCTATAATGATGAAACGCTCTTCCTGCGACGAATGCTTTAGATCTGAAATCAGAAGGGCATTGTCATCATCAAAGACGGTGATGGCTTCCTCAAAACTGACCCCATGCTTTTGAATGTTTACATTATTTTTCAAAATGTCCCATTCAAACTCCACATTATCTGTAAATACATTGTAACTACGATGATTTCTGGTGTCAACTGTCTTATCCATTACTTCCTCCA
Source organism: uncultured Eubacteriales bacterium (assembly GCA_902773665.1). Lineage (GTDB taxonomy): Bacteria > Bacillota > Clostridia > Peptostreptococcales > Anaerovoracaceae > RUG11894. Next base: position 10,640 of record CACYFF010000023.1, on the reverse strand, counting down.
AAAACAAAAGGCGATAGGAACTCCTATCGCACTGTAGTGATCACGAGCAACCGGGTAGTTGCTGGCCCGCATCGTTTTGTTGAATTGTAAAATAATGTTATATTAAATCTGCACGTAAGTCAATTATGATCTTGGCACGTTTTGTGCCTAAAACTGTCATTGCCAAATCCCTTCGTCCACTTTCAATCCCTCCCAACTCTTTTACAATAAAAGTAGAGCAAATGGCCTTTGCTCCGCTTTTGATATCCATTTTCCCGGTCCATAAGGAGGTATTGCGTATGAAGAGACGATTATTCAGTATATTGCTGACCCTGGCATTGTGCGTGGGGTTGATGCCTATGACGGCGGTACCAGTGCATGCGGCAACGGAAGTCGACAGCGGTACATGTGGAGCTAATGTCACATGGTCATTAGACGATGATGGACTTCTCACCATCAGTGGTACCGGTGAAATGGAAGGCGGTGCCTACGCAGGTAATTACGGATCGCATTGTGCTGAGATAAAATCTGCAGTAGTCGGATCCGGCGTGACAAATGTCGGTTCTTCAGCTTTTTACAGAAGAAAACTGATCGGATCGGGTAACTATGAAGAACTCATTTTTTCAAATCTGACAAACGTCCAGCTTTCAGATACGATAAAGAGTATCGGCGCCAATGCGTTCTGTAAAACGACAATAGATTCCATTACGATTCCAAATAGTGTTACAGTGCTTGATAATCAGGCATTTGAAGAATCCGGCTTTACACATTTAGTATTGCCGGATAGTGTCGTCAGTATCGGTTATAGGGCATTTGCCAGCGCTAAACGGTTGGAAGAGGTTACATTGCCTGATACCTTGACGAACTTGAGTGCTTCGGTATTTGCCGGCTGCACTGCACTAGAGACCATCCACTTTAACGGGGTCATAAAGTCTATTGATGATTCAGCCTTTTATGGATGTACTGCATTGCCTTCGCTCAAACTGGCGGTTGATGGAAAAAATGCATCAATAGGCAATAATGTATTTGATAACGTTGGCTCTAATGTGGTAACGATCTACGGTATCCCCGGCGGAACCGTGGAAAGTGGAGCATCAGCGAAAAACTATACCTTTGTGACTGCGCAGAACACTTTTAAGTTTGATGCGAATGGCGGCGCTGGCTCGATGGATGACCTGCCGGTTACTTTCGATAGCGCAGATAAAGGCAACTTCCCTGCAAACAACTTTACAAACGGGAACAAAACTTTTACAGGATGGAACACAAAAGAGGATGGAACAGGGCTCTCTGTTGATGATCAATCACCGATCCGCATTATGGGGGTAAATGGGAATATCAAACTTTATGCGCAGTGGATTGATCCTCCATCAACGCCTTATGAAGTGTATATCGGTGGCGTACAGGTGACCAGTGCGAATGCGGACGACGTGTTCGGTGATGGGAAAGTAAGCTATGACAGAGATACGAACACGCTGCATCTCAGCAATTATTCTTATACCGGTACCGGATACGAGTTCACGACGACGGTAGGCAGCAATCTGCGTAAGAACTGCGCCCCGCTTTACGTGGCAGAGACTGATACCGCGTTTATTCTTGACATAACCGGCAGCAACAGTTTGATCAATAACTGTGCTGATTCGAGCATTACCCATGCAGCCGCTGTTCAAGTAAAGGGATCGGGTTCCGGAGATTTTCAGATCAAAGGTGACGGAAGCCTTCTCGTGAAGTCGAGCCCTGCCGCAAATACCGTCGAGTATCCATGCGGATTAAAGGTTGAAGGCTGCTCAAGCACGACTGTTGACGGCATGTCGCTGAATGTTATCACAGAAAACGGCACAGCAAGCAACCCGGCTATCTATATTAGCAATGATTACAGCAGTTTTACCATCCAAAACGGCGGTACGCTTATCGCTCAGGCAGACAAAGTGGCCATTAGTGAAAACTGGGCGACCAGTACGAACCACAATATGCTTGTGTTTGGCAGCGATTATACTGTTCTGATATCCGAAAATAAAGATGGAAGCAATGCCAGTACTTTGAATGCGGTAGGCAGTTATTCGATATCCTTGCTGGGAGCAATGGGGGGTGGAAAGGATTATAAGTATGTAAAAATCGAAACTGTCCCTTATGATATAAACGTAAGTGTGACCAACATCGCTGACGGCAGTATACTCGAAGGCGCGACTGTGCAGATTTTCGAAAAGAATTCACCCAGTTATATCCTTGAGGAATGGACCAGCACAAAGATAGCGCACCAAATCAAGAATCTCGAGCCCGGTGTGGAATATGTTTTGCACGAAACTGTTGCACCGGATGGATATCTCCTTGCAAGCAATGCATCTTTCTCCTATAAAAACGGGAAGGTCACTTCAACCGGAACCATGACAGAAGATGGGACTTTGCTCGTTGAGAATGAAATGACCAGAGTTTCTATCCTGACCACGGACGGTAGCGGTGCGCCTCTTGCCGGTGCAACGGTACAGATTCTCAGTTCAGACGGTAACGTCATTACTGAATGGAACAGTACGAAAAACGCCTATCAGGTTGAGAAACTGAAAACGAATGAGGAGTATACGCTGCATGAGACCGCTCATCCTGAAGAATATAATGCTGTGGCGGATCAAACCTTCACCATCAGCGAGGTAGGCAGCGTCACTTACACCGGCGTTATAGATTCGGCTGGAAATCTGCTGATGAAACACGATGCCGCTACGCCGGCTGTCAGTGATTACACTGTGAACGTTTCTGCCGGTGCGGGCGGTACTGCAACTGCAGACCCTGCCTCCGGACCGCAGGGCACTGAAGTGACCCTCACAGCGACTCCGACTGAAGGATATCAGTTTAAGGAATGGCAGGTCATATCCGGTGGCGTGACGATCGAGAACGACAAGTTCGAGATCGGTACGGAAAATGTGGCGATACGGGCAGTCTTTGAGGTCAAACCCAACAAGGTTGCAGATCCTGTATTACCTAAAACGACAACCTTCACAGACAGCATGACAATTGAAATCAGCTGCGAGACGGAAGACGCGGAAATCTATTATACTACTGGCGGTGCAATCGTTTTGTACACAGGTCCGTTCACTATTGCAGAAACAACGACAGTCAAGACGCATGCAACGAAGACTGGGTTCGAAGATAGTGAAGTTGTTACGGCAACTTATACCAAGACGACTCCGTCAGGCGGAGGCGGCGGAACTGCACCTGCCGAACCCGAACTGGCAGAACCTGAACCCACAGAGCCGGACGAATTCCCGTTCGAAGACGTCCCCGAAGACGCCTACTTCCGCAAACCCGTGGAATGGGCTGTGGAGAAGGGCATCACGAACGGCGTCAGCGAAGACAAATACGGGCCTGAAATGTCCTGCACGAGAGCTCAAGTGGTCACGTTCCTGTGGATCACCTGCGGCAGCGAAGATGCCGGGATCGAGACCGGATTCGACGATGTCGACGTGGCCGCTTATTACGATAAGGCGGTGGCCTGGGCCGTGGAAAAGGGCATCACGGCCGGCACTTCTGAGAATGAGTTCAGCCCGGATGTGACCATCACCAGAGCCCAATTTGTAACGATGCTATGGGCTGCCAAAGGCAAGCCCGAAGCAGCCGGCGAGATGCCGTTCCTGGATGTCCCGGCGGACGCTTACTACGCGAAGGCGGTCGCCTGGGCGTATGCGAACAACATTACAGCAGGCAAGTCTGCCGACAGTTTCGCGCCGGATGACCCGTGCACGAGAGCGCAGATCATGACGTTCCTGTACAACGCGTATGCGGAGTAGTAGGATAAGCAGTTGAAAACGGAATGAAACGAAGAAGACAGGCGGTCCTTAATGGGCTGCCTGTTTTTTATGGCACGAATCGTGCCTAATTTTGACATTGACAAAACGCTGCGGGCGGACACAACAAGCGTCCAAGTCGGTAAAATAGAATTGATATAGTTTTGCTTAACTACTGTTTATTTTGCTTTCTAATCGAGAAGGAGGCTTAACTTATGAGGAAATTATTGAGTTTATTTCTGGCCTTAGCCCTGTGCATAGGGTTGATGCCGGCGGTGGCTGTGCCGGTGCATGCGGCAAGCTACGACTTATGGGTCGGCGGCGTGCAGGTGACAAGTGATAACCTGGTGATCGACAGCACCGATAACGCAGCGATCACCTCCGGAAGCGCCACATACGCTCCGGCTACCAAGACCCTTACTTTGAATAACTTTGCTTTTGAGGGGACCGGTTACAAGGAGCCTGATTATCATTACTATTCTGCTATATATAAGTATTATGATAGCGACCCCCTGATCATTGAATTAATAGGGACAAATTCCCTTTCTGAAACCGGGGCCGCAGCTCATACAAATGAAACATATAACAACAGTTATGGTATTCATACGGATTGTGATGTTACATTTACCGGTAGTGGAACACTCACCGCAAAAGGCGGAAAAGCATCACAGTTAAGTGAAGGCCTGTATATCAACGGTGTGCTCAAAGTCCCCTCTTCGTTTACGGGTACGGTCACCGGAAAAGTTGATGATGCTGCGGGAAGTACATGTGCTTGTTATGGTATTTGTGCTAATGTCGCCACGATTGAAAGCGGAACGATCAATGCGTTTGGCCCTTCTGATATATACGGTGATTCTTATGGTCTGCGCGTTGACGCAATGGGCACAGGACTCACGATAAGCGGCGGGACAATAACTGCTACCGGGCAAACAAAAGCGGTCATTTTACCGAGCAACAATTATCACATAACAGGAAACGCTGAAGCCAGTACCAGTATCGATGCCTCAAATCCGGTGCTCTTCGATATAAATCAAATGGGAACGTATCTTTGGTTCCATTATCCTTCTTCGATCACGCCGGTCACCCCGTATGATCTCTATGTAGGCGGGGTTCAGGTCAACAGCGCCAATAAAGATAATGTATTAGGTGATACCGGGACGCCGACCGTTGTATATGATCCGACTACAGCAACATTGTATTTGAAAGATGCCAGCATCAATACTTTCCTGAATCATGGTTCAAACGATTCAAGCGCAATTTATACGAAGAGCAATCTTACGATCAATGTAACGGGAAACAATGCGATCAGCGTTGTAAATGCGCCTGAAGACAATGATATCCATGGCATCGATCTGGATGAAGAAGGTCTGTCTCTCAGAATGGAAGGAGATGGTTCTTTGGATATTCTTTGTGGGGCAAGCGGTTTTCATTCCGCTACTTGTATTGACCTATGGCCTTACAGCGGTATTCGCAACAAGGTCACGATCTGTGATTCCGTCAAGGTCAAAGCCGAGCAAGTGAAAGGAAACAGTACATTCGGAGCGATTTCGGTTACTGGAGATATTGTTTTGTGTGACAATGCACAGTTGACCGTAATTGGCGGCGATTCTAACCGTGGAAGCCTGGCGTTAAGAAGTTCATTTTCTGTTCTTGTAAAAGATAATGCAGCGTTGATCGCGATCGGCGGGAGCAACATCCCTGAATCGGGTTCTGAAAGCATGTCGAGCATTGCCGTAAAGAGCAGCGATATGACCGTGCAGGATAATGCGGTTGTAGCGGCAACCGGCGGTACAGTGAAAGCAAGCGACGATACGCAGTCGATCGGCATTCAGGTGAATCCGAACAAACTGATCATCAACGGCGGTACTGTTGCCGCAAACACAAAAGCGACACAAGGCAAGGCGCAGGCGCTCAGTTCAGCACCGGTACTTGCATCCAGTATGGTCACCGGTGGGAGTGTTAACAGTGACGGAAGCGGTGCTGTTGAATATACAGCAGCAGATAATGACACTTATAAATGGTTCAAGACGCCGTTTACTGTTGTTCCAAAAGCAGATACCCCAGTCTTTGCTCCTTCTGCGACGTCGTTCACTGAAACGATAGACGTTACGATCACATGTGCGCTGAATGGTGCGACCGTTTACTACACGGACGACGGAAGCGACCCGAGCGCGACAAATGGGACTGTCACCACAGGCGCGGCGATCACACTCGAGGAAACAACGACTCTGAAAGCCATTGCTATCTCAAATGATCCAAATTACGGGAACAGTGACGTCGTTACTGCAACCTATACGAAGAGTTCGCCTTCCACAGGCGGCGGAGGTACCACGACCTATCCGGTCAAGCCTGCCAGCGCGGAGAACGGCAGCGTTACAGTAAGCCCGCGGAATGCAGCGGCGAAATCTACGGTTACTATCACCGTAACCCCAGACGAAGGCTATGTACTCGACAAACTCACAGTAAAGGACAAGGACGGCAAAGAGATCGAGGTGAAAGACAACGGCGACGGAACGTATACGTTCACGATGCCGGCTTCTGCGATCGAGATCGAAGCGACCTTCAAACCCGACGAGGGCGGCGCTGCGGACGAGTTCCCGTTCATCGACGTGCCCGAAAACAGCTACTTCCGCAAACCCGTGGAATGGGCAGTGGAAAAGGGCATCACCAGCGGGGTCAGCGAAGACAAATACGGACCTGAAATGTCCTGCACGAGGGCTCAGGTGGTCACGTTCCTGTGGATCACCTGCGGCAGCGAAGATGCCGGGATCGAGACCGGATTCGACGACGTAGATGTGGCCGCTTACTATGATAAGGCGGTCGCCTGGGCCGTGGAAAAAGGCATCACGGCCGGCACTTCCGAGAATGAGTTCAGCCCGGATGTGACCATCAAAAGAGCCCAGTTTGTGACGATGCTCTGGGCCGCAAAGGGCAAACCTGAGGCAGCCGGCGAGATACCATTCCTGGATGTCCCTTCGGATGCTTACTACGCGAAGGCCGTGGCCTGGGCGTATGCGAACGATATTACGGCAGGCAAGTCTGCCGACGGCTTCGCGCCGGATGACCCGTGCACGAGAGCGCAGATCATGACCTTCCTGTACAACGCGTATGCGGAGTAGGGCAGCGAAAAGGTTATTCACTCCAAACGTTGAATAGCTTCCTCGGCCAGGCAAGTATATTCAAAAGGGCGGTCCCGGAAGGGGCCGCTCTTTCAATGCATTTGACAAGGCTGGGAATATAAGTATATACTTATACGCGGGAGGGATAACCTTATGTCAAGCAAAGCTCAGATAGCAGCGTCTGCAAAGTACGACAAAGCAAATACGACGCCGGTGATGTTGAAATTAAACAACAAAAATGATTCTGATATTCTTCAGCAGTTGGGATATCAGGCAAATAAACAGAAATACATAAAGAATCTGATCCGGAAGGATATGCAGAATGCGGGCGGTGTGATCACCCAAAATTCAATAAAATGTTTAATTTTACCTATTGCAATAAAATATGGATTTGATAAAATTTTCTTGTTCGGGTCATATGCCAGGCAAGATGCGACCCCGGACAGCGACGTCGACCTGTTTGTTGAAGGCGGGAATATAACAGGTTTAGTCCAGTACGCCGCTGCATTGGAAGATTTTCAAGAAGCGTTGGGGCGTACAGTAGACTTGCTGGAAAAGAAAGCGTTAATTGCATCCCCCAGAGAATCGTCAAAACGGATGCTTCGCAACATTCAAAGGGAGGGGATTTTGATCTATGATAAGGTTGGCTCCGAGGGATGAAGACAGTTTGGTTCGAATCCTGGAATTATGTGACCGCATCAACTCTGCGAGGCAGCGATATGGGGACGGATTGAATTCATTTCTTGCCGACGAAGATTATAAAGATGTTGTCTGCATGAACCTTTTCCAAATCGGTGAGGTCTCGCATTCACTAAGCGATGAATTGAAGGCGTCTATGTCGGAAGTCCCTTGGAGAGAAATCTATGGGATCAGAAATATCATAGGCCATGCTTACGTGATCGTGCAGTATGAGAAGATCTGGGCAACGGTGATAGAGGATGTTCCTGCCTTGCGCGCATTGGTGGCGGAGACACTGGGTAGAGAATAAAAAGCTAACGAGAGATAAGGGCGGCTCCGGAAGGGGCCGCCCGCTTTTTGCTGTGAAAGAGGCTGCCGGGAACCGTCCCCGGCAGAAGCTCTACTCTTCTTCCGTCCCCACCTCGCTGAAGACTTCCTCCAGGGTGGCATCGAAGTCGCGGAACCAGTCCGCTGCGCCTTCGCCCAAGGTGGAGTCGTACACCACAGAGCCCGCCAGGACCGTCAGATCGGCCCGCAGCGCCTCGAATTCCTCTGCGGTGGATAAACTGCACGGATCTACGGAAAACACCGCAAAATCGGCAGATTTTCCTTCTTCGATGGTGCCGAGGAAACCGGCACCCATCCGCCGGGCTGCATTCTCCGTCCGCATGGACAGCATGGCTTCGCCGTCTCCCGTCAGGGGCAGTGCACCGGTCAGCGGGGTCTCGAACACATCGCCGGTGTAGACATCGGCCTTTTCCTCGTCGGAGATCACCTCGTCGAAGGCGATGTTAAAGCCGCACTTCCGGTACGCCGTGGAGAGGGTGCCCAGCACTTCCATGCCCTGCAGGGTAATTTCCTTATCCAGCGCGTTCAGCCGGATGGAATAGCCCTTGTCTGCCGCGGTGCCGCACATCTCCTTCAGGTAGGCCGGGGTCATATAGGTCGCGTCCTGTTCCGCGGAGCTCGCCGTCAGCGTAAGCATATCGAAATTCACCAAACCCTGCAGCTCGGAGCAGGCCGTGCGCTTGCGGTCCAGGTTGTACATCACGGACATGGGCGTCAGCATGCGCTTTAAGGGCAGCGAGCCGAAATACCGCTGCTTGATGAGTCCCGCCTGGAACAGATCCAGCAGCAGGTTGCGGTAGAGATTATCAAAATAAGTGCAGATCTCCAGGTTGAGCACAGACGTGTAGCCCCGCTTCGCGTAATCTTCGGCGAGGACGAACGCTTTGCGGCTCATCTCGGCGTAATCCAGGGCGACGATCGTGTTGAAGACGAAGTTGGGCGTGACCGCCACAGCAAAGGTCTCCGCCTCAGCGCGCTCCTTTACCATCTGCTGGGCTGTGCGGTTCATGCGCATGCCCACGGAATCCTCCCCGATGATGAGCACCGGCACATCCGGGCATACTTCGTCCAGCACCGGCAGCTCCTCTTCGTCCGAGAACCAGCCGTAGGCCAGCACGAATTCGCAGGGCGCGTGCTCTGCGGCCCAGGCTTCGATGGCCGCCGTAGCCTCCTCCGCGGAAAGGCCGGCGTGCAGCCGCAGATAGCTGCCTTCCAGCACCTGGGCAGCGGGGGAGCCGTACAGGTCGATAAAGCCCGGGACAAGGAACCGTCCCTTCAGGTCCACGACCTCCGTATCGGGTCCGATGAGGGGCTCGATCTCTTCGTCGAGACCGACGCGCATCACCTTGCCGTCCTTGCAGGCGACAGCGGTGGCGTCCTCCGTCTCCGCGTCGAGGGTATGCAGAAAGCCGTTACGGTAGACCGTATCGGCGTATGTTTTCTTTTTGAATAAACCGAATGCCATAATGTCCTCCGTTCGCCTAATATGGTATACTTTACAAAGAGCGATTTCAAGGAGGAAACCATGGCATACACCTACGAATATTTCAAAAAAAGTGCGGATTACATCCGTTCCGTCATCGGCGATTTCCAGCCGGAGATCGGCCTCATCCTGGGCACCGGCCTGGGAAAATTCAGCAGCCGCATCGAAGATCCGGTGGAGATCCCGTATAAGGACATCCCCAATTATCTGGTGAGCACGGCGCCCGGTCATTCCGGCAAGCTCATCTTCGGCACCGTCGAAGGCCGGAAGGTGATGTGCATGTCCGGCCGCTTCCATACCTACGAAGGGTATAGCTTCGAGGAGCTGGTGATCCCGGTAAGAGTCATGAAGCTGATGGGCATCAAGATCTTGGTCGTCACCAATGCAGCCGGCGCGGTCAACACCGAGTACCGCCCCGGCGATCTGATGATCATCGAAGACCACATCAAACTCAACGGTTTCTCCCCCATGAGAGGCCCCAACGTGCCGGAGTTCGGCGACCGTTTCTTCGACATCAGCGATCTGTACAGCAAGGAGCTGAGAGATATCGCAAGAAAGTGCGGTAAGGACAGCGGTCTGACGATCCAGGAGGGCGTGTACTTCTTCTTCCCCGGGCCCCAGTTCGAGACGCCGGCGGAGGTGCGGGCAGCCTGCATCTTAGGAGGCGACGCCGTGGGCATGTCCACCGTTACGGAGACCCTTACCGCAGCCCACTGCGGCATCCCCGTGCTGGGTCTGTCCCTGATGACGAACATGGCGGCGGGCGTGCTGGAGCAGAAGCTGTCCGGCGAGGAAGTGGAGGAGACCGCAAACCGCGTGGCGCCTCTGTTGGAAGCCTATTTCGCGAAAGTCCTGAAGGCGCTGCCTCACTACGAATAAGCTATGAGTATCCTGTTTAAAAACTGCAAACTGCTGGTGCGGGGGTCAACGGATCCTGCGGCGGCCCCGGAATATAAGGTAATGGAGGGCTTCCTGGGCGTTGAGGGCAAGACCATCGACTACATCGGAGCAGCCCGCCCGGAAAAAAACTACGACGAAGAGAAGGACATGGGAGGAAACCTCCTGATGCCCGGCCTCGCCAACGCCCACGGTCACGCAGCCATGACGCTGGTGCGCGGCGTGGGAAGCGACCTGAATCTGCAGGACTGGCTGTTTGGCAAGATCACCCCGATCGAGGATCGCATGACCCCGGAAGACGTGGTCTTCGGCACCCAGTACGCCATCCTGGAGATGCTGGCAGGCGGCACCACCGTCTACGCC
>CACYFF010000022.1 GCA_902773665.1 uncultured Eubacteriales bacterium | reverse complement strand
TCACCGCAGCCCTTTCCGGCGGCGCCGTGCTCGGTGCGCCGCTGACCCACGATTTCGCCGTCATCTCCCTGTCGGATCTGCTGACCCCCTGGGAGAAGATCGAAAAGCGGCTGGATGCAGCGGCTTCTGCGGATTTCTGCATCGCACTCTACAATCCTTCCAGCCACAAGCGGGCGGATTATCTGCAGAAGGCCTGCGACATCCTGCTGCAGCACAAAGGACCGGACACCGTGTGCGGCACCGTGCGCAACATCGGCAGGGAAGGCGAGTCCTTTACCGTCCTTACATTGCAGGAACTGCGGAACACCCAGGTGGACATGTTCACCACGGTATTTATCGGCAACAGTCAGACGAAGGTCGTGGATGGCCGCATGGTGACCCCGAGAGGATATAAACATGACTAAACTCTGCATCTTTGCGGGAACAAGTGAAGGTAGACGGCTGGCGGAAGCGCTGGCAGGGCGGGGTGCGGCTCTTACGGTCTGCGTCGCCACGGAATACGGCGAGATCTCTCTGGGAGAGCTGCCGGACTGCGAAGTGCTGGCGGGACGCATGCCCCGGGACGACATTGAAGCGATGCTGCGCCGGGAGGGTTTTGTTGCCGTCGTGGATGCCACGCATCCTTACGCAGAGCACATCACGGAAAGCATCCAAAGCGCCGCGGCAGCATCCGGCACGGAATACGTCCGGCTGCTGCGGGAGAGCACCGCATCGGATTCCGACGGCATTTTCGTGGAAGATACGGCAGCCTGCATCGACTTTCTGAAAAGAACGGAAGGGAACGTCCTGCTGACCACAGGCAGCAAGACGCTGCCCCAGTACTGCGAAGATCCCGTTTTAAAAGAGCGGATCTATGCCCGCGTGCTGCCTCTGGCGGATTCTCTTCGGATCTGCAGTGAATGCGGACTTCCCGCGGACCGTATCCTGGCGATCCAGGGACCGTTCTCCCGGGAGATGAACACCGCCATGCTGCGCCAGACCAAAGCGGCCTGGATGGTAACGAAAGACACCGGCAACGCCGGCGGCTATACGGATAAGATCGCCGCAGCAAAAGCGTGCGGCGCCAAAGCGGTCATCATCGGAAGACCGGCGGAAAAGGAAGCCGGACTGTCTCTGGAGGAGACCATAACGCTGCTGGAAGAAAAGCTGGAGCTGGCTCCCCGCCGCAAAAAAGTGACGATGGTCGGCATCGGCATGGGAAGCGAAGGCACACTGACGGAAGATGCCCGCAAAGCCATCAGACAGGCGGATGTCCTCCTGGGTGCTGCGCGCATGCTGGAAGGGGCAAAAACGGCCCATAGCCGCGCGTTTACCGCCATCGCCGCAAAGGATATCGTCGACGTTATAAAACGCGAAAACGGGCCGTTTTTTGCGGTGCTGTTTTCCGGCGACACGGGCTTCTACAGCGGTGCAAAGGGTCTGAAGGCGGAACTGGAAAAGCAAGGCGTCGATGCAGAGGTGGAGATCCTGCCAGGCATCGGCAGCCTGTCCTATTTCTGCGCGAAACTCGGCCGCACCTGGCAGGACGTAAAAGCGATCAGCCTGCACGGCCGGCAGACGGATCTCGTGCGCTGCGTCAAAGAAAACCCTGCGGTATTTACGCTGCTGGGTGGAGAGACCGGCGCGCTGGATGCGCTTAACCGCTTGAAGGAAGCGGGCCTCGGCGCGCTGACCGCCCACATCGGGCAGCGGCTGGGCTATGAAGACGAAACGGTCGTTTCCGGAACGGTTGCAAAACTGTTGAAAAACAGTTATGATAGCCTGAGCGTGCTTCTGGTGGAGAACCCGGATTGGGGAGCGTATGTCGTGACCCACGGCATCGCAGACGAAGCCTTCACCCGGGCGGACGTGCCCATGACGAAGCAGGAGATCCGCTCCGTCACGCTGTCGAAACTGCAGCTGGGCAAAGGTTCTGTCGTCTGGGACATCGGTTCCGGCAGCGGTTCCGTCTCCGTGGAATGTGCACTGCAGGCCAGCGGAGGGCAGGTCTACGCCATCGAAAAGGAAGCAGATGCCGTGGAACTCACAAAGAAGAATCTGGAGAAGTTCGGCATCGTCAACTGCACCGTGGTGGAAGGTTCAGCGCCGGAGGCCCTTACTTGTCTTCCTGCACCCACCCACGCCTTCATTGGCGGCAGCACGGGCAATCTGAAGGAGATCCTGGCCGTGCTTCTGGAGAAGAATCCCAAGGTGCGCATCGTGGCCAACGCCGTTACGATGGAGACGGCAGCAGAACTGAGCGAAGCGGCGAAGGATTTTGCCTTCAGCGACATCTGCTGCGTCAACGTCAGCAGAGGCCGCAAACTGGGCCGGTATCACCTGATGACCGCCCAGAATCCCGTATATATCGTAACCATGCAGAATTAATATGATCGGAATCATCGACGTAGGCGGCGGCATGCGGGGCTCGTACGGAGCCGGCGTGTTCGACTGGTGCCTGGAAAACAATATCTCTTTCGACCATCATGTAGGGGTATCCGCAGGATCCGCTAATCTTTGTTCGTTCCTGTCCGGACAGAAGGGACGCAATCTGTTTTTCTATGCGGATTATTCCTTCCGGCCGGAATACATGGGATTAAAGCATTTTATCCGTACCCACGATTATCTGGATCTGGAATACATCTACGGAGAAGCCCTGACGAACAGCAAGGGAGAATATCCTCTGGATTTCCAGGCCATGCTGCAGAGCGGCAAGACCTTTGAGATCGTAGCGACGGATGCGCTTACTGGGCTGCCGCATTATTTTGAGATGCGCGAGATGAGCCAGGACGACTACGGCGCGATCAAGGCCAGTTCCTGCGTTCCCGGGGTCAACCAGCCCTACGCGTGGAAAGGCGGCCTGTACTTCGACGGCGGTCTGAGCGATCCCATTCCCTATAAACGATGTCTGGATGCCGGCTGCGAAAAGGTCGTCGTGGTGCTCACCCGGCCCAGGGATTATGTCCGTGACCCGGTCAAAGACGAACGGATGGCAAAACTGCTGTGGAAATATCCGAATGCGGCAAAAGCGCTGGAATTCCGCAGCCGCGTGTATAACGACCAGCTGAAGGACGTAATGGAACTGGAGCGGCAGGGCAGAGCGCTGATCGTGGCGCCGGACGACATCTCCGGCATGAAGACCCTCACGAAAGACCGGGAGGCGATCGTCGCCCTGTATCATAAGGGCCGGCACGATGCGGAAGCGATACGGTCATTTTTAGACTGATGCGAGACATCCGGATGCGGTTTGAAACAACAAACCGCATCTTTTTTATTTTTTTGAGAACAAACTGCACGATTTCTGAACAGCGGTTAACACCGTATAACTGCAGACTGCGGGCGTATAATATTCACGTACATTAATGAATTCCGGGAGGTAAAACATATGAAATACGATAAATTAGCCCTGTTCGCCGGCCCTGTCCGAAGCGGACGTGGGCGTCGCCATCAACAGCGGCGCATCGATCGCCAAACAGATCGCAGATATTACGATCTCCGCGGACGATCTGTCGGGCCTGGTATATACCAAACGGCTGAGCGATGCACTGATGAAGCGGATCGACGGAAACTACCGGTTTATCGTCGGGTTCAACGGCGCCCTGATCGTCCTGGGCGTGCTCGGCATTCTGCCGCCAGCTTCGTCGGTGCTGCTGCATAACGGCTCGACGATCCTAACGGGCCTGAAGAGCATGACGCCGCTGTTGAAAGACTAGAACGGTATTACAAAATAAGACCGGGAGACCACCACGGCTCTCCCGGTCTATTTATATTCCTTATAAGTTTTATTCTGGGATCTTCGAAAGGTCCGTTCTCCAGAGCCGTCTGAACATTAACAGCGAGAAGACCAGAGAGAAGCCTTCCGCCAGCGGGAAGGCGTACCAGACGCCCATGACACCGGAGATCTTGCTTAAAATATACGCTGCCGGCACGATGATGATAAGCTGCCGCAGCAGAGAAGTGAGCAGGGAATAGACGCCCCGGCCTGTGGCCTGGAAGAGCGTGCCCGTAATAATACCGATAGCAGCCAGCGGGAAGCACAGGGAAATGGTGCGCAGGGCTTTGATTCCCACGTTCAGCAGATCTCCCTCCGCTTTAAACAGTCCCATCAGCTGTGCGGGGAAGAGCTGGAAGATAGCGAGACCGACCAGCATAATGCCTAAAGCGATCAGGATCCCCAGTTTATATGCTTTCATCAGGCGGCCTCTGCTTCTGGCGCCGTAGTTGTAGCCCATGATGGGCATCAATCCGTGGTTCATGCCAAACACCGGCATAAACACGAAGCTCTGCAGTTTAAAGTAGACGCCCAGCACAGCGACTGCCGCTTCGGAGAACGCGATGAGGATCGCATTCAGGCAGATGGTCATGACGGAACCGATGGACTGCATCACCATGGAGGGAAGACCCACCTGGTAGATGTCCTTGATGGTGCGGCCGCTGATGGCAAACCGGCCGTATTTGACTTTGACCGGCAGATCCAATTTCCGCATAAACAGATTGGCTACGAGGAACGTAACGAACTGTCCGGTAACGGTGGCAACAGCGGCGCCTGCTACCCCCAGAGCCGGGAAGCCGAAATACCCGAAGATCATGATGGGATCGAGAATAATGTTCGTAACGGCGCCGGAAAGCATGCACCACATGGGGGCGATCATGTTGCCGCCAGCCTGCATGATCTTCTCCATGGAAGACGAACACAGGGCAAACAGCGAACCGATGCAGACGATGCTGCAGTAAGCGACGGCGGGTTCGATCAGAGTCGCGTTCTCCGAAAAGGCCATGGCGAAAGGGCGTGAGCCGAAGAAACCAAACAGTACGAACAGGATCCAGTGGCACAGCGCCAGGAACAGACCGTGTTCCGCTGCATTCTGGGCCGCTTCCAGGTCTTTGGCGCCAAGTCTGCGGGAGATGAGGGAGGACAGACCGATGCTGGCACCGACACCAACGGAGATGTTGATGAGCTGGATGGGATAGACGAGAGAAACAGCAGACAGGGCATATTCCCCCAGACGGGAGACGAAGATGCTGTCGACGATGTTGTAAAGCGCCTGCACCAGCATGGAAAACATGGAGGGCAGGGACATTTTTATGATGAGCGGCAGCATGGCCATCTCGCCCATGCGCAGCGTATTCTGATTTTGGATCTTCAGTTCGGACATGATTTACCTCGATGAAATAAAGTGACCACATATCATACCATTTCGAACATTTTGGGTCAACGAAAAGACGCCCTTGAGAGGGCGTCTTTCCTTCGTCTAGGATCGTTTAAAGGCATTTTCCATCGATTCCTTCTCTACCAGCATGTTGTGGGAACGCGCATAGTCCAGAATGCGTTTGTTTTCTTCGTTTTGCGGGCCGAATGACTCGCAGGCGCAGATGAGCTTTCCGCAGCCGTCCAGCAGTTCGATGGCTTTCTCTGCCGATGAAGGGGTCACCGCCGCAAAGGCGGGAACGGTGACCACCGCAGAAGCCAGCGTCTTGGCCACCGGATAGTCCACGTCGGATTCGCTCAAAACGCCTGCTGCGAAGGGCACGCCCATGCGCTGCAGCTTGCGGTAGACGGGGATGCCTTGTCCTCCGCCGCCCAGAACCAGCACTCTGGGAATGCCGGTCACAGCACCGGTCTCGATGCCTCCGAACAGCACGTTATAGGTGCCGTGTTCGACCTTATACAGCTTTTCGATGTAATCTCCCTGGAAGATCTCCTCCGGCGATCCGGCTCTATCGATCACATTGTTGTCGACGCAGTAGATCGTATCGGAAAAGCGCTGGGCAAATTCCAGTTCGTGCAGGGAGAGGATGACGGCGATCTGCCGGGATTTCACCAGATTGCCTAACAGATATAAAAAGTCCAGTTTGTGTTTGATATCCAGAAACGAAGTCGGTTCGTCCATAATGAGCAGTCTCGGCTGCTGGCAGATGGCTCTGGCGAGCATCACACGCTGCCGCTGGCCGTCGCTGATGTTGTTGAAGTCCTTTTCCGCCAGATCGCTGACCCGCACCAGTTCCATGGATTCATCCACGATCTCCTGGTCTTTTGCGGAGAGGATCCCCAGACTGCCGGTAAAAGGGTAGCGGCCGGAGCAGACGATGTCCCGGCAGGTCATGAGTTCCACGTTGGGACGCGTCGTTAGGACGACGGAGACCTGCTGCGCGATCTGCTTTTCCGACAGGGTATACACATCGGCATTCCGCAGATAAACTTTGCCGCTTAAGGGCGCGATCTGCCGGATGAGAGTCTTTAAGATCGTGGATTTGCCGGCGCCGTTGGGGCCGATGAGGGTCTGGATCTGACCTGCAAAAGCCTTGATCTCCACATCGTTTACGACGACATGCTGTCCGTATCCCACGTTCAGATGTTCTGTTCTGAGAATTTCTTCCGCCATGGGATCCTCCTAGTTCTTTTTCTTCTGCCGTGTGAGCAGCATCCAGATGACGACAGGTACGCCGAAGACAGCGGTCACGGAACTGATGGACAGTTCCGCCGGCGCGAACATCGTACGGGCGATCAGGTCGCACAGCAGGCAGAACATACCGCCGCCCAGGAAGCAGCCGGGGATAACGATAAGAGGCTTCGTCGTTCCGAACAGGTTTTTGATGAGGTGGGGGACAGCGATGCCTACAAAGGAGATAGGGCCTGCATAGGCTGTGACCGTTGCGGAAAGAATGCTGGACAGCAGGATGAGCTGCACGCGGAACCGCTTGATGTTGACGCCCATGTTTCTCGCATAATCTTCGCCCAGCTGAAATGCGCTGATGGGCTTCGACAGCAGGAAGGCGCAGGCAAATCCGGCCAGCACGACGACCGTGCAGACTTTAACACCGCTCCAATCCATCCCGGAGAAACTTCCCATCGACCAGTTATGCAGGTTTACGATATTGGAGTCGTCGGCAAATGCCACGACGATGTCGGTGATGGCGGAACAGATGTAGCCGATCATGACGCCGCACAGCACCAGCATGGCGACGCTGTGCAGACGGTTCGAGACAAGCAGGATAGCACCCATGCTGAGCAGGGATCCGAGAAAGGCGGCAAAGATAAGCGCCAGGGAGCCCATGACGATACCGCGGCTCAGGAAGAAGATCATGGTGAGTGCCACCGTCAGTTTTGCGCCGGATGAAATACCGAGAACAAAGGGTCCGACGATAGGATTCCCGAAAAACGTCTGCAGCAGAAAACCTGCGACGGCCAAAGCGCCGCCCAGGAGCGCAGCCGTTAAAAGACGGGGCAGACGGATATTCCAGATGATGCCTGTCGCCGTCTCTCCGGCGGCGGGATGGAACAGGGCATTCAGCACGGTGCTGATCCCGATCCGGGAGCTGCCGATCATGCAGTTTAAGACCAGCAGCACCAGCAGGCAGATGCCTAAAGCGATAAAGCAGGTCGTATACCGTATCCTTCTTTTTTCCAAAACGAGAACCTTTCTTCTATCTATTTCAGTTTATGCAGAAACGTCAGTTGATCGGACTCCGCTGTGTCGGTGATGACGGCGTTGAAATCCTTGATCATTCCGGCTATGGCGGAACTTCTCTGGAACAGATCGTGTTCGGTGCACCAGACGTCGCCGTTCTGAACCGCCTTAAAATCCGCCAGCAGGCTGCTGGTCTGCAGCAGCTCTTCGATCGTATCCATGCCTTCCACGATCGTGCTGTTGTAGATGAGTATATCCGCATCCTTGGCACCGGCGTAGAAGGATTCCATCTGCATGTTCATGGTAGACAGGGCATTATCGTCCTGTCCGTCGATGTGGTCGAATACGTAATGGCCGCCGGCCAGCTCGATCATCTTGGAGACGTAGTCGCCGGGCTTGCGGACGACGGCTGCGCCGACGGAGCTGATGTGGAAATAGGCGACGGTCTTATCGGTCTGTACTTCCTGCAGATTTCCGGCGAGAGCCAGCTGCTCGTTATAGAACGTTTCGGCTTCGTCGTATTTGCCGACAAGAAGGCCGCACAGTTTGATCCATTCCAGTCTGCCCAGGGGATGGGGTTCATAGCTGGAGTATTCCACCATGACGGGGAAGCCGAGAGATTCGAGTTTTTCCTTGATTTCCGGCGTGTGATAGATCATGGTGTTTTCCATGATGAAATCGCATCCTTCCGTCAGGATCATCTCGAAATCCGGTGCGCTGTATTTCCCGACGAAGCGCATACTGCCGTCCGCGAGGGCAGCGAGCACCTCAGGGATGGCCCAGTTGTTCTCATCTGTACTGGTCATACGGATCTTATCCAGGGCACCGATCTGCAGGAACGGATCCACCATGGCGGAAGAGGCCTGGTAGATGCTGTTGAGCGGCTGCTGAATGACCACGGCATCACCGATGACTTCGTCGGAGACGGTAACGCCTTCCGGTACCAGCAGGAAGGGGAACTCTCCATGGATCAGGATATAGGCAGTGCCGTCGGAGTAATAGTCGACGGTGAATTCCTGCGCATACTGCAGGTCCATATGGCCGGTCAGGGTATGTTCCGCCGTCTGTGCTTGCTCTGCGACTCCGCCGCTGCTGCAGGCAGTACACATGCCGAGGATCAGCGCGAAACAGGTGACCCAGAGGATCCATTTATGTTTCATTATTTTACCTTTCCAAAATAAATAACCATGCCCGCGAGGAACATGGTTAAAATCAGAAAAACAATCAGGATGCGGACCAATTCCTCGTGGTCGGGAAGCGAAAAGCTTTCCTGGCAGTAAATCCCGGGCAGGTTTCCTGACTGATGCGTCTTTGCGCAGAGCAGCCTTCCCGGCATCCGCCAGTGGCAACCATAACTCTGCACTCTTCAATTACAGTGACGAGATCGTTCGGGATTTTCACCCGATTCCCTCTTTGCCCGGACAGCAGGGGCTGTGCGGGTCACCCGGAATATCCTGTGATTCAATTAACTTACTTAATATAGCACGCGGCTGGAACAAAGTAAAGTTGCACAGACTTCAGGGATTGTGGTAATATAAACGCAGAAATATAGGAAGGAGTGATACCAGTGGGTAGACACGGTACGATAGCAGGCAGAAAAGCGGCTCAGGATTCCAAGAGAGCTGCGGTATTCACCAAGTACGCAAGATTGATCACAGTAGCAGCGAAGGCGGGCGGAGATCCCGACTACAATCCCTCGCTGAGACAGGCCATCGATAAGGCCAAGGGCATCGGTATGCCCAACGACAACATTACCAGAGCCATTAAGAAGGGCACCGGCGAACTGGGCGGCGAGTCTTACGAGACCGTTACGTTCGAAGGTTACGGCGCGGGCGGCGTGGCCGTCATCGTAGAGACCCTCACCGATAACAGGAACAGAACGACGGCAAGCGTAAAGCACGCCTTCGATAAATATAACGGAAACTTCGGCGTTCCCGGATGCGTTTCCTACATGTTCTCCCGCAAAGGCGTCTTCGTATTCGATAAGGAAACGGGCGTAACGGAAGATCAGCTGATGGAAGTTGCACTGGAAGCCGGTGCGGATGATATCGTCGAGTACGAAGACAGCTTCGAAGTCACCTGCGAGCCCGACGTCTTTAACGACGTAAACGACGCGCTGAAGGCTGCCGGGATCGAACCCATGGAAGCCGACGTCGAAATGGTGCCCTCTGTAGAGAGCACGCCGACCGATGAATCCGCCATCAAGAGCCTAAAGAAGATGATCGAGATCCTCGAGGACGACGATGACGTCCAGAAGGTCTATACAAACTGCACCATAGATCTGTACGAATAATGAACTACCTGTCCTGGGGTGTTCGTTAAGACTCTTAATTCAACCTACAGTTTCACATTGGGATTCCGGATGTCGCGTCCGCGTGTATGTCAGGCCTCCATTGCAGTGGAAGGCAGAAAACGGACCGCAGGAGACCCACCTATCTATCGATAGGGCGTGAATTAAAGTCTGACGGCACCCTGGGCTTCTTCGTTAAGGCATGGATTTTGAGCTGAAAAGGACAATAGAGAGAGCAAAGAAGGGAGACGAGGACGCATTCGCTTCCCTTATTTCTCGTGTCCAGAATACCGGCTATTCCGTTGCCTTCCGTTACATGGAGAACGACGCCGACACCCGGGACGTGATGCAGGAAGCATTCATCAAAATGTACCGCAATCTGGGGTCATTCAAAGGAGACAGCAGTTTCGAGACCTGGTTTACGCGAATCCTCATCAACTGTTGTCTGGACGAACTGAGAAAACGAAAAAACAACTACGGGCACGAGGACATCGACGAGCATTACGATCTCGCCGATACCGGGCCCGGCACCGAAGCCCAGATCCTCAAGAAAGAGAGGCAAAAGGCGGTGACGGACGCCATCAGGCAATTGCCCGAGGAGGCCCGGAACATCATCATCCTGAGGGAATTTCAGGGGCTCAGCTACGAAGAGCTGGCGGATGTTCTGGATCTGGAACCGGGAACGGTAAAATCCAGGCTGAACCGGGCGAAACAAAAATTAAAAGAAATTTTATTGCAAACCATGGAACAAAGTTCGATCTGGGACGTCTAACAGGTAAGATGGACGATTTGAGACTTGATAATTTAATAGACGAAACGCTCAAGACGATCGATCCCGTCGAGGTCCCCAAGGATCTGCATTTTGATGCTGCCAAGATCATGAGGCTCGCCAGAATGGAAGAAGAAGCCGAAGCCGAGGCGAAAAGAGAGGAGAGACCTGCGCCTTTGCTTAGCCTTTCACGTCTGCGCGACGTATTCCAATCCCGCAGTTGGATGAGATATGCTGCTGCAGCAGCCGCATTTGCAGTTCTTCTGGGCGTCTATACCCTCTCCCAAAGCGGAGAACCTGTCGTCCCGGTACCGGGCGGCCCCACAAACGTAGCCGACGTCGAGATCGACGACGGTCAGATCCCTCTGGCGCAGCCGGATGACCCCGTCCAGGACGGGGAAGATCCTGAGGTCACCCCGGATCCGGAGCAGGGCTCTGCAGAAGACCCTGTTCAGACGGAAGATCCGCAGCCTGCCGTAACGCCTGCTTCGCCGGTGCAGAGCGCCGAGACCACGCCGAAACCGCCTGCTCCGCAGCCAGCACCCACGCCAGCCACTCCAGAACCCGAAACGCCGACAGACGTCATCGAAGATGAAGAAACGCCTGCTGCGGAAGGCCCGGAATACGCAGGTGGTCTGGAGACAGATCCGGTCGAAGGCGAAGAACCGGTGACCGATCCAGGGGAGCCCGGAGAAGGCGAAACACCGCAGGAGGATATCCTGGGCAGTCTGTTGGCACTTGCGATGCAGAACGAGAGTTTTGCTGCCGATTTTGCCGCCGAGGACAAGGGATTCGGCTACCAGTTATTGAAAGCGGAAGATGTACCTGAGGGCACAAAGTTTATGGTATACTTTTACGAGAGCGAGGAAGAAGCCGCCGCTCAGACCATAAACGAAGAAAACGTCAGGAGCATCTTATGGAAGAGAGAATCGTTATAATCGATGGCAACAGCCTGATAAACAGGGCTTACTATGCCATCCAGAGACCGATGATGACGAAAGAAGGGCTGTATACGCAAGGCGTATACGGCTTTCTTTCTATGCTTCAGAAGATACGCAAAGACTATCAGCCGACCCACATGCTGGTGGCGTACGACCGCAAGGCGCCGACGTTCCGGCATCTGGAGTACGGAGAGTATAAGGCCGGGCGTCGCAAGATGCCCCTGGAACTGGCCATGGAGCTGCCTATCCTGAAGGATGTTTTGGATGCCATGGGCATTAAGCAATACGAGATCGACGGGTTCGAGGCGGACGACATCATCGGCACCACCGCGAAGATGGCGGAAGAGGCGAATGTTCCCGCGTTCATCATCACCGGCGATAAGGACGCCCTGCAGCTGGCGACGGACAAAACGTCCGTTATCATCACCAAGAAGGGCATTTCCGAATTCAAACTGTACGACGATGCCGCCATGATCGAAGAATACGGTTTCGATCATAAACAATTCATCGATTATAAAGGCCTGCGAGGCGATACGTCCGACAACATTCCGGGCATTCCCGGCGTCGGAGAAAAGACGGCGACGAAACTCCTGCTGCAGTTCGGCAGCATCGAGAACATGATCGCTCACGTGGACGAGATCGAAAATGCAAAGCTGCGGGAGAAGATCGAAGACGGCGCCCAGTCCGCCATGATGAGCAAACGGCTGGCGACGATCATCACGAACGTTCCCGTCGACTATACGATAGAAGATTGCCGCATCGGCGCAGAAGACAGGAACCGCCTTATCGAACTGTATCAGAAACTGGAATTCAAGACCTATCTGAAGAAACTGATGGAAGAAGGTCCGGGCGAAGAGGCTGCGCCGGGATCTGTCTCGGATGACCCGGAGCAGATCAAGATCGAAGAGCCGGACAGCTGCGAGCTGACAGACGACGTCCTCCGCGGTCTGAAAGACGGGCAGGAGATCTATATCGACCTCGAGACAGACGGAAACCACAAGGAGATGCCAAGTCTGGATCTGCTGCAGATCTGCGACGAAAGAACGGTCTATACAGGTCTGGCGGATCTTGCGCTGCTGTCCGGCAAAGCCCTTAAACTGTGCGGCTGCGGCCTGGAAAAGGTCTGGTACGTACTGAAGAGCCGTGGCGTGGATACGTCCGCAATGGAAACGGGCAGCGACCTGCAGCTGGCATACTACGTGCTGGACCCCGCAGCCAAGACGCCTACGCTCCGCGACCTGGCATTCTCCGAACTAAAGACGGACATTGCTTCCGGAACGCAACAGGAGAAGGAGACGCAGATCGATCTCTTTTCCGTTGTTGCAGACCCCTTCGACGAAGCCAGAAAGAGCGCAGGCTTGAAATTTGGCGCCATGATGGCTCTGCGAAAGCTGCTGGAAAGCCGGATCGAAGAGAATAGTTTACAGAAAGTATATTATGATATCGAACTGCCCCTGTGCAAAGTGCTGTCCGAAATGGAGAAGAACGGCATAGACGTGGACAGCGAAGCGCTGGCGGACTTCGGAAAAGAGCTGAAAGTCCGCATCGACGTGCTCGTCCGGGAGATCTACGATCTGGCGGGAGAAGAATTCAACATCAATTCCCCGATGCAGTTGGGCAACATTCTGTTCGAAAAACTGGGTCTGCCTGCCGGTAAAAAGACGAAAAAAGGCTATTCCACGAACGCCGAGATCCTGGAAAAGCTGGCGCCGGACTATCCCATCGTCGAAAAAGTGCTGGAATTCCGCACGCTGTCCAAGCTCAACAGCACCTATGTGGAAGGCATGCTGCCCCTGATCGGTTCTGACGGCCGCATCCATGCGCATTTCCAGCAGACTGTTACGGCAACGGGGCGCATCAGCTGCGCGGAGCCCAACCTGCAGAACATCCCTGTCCGTCAGGAACTCGGAAGACAGCTGCGCAAGGTCTTTACCTCCGGCAGCAGCGATACGGTGCTGATGGGTGCCGACTACTCCCAGATCGAATTGCGGGTGCTTGCCCACATGTCCAAGGATCCCACGCTCATCGAAGCGTTCAACGAAGGACTGGACATTCACCGGGAGACGGCGGCCAAGGTGTTCGGCGTGCCCCAGGATGAAGTGACCCCGCTGATGAGATCGAACGCAAAGGCAGTCAATTTCGGGGTCATCTACGGCATGAGCGGCTTCGGTCTATCCGAAGAACTCTCCATTACTAGGAAGCAGGCGGAGCAGTACATCAAAGACTATTTCCACCGTTTTCCCGGGGTCAAACAGTTTATGGACGGCTGCATCGCGGACTGCAAGGCAACCGGCGAGATCCGCACCCTGTACGGCAGACGGCGCAGTGTGCCGGAGATCCACGCGTCGCAGTATATGGTGCGCCAGCTGGGCGAACGCCTCGCAATGAACACGCCCATCCAGGGAACTGCAGCGGACATCATCAAACTCGCCATGATCCGCACGGAAAAAGCGCTGCGAGAGCAATGTCCCGAGGCACAGCTCATCCTGCAGATCCACGATGAACTCATCCTGCGGGTGCCGAAAGCAAAAGAAGAAGAGGCAAAGCGCATCCTGCGGGAAAGCATGGAAAACGCCGCTTGCCTGGACGTAAAACTGGATGTAGACTTAAACGTAGGCCAAAACTGGTACGAATTGAAATAAAAATAGATAAGAAAGAGGTAATGAAATGATATTTGGATTAACAGGGGGCATCGGCTCCGGCAAGAGCACGGTGGCAAACATTCTGAGAGATAAAGGATATATCGTTCTGGACGCCGACGCGATCGGCAGAGAAGTGACGGCGAAGGACGAACCGCTCCTCCGCATGCTGGTCAAGGAATTCGGCATCGAGATCATCAACGAAGACGGCACGCTGGACCGCAGAACGCTGGCAAGGCTCGTCTTCGGCGATAAATGGAAGACCCATCGCCTCAACGAACTGGTGCAGACCGCCATCCTGGTCCGCGCCATGGCGAAGTTCCACACCCTTGAGCTGGGCGGAGAGAAAAAGGTCATGTTCTTCGACGTGCCGCTCCTGTTCGAAGCCGGCTGGGACAAGTATGTCCAGGAAGTCTGGCTCGTTACGGCGCCGGAAGACATCCGCATTCAGCGCATCGAAGTCCGGGACGGCTTAACGGAAGAAGAGATCCGCTCCCGCATCAAACTGCAGATGAGCGAAGAAGAGAAGATGGAACGTTCCGACGTCATCATCGAAAACGACGAAGGTATGGCGAAGCTGATGGGCCAGGTGGA
This sequence comes from uncultured Eubacteriales bacterium, assembly GCA_902773665.1. Lineage (GTDB taxonomy): Bacteria > Bacillota > Clostridia > Peptostreptococcales > Anaerovoracaceae > RUG11894. The sequence goes on along the minus strand of CACYFF010000022.1, from coordinate 16,769 downwards.
AAAAGCCATCGCAGAAAGGCTGTAATATGCCCCAGAAGAAGTTTGAGAACAAAGTAGAAGTTATCAAATACAAGGTTTTAAGAGAGCTGGCCCGGGCGATCTGGGAGGATCACGATCCGTTCACCGTGTTCAACGACATCGCAGGATCCGTCATCAAGAAGGGTGAACCGCCCATGAGCTGCTGCATCTACAAGGACAGAGCCATCGTGGCGGACCGCATGCGCATGGGCATCGGCGAATACCACGGCCACAACGACACGATCCAGGTGGTAGATATCGCCTGCGACGAATGTCCGAAGGCCGGCTACATGGTAACGGATCTTTGCCGCGGATGTCTCGCGCACAACTGCCGCGAAGCCTGCCCCAGAGACGCCATCGCCATCGATGAACGGGGTCACAGCCACATCGACAAGAGCCGCTGCGTCGAATGCGGCCGCTGCTCCCAGGCCTGCCAGTACGGCGCCATCATCAACCTGCAGCGCCCCTGCGAAAAGGTGTGCCCCACGGGCGCCATCCATATGGCGGAGACCGGCGAAGCGGTCGTTGACCAGGAGAAATGCATCGTCTGCGGCCAGTGCGTGTATCACTGCCCGTTCGGCGCTCCCAACGACATTTCCGCCATCGTAAAGGTCATCCGGCAGATCAAGGCAAATGACGGCCGCAAGGTCTATGCCATCGTGGCACCTGCGGTTTCGGCCCAGTTCCCCGGCGGAACGACCGAACAGGTCTATACCGCTATCAAGAAGGTCGGCTTCGACGAAGTGGTGGAAGTTGCGAAGGGTGCGGACGAAACAGCCCGCACGGAAGCGGCGGAACTGCTGGAGAAGGGCTTCCTCACCACGTCCTGCTGCCCGGCGTTCGTGGAGTATATCCACGTAAAGTTCCCGGAACTGGACAAGTACGTCAGCCATACGCTGTCGCCCATGGCTTATACTGGCAAGGCGATCAAGGAAGCGGATCCGAACGCCGTGGTCGTGTTCATCGGACCCTGCATGGCCAAGAAATACGAACGCAAGAAGGACTGCTCTAAGGATTATATCGACCACGTTCTGACGTTCTTCGAGCTGCAGGCGCTGTTCGATTCCAAGGGAATCGTGCTCTCCGAACTGGAACCCACGGATCTGCAGGACGGCAGCAGCTTCGGCAGAGCCTACTGCAAGAGCGGCGGCGTAGCGGCGTCCGTAGCCCAGGCTGTGAAGGAGATGGGAAGGGAAGACTTCGAAGTCAAGCCTGTCATCTGCAACGGCATCGAAGAATGCAAGGCAGCCTTGATGAAAGCGAAGGCCGGCAGGCTGGACGGCAACATCATCGAAGGCATGTGCTGCCCGGACGGCTGCATGCGGGGCATGGGGACCCTGGTGAACAAGCAGAACTCCATGAAGTTCGTCACGGATTACGCGGCGTCGGCGCAGAAGAAGACGATTTTCGATTAAATTAATTATATAAGACATAATAAAAGCCACGACCGGTATTCAACGCTCGTGGCTTTTTAATGATTTTTATAAAGTTTTATCCTTCAAAATCTACGACATCAGAGAACGTACGCAGATAATCGGTGTAGGATCTGCCGGTAATCATGGATTCAGGATCCATCACGAATTTCATGCCGGCGGTCATGCAGAGGCGCTCGGCCTTGGCGCGCTGCACTTCGTCCCCGATGGACTTGATGTCCTTTACCTTGGAGGTTCCGACGACGCGGCGGATGAGCTCTGTTCCGGCAAAGCCCGCCTGATCTTTAAAGATGTCGGCCAGATACAGGTCGAAGAAGGCTTCAGATCGCATCTGACGGTCCGTGGACTTTTCCCGCATCAGCTGCTTCGCATTTTCGACGAAACGGCCGCAGAACTCCTCGATCGTGTCCAGGATCCACTCCAGGTACTCCGTCTTTTCGGAGCCATCTTCCATGGTGTAGAGGCCGTTCGCATAAGCGAAGATCATGTTGGCGATAAAGTTGCCCGTGTCGTAGCCGATGGGGCCGTAGAAGGCGAATTCCGGGTCCAGGATGCAGGTCTTGTCCGGGGTCACGAAGATGGAGCCGGTGTGCAGGTCGCCGTGGAGCAGAGCCTGTGCCTTGGTCTCAAACAGCGCCTTCAGCATGCCCACCTTGGCGTGCAGCTCTTCGCTGCCGTAGATCCAGGTGCGCATGAATTCATCATTTTCTTCCGTTACGCCGTTATCGTCCAGATCCTCGTAATAGGGCTCGGTGAGCACATGCCGCTCCGTGATCTCGCACAGCTTCGGGTTGGTGTAGCGCTTCACCAGCTCTTTTTTCTTTTCCGCCCCGACGACCATATCCGTAGATCCGATGAGCGCCTTACCGCAGAATTCTGCCACGTCTTTGGCAAGGTTCGGGAAGATCTTATGGTCACAAAGCTCGTAGCGCAGGTTCTCGTAACCCTTCATATCCTCCATGACGATGTTGTGCTCCGTCTCGTCGTACAGATAGACTTCGGGGATGAGGGCAGGGCAGTATTCCCGCTGCAGCTTCAGCACTTCACATTCGATCTTGCTGCGGTCGAAACCGATGTGCCGGTTCGTGTTGACCCGCAGCGTATCCTCGGCGTGCTTGATGATGAGGGACTTGCCGTTTTCGTCCTCCACCCGGAACACGTAGTTGATGTTGCCGTCGGAGAGTTCGGCCGCTTTCAGCTGGGCATCTTTCCCGAAAAAGTCGGGCAGGTTCTTCTGGATAAAATCGATGGCGGTTTGCGGTGTATACATGGAGTCCTCCTTACAGGTCGAAATAGGTATGCAGGTCCGCCGGCTTAAACAGGCCCTTATCCGTGGCGATAGCCGTTACGTACTCCGGCGGGGTGATGTCGAAGGCAGGGTAGTAGCCCTTTACGCCGTCCTTCGTCAGCTTGATGTCCATGGCGTGCAGCGTCAGCTCGGGATCGCGTTCCTCGATCGTGACGGAATCGATGGACGGATGGGCCGGATTGGGATTGCCGGCGGCGATATAAGGCACGCCGTAGTAGCGGCAGGCCAACGCGATCTGGAAGGTGCCGACCTTGTTGACGATGTAGCCGTCGCAGGTCGTTACGTCTGCAGCGCTCGTAAACAGGTCGATGCCCTTGGTCTTCATGGTGTAGGCGGGCATGTTGTCGGAGATGACCGTCACGTCGAAGCCCATCTCCACGGCGCAGCTGGCGGTCAGGCGCGCTCCCTGGAAATAAGGCCGGGTCTCCGCGCAGAAGACCTTCACATCCTTGTTCTGCTCCCGTATGGCGCGCAGCACCATGGCGATGTCCAGCTCCGCCCAGCACTGGGTGAGGATGGAGCCGCCGTCGGGGATCTGTTCTGCGATCAGGCGGCCGATGGGCACGGACTTGGCGTAGCGCTTGTCCAGGTCTTCCAAAGCCTGCGCGCGGGCTGCGAGGGTCACTTCCGGGCCCTGCGCCCCTGCATCCATCGCTTTTTTCGCAGCCTCCAGCACGCGGCCGGTATAGACGCCCATCTTGGCCGATGTCGTGGGGCGGGCGTGGGAGAGGGTGTAGGAAGCCTTTTCCAGATACGTGACCCGCTCATCGTTTGCCATGCCTTCCGATTCGAAGCAGGCCAGCACCATGGCCATGGAAGCCGCCGTATAGGGGCCGCCGCTTTGGGTTACCATATCCGCGATGGCCTTGGCCACTTCTTCGTGGCGTCTGCAGGTAACGAATTCGGTACGGATGGGGTAGATGCGCCGGTCCAGGATGCGGACCGCGCCGTCTTCATACCAGGCCACGTTTTCGTACTGCATCAGAAAGCCGAGGCCTTCGTCGGGGCGTTTGTATTGTTTCATTGTCGTTTACCTCGCTTTGCGAACATTATATATCACTACACTTTGATTGTTAAGTTATTCCAAAGCACAAGGGATTGTGCTATAATTTATTCTGTATGATTATGTTCTTTCTGAAAGGATATAAATAAATGGCAGAAACAAAGAAAACGAAAACAAGCACTTCCAAGACCTCTTCGGCAAAGCCCAAGAGCAAGGCTGCGGAAGAGAAACAGAAGATCAAGGAAAAGGAACTGGCAGAAGCCGAAAAGCTGCATAAGAGCAAACGGCTTCACGACGAGATCTGGGCCATCGTCATCATCGCCTTAGGCGTGCTGGTGGTGCTCAGCCTTCACACGAATCTGATCGGTGCCCTGGGTCACGTAACGAAGGCTGTAATGTTCGGCATCTTCGGCCGGGTCGCCTACATCCTGGCGTATTTCCTCATCCTTTACGGTATTCTGATCTTCCTGAACAAGACCAGCTATTTGACGGTGCGTTCGCTCATCTGTCTGCTGGCGTTGTTCATCTGCATCTGCATGTTCAACGCGTCGCTGTACGAGGGACTGGGCACGGAACTCAGCGGAGACCTGATCCGCGAAGCTTATAAGTCCGAGACTATGAACATCGGCGTCTTCGGCGCCGTAGCCGGCACGCTGCTCAACAAGCTGGCAGGCATTATTGGCATGCGCATCATCGCGATCTGCGGCATCGTCATTACACTGATGTTCATCATCGACACGCCGATCTCCGTGTTCTTCGACAACATGAAGATCAAGAGAGCAGCTGTCCGGAACACCCGTCAGGCGCAGAAAGCCGCGAACGAACTCATTCTCGAACGAGAACGGGAGAGAAAAGAAGAAGAACACCAGCTGGCTATGGAGGAGATGGCGAAGCAGAGAGAAGCTGCCGCCAAGAAATCCAACGCTGCGGAATATACGCAGGGAGATGTACATCCCACGTCCGGGGAATCTCTGAAGACCACGATGCCCATGCCTGCGGTCATCGAGCCGGAACCCGAACCCATTCCCGAGCCCGAACCGGAGCTGCCCGTATTCAACCCGAACTTTACGCCGGAATCCATCGGCCGCAAGTCTGCCGACAACCCGGAGGCAGCGGTGACCAGCGGACAGAAGCAGATCCTGGACTACATGAACGACAACACACTGTTTGGCCAGGACGGTCCCATCAAGGAGGGCTACGGCCTGAACGGAGAACGTCCCGCCAAGGCGGAGGAGCCGGAATATACAGGATCGTTTATCCCGCAGGAGATCTCTCACGAGGAACCCGCAAAGACCTTAGTGCGGACAGCTGCGGAAGAAGCAGCACCGCCTCTTCTGAAAAAACCGGCGAAGCAGACGGCGTCTAAGCACGGCGCCATGGAAAAGGATCCGAAGACGGACCTTTCGGCCAGCCAGACAGCTGCACCTGCTGCCCCGGCAGCTCCGCCCGTTCCCGTCTATAAACTGCCGCCGCTGGAGCTGCTGCATAAGCCGGCCGCGCAGAAAGAGTCGAACGACGGCGCCGCGATCCAGGAACTCGCGCGGGTCCTGGAAGAGACGCTGGCATCCTTCGGCGTATCCGCCACCGTAGAAAACATGATCAAGGGACCCACGGTCACCCGGTTCGAAGTCAAGCCGGCTCCTGGGGTCAAGATCTCCCGCATCGTATCCCTGCAGGACGATTTAGCCCTCAACCTGAGAGCGAAGTCCCTGCGTATCGAGGCGCCGATCCCAGGCAAAGCCGCCGTGGGCATCGAGATCTCCAACGACAAATCCAGCCCGGTGCTGCTGCGCGAAGTTCTGGAGTCCAAGGAATTCCAGAACGCGAAGTCCAAGATCTCCGTGGGTCTGGGCAAGAACGTCGGCGGCGACTGCATCGTGGCGGACCTCAAGAAGATGCCGCACCTGCTGATCGCAGGCACCACAGGTTCCGGTAAATCCGTCTGCCAGAACGCCATGATCCTCAGCATGCTGTACAAGGCGACACCGGACGAGGTCAAGCTCATCCTGATCGACCCGAAATCCGTCGAACTCAGCGGCTATAAGGGCATTCCGCATCTGCTCATCCCCGTGGTGACCAAGCCGGATAAGGCTTCTGCCGCACTGGGCTGGGCCGTGGGCGAGATGGAAGAGCGCTACAACAAGTTTATGGAAGAAAGCGTTCGCGACCTGGAGAGCTACAACGAGACTGTCCGGGCCAACGGCGAAGACTATAAGGTGATGCCCCAGATCGTCATCATCATCGACGAGCTGGCGGACCTCATCATGACCGCCCAGAACTCCGTGGAAGATTCCATCTGCCGCCTGGCGCAAAAAGCTCGTGCCGCCGGTATCCACATGGTCATCGCGACGCAGAGACCGTCCACGGATATCCTGACGGGCGTCATCAAGGCCAACGTGCCGAGCCGCATCGCGCTGTCCGTTTCCAACGGCATCGACTCCCGCGTTATCCTCGATATGACGGGCGCCGAGAAGCTGCTGGGTCACGGCGACATGCTCTATTATCCCCAGGGCATGGCAAAACCGGAGCGCGTACAGGGCTGCTGGGTCTCCGACGAGGAGATCAAGGCCGTCATCGACTACCTGGTCGAACAAGACAAGGCTCTGAAGGCGGCGAAGGAAGCTGCGGAAGAGGGCACGGCAGCTGAACCGAACGCCTTCCAGTACAACAGCGAGGACATCCTGAAGGCGATGGAAAGAAGTGCATCGGCCTCCGGAAACGGTTCCGGATCCAAGGATGACCCGGGCAGCGACGAGGACGACCTACTGGCCGACGCCATCGAATGCGTGGTAAGAGCCGAACAGGCCAGCGTTTCCATGCTGCAGCGGCGTTTCCGCATCGGCTATAACCGGGCGGCGAGACTCATCGACATGATGGAAGAGCGGGGCATCGTAGGCCCTGCGGACGGTTCCAGACCCCGCAAGGTGCTGCTGTCCGTCGAGCAATTCGAACAACTGGAGAGCGAGAGCGCACCGGAAGACGACGGTGTGCCCGAAGAGATATTTTAAATAAGCTGAAACCGATATCCAACGCTCGTCAACACTTTGTTCGCTGCGCTCACGCGTTTGCGATTTCCTCGCTTATGGATATCGGCTTTCAGCGTAAGTATCGATCAGAAGCAGCGGGTGGTGCCCAAAGAGGCTCATCGAGCGATTGAGCGTGCGCCGCGACAACCGAGTTTGTTCCCGTCGCGGCCAAGCGAATGAGCGAAGATGAGGATGTGTTGGGCGACAGGACCCGCTGCAAACCAGAAATTCATGAAAGTATTTATTAAAACCTTAGGCTGCGAAAAGAATACGGTGGACTCCGAAAACGCGCTGGCGCTGCTGGAAGAGATCGGCTGTACAGAAACAGCGGATCCGGCGGACGCGGACGTTTTGATGGTGAACACCTGCGGCTTTATCCACGACGCCAAGGAGCAGTCCATCGAGACGATCTTCGACCTCATCCGGGAGAAGAAGGAAGGGCAGAAGCTGATCGTCTCCGGCTGCCTGTCCCAGCGCTACGCGAAGGAACTGGCCAAGGAGATGCCGGAGGTGGATGCCTTTCTCGGGGTCAACGACTATATGACGCTGCCCAAGATCGTCCGCGATACCGAGAAGACCCGCATTGCCGCAAACCCCGCGGCGAAGACCTACGAGGAGCTTCCGCGGAAGTTCTCCGGCGGCGTTTCCGCGTCTATCAAGATCGCGGAGGGCTGCAACAATATCTGCACGTACTGCGCCATCCCGTTTATCCGGGGCCGTTACCGCAGCAGAAAGCCGGAAGCCATCCTGGCAGAAGCGAGGCAGCTGGCGAAAGAAGGCGTGCAGGAACTGGTCGTGATCGCCCAGGACGTGACGGGTTACGGCAGAGATCTGAAGACAGACTATCTGCTGCCGCAGCTGCTCCACGATCTGTGCAAGATCGATGGATTCCGCTGGATCCGCCTGATGTATTGCTACGAAGACGAGATAACCCCGGAGCTGATCGAGACCATCAAGACCGAACCGAAGATCTGCCACTACCTGGACATTCCCATCCAGCACAGCGTGGACAGAGTCCTCAAGGCCATGAACCGCAAATCCACGGAAGCGAGCATTCAGGCAACGATAACAGAATTACGTAAACAAATACCGGATATCGTCATCCGCACGACCCTCATCACCGGATTCCCCGGCGAGACGAAGGAGGAGTTCGAGCAGCTGATGGATTTCGTGGACGAGATGAAGTTCGACCGGCTGGGCGTCTTCCCGTATTCCAAGGAAGAGGGAACGGCAGCCGCGCGGATGGACCATCAGGTGCGCAGCGACGTAAAACTGCGCCGGGCCGATAAGATCATGGCGCTGCAGCAGAAGATCTCGCTGGAAAACAACCAGAAATATGTCGGTCAGACCATGGACGTACTGGTGGAAGAAGTCTTTGAAGACGGCTCCTACAGCGGCCGCACGAAATACGACGCGCCGGAGATCGACGACGGCGTGCTGTTTACGGGGCCTGCGGGGCTCACGCCCGGCACCTTTGTCCGGGTCAAAATTACCGACGCATTCGATTACGATTTATCGGGAGAGTATTATGAACCTGCCAAATAAACTGACGCTGGCGCGCATCATCGCCGTACCTGTTTTCGTTGTTCTGTACATGAGAGGCCTGTTTATCCCGGCCTTCATCATCTTTATCCTGGCGTCCCTGACGGACATGCTTGACGGCAAGATCGCACGAAAATATAACCTGATCACCAACTTCGGCAAGATCATGGATCCGCTGGCGGACAAGATCCTGGTGTATTCCGCCTTCTGCCTCATGGTGGAGGACGGAGCCGTTCCTTCCTGGATGCTCATCATCATCCTGCTGCGGGAATTCGCCGTATCCGGCATGCGCACCGTGGCAGCGGCCAACGGTATCGTCATCGCGGCCGGCATGAGCGGCAAGATCAAGACCGTGCTGCAGATGATCGCCGTGCCTCTGCTGATCCTGCGCAGCGTTCACCCGGTGCTCAACACGCTGGCCACCGTTTTCCTGTGGGCCAGCCTCGTGATGACCGTCTACAGCGGCGTCGAATACATCGTACAGAACAAGCAGGTATTTAAGGAATAATCATGAAAAGCGCTATTCTTACCGTTGGGACCGAGATCCTCTTCGGTTCCATTCTCAACACGAACGCACAGTATCTGAGCGAGCAGCTGCGCCTGATCGGCCACGACGTAATGTACCACTTTACTGTGGGGGACAATCCGGGCCGTCTCAAGGACCTGCTGGCCTACGCGTATCACGACTGCGACCTCGTCATTACGACGGGAGGGCTCGGACCCACCGAGGATGACCTCACCAAAGAGATGATCGCCTCCTATTTCGGGGAGACCATCGTGGAATTCCCGGAGCAGACGAAGATACTCAAAGAACATTTCGAAAAGCGGCATTCCGTCTTTACTGAGAACAATTTAAAACAGGCGTGCTTCCCGGAGCACGCGCAGATCCTGGAGAATCCCAACGGGACGGCTCCGGGTTTTCTGCTGGAAAAGGAAGGCAAGATGATCGTCTCCATGCCGGGACCGCCCCGGGAGATGAAGCCCATGTTCGAGAATCTCGTAAAGCCGGAGCTGGTCCGCAGAGCGGACGCCGTCATCTATTACAGAAATCTGCGCACGACGGAGATCGGCGAATCGCGCCTGGAAACGGAACTGATGGATCTGATCGACGGCCAGACCGATCCGACGCTGGCGACGTATGCCGGGGAAGGGGAATGCACGCTGCGCATCGCCTCCAAGAGAAAGACCCGGGCGGAAGCCATCGACGCCGTGGACGACATGATGATGCAGGTGCTGGAGCGGGTCGGAAATTACGTGTTCTCCGTGGACGATGAAGACCTGGAGGACGTGGTGCTGGACCGCCTGCACATGGACATGATCTCGCTGGCGGCAGCCGAATCCATCACCGGCGGCATGTTCGCTGCCAGGGTCACCGACAAGCCCGGTGTATCGGCCTTTTTCGACAGATCCTGCGTCACCTACAGCAACCGCGCGAAGATGGAGCTGCTGGGCGTCTATAAGTCCACGTTGGACAAGTACGGCGCCATCAGCCCCGAATGCGCAGCGGAGATGGCGGAAGGGCTGCACAAGAAGTCCAAATGCGACCTGTGCGTAGCTGTAACGGGCAATGCAGGGCCCAATCCCGACGAAGGGAAGGAAGTGGGCCGCTATTACATCGGTGTCTGGTACAAGGGCAAAGTTACCGTGTCCGAGCACTTCCGGCAGGGTGACCGCGGCAGGATCCGCAGAGATGCCTGCTTCAACATGTTCAAGCAGATCTACAAGGTTTTGTTTAATAAATCATTGACATAGTTACCATATACTGGTAGTCTTATTTTACGAAAAACGCTTGACCGCGGAGCGTTTTAGGTCTAAGATAGAAGCACGAACAAATGTTCTCTTTTTATAAGGAGGAATCGATGGCAACAAACGTCAATAAAACAGAAAGAGATAAGGCGCTGGAAGCGGCGATCGCACAGATCGACAAGCGTTTCGGCAAGGGCTCCATCATGTCCCTCGGAGATGACAGCGCCAGATTAAATATCGAAGCGATCCCCACGGGATCCATCAGCCTCGACATCGCCTGCGGCGTAGGCGGCGTACCCAAGGGAAGGATCATCGAGATCTACGGGCCGGAATCTTCCGGTAAGACCACGCTGGCGCTGCACGTCATCGCAGAAGCCCAGAAGCAGGGCGGCAAGGCTGCCTTTATCGATGCCGAGCACGCGCTCGACCCCATCTATGCGAAGGGCATCGGCGTAGATATCGACGACCTGCTTGTATCCCAGCCGGATACCGGAGAAGACGCGCTGGAGATCTGCGAGATGCTGGTCCGGTCCGGCGCCATCGCGGTAGTCGTCATCGACTCCGTGGCCGCGCTGGTCCCCAAGGCGGAGATCCAGGGCGACATGGGCGATTCCCACGTAGGCCTGCAGGCAAGACTCATGTCCCAGGCGTTAAGAAAACTCACGGGCGTCATCAATAAGACCAATACGACCTGCATCTTCATCAACCAGTTAAGAGAGAAGGTCGGCGTCATGTTCGGCAACCCCGAGACGACGACCGGCGGCAGAGCGCTTAAGTTCTACAGTTCCATGCGTCTGGACGTGCGCCGCATCGAATCCATCAAGGTCGGCGACGCCATCGTGGGCAACCGCACCCGCGTAAAAGTCGTAAAGAACAAGGTGGCGCCTCCGTTCAAGATGACGGAATTCGACATCATGTACGGCAAGGGCATCTCCCGCGCGGGCGACGTGCTGGACTGCTCCGTGGAAGCAGGTCTGCTGGAAAAGAGCGGTGCCTGGTACAGCTATGCCGGTGAACGCATCGGACAGGGCAGGGAGAACGTCAAGAACTATCTGGACGAACATCCCGAACTCATGGCCAAGCTGGAAGAGCAGATCCGCGCCAAATACGTGGCGAAGAAGGACGACACGCTGGTGGACGATTCCGATTCCATCAAAGTCGATGCGGACGGCGTCGTCATCGAAGAATAATTTCAAAAAGGGCGAAAAACTTTCTTGACACTGCATCCGCAAACCTTTATACTATTTGCGTTGCCGCTCTGAACGGGTACTTTTCAAGTGTCTGAAAAAGACCACCCCCGATGGCGAGACCGGATAGAGGAGGTAAAATATCATGTATGCAGTAGTAGTTACCGGAGGAAAGCAATACCGCGTTTGCCCCGGAGACAAGATCCGTGTTGAGAAACTCAACGTAGAAGCCGGCGAATCCGTATGCCTGGACAAGGTCCTGGTCCTCGGAGGAGAAGGCGAGACCATGGTCGGCGCACCCTATGTGGAAGGCGCTGCCGTAAATGCTGAAGTCGTTGCAAACGGCAAGGCAGACAAGGTCATCATTTTCAAGTATAAGGCCAAGAAGGACTATCGCAAGAAGCAGGGTCACAGACAGCCCTACACCGAGCTGAAGATCAATGGCATCTCTGTAAACGGCGAAGTCAAGGCAAAGGTTGAGGAAGCTCCCAAGGCAGAAGCAGCGGAAGCTCCCGTAGACCTGAAGTCCATGAAGAAGGCCGAGCTGGCTGAATTCGCAGCCGCTAAGGGCATCGAAGTGGATTCCAAGCTCAAGAAGGAAGAAATGATCGCAGCGATCGAAGCCGCGCTCAACAAGTAGTCAAGGGATCGGAGGTAAAAACTTATGGCAAGTAAAAAAGGTGTAGGCAGCTCTAAGAACGGCCGCGATTCCGAGGCGAAACGTCTTGGAGTCAAGAGAGCAGACGGTCAGTTCGTCAGCGCAGGAACGATCCTCGTTCGCCAGAGAGGAACCAAGATCCACCCGGGCAACAACGTAGGCATCGGCGGAGACGATACCCTGTTCGCAAAGCAGGACGGCGTCGTCAAGTTCGAGAGAAAAGACAAGACCCGCAAGCAGGTCAGCGTTTATTCTCAGGAAGCATAGTTCTCACAGGCCTCTGGCAATTCCAGAGGCCTTGCTTTTTCTCAGAGGAAACTCATGTTTGTAGATAAGGCAACGATCTTCATCAAGTCGGGCAAGGGCGGAAACGGTTCCGTATCCTTCCGCCGGGAACCCTATATTCCCCAGGGCGGACCGGACGGCGGAAACGGCGGCAAAGGCGGCGACATCGTCATCCAGGCCGACCGCAACCTGCGCACCTTGATGGATTTCCGTTATAAAAGAAAATACGAGGCGGAGAGCGGAGAAGACGGCAGAGGCCGCCAGCAGTTCGGCAAGGACGGCGCGGATCTGGTCATCAAGGTTCCCGTCGGCACCGTGGTGCGCGATACTGAAAGCAACGCGGTCATGGCAGATCTGACGGAGGACGGACAGTCCTTCGTGGCAGCCAAAGGCGGCAGAGGCGGAAAAGGCAACGTCATGTTCAAGAATTCCGTCCGCCAGGCGCCGAATTTCGCCGAAGCCGGCGGATTTGCCAGGGAACGGCAGATCGAGCTGGAGCTCAAGCTGATCGCGGACGTGGGCCTCGTGGGCTATCCCAACGTGGGCAAATCCACGCTGCTGTCCGTATCCACCAGCGCCAACCCCAAGATCGCGAATTATCACTTCACGACCATCACGCCGAACCTGGGCGTCGTATCCATGTACGACTCCAGTTTCGTCATGGCGGATATTCCGGGGCTCATCGAAGGCGCTTCGGAAGGCGCCGGCCTCGGCCTGGACTTCCTGAAGCACATCGAACGCACCCGCATCCTCATCCACGTGGTGGACGTTTCCGGAAGCGAGGGCAGAGATCCGAAGGAAGATCTGGACAAGATCAACGCAGAACTGGCCGGCTACAGCGAAAAGCTGGCGAAGAAGCCCCAGATCATCTGCGCCAACAAGATCGACATGGCCGATGACGAGGTCTACGAAGAATTCAAAGCCTATGCGGAAAGCAAGGGCTACAGCGTCTATCCCTGCAGCGCACCCATCCACGAGGGCGTGGACGAGCTGCTGCGGGCCGCTTATAAGCTGCTGCTGGAGACCGAGGCGGAAGAACAGGAAGAGACCGTCTTCTTCCAGGATACGAAACCCGAGGACGACCCGGACTACAGAAACGTTTACGTGGAGCGCAAGAAGGGCGGCTTCCTGGTAACGGGCAAGCAGCTGGAGAAGATCTTCAACTCCACGAATTTCAACGACGCAGGATCTCTGCGCTATCTCTACCGCTACATCGAAGAGAGCGGCGCCATCGAGGAGATGCTGCAGATGGGTCTGGAAGAAGGGGACACCATCACCGTCATCGATTACGATTTCGAATATTACGATGAGTAACGTTCAGAAACAGTTAGACAAACTTCTTTTAAAAGTGGAAAAACCGGCACGGTATATCGGAGGAGAGCTGCACAGCATTGCGCGGGAGCCTCTCCCCGGTACCGTGCGTTTTGCGTTCTGTTTTCCGGATCTGTACGAGATCGGCATGTCCTATATGGGGCTCAACATCCTGTACCATCTGCTGAACAAAACGGATCATACCTATTGCGAGCGCTGCTTTACGCCGGCAAGGGACATGATGGCTGCCATGAAGGCGGCGGATGTGCCCCTGTTTACGCTGGAGACGAAGACGCCGCTAAAGGAAATGGATTTTGTGGGGTTCACCCTCCAGTACGAGCTGAGCTATTCCAACATCCTGGCGATGCTGGATCTGGCGGGCATCCCGGTGCTTTCCAAAGACCGCACCGAGGCTGACCCCATCATCATCTGCGGCGGCCCCTGCGCCTTTAACGCAGAGCCGGTGGCGGACTTTATGGACGTCATCCTGGTGGGGGACGGCGAAGAGCTGCTGCCCGAAGTCTGCCGCATCCGGGGAGAATTCCGCCGGGCGGGGAAGACGAAGCAGGAGTTTCTCGCGGAGATCGCCAAACTGCAGGGCGTCTATATCCCGTCGTTCTACGGGGAGATCCGGGACGAAAAGGGGACCTTCCGGGGATACCGCAAACTGCGGGAAGAGGCGCCGGAGCGGGTGCTGAAAGCCATCGTCCACGACATCGACACCGTGGATTTTCCCAAGGAGCTCATCGTGCCCCTCATCGAAGTGGTGCACGACCGTTCTGTGGCGGAGCTGTTCCGGGGCTGCACGAGAGGCTGCCGGTTCTGCCAGGCGGGCATGGTCTACCGGCCCGTGCGGGAACGCAGCGAGGAAAAGGTGCTGGACATCGCCAAGACCCAGCTGGAGAACAGCGGCCAGGGCGAACTGTCGCTCCTGTCCCTCTCCACGTCGGACTACACGCATTTCGAACCGCTGGTAACGGATCTGATGGAATACTGCAAGCAGCATCAGGTAAGCCTTTCGCTGCCGTCGCTCCGCATGGACAACTTCAGCTTTAAAGTGCTGGATGAGATTCAGGGCGTGCGCAAGACAGGCCTGACCTTTGCCGCGGAAGCGGGGACCCAGCGTCTGCGCAACGTCATCAACAAGAACATTACGGAAGAGCACATCTTTACCGCGCTGCGGCAGGCATTCGATTTGGGCTGGACTTCCGTCAAATTATATTTCATGATGGGACTTCCCACGGAGACCTACGAAGACCTGGACGGCATCGTGGATCTGGCAAAGCGCATCATGGACCTGGCAAAGGAACACAACGGAGGCAAAGTCGGACGCTACAGCGTATCCGTATCCGTCTCCAATTTCGTGCCCAAGCCGGACACGCCCTTCATGTGGGTGCGGCAGAATACGCCGGAAGAATTCGAACAGAAGCACTATTATTTGAAGGACCGCTTAAAGAAGATCAAAGGGGTCAATTTCCGCTACCACGGCAGCTACGCCAGCATGCTGGAGGCGGTGTTCGCCAGAGGCGGCCGGGAACTGTCCGCCGTGCTGCTGCGGGCTTACGAGCTGGGCGCCGCCTTCGACGCCTGGACGGAAGGATTCCGGCAGGACGCCTGGGAACAGGCGCTGGCGGAGAACAGCATCGGTGCGGACTATTTCGCGCTGAACGACATCGACCCGGACGCTCCCATGCCCTGGGAGATCGTGGACTGCGGCATCACGAAGGAATTCTTCCAGAGAGAATGGAAGAAGGCACAGGAAGCCGTCACCACGCCGGACTGCCGGCTGGGATGCAACGGCTGCGGGGTCAACGCCCACACCGAGTGCCGCTGGGGAGGGATCTATGCCGAATAACAAGGAACTGCACAGATACCTTTTCGGGTTTTATAAAAAGGGGAATATGCGGTTCATCTCCCACCTGGACCTGCAGCGTCTCTTCAAGCGCTGCATCAAGAGGGCGGGTATCGTTCCTGCATACTCCAACGGGTTCAACCCCCACGAGAAGATCAACATCGTCCATCCGCTGTCCCTGGGCTTCGAAACGGAGCAGGATTACTTCGAACTGGACACGGAACAGCCTTACGAAGAGAGCCGTCTGGTAGAGGGCATGAATCTGGCCCTTCCAGAAGGCATCAGATTTACGTTTTGCCGCGAGATTCCCTATTCGTCGAGGAATTCATCCTCCATCACGGAAATGAGTCTCTACGAGGCGTTTTTGCCTTCTTCACAGAATCTTAACACGGAAGGTTTTATAATACAGGACGAGGTAAAGATCTTAAAGAAAGACAAGAAGACGAAGAAGATGGTCGAAAAGGACGTTAAGGACTGGATCGGTCGGTTGGAACTTCTGGAGGAGACGGAAGAGGGGAGCAGGCTCTCCCTGCTGCTGCGGAGCGCGCCCAACGAGACGCTCAATCCCGCATCGCTTCTGGAATCCCTCTGCGCGTTCAGCGGGTCACCCTTCGACCGGGAAGCCCTGCGCGTCGTCCGTAAAGACCTGTTCGCAAGGAAGGACGGACAGCTCGTTTCCTTGTCCTGTTACTATACACAGGAAGACTAGTATGGCTGAGTTTAAAAAGAAATATAAAACGACACCGAAATTCCGCAACCTGGTGGTGTGGATCGCAACGGTAGTCGTTTCCCTTATTTTTATTTTGGGCGGAAACAAGATCGTCACGAAGGACCTGACGATCCTCTACGCCGAGGATGCCTATGCGGAAAAGGCGAGAATCACCAGCATCGAAAAGACCGTCTCCGACAACTACGAGCTTTCGGAGGACGTAGAATACCAGAACGACCTGACCTATTTCAAAGCCCGCATCCTGACGGGCGAATTCAAAGGCCAGGAGGTGCTGGCGGCCCATACGTCAGACAACTACACCGTGCAGGCAGACGAGACGCTGGAAGTCGGCGATAAGGTCATCCTCTATAATTACGGCACGAAGGAAGGGGACGCGGACTGGGTGTACGGCGGCTATTACCGTCTGGATGCCATGATCCGCTTCGGTCTGCTGTTCTGCGCGGCGCTGCTGTTCTTCGGGCACCTGAAGGGTCTCAACACCCTGGTCTCCCTGGCGTTCACCTGCCTTGCGGTCTTCATGGTGTACGTACCGTCGATCCTGGCGGGCTACAACGTCTACTTCATGACGGCGATCACCTGTATCTACGTCATCATCATGACCCTGCTCATCACCAGCGGCGCCAATATGAACCCCACGGGCGTGAAGCTCGGGATACAGCTCTTCATCCG
>CACYFF010000021.1 GCA_902773665.1 uncultured Eubacteriales bacterium | reverse complement strand
GGGGTAGTCCGGCTGCATAAAAACAGCCAACAACATTGCTGTTGCTGGCTGCGAAAATCTTATGATTTTTCACTGTCCACTTGACGGGTAGCAGTTCACGATGCAGGGGTTTTATTCTGTTCCGATTATCTCGTAAACACGATCTCGCCGTTCAGCACGGTCATCTCCACTTTGGCATCTTTTATCTCTTCCGCCGGGATCTCGAAGATATCGCGGTCCAACACCACCAGGTCCGCGTACTTGCCGTTGCGGATCGTGCTCCGCACTCTTTCGTCATAGGAGGCATAGGCGCCGCCCATAGTGTAAGTGCGCACCGCCTCTTCCACCGTCAGTTTCTGATCGGGCAGCCAGCCGCCCTCGGGCTCGCCGTTCAATCTCTTGCGAGTCACCGCGCAGTAGATGCCGTTCATGACGGAAAAGTCGATCACCGGGCTGTCGGAACCGCCCGCGATACATACGCCGCTGTCCTGCAGCGTCTTCCAGTTGTAGCTGGTCTGCGTCAGTTCTTTGCCGACCCGCGCCTCCACGATGGGAATGTCGTCGTCCACAAAAGCGGGCTGGATGTGTGCCACGACGTTGAGTTTCGCGAACTGTTCCAGCAGCGGCTTATCCGTGATCTGGCAATGCACGATCGCATGCCGCAGATCCGGCTTCGGGCATGCCAGCTGCGCCGCTTCGATGGCGTGCATGGTCATCTCCGCTGCGCCGCAGCCGATGCAGTGCACTGCAGCCATCATGCCGCCCTGCTGCGCTGTCAGGATCAGTTTGTCCAGCTGCTCCTGGGTAAAGACGGGAATGCCTTCGGTGGAGGGGTCATCCGCGTAGGGTCTGCCCAGATATGCCGTGCGGCCGCCCAGCGAACCGTCCGCCATCAGCTTTAACGGGCCGACCCGGAACATCGGTGTGCCCTCTCCCGTATGGTGACCCTCGGAGAGGAATTTTTCCAGCAGATCCTGGGATGCCAGCAGGCACTGTTCAAACACACGGACTTTCAGTTCGCCGGCGGCCTCCAGCTGATGATAGGCATCCAGGACTTTCTGATACTGCCCCGGCGGCAGCGCTTCGAAGTCGTCGGTCTGCACTTCGGTAATGCCGGCCTTCACCAGCTCGTCCATGCCGTTTCTCAGCATGCGTTTTACGTCGTCCACCGTCAGTTCCGGAAGTGCATTATACACGATATCCCGGGCAGCTTCCCGGAAGATGCCTAGAGGTTCTCTATTTTCGTCCCGGTCGATCTGCCCGCCGAAGGGATCCGGCGTGTCCTTCGTAACGCCCATCACCTCCAGCGCCTTGGAATTGCAGACGATGATGTGACCGCAGGCACGGGTGAAGGACATGGGGATCTCTGTGGAAATGCGGTCCAGATCGTGGCGTGTCGGAAAGCGCCCTTCCGTCCAATATTCCTGGTTCCAGCCCCTGCCCTGCAGCCAGGTGAGATAGGGCCGCTTCGCCAGGAAGTCCTTGGCCAGGCTCACAAGATCGTCCACGCTGCGGGCGCTGTAGAAATTCACCTTTTCCAGGCTGTAGCCGTAGCTCAGCAGGTGCATGTGACTGTCGGTGAACCCGGGCAGCATCGTCTTTCCCTGCAGATCCACGCACTTTGTGCCCTCCGTCTTCAGAGCCAGCACTTCTTCGTCGCTTCCCACCCGCTGGATAATGCCGTCCTGCACGGCGACTGCGGACTGCACGTCCCAACCCTTTTCCATGGTGTAGATCTTGCCGTTGTAAAAAATGGTGTCCATACTAACTCCTTCTGCTGATGCATCAGCGGTTCCGGTTTTCCGCAGCCTCTCTGTCCGAGAAGGAGAAGCTGACAAACACATCATGCTTCATGTGAAAATTCCTTTCCTAAACGGCGGAGCCGCCGCTTTTGTCCAGTTCCAGAAGCAGACAAACGGCGTCTCTGTCCTTCTGTTTTTCCTGTTCCGACAGCTGGTCGTAGGGCCGCAGATCCGCATGGATCTTCCGGGCGCTGTCCTTATTTCCGCCGCGCTCCGGCACGCCGTAGGTCCAGTTGTTGAGCCAGTGATAGCGGCACCAGCGCATGTGCTCCAATTCTGCAAGCAGTTCCATGCAGGAAGGTGAAATGCGGTCCGGATCGGAAGGCTCACCCATCCCCTGCAGCATCTTCAGACGGATCTCATGGTAATCCGCAGAGCTGATGTTCGAGTAGCGGGTAAAGGTGTCCAGTTTTCTCCACTCGGCTTCCCGGTTTTCTACCGTTTCCGCCGCACCGGTATATAGATGCGCATAGCGCAGATTCAGGGTCTTCGCCCGCCGGTACAGGTCTTCGCTCAGGATATTCTCCGGCCGGTAAGCGATCTCCTTCCAGGGAAAGCGGACGATGCGGTCTTTGCCGTCCAGAAGGCCGGAAGCAGCGGCATTGGCATCGAACAGATCGATGCGGGGGCTGTTGACCGCGAGCAGCAGCTGTGCCAGAAGCTCTGTCTGTCCTTCCTGCTGCACGATGAGGATGCGCTCCGCAGATTCCAGAAGAGCTAGGTTATCCTGCCAGGGTCCTTCATGGAACAGAACAAGATCCTGCAAATATCCCAGCTCGTGATGGATCTTCAGATAGGAAGGATCTCCTCTGAAAACGTGGTATTCGACCCGCTGGTCCGGCGAGAAGATGTTGCTCTGCAGCGCAGAGGTCAGCAGTTCGCTGCCCAGCTTTCCGAAACCGATCAGGACGATCTGCATTTTATGGCTGCAGGCACAGGACGTTTCGTAAAGGCAGTGATCCTTCCAATACAGCCTCGCAGCCGTTTCCTCCGGGCAGAAGATGTGAAGGTCAGCGCCTAAAGCCGCCTGGGCCGGCAGCGACCCGCATTTCAGGTAGACGCCTTTTCCTGCCAGCGCATCCCGGTACCGGGTATAGAAGCGGAAGTTTTCCTCCTCATTCCAGAGCAGGATGTGGCGGTCTGTCCCCGAGGGAGCGCTGCCGCCCGAAACGCCTTTCCGATCCAATGCAGCAAGAAGCGGCGCACATTCCTCCTCAGGTCCATATACGGCGACCGCTCCGAAATGCCTGCTGCGCAGGAGATTCTGCAGTCTTGTCCGCAGCGCGGAAGCGATCAGCAGAACGCTGTAAGCGGAAGCCAGCGGCGCGATCCATCGCGCAGCCTCCACAAAAAGATTGGGAGGCGTATCGCTGTAGTTCAGCACATACATCTGTACGCAGTGGAACACCGCATCCGTAAAAGGTTCTTTTTCAAGAGCAAAAAGCCCTATCGTGCCGAGAATGATCGGGATCAGGAGCAGCAATGCTCTCAGCGGTTTCTGGTTCTGTTTCACAGTGCACCTCGTTCTTCCAGGATCTCCACCCTGCCGGTCTCTCCGTCCACGCGGATCCGATCGCCGTCATGGATGATGCTGCAGGGGTCAACGCCCTCGGGAAAATCCGCCGGCGATGCCGTGGACCCGCAGCAAAGATGCGCCTTCGTGACGGGCACCAGCTCCTCTGCGCCGAGGATCTCGGCCAGTTCTACGATCTTCTCAAGCGCAACACGCTTGGCATCTCCCCGCTCGCCCCGCAGCATGGCCTGCTCTTCCGGTGTTAATCGTACCTGCATTGCGAATATCTCCTTTTCCATCTTTCGCTAACCACAGTATATGATTTCTGCGGGCCGGTTTCAAGACAGAGGGCTGCGCCCGTTGACCCGGGAGATAACCCTTACAGCGGCCCCTTTCACCTGCTCTATGCCATTTTTTTAGTATTCGATTTGTGTCTTAGAAAATCTACGCCATTTTCAGTATGCAAGAGAAAAAGACTTAGATTTTACCCAAAATCTAAGTCTTTTTGCGCGTTAGTGAAAGATCGTCATAGATATTCTACGACACTTTCAGAAAAAAAGAAAAATGGCGTAGGCATCTATCCTGCCCTCCTCGCAGGAAGGGCTGGCCGGGTCACTTTAAAATCATCGCCGCACCGGATAAGATCGCCAGCAGTAGAACGTTCACCGCCGTAAACTCCAGCAGATACCGGCCGGCCTTCGCGTCGTCGGAATGCAGGTAGAGTTTTAAGCTGATGAGGCTGGCCAGGCTTGCGATGGGCGTGCCCAGGCCGCCGATATCGACGCCGAGAATCAGGTCTCTTGCCCGGTCCGTGAACCCGGACAGGAGCAGCGCCGCCGGCACGTTGCTGATCACCTGGCTGGCCAGCAGCGACGTGAGGTATTCCCGCCCCTCCATCAGATGTTCCAGCAGAGCGGCCACACTGTCCATGCGGGCCAGATTGCCGGAAAAGACGAAGAATGCCACAAAGGTAAGAAGCAGCATAAAGTCCGCCTCTTTTAAGATTCCGCGGTCGAAGACGAACAGGGCGGCGATCAGGATCCCCAGCATCCCCTGCCAGGGCAGGATGCGCAGTACGGTCAGCAGACAGACCGCGAACAGCAGGCTGTGGACCAGCAGTTCTCTGCGGTCGATCTCCCGGTATTTACCCAGATGGATCTCCAGTTTTTCCTTCGGAAAGACGAAGCAGGCTGCCAGGATCAGCAGTAGCGATAACCCCCAGACAGGGAATGTGATCCCCAGAAACTCGCCCATCCCCAGGCCGTAATAGGAATACAGGTACAGATTTTGCGGATTGCCGACCGGCGTCAGCATGCTGCCCAGATTGGCGGCGACGGTCTGCAGGACTACGATGCGGATCAGGTGCTGCAGTCTTCCCGACATGCCCAGCACGATGACCGCAAACGGCACGAACGTGAGCAGCGCCACGTCGTTCGTGATGAGCATGGACGTAAAGAAGCAGAGCAGGACCAGCAGGATGCTCAGCATCCGGAGACTGCCGGAGCGTTCGCAGACTTCCTGGGCCAGGTGTTCAAACAATCCAGCCTGACGCAGCCCCGCCACCACGGTCATGAGGCAGTACAGGAGCGCCAGCGTGCGGAGATCGATGTACGAGAAATAGGCCCCGTCCGGCGGGACGAAAAAGCAACTGACTGCAGCAGCCAGTGCGGCGATAACGAGTACAGGCTCTTTTTTTACGAATGTGCGGATCAACGTTTGGAGACCGTCCCGTTTCCGATGAAGTGAGTCCATACGCCCGGTTCACCTTCCGGTTTTTCAATGCCGGCGGTCTTGGCAGCTTCCATGCATTTCAGCAGGTAAGCCATGTTATGCCCGATATTCCGCATGGTGCGCATGCCTTCCGCATCCTGTTTTGCTTCCTCCGCATTAAAACCGAAGACCATGTTCCAGTACGTGGAAGAGACCACGGGCATTTCACTGATGGTGAGATACTTGTTGAGGTCATCCATCGTGGTTACCACGCCGGCCCTGCGGGCTGCCGCAATGCATGCACCCGGCTTTAACCGGAAACTGTGGGCATCTGCGTAGAACACCCGGTCCATGAAGGATTTCATGTTACCGTTGGGTCCTGCGTAATGAACGGGAGCACCGAATACGAACCCGTCGGCACTTTCCGCTTTGTCCAGAAATTCGTTGACGATGCCGCCGAAGACGCAGCGTCCTGTCGTCTCGCATCCGCCGCAGCCGATGCAGCCGCCGACCGCCTTATTTCCGATCCAGAAGATCTCCGCCTCCACGCCCTCCTTTTCCAGCGTTCTTGCGATCTCATCCAGACCTGCCCAGGTCGTGCCTTTTTCGTGAGGGCTGCCGTTTACGAGTATTACTTTCATAGTTCCTCCTTAACTTTAAAACCAGTTAGTATTATAGCATAGGCGGAGGAGCTTTCTGCTATAATGAAGGCAGTGAATTTACGCAAAACAGGAGGCAAGCGATAGTATGAACGAAGCGATCCAAATCTTATACGATTCCGAAAAGATCCAAAAGGCTCTGTCCTTTCTGAAGGAAGATGCGGAGAATACAGTAGCACAGCAGATCGAGCTGGCCAGCATTCCCGCATACTCCAATCACGAGGAAAAGAAGGCCGCCCGCATCCGGGAGATCATCGAAGAGATGGGCTACCAAACCAAGCAGGATGAAGTCGGCAACGTCTTTGCCGTGATCGAGGGTCCCAAAGAGGCGCCGGTCGTGATGGTCACCGCCCACATCGACACCGTCTTTCCCATGGATACGGATCTGACGATGCATCGGGAAGGCAGCCGCATCTGCATGCCCGGCATCTGCGACGATACGAGAGGCTGTGCGGAGGTGCTGGCCATCCTGCGGGCTATGAAGGAAGCGGACATCCGGCCCGCCTGTACCCTCCTCATCGGAGGCGACGTGGGAGAGGAAGGCGTCGGCAATTTCCGGGGCGTGCGGCATATCTTCAACACAAAACAGACGAAGGTGGACGCCTTCATTTCCATCGATGGACACGGCGATCATCTGACCTACGGAGCTTTGTCCGACGTGCAGTTCCGCATTGCGTTCCGGGGGCCGGGCGGCCATTCCGTCGGCGCCTACGGCCTGGTGAACCCGGTAGAATGCATGGGACGGGCCATCGCCCGGATCTCCCAGGAACGCGTTCCTCTTGAGCCCTTTACGATCTTCAACGTTTCCACGGTACAGGGCGGCACCGGGGTCACCTCCATCGCCAGCGAATGCTCTTTTACCATGGACGTGCGCAGCAAAGACACGAAGATCATGGAGGATTTCCATGCGAAATGCCTGAAGATCGCGGAGGAATGCGCGGAGGAAGAGTACGAACGCTGGACAGTGGAAAGAGAGTTCGCCGTAAAGAACAGCAAGGAGCTCCGTTTCGATCCCGAAGCCCGCATTCAGATGAGCACGGAGGAACTGGGCGGCTCCACCGGCGGCGTGCAGGATGAAAACTGCGAGATCATTGCACTTCTGAAAGATGCCTTCCGGATCTGCGGCATCGAACCGAAGATGCGGGAACTGGCCAGTACCGACGCCAACATTCCCCTTTCCCTGGGGATCCCGGCAGCGACCATCACCTCCGGGGGCGACAGCGGCGGCACGCACGATATCAGCGAATGGTACGACCCGACGGATGCCTACAAGGGCGTGCAGAAGAATCTGGTGTGCATCCTTTCCTTAACGGGCGTGGAAGGCGTCATCCCGCCCCAGATCTCCAAGACGCAGACGATATAGAACGATGAGATTGCCGGAACTGGAAAACGAACTGAAGACGATCTACGGCAGCGATGCCTCCCGGGTATTCCGGACCATCCTGCCGGGCATTTTGATGGACTTTACCCGCATGATCAACGCGGCCGGTCCCAACGCTGCAGTGCAGGAGACCTATCATCTCGAGGACGGCAAAGGCGCCGTCGTTTTGTCCTGCCGCAAGACGTCCGGCGCGCCGGGCCCCATCGAAGCAGAGCTCCGGAAATAGAGAAAGAAGGACGGTTTATCTGACGCAAAAGCCTTGCTGTGAGATATAATAAAAGGCGAAGACCTGCCCTCTTGGGACAGGAAAAGATAGGAGGAAAACAACAAATGAAGAAAAACCGTATCCTGATCCTGCTGCTCGTTCTGGCCGTCGGAGCTGCCATGCTTCTGTCCGGCTGCAGCAAGAGCAGCGAAGAAAGCCCCGCACCCGCAGCCGAAGAAACAGAAACGGCGGAAACCGGAGAGCCCGAGGAAACGGCGGAAGAAAACAGCGGAACGGAAACCGCTGCCCAGACGCTGGAAAGTTATCTCGAAGAGCACGAAGATATCAAAGAGCAGCTCGTAAATGCCAGCGCCGGGCAGGAAAACCTGGAGATCTGGGCAGAGGAAAACACGTTGATCTATTGCTATGATCTGGGATCCCAGCTGCAGACGGATTACGACGAAGCAATGGCAGCAACGCTTGCCCAAAGCCTGGAAGAGTCATTAAAAAGTACTGTAAATGCTTTCTCAAATATCTGCTCTGTACTACAGGATGAGACCGGGATCGAAGACATTCATACTCTCGTGAGATACATCTGGGGAGACCACATCATCTACGAAGAGGATTTTACGGCAGACAGCGCCGAATAAACACCGAAACGATTCGTTAAAACAAGACCCCGCTAAGGCCAAAAATCGGCCCATAGCGGGGTTTTTGCATGTCTTCTGGAACATTATACGTTTTGCCCGTCAACCGACTTGATTTCATCCATTTTTCCCAGTTCCGACCTGGCGATGGGAACGCACAGCAGAAATGTGAGGACATCCGCCCATGCCTGGGTCATCTCCACGCCGAGAAGTCCGAAAAACCGGGGCAGGATGAGGATGAGCGGGATAAAGAAGATGCCGTTGCGGGCAGAAGACGTAATGGAAGATTTGATCCCCTTTCCGCTCGCCTGCAGCATCATGTTCGTAAGGATAGAGGTGGCCAGCAGCGGCAGAACGGCAGCCTGCCAGCGAAGCGCTGTGCTGCCGACGGCGACGACGGCCGGATCGTCGCGGAAGAACCGCACCACGGGCTCTGCAAAGACGAGGCAAAAAGCGCCTGCCGCGGTCATCAGGATGGTCCCGTACTTGACGCAGAAACGGTATCCTTCTTTGACCCGACTGTACAGCCCCGCCCCGTAGTTATACGAGCAGACCGGCTGATACCCCTGTCCGAATCCGATCAGCGCCGACACCAGCAGCATGAGCGTGCGGGACGTGACGGACATGCCGGCGATGGCAGGGTCACCGCCCCAGGTGCGGGCCGCGTTGTTCAAAAGCAGCGTAGACACCGCCGCCAGGCCCTGGCGCACCAGGGAAGGCAGTCCGCCGTTGGAGATCTGCAGGATATAGCTGAAGTTGAGCCCGGCATTGCGCAGGCTGAGCCGGATGTTTTCTCCTTTTCTGCTGCCGATGAGAAGCGCGAAAAAGCTGATCGCCTGCCCCGCTACCGTGGCAAGCGCTGCGCCCCGGATGCCCAGGTCGAACCCAAAGATCAGGACGGGGTCCAGAATGATATTGACGACCGCGCCGCACATTAGTCCGATCATGGCGTACATGGCGCTGCCCTGGAAGCGCAGCTGGTTGTTGATGACGAACTGGCAGGTCATGAAGGGCGCACCCATCAGGATGATCCGCATATAGGCGATGGTATCTGCCCGTGACGTGTCCGTGGCGCCGATCCAGTCCGCCAGGCGCTCCGCCTGCCAGTTGCCCAGCGCGGCGATCAGCAGTCCGATCACCAAAGCCATCAGAAAGCCGGTGATCGCCACCTCGTTCGCTTCCTGTTTCTTCCCC
This sequence comes from uncultured Eubacteriales bacterium, assembly GCA_902773665.1. Classification (GTDB taxonomy): domain Bacteria; phylum Bacillota; class Clostridia; order Peptostreptococcales; family Anaerovoracaceae; genus RUG11894. The sequence continues at coordinate 34,355 of CACYFF010000021.1, read as the reverse complement.
GCGCCCAGCAGCCGGGACAGATAGTTGCCGGAGCCCTGACCGCAGAAGAAGCCGAACGCCTGGATGATCGCCATCACGGAAAAGACCAGGCCGACGGCAGCCGTTGCCTGGGTAGAGATGCGGCCGACGAAATATGTGTCGGCGGAATTATAAATACCCGTCACCAGCATGCTGATGATGGTCGGCACGGCCAGTGCGGGGATAAGTTTCGGTATGGGGGTTTCGGTCAGGTATGTATGCCTGTCCGGGTGTTTACGCATGGTTTACCTCTTTCGGGGTCACTCCTCCGCATCCCATTGCGTCGACGGCAGGATGACTTCTTCTTCCATCTCCTCCATGATCTGCTGCACCACTTCCGGCTCTGCGGGGCCGTCCTCGAACTTGTCGAAGAACGTGACGGCCATGCTGGCCAACTGTGCGGCTTCCAGTTTATCTTCCTGCAGATCTCTTCCATCCACGAAGAAGAACTCCGAGGCGTCCCACAGCGCCATCCAGAACAGCACGAACACCGCTTCGGACAGAACCTTTGGAATGCCGGGGAACATCGTTACCAGATACAGGATGACGGCAAAAACTGCCACCAGCAGGAACATAAACAGGATACGCCGATTGTTGGCCTGGATGGACATCTGCACATCGCCCATCTTCAGGGCGTAATAGTCCAGGATCGTCTCTTCGATCGTGGTCTTCTGCGCCTCGGTAAAGCGGTGACCGCAGATCTCCAGCACGATGGGATATTCCGGCGGGATGTAGATCGCGTTCTCCTCCACGAAGCGCGCGAAGGACTCTTCGACCCACTCGTAGCCCTTTACGGAATAGCGGTCGATGATGTCGTTGTACCCGGATACGTTGCAGGAGATATAGGCGAGGCCTTTCTCTACGTAGAAATCCTTGACGAACTTCCCGAGGTCAACGTTCTTCCGGCTGAGTTTCCTCAGGTTCTGTATCTGTCTTCTGCTCTTGCGTTTCGTAAAAAACATGGTCGTCTCCTGACGGGGCGAAATACATTCTGCCGAGTCTCGTGGCCTGCCCTTCGAACCAGATGGCATCGTAGGGCGGCAGCGGTCTGTGGCGTCTTCTTTTATACCGGTGGACGCGGTACCGTATGGACGAGGGGATCGATACGAGGAACGGCATAAAAAAGCCGAACCAGCAGTTCTGGATGGCGTGTCCGCTCTCGTGGATGCAGATATGCCTGCTGGGCTCCTTCTGCTTAAAGAAGAACGGACCCATGCTGCAGCCGCCCCAGTGCGACCCTACCTCGAAATACCAGCACCATCCGAAACGATGAGGATGTTTTCCCATCAGGCGCAGCACGGCGGCCGTCAGGCAGCCCGCCAGCGTCGTGGGCAGTCCCCAGGTAAAGGACAGCAGGTAAAATGCAGTTTTATTCAGCCGTACGTGTTCCACAGTTTACGCGATGCGGTCGAGCAGCACTCTCGCCACGTGTACGCCGCTGGCGGACGCGTGGGACAGCGAATGGGTGACCCCCGAGCCGTCGCCGATGACGAACAGGCCGGGAAGCGAGGTCTCCAGATCGCTGTTGAGCTCCACTTCCATGTTGTAGAACTTGACTTCCACGCCGTACAGCAGCGTGTCGTCGTTGGCCGTGCCCGGCGCGATCTTGTCCAGCGCGTAGATCATCTCCACGATGTCGTCTAAGATGCGCTTGGGGATGACCAGCGCCAGATCGCCCGGCGTCGCTTCCAGCGTCGGCGTAAGGAAACTCTCCCGGATGCGCTTTTCCACGGAACGGCGCCCTCTTACCAAATCGCCGAAGCGCTGTACGATAACGCCGCCGCCCAGCATGTTGGACAGTTTGGCGATGCTTTCGCCATAGCCGTTGGAATCTTTGAACGGCTCCGTGAAATGCTTCGCCACCAGCAGCGCGAAGTTCGTGTTGTTCGTCTGCAGCGCGGGATCTTCGTAGCTGTGGCCGTTTACCGTAACGATGCCGTTCGTGTTCTCGTTTACCACGGCGCCCTTCGGATTCATGCAGAACGTGCGCACGAGATCCTGATACTGCTTCGTACGGTAGACGATCTTGCTCTCGTACAGTTCGTCCGTGATGTGCTTAAAGATATCCGCCTGCAGCTCCACGCGGACGCCGATGTCCACGCGGTTGGACTTGGTGGCAAGCCCCAGATCTCCGCAGACATCCTCCATCCACTTGCTGCCGCTGCGGCCGGCAGATACGACGCAGTAAGGCGCCGAAAATTTCTGACCGTCCACATCGATCTCATAGCCTTCTTCTGTCTTGGCGACGGTGGAGACGCGGCTGCGGAAATGGAAATCCACGCCGTCCTTCAGCTTGTCGTACAGATTCTGCAGCACGACGTAATTGATGTCCGTGCCCAGATGGCGCACCTGGGCGTCCATCAGATGCAGGTCGTTGCGCAGGCACTGCGTCTTGAAATCGGAGTTGGCGGTGGAGTACAGCGTCGTGCCGCCCCCGCCGTTCTCGCAGTTGATCTTGTCCACGTAATGCATCAGGTCCAATGCCCGCTGCTTTCCGATGTATTCGTACAGCGTGCCGCCGAAATCGTTCGTAATGTTGTACTTGCCGTCGGAGAACGCGCCGGCGCCTCCGAAACCGCTCATGATGGAGCAGGTCTTGCAGCGCACGCAGGACTTTACCTTGACCCCGTCGATGGGACATTTTCTCTCGTTTAAAGGTCCGCCCAGTTCGAAAACGCCGATCTTAAGACCTTTTTGCGCCTGGAGCAGTTCATAAGCTGTAAAGATACCGCCGGGGCCCGCCCCGATGATGATCACGTCATAATCCATTTATCTGATATTCCTCTCCTGTGAATTTTTTCTTAAATCAACAAAACATCAGGCAAGCCGCTTCCTGGCGGTCTTGTCCGTCTGCTGTTTCCTGTTTCATTTTATCATATTACAGGGAATTTTGCGACAATGCGGCGAGAGAAAGCCGCAACTGCAGGATGCGCCGTACGCTTTCGTCCAGTCTTTCCTTCGGGATCGTCCCGTCATTGACAGCCGCGACCATCGCGTCGAACGCTTCGAAATAGTCCGAAGGCATCAGCAGGATATCGGCGCCGGCGAGGAAGGCCTGCACGGCCGCTTCGCCCGGGCTGTAGTAATAGGAAACCGCGCCCATATCCAGGGCGTCGGTGATGACGACACCTTCGTACCCCAGCTCCCGTCTGAGTTTTTCCGTGATCAGAACGTGGGAGAGACTGGCAGGTTCATCGCTGCCGGTGACGGCGGGCGCCGCGATGTGAGACACCATGACCATATCCGTCCCGGCGTCGATACCGGCCCGGAACGGGATCGCTTCGCAGTCCAGGATCTCCTCCCAGGTCTTTGCGGTGGAAGCACGGCCTTTGTGGGTATCCGTCTTCGTGTCGCCGTGACCCGGCCAATGCTTTAAACAGCTGCCGGAACCGCCTTCGTGCAGGCCTGCGCAGGCAGCGCCTACGAGGTCCGCTGCCGTCAGGGGGTCGTTGCTGTACGCCCGCGTGCCGATAACGGGATTATGGGGATTGGTGTTGACGTCCGCGACAGGCGCGAAGTCCAGATCGAATCCGTATTCCTTCAGATAGGACCCGATGGCCTTGCTGCATTCGAAGGATGCGAGACGGCGCACTTCAGGAGGATCTCCCGCTGCGGTCAGTTTGCCCATGGCAGGAAAACGCGGCACGTCGAACTGGCTGTTTGCTGCGATGCGAACGACGGGACCGCCCTCCTCATCGATCGTCAGGATGGGCTGGAACCGGTCTCCGAGACCGTGCAGCTGCGACGTAAAGGACTTCAGCTGCTGGGGATCCGCGATGTTGCGTGCAAACAGACAGAAGCCGCCGGCCGGGTACGACGTATAGAGCGCCATACCCTCTTTTGTAAGGTTCTGCACCGATCCTCCCAGCGTATCCGGCCGGATGATGAACAGCTGTCCGATCTTTTCCCGAAGCGTCATAGAAGACATAACTCTGCTTATGTTATCTCCTTCGATCTTCACCGCAATGTGAGGCGCAGCGCCGCTGCCTGCCGCCTCTTCCGTTACATCCGCCTGCGCGCGCACCTCCGTGCAGCCGCAGAGCAGCACAAAACTGACGAGAAGGAGCAAGGCTATGATGCATTTGTGTTTCGGACGAAGATCCATAAACTCTTCCTGACCCTTCAAAGCAGCTATCTCTCCCAGAACCCGCCGGCAAACCAGGCCAGCACGATCCAGGTAAACACGGAATAGAAGATCCCCTGCGGATCTCTGCCGCTGCGGAGGATGTCCTCCGCCTCTTTCTTCGTGACCAGCAGAAAACCGTCGAACTGTTCTGTTCCGACCGCGCCGTTCTGGTTGAGGGACGACAGATCCGGCGCATCCACCACGGCGCAGACCATGGCGTTGCATTCATCCGTCATGCCGGGAGAACTGAACAGACAGGGGTCGATGACTTCTACGCGATCGGAAGGTCCGATCAGAAGACCCGTTTCCTCCGCGATCTCCCGCACCGCCGTGCGGATGAGCGCGTCCGGATGCCCTTTCTCTTCCGGATCGATCAATCCCGCAGGCGGACTCAGAAGAAACCGGCCGCAGGGGTAGCGGTATTCGTAGGAAAGCAGCAGCCGGGGCTCTTCGCCGGGGCAGCGCAGAATGACGCAGCAGCTTACGGCGTCCGGCAGCATGTCCCGGAATTGCTCGTCCGTTTTGACCACAGCCAGATCCTCCGCCGCCCTTCTGCTGGCATCGTAATAATGCTTTCCTTCCGCGTACTGCAGGTCGTAGACCTTGATGAACTTACCGTCCAGCAGCGTCTTTACGCAGTCTTTTGTAATGACGGGACCCTTCATCTTGCGCCTCTATTGCTTATCGTAATACTTTTTCCCGGAATCCGGCCAGAAATATGTGCGGATGTAACCGTCCTTGGACAGCACGACGAATTCATTCGTCTCCTCCAGATAGAAGCAGGTGTCCCCGTCTTCCTTTTCGATCTTGTGCAGAACGTCCGGATGGTGGATCACCAGGTTCGCGGATTCTTCGTACAGCTGCGCATTTTCGAAGCCCATGTCGATGCCGTGCTTCTCATAGTGCTGGTCCAGGTACTTCTTGCTCCGGAAGGTGTAATCCTCGGGGAATTCGTCGTAGTTCCAGGCGATCTCATCGGTCCCTTCGACAGACTCAGGGTCTGTTTGAGCCACGGGATCTTCCACCGGCACAGGATCTGCAGCCAGGGGAACATCCTGATGTGTATAGTTCCACATCAGGAAGAACGAGGCCAGCAGAACGATGATGAACAGGATGGGCAGGAGTTTCTTACTCATGGGAGGCCTCCTTCCAGGCTTTTTTCGCCTCGTTCAGGCTCAGCTTGTTGGCGCCGCCCGTCAGATCCGGCTCCCGGCGCTGCACCGGGTCATCCTCCCAGCCGCACACCGGGCAGATCTCGTACTGCCCTTTTTCCTCGAAGATGTAGCGCCCGCAGCAAGGGCAGATCGTGGGGATATATAATCTTGCTGCCGTCGATAGTTCCATGTCGAAACGTCTCCTTTTTATCGTTTTCTCAATTATAACACAGCGGAGAGGTCCTGAGCATAGTGCACCGTATCCATGGCATCCTTCGCGTAGCAGTCGCTGCCGATCTTCTCAGCGAAATCGGCCGTCAATACCGCGCCGCCCGTCAGAACTTTGCACCAGGGCGCCTTTTCTTTCAGCAGTTCGATCGTCTCCTGCATGGCGGGGACGGTGGTAGTCATAAGGGCGGAGAGACCTGCAATGGGGGCGTGCAGCCGCGTGACCTCCTCCAGGATCCTCTCCGGCGCAACATCTTTGCCCAGGTCCACCGCATCGAATCCGTAGCTCTCCAGCAGCAGCCTTGCGATGTTCTTTCCGATGTCGTGGATGTCGCCCTTCACCGTAGCGACGACGACGGTGCATCGTTTTCCGCTGTCCGCTTTCGGCCGGAGCGCCATTGCAGCCTTCACTTCTTCAAAGGCAGCGGAGGCAGCTTCCGCGCTCATCAGGAGCTGCGGAAGATAGACCGTACCGGCAGCAAAACCATCTCCCACCGTGTTCAGCGCGGGGATGATCTCGCTGTTGATCAGATCCACGGGATCCATGTTCTTCAGCAGTTCTTTTGCCAAAAGCCCCGACTGTTCCTTGAATCCTTTGATAACGGCATTCTGCAGTCCGCTTCCCTCCTGCTGTCCGCCCGGCTTCAAGGCTGCTGCAGGCACGGCAGACGGTGACGCCGCTGCCGGATGATCCTCACAGTACCGGATATACGCCCCGCAGTTTTCGTCCAGTCCTGCCAGCGCCCGGAAGGCGTGGTAGCTCCGCATCATATCCTCCGCATAGGGGTTGATGATCGCAGCGGAAAGCCCTCTGTCCAGCGCCCGCAGCAAGAAGGCGCTGTTGACCGCACCCCGGGAAGGAAGACCGAAGGAGATGTTGGATACGCCCAAAGAGGTGCAGCATCCCAGGTCCTTATGAATGCGCTCCAGGGCAGCCAGCGCGATATTCGCAGCCTCTTTGGAAGCGCTCACGGGCATCGCCAGCGTATCGAAGATCAGATCTTCCCGGCCGATGCCGTACTTTGCCGCTTCCGAGATGATCTTTTCCGCGATGTTCACCCGTTTGCCCGCATCCATGGGGATCCCTTCCTCGTCCAGCGTCAGGGCGATCACGGCCCCGCCGTACTTCTTTACTAGGGGGAACACCGCATCCATGGATTCCATCTTGCCGTTGACGGAGTTCACCAGGGGTTTTCCGTTGTAGATCCGCATAGCGGCTGCCAGCGCCGCGGGATCGGAGCTGTCCAGCTGCAGCGGCAGATTCGTGACCGCCTGGATCTCCTCCACAGCTTTTTTCAGCACAGCAGCTTCGTCGATGCCCGGCACGCCGACGTTGACGTCGATCGCGTGTACGCCCTTCTCCTCCTGCCCGGCTGCTTCGCTCAGTACGTAGCTCATGTCGCCGTCCAGGATCGCCTGCTTCAGGCGCTTTTTGCCCGTAGGGTTGATTCGTTCGCCGATCAGCACGGGATCTTTGCCAAAGAGCGCCGCATGTGCGTAGGACGAGATGACCGTGCGGCGTTTCGGCGCGATGGGCAGAGGCTTCAGATCCCTTACCCGCTTCGCGATCTCCCGGATCGTCTCCGGGGTCGTACCGCAGCAGCCGCCCACGATGCGTACGCCCTGCTTTACCGCCTCCGCGGCGTAGGCGCCGAATTCTGCCGGGGTCACGTCGTAGATGGTCTTTCCGTTCTCCAGCTTCGGCAGCCCCGCGTTTGGCTTAAAGATGACGGAACGCGACGACACCTGCAGGTATTGCTCCGCAATGGGAAGCAGCGTATCCGGCCCCAAAGAGCAGTTCATACCCAGGGCAGCGACGCCCAGACCTTCCAGCATGGCGGTCATGGCGGCAGGATCTGCCCCCGTCAGCAGCCTGCCGTTGTCGCTGTAGGCGTTGGAGGCGAAGATCGGCAGATCGCAGACCTCCTTCGCTGCCAGCACCGCAGCCTTCGTCTCGTAGCAGTCGCTCATGGTCTCGATAAAGATAAAGTCCGGATGCTGCGCTGCGCCTGCCCGTAAAAAGAGCTTAAAGGTCTCTACGGCATCCTCAAACTCCAGATCGCCGAAGGGCTTCAGCAACTTGCCGCAGGGTCCTACATCCAGACCCACCCACTTCGGCTGGGGCGCATCGCTTTCTTCCGCAGCCCGCCGGGCATTCGCTACGGCGGCCGCTGCGATCTCCTCCAGTTCTTCCTTGGAGAACCGCAGGCCGCAGGCGCCGAACGTATTGGTGATGACAGCGTTGCTGCCTGCGTCGTAATACGACTTATGTATGCCTGTTATGACCTCGGGATGGCTGAGATTCCAAGGTTCCGGCCGTTCCCCGGGCTGCAGGCCTTTCTCCTGCAGAAAGCTGCCCATGCCGCCGTCCAGGATCAGGATATTGTCTTTCAGATAGTCTAAGATTTTCATGTTACCGTTCCTCGTCGCAGATGCCCACCAGGGCCGTTACGGATTTTGTGGGGCTCATCAGAAGGCTGTCCGTCAGGGTGAGCCCAAGATTCTTCTGACAATCCAGGGCCGAAAAAATGAATGGCTGATATTCCAGTCCAAAATCTCCGAAACCGGGACTGTACCGAGGCCTTATCCTTACCGGCTGCCCGTCTTCTGCCAGCAGCTGCGGCAGTTCTTCGCAGAAAGCGTTGCACAGCGCTTCGATCCCTGCTGCCCCGATCGCCTGAAACCACAGAGCTCTGGCGGGAGACAGCCGGCCGTACTTCGCGAGAAAACGGTCGATCCCGATGCCAAGAGTCCCTGCGAACAGCACCAGGGAGGAACAACCCTTCAAATTGATCGAAAGACTGGCAGACGGTGTCCGGCAGAAGCCCAGGTCCAGCCATGCGCCCTGCCTTTCGATGGGAAAGCGCCGCCAGCACAGCCTGCCCAGGATCTCCCCCAGCTCTGCAAGACAGGAGAGGATCTGGGCATCCGGTTCCGCCGTCTTCGGCGCGCCGGCATAGCGCATTACTTCAGACAGGTCCGGCTGCAGATCGTTGTATGTTTTTAAAGAGATCAGATCCATCATGCGTTTAAAATGGCGGAGACGTTATTCAGGATACCCGATGCGACCTCCGGCTTGTTCATGGTGTAGACGTGCACGTTGCGGATGCCGTTGGCATACAGGTCGATGATCTGCTCCGTGGCATAGATGATGCCCGCCTGCTGCATCGCAGCCGCATTGCTTCCGAAGCGGTCGACGAGAGAGGTAAAGCGGATCGGCATATGGCAGCCGGACAGTTTTAGGGCCTTCTCCACCTGGTTGGCATTCGTAATAGGCATGATGCCCGGGATGACCGGCACATCGATGCCGATATCCCTCACCCTATATAGAAAACTATAGAACAGATCGTTGTCGAAGAACATCTGTGTAGTCAAAAAATCGCAGCCGGCTTTCACTTTTTCTTTCAGGTGAAGGATATCCTCGTTCCGGCAGCTGCTTTCGGGGTGCACCTCCGGATAGCAGGCGCCGCCGATGCAGAAATCTCCCGCCGCCTTCAGTTCCTCCACCAGCTGATACGCGTTCCGGTAATCCCAGCCGCTTCTGTCCTGGCTTTCCATCTCCGGCGTCAGGTCTCCCCGCAGCGCCATCACGTTCTCGATGCCGCTGGCCTTGAGGGCGTCGATGTAGGACGCCACCTTCTCCCGGGAAGAGCTCACACAGGTGATGTGCGCCAGTACGGGCACGCCTGTCTGTTCCTTGATATTTTTGGCGATGTCCAGAGTGAAGTCGCTGGTGCCGCCTCCTGCGCCGTAAGTGACGCTCACGAAGGAAGGTTCCAGTTTGGCGATCTCCTCGGTAGCTTTGCGCACGTTTTCGAGTCCCGTGCTCTTTTTCGGTGGAAAGACCTCGAACGAGAGCCTATATCCGTCCTGCTGCAAAATCTGACTGATCTTCATGGGTTCTATCTCTCCTGCAAAATAAAAACCGGATAACGCACGGTCTCGTGGGTTATCCGGGTAATGGGTTCCAAACCTCGTTTGCGTCACAAAACAAGGTCCGGTAGATCTTCCCGTACCCGGCTGCGCCGCATCATCATGTTGTTTCCGCAAATGTGGATCATGCTTTCTCCTTGGTTTGTATGATTACCAGAATATTGTATTCCCTTTCATCCTATAAGTCAACATGCCGTTTGCCGGTCTCGATCGTGCCGCCGCCAAGCACGATGTCGCCATCGTAGAGCACGGCGTATTGGCCGGGGGTGGGCGCCCGCTGGGGTTCGTCGAACGTCAGGATGACCCTGCCATCCTCCCGCACCGTTGCAGTGGCCGGCGTCTCTTTCTGCCGGTAGCGCAGCTTTGCCGTGCAGCGGATGGACTCTTTGGGCGCTTCGCCTGCGATCCAGTTGAAGTCCTTCACTTCCACCCGGGTCTCAAACAGGTCTTCGCTGTCTCCGAGGGTCACGGTATTGGCCGCCGCGTCGATGGCGCAGACGAATACAGGCTTTCCCCAGGTGTTGCCCAGACCCTTGCGCTGTCCGATGGTATAGTGGATCAGGCCCTTATGGATGCCGATAGGATCGCCCTGCAGATCCACGAAAGCGCCGGGTCTTGTACCTTCCCCGCTTCCGTAGCGCTGTACAACTTTCGCATAATCGCCGTCCGGTACGAAGCAGATATCCTGGCTGTCGGGCTTATTCGCGTTTACGAAGCCGTGCTCCGCCGCGATGCGCCTCGCCTGCTCCTTCGTATAATCCCCCAGAGGAAACAGCGTATGCGCCAGCTGCTCCTGGGTAAGGCAATGCAGTACGTAGCTCTGATCCTTGGAGGGATCGAGCCCCTTCTTCAGCAGATATTTTCCGTCCGGACCCTGTTCGATCCGGGCATAGTGACCCGTGACGATCTTTTCGCAGCCCAGCTCCTTCGCCCTTGCGTAGAGTTTGCCGAACTTTAAGAAGCGGTTGCACTCGACGCAGGGATTGGGCGTCCTGCCCTGTTCGTAACTTTCGGCGAACGGGCAGATGACCTTTTCCATGAATTCGTCCTTGTAGTTGAACGCATAGAACGGCATGCCCAGCCGGTAGGCGACGCTTCTTGCATCCTCCGTATCGTCCAGGCTGCAGCAGGTCTTGGAAGGCTTTACCGCACCCGCATCCTCCTCGGGCAGATCCCAGAGCTTCATGGTGCAGCCGATGCAGTCGTACCCGGATTCTTTTGTGAGCAGAGCCGCGACGGAGGAATCCACGCCGCCGCTCATGGCGATGAGTGCTTTCATAGTTCGCTTACCACGGCGGCGCCCAATACGAGGACGACGCCCAATACGCCTAAGGCGGAGAGCGGTTCTCCCAGCACGAAGGCGGAGAGCAGCACCGCGACGATGGGGTCTACGTAACTGAAGATGGCGACGGTCTGCGCCTTCAGATCGTCCATGCAGCCAAAGTATAGAGCGTAGGCGATACCGGTGTGAACGGCCGCCACGATAAAGAGCATCAGCGCGCCCCGACCGTCCAGGCTTGGCGCCGTTACATCTTCCGTTACAAGAATGTACGGCACCATGATGACCGCCGCACCGATCAGCTGCACGATGGTCTTTTCGTAGGCGTCCATGCTGGGCATCTTCTTATTCATGAGCACGACCGTCGAGTAAAGGACCGCGGCAGCCAGTCCCATCATGATGCCCCGGATCTCGGAGCCGGTGGGCGCATCCCCTTCCGCGACGCCCGTCACCAGCAGCATGCCGGCGACGCACACGGCGACGCAGAGCAGTTTTCTCGCAGTCAGCTTCTCGCCGAACAGCAGCGCCGACGCCAGCGTTACGAACACCGGCATCATGTAATAGCAAAGGGTCGCCACCGCCACCGACGTGTAGTTATATGCATCGAACAGCAGGATCCAGTTGAAGGCCATGATGGCCCCCGCTGTGCCGAACCAGGCGATCTGTTTTGGGGTCATGCCGGCGTTTACCCTGCCGCCCCTCGCCTTGACGAACAGGATGAGGAACAGCGATCCCGCCACGCCCCGCACGAATGCGAGGACGGAGGACGGAAGCGGAATGGCCCGCCGGAACAGGCCGAGGCTGCCCCAGATCGCCATGGAGGCGATGAGCATGACCATCGACCGTTTTTCTTTTTGTCTGTCTTCCATAGAATGCTTTGTGTGTATGGGACCCTCTGGATCAGACGGATACCTTTCCTGCCAGGATCTCTCTGTAGTCCGCTAGGTTCTTCTTCAGCAGTTTAGGCGTATCCAGCTCGTAGGGGCAGCGGGTCTTGCACAGACCGCATTCCACGCATTTGTCGATCTTCGCCATCTCTTTCTGCCAGTAGTCGTTGAGCCAGGAGGCGGAAGGCGCTCTTCTCACCATCTGGGACATGCGCGCGCACTGGTTGATCTGGATGCCGACGGTGCAGGGCATGCAGTAGCCACAGCCCCGGCAGAATTCGCCGAGCAGCTCCTTGCGGTCCGCATCGATGACCGCCTGCAGCTCGTCCGTCATCTGCGCATCTTCCTCGAAGAAGCGCAGCCATTCCGCCAGTTCGCTTTCTCTCTGCACGCCCCAGATGGGAAGCGCCTCGAACTGGCTCATGAAGGCCATGCAGGCTTTGGAATTGGTGAGGAGCCCGCCGGAAAGACCTTTCATGGCGATAAAGCCCATGCCGGCCGCTTCGCAGGACTTTACGAGGGCGATATCCCGGTCCGTCGCCAGATAGGAGAACGGGAACTGCAGGGTCTCGTACAGTCCGCTGGCGACGATCTCTTCGGCGACGCCAATCTTATGGGCGGTAATGCCGATGTGGCGCACCTTGCCCTGCGCCTTCGCTTCGGCCAGCGCTTCGTACAGGCCCGTGCCGTCGCCGGGCTTGTAGCACTGAGGCACGCAGTGGAGCTGATACAGATCCAGGTGATCCGTCTTCAGCATCTTTAAAGAAGTCTCCAGGTCTTCCCAGAACTTCTCCACGGTCTTCGCCTGGGTCTTAGAGGCGATATAGACCTTGTCTCTCATGCCTTCGAAAGCGACGCCGACCTTCTCTTCGCTGTCGGTATACGCTCTCGCGGTATCGAAGAAGCGCATGCCGCCGTCGTAGGCGGAACGCAGCAGATGCACGGCTGTTCCGAGGGTCACGCGCTGGATGGGCAGCGCACCGAAGGCGTTCTGGGGAACGGTGATCCCAGTCTTCCCTAACGTGATGTTTTTCATAAAAGCCCTCCTTCTTTTCCTTAAAACAGCTGTTTGCCGCAGTGGGGGCATTCCGTCCCCTTGTATCCGGGATGCAGGCCCTTGCCGCAGTGCGGGCATTTGCTGAACATGACGACAAACACGAGGAACGCGATGGACACGGCGATCACGAGGATCCTGGCCGTGGGCCAGAACTGGGGAAAGACGAACAGTCCCCAGATCAGCAGCATCGCGATGACGAAATAATAGCAAACGTTTACACGAAGAATGATCTTCCGGCTCATAGTTCCTCCTTAAGAAGCGGGGCTTCCCAGAACGATCAGGAGCTGGCCGCCCTTTACGGTGTCGCCTTCTTTTACGAGGATCTCCTCCACCGTACCGCTCATGCGGGCGGTGACGGCGGATTCCATCTTCATGGCTTCGACCGTAATAAGCGTCTGGTCCTTTTCGATCTTATCGCCCACCTTAACGGCGATCTTGCTTACGGCGCCGGGGATGGACGCGCCGACGTGGCTCTTGTCCTCCGGATCTGCCATGGGCACCTTGATGATATCTTTCTGGGCCGCTTCGTCGGGCACCTTTACACTGCGGGCGATGCCGTTGAGTTCGAAGTGAACGGTGCGCATGCCCTCGCTGTCGAGGTCGCCCAGGCCCACGTACTTGATGACCAGGGTCTTGCCGTCGGCGATGTTCACCTTGTTGGTCTCGCCCACCGCCAGGCCGTGGAAGAACACGTGGCTGCCCAGACGGGTGATGTATCCGTAATCCTTGCGCTGCTTGGCGTAATCCTCCAGCACCTTCGGGTACAGGCAGTAGCTGATGACGTCCTGGTTGTCCGCTTCGTCGTATTCCGGCCAAAACTCCTTCAGTTCTCTCTTCTTCTCCGCGAAGTCTACGGGCGGCAGCAGCTCACCGGGCCGGCAGGTGATGGGTTTGCGGCCCTTCAGTACGACTTTCTGCAGATCTTCGGGAAAGCCTCCCATGGGCTGACCCATCATACCGGAGAAATAGCTGATCGCGCTGTCCGGGAAAGCCAGCGCTTCGCCCTTCTCCACGATGTTCTCGGGAGTCAGGTCGTTCTGCGTCATGAAGATCGCCAGGTCGCCCACCATCTTGCTGGACGGGGTCACCTTGATGACGTCGCCGAGCATCTGGTTGACCTTGCGGTAGTTTTCCTTGACCTCGGTAAAACGGTGCGCGAGACCAAGAGAAGCCACCTGGGGCTTCAGGTTCGTGTACTGGCCGCCGGGGATCTCATAGCGGTAGATATCCGTAGCGTTGGTCTTGATGCCCGCCTCGAAGGATTCGTAGCGCTTGCGCACGTCTTCCCAGTAATCCGTCAGGTACTGCAGGCGGTCCAGATCCAGGCCGGTATCGCGTTCGGTGCCCTGCAGCGCAGCGACGACCGCGTTCAGGGACGGCTGGCTGGTGAGCCCTGCCATGGAGCTGATGGCGCAGTCCACCACGTCCACGCCGGCTTCCGCCGCCAGCAGATAGGCGGCCACCTGGTTGCCGGAGGTGTCGTGGGTGTGCAGATGCACGGGGATGCCGATCTCCTGCTTCAGTTCAGACACCAGTTTCTTAGCCGCATAGGGCTTTAAGATGCCGCTCATATCCTTGATGCAGAGCATGTGAGCGCCTCTGTGCTCCAGTTCTTTCGCCAGATCGATATAGTATTTCAGGGTATATTTGTCGCGGGTCTCGTCCAGGATGTCGCCTGTGTAGCAGATCGTCGCCTCGCAGATCTTGTCCTGCTTTAAGACTTCGTCCATGGCGATGCTCATGCCCGGCACCCAGTTGAGGGAGTCGAACACGCGGAACACGTCCACGCCTGTCTTTGCGGCTTCCTTGACGAACGCCCGGATGACGTTGTCGGGATAATTAGTATAGCCCACGGCGTTGGCACCCCGCAGCAGCATCTGCAGCAGCAGGTTGGGCGCCTTTTCCCGGATCATCGTAAGGCGTTCCCAGGGGGATTCGTGCAGGAAGCGGTAAGCCACGTCGAAGGTGGCGCCGCCCCAGCATTCCAGGGAGAAGGCGTCCGCCAGGATCTCGCTGGTGCCTTCCATGCCCTTGACGATGTCGCGGGTACGGACGCGGGTGGCCAGCAGGGACTGGTGCGCGTCGCGGCAGGTGGTATCGGTGATGAGAAGCTTCTTCTGGTTTAAGACCCAGTCCGCCACGGCCTTTGGGCCTTCTTTGTCCAGCATCTGCTTAAGGCCGTCGGGGCGGTTGCCGGTGACCGGCGGAAAGCGCGGCGTCTCGTAGAACTTGTGGCCGTCCTTCTCCTTGACCACGATGTTGCCGATGTAGCGCAGCATCTTCGTGGCCCGGTCTTCGCTCTCTCCGATGTCGAACAGCTCCGGCGTCTCGTCAATAAACTTCGTGTGACACTTGCCCGCGATGAAGGTCGGATTGCGCAGAATGTTCGTAATGAAGTTGATATTCGTTTTGACCCCGCGGACGTGCACTTCCCGGACGGCTCTCGTCGCCTTGCGGCAGCAGGCCTCGAAGGTGCGGTCCCAGGTGGTGATCTTCACCAGCAGGGAATCGTAGTACGGAGAAATTTCCGCGCCGGCGTAGGCGTTGCCGCCGTCCAGGCGGATGCCGAAGCCGCCGGAGGAGCGGTAGGACGTGATCTTACCGGTGTCCGGTGCGAAATTGTTGGCAGGATCTTCCGTGGTGACCCGGCATTGGATCGCGTAGCCGTTCAGATGGATATCATCCTGGGAGGAGATGCCGATCGCGGGGTCACTTAAAGGCAGTCCCTCCGCCACGAGGATCTGGGAGCGCACCAGGTCGATGCCCGTCACCATTTCGGTAACGGTGTGCTCCACCTGGATGCGGGGATTCATCTCGATAAAGTAATGGTGTCCGTCCTTGTCCACCAGGAATTCCAGGGTGCCGGCGTTGGTGTAGCCCACGTGCTTTGCGATCTTGACCGCGTCGGCGTGGATGGCCTTGCGCACGTCTTCGGGAACGGAGAAGGCAGGCGTAAATTCCACGACCTTCTGATAGCGGCGCTGCAGGGAGCAGTCGCGCTCGTACAGATGCACCACGTTGCCGCATTCGTCGCCTAAGACCTGCACTTCGATGTGCTTGGGCTCCACCAGGAACTTCTCCATAAAGATGTCTTCGTTTCCGAAGGCCTTGAGGGCTTCCGCCTTGACGAGGTCGAAGTTTGTACCCACTTCTTCCACGGTGTCGCAGCGGCGCATGCCTCTGCCGCCGCCTCCGGCCGCAGCCTTCAGGATGACGGGGAAACCGAACTCCATGGCGAGTTTCTGGGCCTCTTCGCGGCTCTTGAGGGGTTCTGCGGTGCCGGGCGTCGTGGGAACGCCGCACTCCAGCGCCATCTGCTTGGCGGACAGTTTGTCGCCCATCATGTGCAGGATCTCGCTGGAAGGGCCGATAAACTTGATGCCGGCGTCTTCGCAGGCCTTGGCGAAATCGCCGTTCTCCGACAGGAAACCGTAGCCCGGGTGGATGGCGTCCGCGCCGTGCTGCTTCGCGAGATGGATGATGGCGGAGATATTCAGATAGGCACCCAGAGGACTGTCGTTCTCTCCTACCAGGTAGGATTCGTCCGCCGCGGTGCGGAATAAACTGTAGGTATCTTCTTTGGAATAGATGGCGATGGTCTGGATGTCCAGGTCGTGGCAAGCCCGGAAGACGCGCATGGCGATCTCACCGCGGTTGGCGACCAGGACTATTTTGAATTCGCGAAACATGGGATAACTCCTTATTTTCAGAAAAGATTAACAGAATTATTATATCATGGTGTATCATGATACGGAACAGAGCAAAACATTTCTTAAAAGGAGCATCTCTATGTTAAACGATATCTTAAGACCCCAGACCGCCCTGTTTGAGGGCGGCTTTCAGACCGTGCTGCGGGGTCACGAAAACAGGAACCGGAGGGTCGTCCTGCTAAAGGGCAACCTGACGGCAAATTCCCGCAGCGAAGCCCGGGGCGTATCGGCCCGGGTCGGAAAAGACGGGCTCTACGGCTTCGCCTCCGCGGCGGAGTATTCGCCCGAGGCTGCCGCCCGCGTGCTGCAGGCGGCGAAGGAGAACGCCCTGCTGCTGGACCGGCACGCAAAAGTCCGCACCCCCATGCCTCCTGCACTGGCACAGGAGATGATCCCTCTCAACCGGGAGATCGCCGACGCGGAGCAGAAGCGCATCATCGAAGTCTGCAAGGCGCTGGACGACTACGTGGCGAAGACCTATCCCGATCTGCTCAGCCGCACCATCGTCTACACCGAAGATTCCCAGGACCGCATCGTCTATGCTTCCGACGCCTGCAGCGGTCACGTTACGTCTCCCCGCTGCTACGTCTACGTGATGATGACGATGCAGGCGGAAGACGGCACGCCGGTGGAGCTGTTTAAGGCGCTGGGCGGCTCCGGCTGCTTCGACGACCGGTTTTCGGACCTTACGCAGTACTACCCCCAGATCGAAGATCTGTACAAAAAGGTGAAGGACAAGACCCATGGCGTCCATGCCGAAGCAGGCCTCAAGCAGGTGGTGCTCGGCGGCATGATGGGCGGCATGCTGGCCCACGAAGCCGTCGGTCACACCGTGGAAGCCGATCTGGTGATGGGCGGCAGCGTGGCAGGTCCGAATCTGGGCAAACGCGTGGCGTCCGACCTGGTGACCCTCGTAGATTTCGCCCACACCTACAACGGGGCGCCGGCACCCCTTCCCGTCTTTTTGGACGACGAGGGCGTTAAGGCGGAAGACGCGGTCCTCATAAAGGATGGTATCTTAACGGGCTATATGAACAATCGCGAAACGGCGGAGAAATACGGCCAGAGACCCGCGGGCAACGCCCGGGCCTGGACCTACGCCGACGAACCCCTCATCCGCATGCGCAACACCTGCATTCTGCCGGGGTCAAACACATTGGAGGAGCTCATCGCCTCCGTGGACGACGGCTACTATCTCGTCGATTCCCGCAACGGTCAGGCAGACCTTACCGGCGAATTCATGTTCGGCGTCGCCTGCGGCTACGAGATCAAACACGGCAAACTCGGCAGAGCCCTGCTCGACACCACCGTGTCCGGTGTGGCATTCGACATGCTGAAGACCGTGGACATGGTGTCCGACACCGTGGAATGGTCGTCCAGCGGCTTCTGCGGCAAAAAGCAGATGATCCCCGTCGGTATGGGCGGTCCCTGCATGCGCTGCAAGATCATGATCGGCGGCAGATAAGGAGGACGGAAATGAGTGAATTAAACAAGAAAGCGGACTTTCTGGAATCCGTTCTGAAGGCGAAGTCCGTCGAAAAATATGCGCTCTCCGTGCGCGAATCCGAAAAGCAGGAGCTCAACACGGAAGGCGACGCCTTTAAACTGATGCGCACCGTCTTCGGCGGCGGCGCAGGCGTAACGGTCTTCGCGGCCGGACGAAAAGGCACGGCCAGCGGCAACGACCTGAGCGAGGAAGGCCTGACTGCCCTCGTGGAAAGCGCGCTGGCTGCTGCAGAGAGCGCCCCGGATGACCCGGCCCACGACATCGCGCCGGATCAGGGCGTCCACACGTTTACCCAGGGTGCGGTCAAGGCGGACTTTGATACGTTCTTCGACAGACTGGAGGAACTGCAGGCCGATATCGCGGCGGAATACCCCTGCGTGCACGTCATGGAAATGGTGGCGGACCACACCGCAGGACATACCATCTACCGCAACAGCAACGGCACGCAGGCCGACTCCGTAAGCGGCTGGTACGATGTGACGACCGAGTTCTCCGCCGGTGACGGCGAAAAGAATACCGGCCTGGAATACGCGTTCCAGCGCCTGGACTCCCTGGAGGGAAAACTCATCGACCTCGGCGATTTCCGCAGAAAGTTCGACGCGATCCAGCGGCAGATCGACCCTGCTCCCCTGTCCGGCAAATTCGAAGGCACCACGGTGTTTACGCCGGGCTGCCTGCTCGACTTTATCGGGATGACCCTGGACAACTACGCCGGCAGCGGCGTCGTTCTGGACGGTACCAGCCTCTGGCTCGATAAGGTCGGAGAAAAGGTGGCGGACGAACGGATCACGATCGGTTTCGATCCCTTCGACTCCCGCATCGTCTGCGGCGAGCGCCTCACGGGCGACGGCTATCTGTCCGAACCCGTAAACGTTATCGAAAACGGCGTGTTAAAGGCCCATATGTTGAGCCTTTACGCGGCGAACAAGACCGGCCGGCCCGTCATGAAGAGCAGCTGCTCCGACCTCATCATGAAGCCGGGTACGGAAAGCCTGGAGGATATCCTCGCCGGCATCGAAAAAGGCCTGCTCATCGGCGGGTTTTCCGGGGGTCAACCGGGCACGAACGGCGAATTCTCCGGCGTCGCGAAGAACAGCTTTCTGATCGAACACGGCCGCGTGACCTGTGCAGTGACTGAGACCATGATCAACGGCAACCTCGGTGACATGCTGCAGCACGTGCGCGGCATATCGAAGGAGACCGACGACTCCGGCGTCTTCTCCCTGCCCTACCTCGCGGTGGATGGAATCGTCATCTCCGGAAAATAAAAAAGGCATAGCAAAGCCGCTGAGGAAGATCCTCAGCGGCTTTTTCTTACCGTCTTAAGCCTTTCTTTTGCGGTTGAGATACTCGTCCAGTTCCGTCTTCACCTTCTCCGGCATCTCCCGGGAGACCGGGCAGGCGGCGCTGCAGGCCATGCGGCGGGTAAACTCCGCGATAAAGGCGATGTCTTTTTCCATTTGACCCATGGAAAGCACATCCATCGTGTCGTAGCGGCAGTGGATCGGCGCCGCATTCCCTCCTGCGATGCGGGCCAGGGAAACAGCCGGCACGCCCTTATCCGCGAAAGGCGTGGAGTCGCTGGAGTAGACACCGGTGTGGGCATCCACCGGGAAGTTCAGTTCCGCGCCCATGTAGCGCAGATAACTTGCCAGGGCTTCTTCCGCAGAAGCGCAGGCGATGAATTTGCCCATAATGGTGCCGATCATGTCCAGGTTGATGTTGAGGGCCGTCTTTTCCAGGTCCTGTTCGTGGTCACGGACATAGGCCTTCGACCCCAGCAGTCCCCTCTCCTCGCTGCCGCAGAAGACGAAGCGCAGCCCATAATTCAGGTCTGCACCTTTCAGCGCATCCATCACGCCGAGAAGTCCGACGCAGCCGGACATGTTGTCGTAGGAGCCGTGAGACATCCGGGTCGTATCCAGATGGGCGGAAAGCGTAAGGAATTCCCCGTTTCTGCCGGGGATCTCCGCGACGACGTTATGGGATTCACCGTCGAACTCCTTCTGCTGTACCGAGATCTGCACGCGCTTAACACCGTCCCGGACCAGCTCCACGGCGCTGCTGATGTGGATCATGGCGCAGAGCACCTTGCGGGCATCGCCGACTACGTGCTCCCGCAGATCCCGTTCGTCGATATCCGTCTGCGGATAATACAGATTGCCATAGGTGCACAGGATGCCTTTCGCGCCGGCCTTCATCAGGTCCTGATAGGTAAAAAAGCTGAATCCCTGGGTATCCAGCAGCACGATCTTATCCTTCGCGCCGGCGATGGATACGGGGTCTGTGGCGGTCATGTAGTACAGTTCGCCCTCGACTGTGCCGCTGCCGCAGCCGAAGAAGCCCTTGCAGGGTATCTCCTTTCCGTCTGCCAGCACCTGCGCGCTTTCGATGTCCGCAGATGCCACCCGGAAGCCTTCCAGGTGCGCTGGCACGCCCAGTCCTTCGCACTTCGCTTTTAAATATTCCGCGACCTTCAATTCTTCCGGCGTGCCGCTCCAGTGCACGAAATCCGTATCGAGGAAGATCTGCTGTAGTTGTTTCTGGTCCATGTTCGTTCTCCTTGGTTATTCCCAACGTTTGCCGGGGTCAAGCCGCCCCATTAGATTATAGCAGAAGAACGCGATGCCGAGCCCCCCGACCATGTCGATCACGTAATGTTGTTTCGTCAGGACCGTGGACAGACAGATGAGCACCACCATCACCAGGGAATAGATTTGGAACCCGCGGGAGATCTCCTCCTGGCCCCGTACGCCCAGATAGCAGTACAGGCTGATGAGGCAATGGTACGACGGAAACAGGTTGAAGGCATATTCGCTGCCGTCCGCCGCGTAGATCGTGGCCAGCATGGCGTTGAAGATACCGGGCTGTTTCGCCGCCTCCATTAGTCCCTCCGCCGTCCGGTCCATGTAGGTCGGCAGAAAGACGAAAAACAGAAACCCGATGAGATAGGACAGCGACAGCCCGCAGATGTAGTTGACGAAGTTGCGCTTTTTCGTAAGGGACACCGCAATGGGGCCGCAGATCCAGAAGAAATACGAATAGAGATAGATGACCGCAAAAGCAGGCACCAGAGGAAATAGATCGTCCAGAACGGGGATCTTGCAGGGAAAAGCGTAGGAGACCGTGCCCAGCACCCGGCTCAGCAGCTCGCCGAGACGGTACATGCCGTACTGCAGCGCAAAATAGACGATGCCGAAGGCCCATCCCCACCTGGGAACTTCCCGGATCCTGCTCCATAGATAGTTCATGCGAGTCCCCCTTTCCGCTATGAAAAAAGACGCCTTCAGGCTTTTACTGCCTGAAAGCGCCTGTCTTACCTAGCTATATTGTACTAAATTTATCGACATTTGTCTACAACTCAGGCGAGAACGGTTCTTTACAGATCCTTTTTCACGAACTCCAGCACCACGCCGTACAGGATGCCGGCGATGGGCCAGACGACCCAGGTCAGTTCCCAGCGCATGGTCAGAAGGCTGATGCCCAGATAGAGCGCGATTGTGATCCCCCAGAAGATCCCAACGACCTCCCGGTTCGCAGCCTTGTTTTCCCGGGTGTAGTCCCCTTCCTCCAGCAGCGCCAGATAAGTGTCGCGCTCGGTGTTCGTGCGGATCAACAGGTAGACGCCGGCCGCCACGAACATCAGGATAAAGCAGACCCCGTAGATCATGTACACTTCGTTCTTCAGCACCATCGTAATGAACAGCGGAATGGACGAAGCGACGCACAGGCCTACGCCCAGCACCGTAGAGCGGGTGTGGCTGGCTTCCTGGCGGTCCATCAGCTCCCTGGCAAGTCCGGAGACTCCATACTCGGTGTCCAGATCTTCCTGTTCCATATATTCGAAACGCTTCAGTTTGCTGTCGTTAAAGATGAAGATGGAGACGGCCGCCACCACGAACAGCAGCAGCACGATGAGCCCGATCGCCATGGCCGCGTTTTCCGAAAGCGGGCACACTCCCGCTTCCACCATGCCGCTGATCGCGATCAGCAGGATCGGAGACAGGATGCAGAGCGCTACGCCCAGCGCAGACCGGGGGCCCGCCTCCAGCCGCGCGGCGATGTACGCCTGCGCTTCCTCCAGGCTCACTTTATGGGCCGGTGATCCTGCAGCAGGTTCTTCCACCGGACCGTCGCCGTCCGGCTCCTCCAGTTCGTCCCGCAGCAGGTAGTCCGTGCTGACCCCGAACAGATCTGCCATCGCCAGGATCTTCTTCATATCGGGGATGGATTGGGCGCCCTCCCACTTGGAGATGGACTGCCGGCTTACGCCGAGTCTGTCTGCCAGTTCTTCCTGGCTCCAGCCTTCCCGTTTTCTTAAATTGATGATCTTATCTGCCAGTATCATTTGGTTTCCTCCCGTATCTTGAAAGGCCCTGCGGCCTCCTGTTTACGGGTCCATCTTATGTTTTTTCCCGGTTGCAGACCACCAAGTCCTCTTGGCAATTCCGCAACTGGCGGTTGCATGAGCCGTTTTTTCGCATTTTCTATCGATTTTTCTTCCAGATGACAACTTCGCCCGTACTGCCATCCAGTTCCACGATATCTCCCGTCCGGATGAGAGAAAACAGATCCACATCCGTAAAATCCGCTACCGCAGGGCCTTCCGCACCCTCCAGCATATTCTGTTCGTATTCCGTCAGTTTAACCATGGATCATCTCGTCAAAAGGCTTACACTTTCTATTCCGAGGGTGAAGGGGAACATATCCACCGGGGTGCATTCCTTCAGCCGATAGCCCTTTTCCGCCAGGATCTTCAGATCCCGGGCCAGCGTCCAGCACGACGACGTCCGCTTTGACCCCCTGCAGCTTCTGCGGCACCACTTCCTCCGCCTTGCCGCACAGGAACTCCGCGTTCACGATGCCATTGATGACGGCGTTGCGGTTGGCGGCGATCACGGCGGGCTTTACAGACTCCACACCGATGACCCTGCGGCAATGTCCCGCCATCGAAAGGCCGATGCTGCCCGCACCGCAGTACAGATCCAGCACGCTCTCGCTGCCGGAAAGATCCGCATACTGCTGCGCCAGGCTGTAGAGCACGCCCGTCTGCTGCGGGTTCACCTGGTAGAAGCTCTGGGCGCCGACCTCGACTTTAATGATCGACAGAATAGTTGTTATCGTATCCTCGATGATGGGCGCACCCGCCAAGACCGTCGATCTTGCACCGTCTACCCACACCACGGACCGCAGATCCTCCGCGGCGTCGTCCAGGGCGTAGATGAGTTCCTCCAGGTGGGTGAGTTTCTGCTTATCCGAAACGATCACAGCCATGGTCTGGCCGCTGCTGCCCCGGCGGAAGATCATCTGTTTAACTCCCTTCACCGGATGCGCAGCAAACGCGTCCGCCATGGCGATCGCCTCGGGGAACGCGATGCGGCAGCCGTGATAATCGCAGAGCGTGTGGCTGCCGGCGGCGTAATAGCCGATGCGTCCGCCCTTTTCTACCGCGAATTCCACCTTGTTGCGGTAGTCGAAAGGTTGCTCCATGCCCCGGATCGGCTGCACCTCCGGATCTTCGAACCCGCCGATCCTCTGCAGCGCGCCCCGCACGAAGTTTTCCTTCCAGCGCAGCTGGGCCTCGTACTTCAGGCACCGCAGTGCACAGCCGCCGCAGTTTCCGGCATTCGGGCAATCCGCTTCCACCCGGTCGGGGGAGCTTTCCAGCCGCTCCAGTACCCGGGCCTTCGCAAACCGGCCCTTATCTTCCGTAATTTCCGCCAGCACCCGATCGCCGGGCAGCGCGTCCGCAGCAAAAACGGCGAGGCCGCCGGCTTTGCCGATGCCCTCGCCTTGTGTACTGATGTCCGTAATATTGATCGTTACCTGTTCTCCGGTGCGATCCATCTTCCGGCTCTCCTTCTCTCCAGCTCGTTTAAGATCTTCTTGCGCAGGCGGATGTCGGTCGGGGTGACCTCCACCAGTTCGTCGTCGCCGATCCACTCCAGCGCTTCCTCCAGGGAGAACTTGCGGAACGGGGACAGCTTAACGGCGTCGTCCGAACCTGCAGCCCGCATGTTGGAGGCCTTCTTCGCCTTGCAGGGATTTACGATCATGTCGTCCGAGCGGCTGTTCTGGCCCACGATCATGCCTTCGTAAACATGCGTCTGAGGTCCGATGAACATCTGCGCCCTCTCCTGGATATTGTTGAGCGCGTAAGGCGTGGAAACGCCTTCCTCCTGGGCGATGATGGCACCTGCCGTTCTGCCCGGGATCTCGCCTTTATAATCCTCGTAACCGATAAAGCGCTGCACCATGGTGCCTTCGCCGTGGGTCTGGTTGATGAACTGGCTGCGGTAGCCCAGGATGCCTCTCGTGGGCACGGTGTATACCAGCCGGGATCTGCCGTTGCGGCCGTCCATGGAGACCATCATGCCCTTGCGCAGGTTGAGGTCGGAGATGACCCCGCCGGAATACTGGTCGGGCACTTCGATGACGACCTCTTCCACGGGCTCCTGCTTCTGACCGTGGTCACCCCGCTTTAAGATGACTTCCGGCTTGGACACCGCCAGCTCGTAGCCTTCGCGGCGCATGTTTTCAATGAGGATGGACAGATGCAGCTCGCCTCTGCCGGACACCTTGAAGGAATCCGTGCTGTCGGTGGGCTCCACCAGCAGACCGACGTTGACCTCCAGTTCCTTTTCCAGCCTCTCCTTGATGTGGCGAGTCGTAACGTACTTGCCTTCCTTGCCCGCAAACGGGGACGAGTTGACCATAAAATTCATGGACAGCGTCGGCTCCTCGATCTCGATGTGGGGCAGCGGATCGATGTGCTCTTCTTCGCAGAGCGTGTCGCCGATCGTAATGTCGGAAATACCGGAAATGACGCAGATATCGCCGCTTCCGACTTCGTCCACAGCCGTTCTCTTAAGGCCTCTGTACACGAAGGTCTGGTTGACCTTGCCCATCTTATACGTGCCATCGGGCTTGCACACCGCGACCTGCTGACCCGGACGGATCTTGCCGCGGGTCACGCGGCCGATGCCAAGACGGCCGATGTAGTCGTCGTACGCCAGCGTGGAGATCTGGAACTGCAACGGTTCTTCGTCCGCGTCCTCATAGCCCCCCACCTGCTCGATAATGGTCTCGAACAGCGGCGTAATGTTCAGACCGTCCTGGCCCGCCGCTCTCTTTCTCACCTTGGAGCCGCTCTCGCTCTCCACGGTGACCCCTGCAGCATCCGCCGGATCTCTCACGACGATGCCCTGGCGGGCGATGCCGTACAGGATGGGGAAATCCAGCTGCCGGTCGTTGGCCTCCAGATCCATAAACAGCTCGTAGACTTCGTCCACGACCTCGTCGATCCGCGCGTCGCGCTTGTCGATCTTGTTGATCAGCAGGATCGGATTGAGGTTCTGTTCCAGGGACTTCTGGAGCACGAAACGGGTCTGGGGCATGGGGCCTTCGGAGGAGTCCACCAGCAGGATGACCGTATCCACAGTCTTGATGATGCGCTCCACTTCCGAGGAGAAGTCCGCGTGACCCGGGGTATCCACGATATTGATCTTGTAACCGTCGTGCATGACGGAACAGTTCTTGGAATAGATGGTGATGCCTCTCTCCCGCTCCAGGTCGTTGGAGTCCATGGTCTGGGCTACCATCTCTTCGTTTTCGCGGAACACGCCGCTCTGGGCCAGAAATGCATCCACCAGGGTGGATTTTCCGGCGTCTACGTGGGCGATGACCGCGATATTGATAATTTTCTTCTTGCTCATATTGTGTGTTCCTCTGTCTGTAACTTTAACTTTTATATATTATCACAAAATCCCTCACATTTATGATAAAATCAACGGCGAGGTAAAATTTTTTATGAGAAGTATTCTGTTTTTACTGACGGCAGCGCTTGCCGCCATCGTCAATATCCCCAGCTGCATCTATTGGCACTTTAAGCACGAAAAGGACCAGCAGGGAGCCTACCGCAAAGCCACCGCTATCTGCCACACCTGGATCCGGCCTCTCATGCGGATCGCGGGGGTCAGGCTGCACAAGAGCGGCGAAGAAAACCTGATCGACGATCGCCCGGTGCTCTACGTGGGCAACCATCAGGGCGACATGGATATTCTGCTCATTATGCGGGAACTGGAGAACCTGTACTCCATCATCGCAAAGATCGAGACGAAAAAGATCCCCATCGTATCCCAATGGATGGCCAACGCCAACTGCATCTTCATGGACCGCGGCAATCCCCGCCATACCCTGGAATCCATCAAGCAGGCCCAGACGCTGCTGGAGAACGGCCGCACCGTCGTCGTATTCCCCGAAGGCACCCGCAGCCAGAAAGCGGAGATGAACGAGTTCAAGCCCGGTGCCTTCCGCTGCGCCGTCAAGGCCGGTGTGCCCATCGTCCCCTTCGTCATCGACGGATCGTATAAGATCTTCGAGCAGCAGAGACGGCTGAGACCGGCGGACGTGTATTTCCACATCCTGCCCGCCATCGAACCGGAAGAGATCGAAGGAATGAAGACCCCGGACGTAAGCGCTCTCGTCCAGCAGAAGATCCAGGACGAGCTGTACCGCATCCGTCAGGAAGCGGGCGAACCTGTCCCCGAGGAGAGAAAAGTATGGAACGCGCCTCAGAACTCCTAGGAAAACTGGCGGCGGAGGAAAGCCTCATCCTGGCGGTCTTCGGCGGCCCAAGAAAGAAAAGCCAGCCCGTGCGCAAGGTATCCCTGCGGCCGGTACTGCTCAAGGATGCCCTGCACTACCAGGCGGAATACACCTACGAAAAAAAGGTGACCCACGAAAACCTCCTGCCGGAGGAAGTGGAAGCCTTCGCCGAGCGGCAGCTGCAGAGCGGCTTTAAGCAGGCGGATATTTTCTCCACCGAAGCGGATTACACCGTGCTGGCCAACAAGCCCGACCACGAGAAGATCCTGAAAAAGAAGCCCACGAAGACCATGGGCCCCCTCGCCCACAACAGAGAGAAGAACTACGCCATCCCCGACGGCACGCCGGTGGATTTCCTGGTGCGCCTGGGCGTTCAGACGAGAGACGGACAGATCGTGCCCAAACACCGCAATAAGTTCCGGCAGATCAACCGCTTTCTGGAGATCGCGGAGGATTGTCTGGAATATCTGCCCAAAGAGCCTGTCATTATCGATTTCGGCTGCGGTAAGTCCTATCTCACCTTCGCCCTGTATTGGTATCTAAACGTTAAAAATGATTACAAAGCGAAGCTGGTGGGTCTGGACTTAAAGGAAGACGTCATCGCCTTCTGCAGCGGCGTGGCGCAGGATCTGGGTTACGAAGATCTGCAGTTCCTCGTAGGCGACATCGCCGACTACGACGAGACCGCCAAGGCGGACATGGTCGTCACGCTGCACGCCTGCGACACCGCTACGGATTTCGCCCTGCAGAAAGCCCATGCCTGGAATGCGAAAGTCATCCTGTCGGTCCCCTGCTGCCAGCACGAGCTCAACCGTCAGATCCGGCGGTCGGACATGGAAGCGATCCTGGGTCACGGGATCCTACGGGAGCGCTTCTCCGCCATCCTCACCGACGCCCTGCGGGCTTTAAAGCTCACAGAGTGGGGCTACAAGGTGGACATGATCGAATTCACCAGTCTGGAGCACACCGCGAAGAACATCATGCTGCGGTGCATCGCGGGCAAGGCGGGTCCAGCGGACAGGCGCAAAGCTCAGGCGGATTTCCGCAGGCAATGCGAGTACTGGCACGTCTCTCCCACCATCGGAAAAGAGTAAAGAAAAAACCGGCCCATTCAGGCCGGTTTTCTGATATTCTGTTTTTCTATTTGCGCAGGGAAGCCATGTCGATCTGGCCGTCCAGCTGGGATCCGGTAACCAGGACGATATCCTTCGTGGCGATGTTGCCCTTAAAGGAACCGGTCGCGGAAAGCTGCATCAGGGAGGTGCAGATAACGGTGCCCTCGCCCTTGCCCTGCAGCTGCAGTTCGCGGCACTTCATGTCGCCGTTAAAATAACCGGTCTCCGTGATGATGATCAGATTATCGGAATTGATCTCGCCCTCGTAATGTCCGTCGATGCGGATGGGCTTATTGGTAGTGATAGACCCTTTGAAAACGGTATCGACGCCAATCGCGGTCTCCACGATGACGGAATCCACGGACGTGCTTCCCATTTCGTAATCGTTATTAGCCATGTAAAACAACAGCCTCCTTTGTAGAATGCCCGATTATCTTAACACACCTGTGCTCAGATTTCAACCCCTGCAAGGGTTTTCGGGCGTTTATGAACAGCTGTCGTTTATTCCTTCATGCCGTACAGCGAGGGTCTTCTCGCAGAAAGCAGAGGCAGCTGCTGCCGCACCCGTTCGTTTTCGGAGAGGTCGATATCGACCAGGGTCACGCTCTCGTTTTCCCCGGCGTCCACCAGTACCTTCCCCCAGGGATCGCAGACGATGGAATGGCCGTAGGCGTGGTACACGCCGTATTTGTCCTGCGCCGGCGATGCGCCGATGGTAAACAGCTGATTGTCCACCGCCCGCATGCGGAACGACAGTTCCCAGTGCATGGGACCGGTGGTCATGTTGAAGGCTGCCGGAACGAAGACCGCCTCCGCCCCTTTGAGCGCCATAGCCCGGAACAGTTCCGGGAAACGGATGTCGAAGCAGACCGCCAGTCCGAAGGTATGCCCCGCCGTACGAAACGTCGTGATCGAATCTCCCGGGGTAAACACCTCGGATTCGTGGAAATGCTGGCCGCCCTCCACGTCGATGTCGAACAGGTGCGCCTTGCAGTGCCGGGCTCTCTGGCTGCCGTCCCGCGCGAACACGAAGGAGGCGTTGTAAAGCTTGCCGTCCTCCTCTTCCGGGAACGATCCGCCCACTAGGGTGACCCCGGCATCCCGCGCCATCTCGGACAGCGCTGTATAGATGTGCCCACCGACAGGCTCTGCAAACTTCGGGAAATACTCGTTGGCATAGGGACAGCAGAACATCTCCGGCAGCACTGCGATGCGGGCGCCTTCCCGCCCGGCCTGCAGCACCATCCGCCTGGCCTTTTCCAGGTTCTTGTCCTTATCCATGCCGACTTTCATCTGTATGAGTGCGATCTTCATGTCGATCTACATCCTTTCTTCTTCAGACTCATCTCTCGTCATCAGCGCTTCTTTCCGATAAACAGCCGTCCGACCAGCATGACGGCCGCGAATACGATCAGATACCAGAAGTTTTCCATCCCGTGGCCGACGATCGAAGCGTAGACCATAAAGAGCGAACCTGCGATGGCGAGCACAGGGATGACGAAGCGCCGTACCGTTGACTCGTCCTTCGCCTTGCGCATCCAGTTGATGAAGATCGGGATGTACATGGCATAGATAGTGATGATCGGCAGCTCCGAAGCGTCGAAGCTGAAAGGCACGCTCTCGAACGGCGTACCGGCGAATGCCTTTACGCTGCCCCAGGTCTCCAGCAGGCTGGCCATCACGAAGTAGCAGCCCCAGAACGCACAGAGCAGCAGGCCGAACGCCGCGGAGTTGTTCGGCAGATTGGACACACGGTCGATGTGGGAGAAGAGCCTGGGATGCGGCCCATCGCCCCGGGCGGCTAGCGAGTAGATGCCGCGGCAGCAGCCCAGCATCAGGCCGTTCATGGTGCCCGCGCAAGAGATGGCGACGAAGAGGTTCAGAATGTTGCCCAGCACGCCGCCGAAGATGTTGACGAACGCCTTGGTAGCGCCTTCCTGCATCAGCACGTCGACGGATGCGCCGCCTGCGACGCCGATATAGTAGCAGATATACGTAACGATAATGATGACCCCGCCGATGATCAGCGCTCTGGGCAGGTTGCGCTTGGCATCCTTCAGTTCCGCATTGATGGACGTCGCGATGATCCAGCCTTCGTAGGCGAAAGATGTCGCGCAGACAGAAGCCAGCAGCGGCGCAGCCGTTCCGCCGGCATTGACGGATGCCGTGGCGAAATTGCTGATCAGCATATGATTGGGTCCGACGATCCCGACGATGACCCCAACAATGGCCATTAGGAACAGCGGGATGAGCTTGATGACCGTCGTGGTGGTCTGGAATTTACCGGCAAGCGTCGGCGACAGCGCGTTTACGAGATAGGCGCAGACCAGGAAGAACATCATCAGGCACATGCATTCCGGTCCGATGATGCAGCCGCCCTGCTCTGCCGGGATCACCAGCGGAAAATTCGGCCAGCACGACGTGATGAACACGAGCGAATAGCGGGCCGTAAGCCATGCCAGGATAACGGTGAGCGTAGGATAGTAGATGATGCTGAGGAACCAGCCGATGTAATAACCGTAGCGCGGTCCGACAGTAGCTTCGGCATAGTCGACGATGCCGTTCACCTTTTCGTATTTCTGCGCCATGGCGGCAAATGCGAGAATGCAGAAGATCATGATGAGGCCGCCGATGATCCAGGCAACGATGCCCAGCGGCATATTGCCCTCCGTCTTCTGAAGGATCGTTTGCGCCTTAAAGAAGACGCCCGATCCGATGACGATGCCCACGACCATACAGATCGCAGTAAAAAGCCCGTACTTTCGTTCCAACCTGTTTTCCATGAGAGATCTCCCCGGGATCAAACCCTAAACAACACAAATCTTGTGCTGTTTATATTATACACCCTTCATGCAGTTCGAGATCCATATCCGTTTGTAGAAGTTTTACGCTCTGATGGGGCTTCAGATAAAAAAGAGTGCCCTTCCGAGCACTCTGCAGAGGTCAACCCAGCCAGATGGTTTTATAGACTGCTATTTGCAGTCAGCCATTGCCTTTTCCACGGCCTGCTTCAGATCTGCGATCAGATCATCTGCATCTTCAATGCCGACGGAGAAGCGTACCAGTTCTTTTGTAAGACCAGCCTCTGCCAGTTCCTCTTCATTCAGAACAGAATGCGTCATGCTGGCAGGATGTTCGATCAGAGACTCTACATCGCCGAGGGAAACTGCCAGATTCACAAGCTTCAGGTTGTCCAGCATGTTCTTTGCGATATCGAAACTCATAGGTTCGAAAGCGATCATTCCGCCGAAGCCGCCGTTCAGTTCCTTTACCGCAACTTCGTGGTCGGGATGAGATGCAAGACCGGGATAATAAACCCGCTTAAACAGCCCAGACTCTTCCATCCACTGGGCGATCTTCATGGCATTTTCGCAATGCTTTGCAAAACGCACCGGCATCGTCTTCATGCCGCGGTTGACCATATACGCTTCCTGAGGAGCAAGAACGGCGCCGGTCGTATATTTACGTCCGCAATCGTTTAATTTCCAAGCCTTCTTTGCATCGGAAATTGCGAAACCTGCCAAAACGTCAGAATGGCCGTTGATGTATTTCGTGGCGCTTTCGATCACGATATCGGCACCATGGTCCAGCGGATGATACAGCAGCGGTGTCGCAAAAGTGTTATCGACAACGACGAGGCACTTCGGATTCTTCACATGAGCAGCCTTTGCGATCTCTTCGATATCCGCAACTCTCATCGTCGGATTTGTGATCGTCTCGCAGTATACCATTGCTGTGTCCGGACGAAGAGCAGCCTTTACGGCCTCCAGATCTCTCATATCTACTTTTTCGACTTCGACACCGAAATCCGGCAGTTTGTGGGTCATCAGATCAAACGTACCGCTGTACATCGCCTTATCTGTAAGCAGATGATCTCCGCATTTAATGAACGTCAGAACGGTGGAGCACACAGCGCCCATACCGGATGCGTAGCCGACAGCGACTTCCCCGCCCTCCAGGATCGCGATGCGCTTTTCCAGTTCCACGACAGTGGGGCTTGCGCAGCGGGAATAGATGTACCCTTCTTTTTCAGGGCCGGTTTCTCCGCCAAATGCCAGATGCTTTTCGCGGCCGTCATCGGTGTCGTCGAAGGTATAGGTGACCCCGGTAATGATGGGCATCGTAAGTCCATGGTACGGCTTGTATGCATCGTGCTCGCTGACGATTTTGCTTGTGATCGTTAAGTCTTTCATGTTATATCCTTTCCGGTAAAAACACCTTTAGAACGAACTATTCTTGTCTTCATTCTATCACACCGTGACCGGGTCAGAGCATCCGTCTACGATCTGCTGCAGCGCTTCGCAGAACGCCGGCATTTCTTTGCGCAGCCGTACGATATGGCCTTCCCTGTTTAAGAAAACGTGTTCGGACAACCCTTCGCACACCAGTTCACCGCTTGCAGTTTTCATCTCGTAGCGGATCGCAAGCGATGCGGCGCGGAACGATTCGACGCAGACTTCGATGGAGATCTCATCCCCAAAACGGCTCGGATGTTTGTATTCGCAAGCGACTTTTGTGACCGGAGAAAAAACGCCGGCAGCCTCCATTTTTGCATAGGGAAAGCCCAATTGCTCCATAAAATCGATCCGGGCTTCTTCCATCCAACGCACATAATTGGAATGGTGCACGACTCCCATCATATCCGTCTCGTAATACTGCACCTTATGCAGGTATGATTTGTAAATCATAGACTAGTCTCCTCTTTCAGACGCAGATCGTAATGTTTCTTTCCTACGTTCACTATTACTCATAATACCGCTGCAAAGCAGCATGTATCAACCGGATTTATCTATTTATGACAAAACAAAACCGGACCTCAAGGGTCCGGTCAGACTGAAGACAAAGGGCCACATTTCTGTGACCCTTTGTCTTCAGTCTGAGCACCAACAGGCTTTTTCCTGTTGGTGCTTTGTATCATTTATTTGTTGGGGCCGTTAGGCCACCGGGCCCTGCGGACCTTCCTTTACCTGTTCGTTCTTTTGCTTGACCTTGTCCAGTTCCTGCTGGCGATTCTCTTTCACTTTCTCGCTCCGCATTTCCTTGACGGTCTCACTGACGAAGGTATTTAACAGGCCGTCGCCGTCCTTCTTCGTTGCAAGCTCTTTCAGTTCCTTCTCCGGCATTTCGCACATGCGCTTGAAGGCGCGGGTGTTCATGATCAGATCCCGGTTGGTCTGCGCGATGTCCGGATCTACGGCGTTCTTCAAGGCCTTGCCCCTCTTGCTGCCGTAATCCATCTTTGTAAGCGCCTTGTAGTAGAGCATCTCCGCCAGGCTATTCTTCAGCTCATCGCCGGTCTGTTCCGCCGCCTTGAGCTGATTTGCCTTCACCATGTCGTGCGCATAGGACAGTGCGCTCTCTTTGGACATGGACTGCGCCAGCGTCTTGTGGTACGTGCGGCGCATCACCTTCGAGCGGTCTCTTACGAACAAAGACTTCTGCAGACGTGCTTTTCCGACTGTCGAAGGTTCCTGCCCGCGCTGACGTTCCGCTTCTTTCTTGGCGTCGTATTCCGCCGAGCAATCGCGGATCTTGTTGAGCTGCGTCACGATCTTGTGGCGGTCCTTCAGGCTGAGCGTATCGTTCGGCCCGCGCAGTTTCTTGGCCATCTTCTTGGCGAGTCTGCCAAGATCCTTGCAGGCGTTCTTGATATTCTTGTACTTAGCGGAAGTCCTGTGATTCCAGGGGTCTGCTGCGTCAAGCTGATCATGCATCTCTTTCGACTCGCGGACGAGTGCCAGCATCATGTCTTTCTCGCTCTTGACCACCGGGGCCGGCGCCTGCTTCGCAGTTTCCGCAATGCTGTCCAGGAACTGTTTCTCAGCTTCTTTGCTGAGTTTTTCGAACTCTTTGTTGTCCTTCAGTCCCGAGCCGAGTTCATCGACCTTGACGGACTGCCCGAATTTCAACGTTTCTTTCGGCTCCGGCTGCGGGCGCTGGTTCTCCGGCAGAGCATGATAATCCCTCGACATATTCTTCATCTTGCCGATGAAGTTTTCCTGCACGGAGAGGAAGTAGTTTGGTTCCTGGGACAACTGTTCAAAGGTATACGGTTCCTTGCCCAGGTCATCCTTCTTTACGACCCTGATCCGCCCGTTGTTCACAGCCTCCTTGATGTTGTTCAGCCTTGTCTTCGCGGCGGTGATCTCATCATCCGACCGGCCGCTCTTGCGCATCTTCTGTTCGAGGGCTTCCGCCGATTTGGGATCGTTCACCCTCTTTGCCATATCTTCGGTAATGATCTGAAGATTATTGAGAGAAGGCAGCGCTTTGGTGTTCTCATTCGGAGCGGGCACCAGCGTGCCGAAGGAAAAGTCATTGTCGATCGCCTGTACGCCGAGGAATTTCGGATCATCCGTACCCAGACCGTCGAAGCGGTAGAACATGTTGTTGGGATTGCGATCCACGTTCAGGCACACATAGTCCAGGATCTGCAGATCCGCTACGCTGGCAATACCCTCCTTCGTGTTGAAGGTCGAAGGGATCTTATCCTCCGGTATCGTCGCGACCGGATCGCCCGGCATGACCCTGTCGATATCCAGGCCATCCGCTTCTTCCATGATGATGCCGTCCATCAACTTTCCGCCAGCTTCCACCTGAACGGTGCGGCTTCTTGCGGTCAGATCCGGTACGCCGAGAATATCGCTTACGTCCGTCGTTGTCACATTGCGAAGGTCTATGCGGTTCTGTTCATTGGCGTTGATCCCATAGATGAGGTTGCTCTGGACCTTCGA
>CACYFF010000020.1 GCA_902773665.1 uncultured Eubacteriales bacterium | reverse complement strand
TGGCCAGAAACCTGTATCTGCCGGACGTAAAGAGCGTCCGCTCGATGATCTTACGGTTCATGGAGCGGACGCTCTTTACGTCCGGCAGATACAGGTTTCTGGCCAGTTGCTGCGTAATGGTGGACGTACCGGAGATCTTCGTGTCGTACTTCAGGGCGTCGCGGATGGCGCCGATGATACGGATGACGTTGAATCCGTGGTGTTCCCAGAACGTCTTGTCTTCGATGGAGACGAAGGCGTTGATCATGTCCTTCGGGATATCCTTGTACTCCAGGTTGGAGCGCAGCGAATCGCCGGAATACAGATTGTCCAGCACGTTTCCGTCCGCATCGAACACCGTGGAATTCTCGGAGAGCAGGTCGTACAGGTTGTCCGGATTGATCTCCGGCGCTTCCTTGATGATGCCCATCACGTAATATCCCGCTACGCCTGCCGCGATGATGCCAAGGCCAAGCAGCGTAAGCAGGATGCCGAGAATGATCTTCCCTGCCTTCTTCTTTTTCTTCTTCTTTTCCGGCTTTTTCTTCTCAGGAGCCTTCTTTTCCGGCTTTTTCGTTTCCTTCTTTACCGGCTCCTTCGCCACTCTGCCGCTTTTTTTATTTCTGGCAGAACGTCCTACTAAAGGCTCCGAAGCCGCCTGCATCTCGTAGGCAGCCGCTGCGCCTCCTTCGTCCTGGACAGAAAACACCGGCTCTTCGGCTTCTTCCGCCGCGGCGAGGAATTCGCCCCCCAGGCGGTCGAAGGCCTGCAGCACTTCATCTTCGTGCTGTCTGCCTAAATTTTCATCCATGCTTTTTTACCCCTCGAAAATGTCTTCTGCAAAACTCTGCGGGTCGAACGGCTTTAAGTCATCCATGCCCTCTCCCAACCCTATATACTTCACGGGCAAGTCCAGCTCGTCCGCGATCGTCACTACGATGCCGCCCTTTGCCGTGCCCTCCAGTTTCGTGAGGATGATGCCGGTGAGTTCGGCTACTTCGTTGAATTCTCTCGCCTGGGACACCGCGTTTTTCCCCGTGGTGGCATCCACCACCAGCAGTGTTTCCCTGGCAGCCCCTTCGAATTCCCGGTCGATGACCTTGTTCATCTTCGCAAGCTCCGCCATGAGGTTCTTCTTGTTCTGCAGTCTGCCTGCGGTGTCGCAGATGACCACATCCACCCCTCTGGCCTTCGCCGCGTTGCAGCCGTCGAAGATGACGGCGGAAGGATCTGCGCCTTCCTTATGCTTGATGATGGGCACGCCGACCCGTTCGCTCCAGATCGTCAGCTGTTCCGACGCCGCGGCGCGGAATGTATCCGCGGCCACGAGGAGCACGGATTTCCCTTCGTTTTTGAGCATGTGGGCCAGTTTCGCGATGGACGTCGTCTTACCGACGCCGTTGACCCCGATCATCATGATGAACAGCGGTGTCTCCTGGCACAGCTGCAGGCGTTCGCCCTTGTCCAGCATCTTCCCCACGATCTCCTTGATCTGGGTGCGCACCGCCTCCGCGTCGCGCAGACGGTCGTGCCGTATGCTGTCGCGCAGGGATTCGATGATCTTTACCGTCGTATCCATGCCGATGTCGGAGGAGATCAGGACATCTTCCAGTTCCTCCAGCATCTCTTCGTCGGGTTTGGGACGCATCAGCAGTACGTCCTCGATGCGCTCGGTCATGCGGCCGAAAAAGGATTTTTTCTTAATCGATATCAAAACGGTCTCCTAACTTCAGAGAGAGCACGCGGGTGATGCCCTGCTCGGGCATCGTAACGCCGTACAGCACGTCGGCGTATTCCATCGTTGCCTTCTGATGTGTGATCAACGCAAATTGGGTTTCGGTAAACTTTCTCAGATAACGGGCGAAACTGTCGATATTCGTCTCGTCCAGCGCGGCTTCCACCTCGTCCAGGATGCAGAACGGCGTGGGTTTCGCCTTCAGCACCGCGAACATGAGGGCGATGGCCGTCATGGTCTTCTCGCCGCCGGACAGCAGGTTCATGTTCTGCAGTTTCTTGCCGGGCGGCTGCGCCTCGATCTCGATGGCGGATTCCAGCGGGTCGTTCGGGTCATCCAGCGTAAGCCGTGCGTGACCGCCCTTGAACAGCTCCGTAAACGTCGCCTCGAAATTCTCGACCACCGCGTCGAAGCTTTCCTTAAAGCGGGCTTTGATGGTGGCATCGATGTCGCGGATGACGGCATTCAGCTCGTCGATGGCCTGGTTGAGGTCGTCCCTCTGGGCCGTCAGGAAGGCGTAGCGCTCGCTCACCGCCTTGTATTCCTCGATGGCGCCGATGTTCACGTCGCCCAGCGCCCGCAGTCTTTCCTTGTATTCCCGGGATTCCTTCATGCCGCGGGACATTACGAAGTCCGGATCCGCGAAGTCCTTCGCCTGCGCGTAGGACATCTCGAACTCCTCCCAGAGTTTTTCCTTCAGGGATTCGGTCTGGGCGTCGAAGCGGGCAAGGCGCACCTCAGCGTCGTGCTTGCTCACCTGGTGCTCGTACAGCACGCTGTCGCAGCGGATGCGGTCTTCCTCGAGCGTGTCCGCCTTCGCCTGATCGTCTCTGCGGCGGGCGGAGAGCTCCGTTTCCTTCGCTTCCAATTCGCTGCGGCTGTCCTGTTTTTCCTTTAGGCCGGCTTTTGCCTCTTCCGCAAAGGATTCGATCTCGCGCTTCTGCTCGCCGATATCCGCAAGCGCCTGCTCTTTACTGTGCTGCAGCGCCTGCAGCTCCGCCAGAGATGTGCGCACTCTGTCTTCCAGATCCTGCGCGCCCTGGAGCTTTACGGCGGCAGCGTTTTCCTCCATGCGGGCTGCCGTGTTGGCGGCCTGTGCCTCTTCGAAGAGACTGCGGACCTGTTCGGCTTCTTCTGCCAGACGGTCTGCCGCTTTCTGCGCCTCGCTTCTGGAGGATTCCTGCTCGGAGGATCTGCCACGCAGCACTGCGATATTGCGATCCGCTTCCGCGATCTCCTTCTCCAGATCCGCCTGTTCCGCCAACCGTCTGCCGGCTGCGTCTCTGGCGTCTTCGCGCTGCAGTTTCAGCTGCTGCGCCTCCTTTTCCAGGACGGCGACCGTACGGTCTGCCGCGGCGATACCCATCTGCAGTTCCTGAACGTCCTGCAGGCATCCGGAAAGTCTTTGACGGCAGGCATCTCTTTCTTCCTGCGCGTTCTGCAGATCTTTGGCGCTCTGCCGGATCTGCTTCTCCAGTTCCTCTTTTTCGGCTTTCCGCGAGATGATGTTGGCGGTATTGTTCTTAAAAGATCCGCCGGTAATGGCGCCGGCCGGATTGATGTGTTCGCCTTCCAGGGTCACATAACGGAGCGTGCCGCCCTTCTTGGACAATTTTAACGCGCTGTCCAGATCCCGGCACACGACGACCTTGCCCAGCAGGTACTCCACGATGTTCTCGTATCCGCCCCGGCAGGTGACCCGTTCAGAAGCCAGTCCCAGGAAGCCGTCCATGCCCTGGATGGCGGACAGATCCGCAGGTTTTCCCGCCTTGATGCTGTCTGCCGGCAGGAACGTGAGACGTCCGGCCTTCTTCGCCTTCAGCCGTTCGATGGCCTTTTTTGCGGATGCGTCGCTGTCGCAGATGATGTTCTGCACATTGCCGCCCAGCGCGGTCTCCACGGCGACTTCCCAGCCCTTGGGGACGGACAGCAGTTCGCCCACCGTGCCGACGATGCCGGATACGCCCTCCTGCATCATAAAGCGCACGGCGCCGTTATATCCCTCGTAGGAGCGTTCAAGCTCCTCCAGAAGCTTATGTCTTGCAGCGAGTTCGCCGGCTTTTACGCGGATCTCTTCGATCGCAGCAGCCGACGCCGCCAGTTCCTTATCCAGAGACGCCCGTTTTTCCGAAGCTTCCTGCAGGTCTTTCTGCAGACGCGCCTTGGAATCCTTCGCTTCCTGCAGGTCTTCCTCCGCCTGTTCCAGGCGGGATGCCAGTCCGTCGCTCTCCGCGGTCTCCCCATCTTCCTGCAGCCTCTGCAGTCTTCTCTGCAGCGTCTGCTTCAGGTTCTCCATGCTGGAGACTTCCGCTCCTGCGGCGCTGATGGCTGCGGTCAGCTCCAGGATGGACGCTTTCGCCTCCTCCAGTTCCGCTTCTTTGGCGGTCAGCTGCTTCTGCACGCTCTCTGCGGCAGCTTCGGCTTCCTCCGCCTTCTTCCGGGCGGCAGCTTCCTCTCCGGAAACGGCAGCCTTCGTCTGCTGCATCTCCTGCAGATTGGCGGTCTCCCGTTCTATCTTTTCGATCGTCTCGCTCCGTTCGCCCTCCAGGCGCACGCGGTCGCGTTCCAATGCGGCGTAACGCTCGTTATTGAGGCCTTCCCGGCTCTCGATGAAGTGGATCTCCTCCGTCACACGGCCGATCTGCCGGCGCAGGTCGTCCAGCTTCAGCTCTGTTTCGGCGCTGGCGGCGCGCATCGCGCGGAGCTCGTTTTCCACGGTCTCCCGTCTGGTGCGGTCCTCGTCCAGGATCTTGTCCAGTTCCTCCATCTCCGTGCGGACAGCTTCCGTTTTACCGTCCGCCGCATCGATGTTCTTCAGGATGATATTGATCTCGACGTCCTTGTATCTGTCCCGGATCTGCAGATATTCCTGCGCCTTTTCGGAATCCCGCTTTAAGCCGTCGATACGGCCTTCGATCTCGGAGGCGATGTCGTTCACCCGTGCGAGATTCTGCGATGCGCTCTCCAGCTTGCGTTCTGTCTCCGCTTTGCGGTTGCGGTATTTTACGATACCGGCCGCTTCTTCGAAGATCTCGCGGCGGCTGTCCATCTTGTTGCTGATGATGTCCGCAATCTTGCCCTGGCCGATGATGGAATACCCTTCCACGCCGATGCCCGTATCCATGATGAGTTCCCGGATGTCGCGCAGACGGCAGGGCGTCCGGTTGATCATATATTCGCTCTCACCGCTGCGGTACATGCGCCGCGTGATGCCGACTTCCGTATAGTCGATGGGCAGCGTATGATCGGAATTGTCGATGACGAGGGTCACCTCCGCAAGGCCCTTGGGCTTGCGGCTCTGCGTGCCGGCGAAGATGACCTCTTCCATCTTGCCGCCGCGCAGCATTTTCGGGCTCTGCTCGCCCAGCACCCACCGGATGGCATCGGAAATATTGGATTTTCCGGATCCGTTCGGGCCGACGATGCAGGTCATTCCCTCGGTGAATTCTATTGTGACCGGATCTGCAAAGGATTTGAATCCATTGAGTTCCATGCGTTTGAAGTACATAACTACCCCTTGGTCTGAATGGCGTTCAGCGCCACGGCTGCTGCGTGCTGTTCCGCCTCTTTTTTGCTCTTTCCGCTGCCCTCACCCATCAGTTTTCCGTAGGCATATACGGCAGCCGTAAACGTTTTGGCGTGGTCCGGACCGCTCTCGGACAAGATCTCGTAATGGATCTGGGGCGCGCCCTCCTCCGCAGTCCTGTGGCTCAGCACTTCCTGCAGCGTCGTCTTGGCGTCCTTCGGAAGCTGTCCGCATTCGCAGAGCTGCGCCGTTTCGGTAAGGCAGGTCCTGACGACCGTATTGGCCGCATCGAACCCCCCGTCCAGATAGGCGGCGCCGATGATCGCCTCCATGCAGTCCGCGATGATGGAGATGCGGTCTCTGCCGCCGCCGCTCTCTTCGCCGCGGCTCAGCAACAGAAATCTGTTGATGCCAAGTTTTCTGCCGGCAGTCCCCAGGGAACGTTCGCAGACGATGGAAGCCCGCATCTTCGTCAGAAAGCCCTCTTCCTTGTCCTGATACCTCCGGTACAGCTGCAGGCCGACGCAGGCGCCCAGCACAGCGTCTCCCAGAAATTCCAGGCGTTCGTTGCCCTCGCTGGGACTGCCGAGCCGTTCGTTGGCATAGGAGCTGTGGGTGACGGCCCGCTGCAGCAGTTCTTTGTTTTGGAACTCGTATCCGATGATCTGTTCCAGTTTATTCAGAGACATTCTCCCGGTACCTCTCCATACTGCTCTCGATCTCGCCGATGACGTCGCGCTTGCAGACGGTTGCAGCTTTTACAATGGCGTTCTGCACCGCAACAGCGGAGGAACTGCCGTGCATTTTGAAGACCATGCCTTTGACCCCTAAGATCGGAGCGCCGCCGTAGGAAGAATAATCGAATTCTTCCTTCAGGCTGTACAGTTTCTTCTTCAGGAGCAGCGCACCCATCTTGGCCTTGACGCCTTCCGTGATCTTCTCCTTAACAGCCTTGAATACGTTCCAGGCCGTTCCCTCCGTCAGCTTTAAGACGATGTTGCCCGTAAAGCCGTCGCAGACCAGAACATCCGCCTCGGTCCGGGGAATCTCCCGGCCCTCGACGTTGCCGATGAAGTTCAGGTCGCTGGCCTTCAGCATCTGATAGGCCTCTTTCAGCATGGGCGTGCCTTTCGTCTCTTCTTCCCCGATATTGATGAGGCCGATCTTCGGGTCTTCTGTACCGAAAGCGTGATGGCGGTAGATGCTTCCCATATAGGCGAAACTCAGCAGGTTCTTCGCCGTGCATTCCGCGTTGGCGCCGGTGTCGGCCAGCAGAACGAATTCTCCTTTCTTGCCCAATTTCGGGAAAGCGGAGACGATGGCAGGACGTTCGATGCCCTTGATGCGGCCGAGACGCAGCAGCGCTGCCGTCATCAGGGCGCCGGTGTTGCCGGCGGACATCATGGCGTTCGCCGTGCCGTCCTTCACCATATCCACAGCCATCACCAACGAGGAATCCTTCTTGGTGCGGACCGCCTTTACCGGGCTGTCCTCGTTCTCTATCACTTCTTCCGCATGCACGATCTGAATGCGATCCTCATCGTACATGCCTTTATATTTCTCCAGTTCTGCCCGGACGACAGGCTCTTTCCCCACCAGGAGGATCTCCGCATCCATTTCGGACAGCGCGCTAACGCATCCTTCGATGATCGCGCCAGGTGCGTTATCGCCGCCCATGGCATCCACTGCTATTTTCATGGTCAATTCCTTTCGTAAAAATGTACATAGAAAATCACTATATTATAGCATAGAGCGGGTCAAAATAAAAGAGACGCAGGAGCGTGTCCTCCTGCGTCCCGTGGCTGGGTCAACCCAGCCGGTATTCGTAGATCAGTTTGTCGTACACATTCCCGCCGGCGGAGAGACCGCCCTTTTCCGTCCGGACGAGCTGCATGCCGGCCTTTTCCATCGCACGGCGCGATCCTGTATTGTCTGCCGCGCACCAGGCCGTTACACAGGGGATGCCTTCGTTTTCCGTCAGGTAGACCAGCACCTTACGCAGCGCCTCGGTCGCAAAACCACGGCCCCGCCAGCCCTTTACGACGCTTACACCCACCTCGATCCGGCCGTCTTGATAGTCGTAGGCGCCGACCGTTCCCACCACGACATCATCGACATCCATGATCCAGGAATAGAAATGTTCTTCCCCATAGCCTTCGATAAACCTGCGCACCGCCTCCTGTGCCATTTCCAGGGTCGCGTACGGGTTCCATCCGGAATAGCGCGAGAATTCCGGATCCCGTCCCAGATAGTGATGCAGTTCCTCTGCATCCTCCGGACGGGCTTTGCGCAGGATGAGCTGCTCCGTCCATAACTCCGCCGTGCCGTGCACGACCGTCTCTTCGATGGAAGCGATCTGATCGTTGTAGATCAGGAAGTCCTCGATAAACAGACCATCTCCTTCGCCGCCCCATTCGCACTCCAAAAAGTCGGCGTTTTCATAGCGCGCAAGACCGATATGAGTCTCCCCATAGATATCCTTGATCAGAACGTACTTCTGATCGTATTTTTTCAGATCTGCGATCATTGCTGTTTTCCTCTTCCTGCAAAAAAGGACCGCCCGAAGACGGTCCTCGTTATCGCTATTTGTTCAGTTTCTTCTCCACGACGGGAATTCTCGCCAGCGTCTTTTCCAGCATATCCTGGTAGCCTGCCAGCTTGTCGCGCTCCGCCTGAATGACGTGAGCAGGCGCTCTGGAGACGAACTTCTCGTTGGCCAGCTGGTTGGTGACCCGCGCAACTTCCTTCATGAGTCTCTCCTTCT
Organism: uncultured Eubacteriales bacterium; assembly: GCA_902773665.1. GTDB lineage: Bacteria > Bacillota > Clostridia > Peptostreptococcales > Anaerovoracaceae > RUG11894. The sequence goes on along the minus strand of CACYFF010000020.1, from coordinate 32,350 downwards.
CCTTCGTCAGACGTGCATACTCCGCTTCATAATCCATCAGATCGTCCAGCGGTACGTAAACTTCCAGACCGGGCAGCGCCGCGGACATGGTCTCTTCGGGCAGCGCTTCCTCGGAAGCGACGAAGTCCAGACCTTCCAGGTTGCCCAGGGTCTTGATGTAGCGTTCACCGGCCTTGGCCAGCTTTTCCTGATCGGCTTCCGCCAGGATGACCGCATGCAGCTTTCTGGAGGGCAGCGCTTCCGCTTCGTGGCGGATGCCGCGGATGGCGCGGATGATGTCCATGGACAGGTTCAGGACAGCCTTGTCTTCGGCGTAGTTCATGGAAGCATCATATTCTGGCCAGCCTTCCAGCATCAGGAACTGCTTTGCGTCTGCATCCTTGGGCAGGAAGCTCCAGATCTCTTCCGTGATGAACGGCATGAACGGGTGCAGCAGCTTGAGCAGGCTCTTGAGGCACTTGACGAGGCAGCAGCGGGCGCTGGCCTTATCCGCTTCGTCTTCGCCGTACAGTCTGGGTTTGATGAGTTCGATGTACCAGTCGCAGAACTCGCCCCAGATGAGCTCGTAGATCTTCTGGGCAGCCAGCGCGAACTCGAAGCGCTCCATGTTCTGGTTGATCTCAGGCAGCGCGTCGTTGATGGTCTGCAGGATCCATCTATCCTCCGCCTGCAGCTTGGCATCTTCTTCAGAAGCGATGGGCAGGAAGTTTCCTTCTTCGTCCTTGATGTTCATAATGGCGAAGCGGCTGGCATTCCAGAGCTTATTGGCGAAGTTTCTGGCGCCTTCCACCTTCTCCACCTGGTAGCGGATGTCGCTTCCCGGGGAGATGCCAGACAGCAGCATAAACCGCAGCGCGTCGGCGCCGTAGGTGTCGATCACCTCGAGCGGATCGATGCCGTTGCCTAAAGACTTGGACATCTTGCGGCCCTGGGCGTCGCGCACCAGACCATGGATGAGCACGTATTCGAAGGGCGTCTCCTTCATGACTTCCACGCCGGAGAAGATCATTCTCGCGACCCAGAAGAAGATGATGTCGTAGCCGGTCACCAGGGTGCTGGTAGGATAGAACTTCTTCAGATCTTCCGTATTTTCGGGCCAGCCCAGCGTGGAGAACGGCCACAGCGCGGAGGAGAACCAGGTATCCAGCACGTCTTCATCCTGATGGAAATGCGTGCCGCCGCACTTCGGGCAGACAGAGGGTTCTTCCTTGGCCACGACCATCTCGCCGCACTTTTCGCAGTAATAGGCCGGGATCCGGTGACCCCACCACAGCTGACGGGAGATGCACCAGTCCTTGATGTCTTCCATCCAGTGATAATAAGTCTTATCGAACCGCTCGGGCACGAACTTGGTCTTGCCGGTGCGGACCGCTTCGATGGCGGGTTCCGCCAGCGGCTTCATTTTGACGAACCACTGCTCGGAGATGCGCGGTTCCACGACGGTATGGCAGCGGTAGCATTCCCCTGCGGGGATGACCATCTTTTCCACCTTGACGAGGTATCCTGCAGCCTCCAGGTCGGCGACCCAGGCCTTGCGGCACTCGTAGCGGTCCATGCCCTCGTATTTGCCGGCTGCAGCGGTCATCTTCGCTTTTTCGTCGATGCATTCGATCATTTCCAGACCGTGGCGCAGACCGACTTCGAAGTCGTTGGGGTCCGCGGACGGCGTGATCTTAACGGCGCCGGTACCTTTTTCCGGATCGGGATATTCGTCCGCGATGACGGGGATCTCTCTGCCTACGAGAGGCAGGATGACCTTCTTGCCCACCATATCCTTGTAGCGCTCATCGGAGGGATGAACGGCTACTGCGGTATCCGCGAACATGGTCTCGGGACGGGACGTCGCGACGACGATGCCTTCGCTGCCGTCCGCGCCGGGATAGCGGAAGTACCAGTAGCTGCCGTTGCGGTCCACGTGTTCGACTTCGATGTCGGACAGGGCGGAACCGCAGACCGGGCACCAGTTGATGAGGCGCGCGCCCTTATAGATGAGCCCCTTGTTGTACAGGTTGATGAAATGTTCCTTTACGGCCTTGTTGCAGCCTTCGTCCATGGTAAACCGTTCCCGGTTCCAGTCGCAGGAAGAGCCCAGACGGCGGATCTGCTCGTTGATGCGGCCTCCGTACTGCTTCTTCCATGCCCAGGCTCTCTCCAGGAAGGCCTCGCGGCCGATCTCTTCCTTGGTCTTGCCCTCTTCTTCTCTCAGTTTGTCCACGACTTTGACTTCCGTGGCGATGGAGGCGTGGTCCGTACCCGGCAGCCACAGCGTCTTGTGGCCCTGCATCCTCTTATAGCGGATGAGGACGTCCTGCAGGGACTGGTCCAGGGCGTGACCCATGTGCAGCTGTCCCGTGATGTTGGGCGGCGGCATCATGACGGTGTAAGGATCCTTAGGCGCGTTTTCATCCGGAACAAAGGCGCCGTTCTCCTCCCACATCGCATAGATGCGGTCTTCGAAATCCTTTGGCTTGTAGTTTTTAGCGAGATTGTTTTCCATGGTTATCCTCTCTGTATGTTAAAAAATTATAATTTTCTTGCCTTGATATAGTTGACGATCTCCAGGCCGAAGAACGCGAGGCTCATGTAGCCAACGATCGGATAGACATTGGCCACCATGTTGGAGAATCCGTACAGGGACAGCCCGTAGCCGGCAAGGCCGACCACCCAGATGATGAGGTTTTTATGCTTTCTCTCCCCCAGTTTCGTCGTAAACCCGTAGAATACGGAGGTCTGGGCCATAAAGATCGCCAGCAGCAGCATGATGGCATAGACGATGCCCAGAGCCGGGAACACGCGGGCGCACAGATCCATCATGGGAAAGCTGCTGTTCGCACTCAGCGCAGGATCCGTGGATGTCGCCAGGAACAGGATGAGGCAGCACAGCCCCAGGATGACCCCGCCCAGCGTCGCACCGTTGACCGTCCTCTTCTGGGAATCCGAATGCATCGCGCATTGTCCGAGCACCGGCAGAGCCGCCGTTCCGTTATATCCCACGTAAGCGACCGCCGTCGGAAGCCAATGGCTCGCAACTTTGCTGGCCTGGTGCGGCTCGATGGCTGCGATCGCGGACCAGTGCGTGCCGATCAGGTATACCCCGAGCACCAGCGTGACGCACAGCAGCACCGGAGAGATCCGGCCCAGCTTGGAGGCTACGCTCTGAAAGCCGCCCAGCGCCGTCAGGATGCAGGCGGTGCAGAAGACCAAACTGCCAAGTTGTGACGGCAGACCCACCTTGCTTTCCAGGAGCGCGCCGCCCGCCGCTGTGAGGGCAATATACGCCACCAGCAGGAAGATGCACATCATCGTGCCGATAAAGGTGTTGATCCCTTTGCTGCGGATGGGGCTTACCAGCTCCGAAAGATCCGCGGTCCGTTTTTTATGGGCGATGGACGTCGTGATGTATCCGAGCCCCGTATATAAGAGCGTCGAGACCAGCACACCGGCAAATCCGAGTTTACCGAACACGCCGAAAAACTGCCACGCTTCTTTTCCTGATGCAAAGCCCGCACCTATCATGCTTCCCACGTAGATGAGGGCGATCTTAACCGTTGAGAGTTCTGTTTTCCGTTCCAAGAGTTTCTATCCTTTCGATGCAGGACTGGATGTCGTCCGGCATCGGTGTTTGCAAGTGTATGGATTCGCCCGTCAGAGGCTGTTTCAGCCGCAGGCTGTAAGCGTGCAGCGCCTGGCGGTTCAGGATGTCCGTCCCCGCTTCGTAGCCGTACAGCTGTCCGTAAAGCTCATCCCCTGCGATCGGGTGTCCGAGATGCGTCAGATGCACCCGGATCTGATGGGTGCGGCCCGTCAGCAGTGTAAGTTCCACCAGACTGTAGCCGTCGATGCGCTTTGCGCCCTGCCAAGGCGCGAAGTCCGGGCCGAGATCCGGCACGTTCCAGCTGTCCAGGACCTTGTAGAGGGTCACCGACGGGTAGCCGTCTTCGCGCACCATGCGGCGTGCCTTATGGTCCGGATCCTTATCGATCGGCGCATCGATGCGGCCTTCTGTTTCTTCGAACAGGCCGTGCACCAGCGCCAGGTATTTCTTTTCCGTGGTCCCCTGCTCCATCTGGGCGCTCACCGCGTCCTGGGCGTGCCCGTTCTTGGCCACCAGCACCAGACCCGACGTATCGCGGTCCAGCCGGTTGATGAAGCGGATCTTCCAGGATTCGCCCCGCTCCTGCAGACGGTAGGCCAGCGCGTTGGCCAGCGTACCGTTCTGGTAATTCTTCGTGGGATGCACCACGAGGAACGGCTGCTTGTTTACGACGAGCAGGTCGTCGTCCTCGTAGACCACGTCCAGTGGGATGTTCTCGGGGTCAAAGTAACTGCTTTCCTTCGGGAACGATACCGTAAGCATCTGCCCGGGGCGTCCTTTGTCCCGAAGCCGTGCCTTCTGTCCGTCCAGCGCGATCTGTCCTGAGATCTTGATCTTGCGCATCAGACGCGAGGAGAGCGAAAAGCGGCGCTGCAGCACTTCCTTTACGTAGAGGCCTTCGTCGGCCTCCGTTAACCGGTAGGTGATGTCGTTCGCCATGGTCTAGAGGAACTTGGACATGACCTTGCCCCAGAAGTCGTAATCCGACAGGCGCACCAACTGGATCTCGTCTTTGGAGAGATCTACGGAGATATCTTCTACGTGTTCGAAGAAGTACTCCTCGCCGTCTACGATCAGGTAGCCGCTGTCCTTATAGTTGCGGTCCGGGAAGATATGGATGTCCAGCCCCGGAGGCACCAGCAGGCTGCTGGTAAAGCTGCGGTAGACCGTCGTGTTCATGGGCGCCATGGGCGTGATCTGCAGCAGATCCACCCGGGGATCGACCAGGCTGCCGCCCAGGGAATAGTTATAGGCGGTACTGCCGGCGGATGATGCGATCAGGATGCCGTCGCCGGAGAACTTCTCGATAAAGTTGTCGCCGATGGCGAGATTCAGATGGGTCACCTTCGAGATGCTGCCCCGGAAAATGACATCCGTGAGTCCCTTGAAATCGTAGGTCTTGCCGGCTTCGGTGCGCACCGACGCCTGCAGCAGGCTGTGGCGCTGCACCCGGTAGTCTCCGGTGCGGATGAGATCTACCAGCTGATCCAAGCTGTCGGGCTGGAACTCCTGGAAAAAGCCCAGGTGGCCGGTGTTGACCCCCACAAAGGGGATGTCGGGAAAGCCGCATTCGCGCAGGCCGTGCATAAACGTACCGTCTCCGCCGACGACACAGGCGAATTCCACCGAAGGGCCGAATTCCTCTGCGACGGTAAACCCTGCGTTCCTGAGTTTTTCCTTCAGTTGTTCCGCCACGGCACCGGACTCTTTCGAACCGGCATAGTGGTATACGTAAACAGTCTTCATGTTAACCGATCAGTCTTTCCAGCTCGTCCAACAGTTCTTCAAAGGTCTGCATCGCCGCTTCGATGGGAGCGGGGGTGCTCATGTCCACGCCGGCGAGCTTGAGCAGTTCGAGCGGATAGTCGCAGCCGCCGGATCTCAGGAATTGGATATAGTTTTCCGCTGCCGGCTGCCCTTCCTCCAGGATCTTCTTGGAGATCGCGGTGGCTGCGGAATAGCCGGTCGCGTATTTATACACGTAAAATGCGCCGTAAAAATGCGGAATGCGGGCCCACTCGATGGCGATATGCTCGTCGTAGTTCACGTCGGGTCCATAATACTTCGCGTTCAGGTCGCCGTACAGTTTGCACAGGGATTCGCAGGTCGGCATGTCGCCGGCTTCCACCATGGCGTGGACGTCCCGTTCGAACTCTGCGAACTGGGTCTGGCGGAACAGCGTGCCCTTAAAGCCGTCCAGATACTGGTTGATGAGATATGCCTTGCGCAGATCGCTGTCCGCGTGATCGATCAGGTGGCGGTACAGCAGCGATTCGTTCACCGTGCTGGCGACTTCCGCCGTAAAGATCGGATAATCCGCGTTCACCGGCTCCTGGTTGTGGTTGGAATACCAGGTCTGCATGGAGTGGCCCATCTCGTGGATGACCGTAAACACATCGTCCAGCTTGTTGTTGTAATTCAGGAGAATATAGGGAATGCTGTCGTAGCAGCCTGCGGAAAAGGCGCCGCTCGTCTTCCCTTCGTTTTCGTAGACGTCGGCCCAGCGGCTGGCAAAGGCCTGCTTTACGATACCGCGGTATTCTTCTCCGAGAGGTACCAGCGCCTCGTCGATGATCTTCTGCGCTTCCTCGTAGGGGATGTCCGTCTCCGGTTCATCCAGCACGGGCACGTAGATATCGTACATGGCCAGATCGTCCAGGCCCAGCAGCTTCTTGCGCAGCGCCACATAGCGGTGCAGGGCGGGCAGATGGGCGTTGACCACGTCGATCAGGTTATTGTAAACGTCCGCGGAGACGTTGTCGTCGAAAACAGATGCCTCCAGCGCGGAACCGAAATTCCGGATGCGGGCCATGGCGACGTCCTGCTTTACGCTGTAGGTGTAGAGGCTCGCCACCGTGTTGCGGTACGCTTCGTATTGGGCGTACATGTGCTCGTAGGCCTCTTTGCGGACGCTGCGGTCCTTGCAGGACACCAGCCCGATGTAGCTGCCGTGGGTCACTTCCGTCTCTTCGCCCTTCTCGTTTAAGATGGTGCCGAATTTAAAGTCGGCGTCGGACAGCATGTCGAAGGTATCGCCCATGACGCCGGAGATCTCCGACAACTGCGCCAGCAGCTTTTCTTCCTCTTTAGAGAGGATGTGAGGACGGTTGCGCTGGATCTCATCCAGAAAATGCGCATAAACGGCAAGGCCGGTCTCCGCTTCGATCCAGCTGCGGAGCTTATCCTCAGGGATAGCTGCCAGCTCCGGCGTAAAGAAACTGGTGATCTCGCTCACGCGGGCACCGATCATGGCCGCCTTATCCGCCAGCGCCTGGAATTCCGGCACTCTGTTGTCCTCGCACTTGCGCAGGAACGCATATTCCGACGCTTTGCGCAGTTTGCGGATGATGAGATCTCTATCCCGGAGCGCCGCCAGCAGCGTCTTGGGACCGTTGTCCAGGCTGTCTTTGTATTCCTTGAACTTCTCCGCCAGCTGCAGGCAGTTCTGCAGATCTTTTTCGCAGCCGGAAGCCATTTCGTACATCGCTTCCACGTTCCAGGTGTATTCTATGGGCGTATTTTTTCTGTCTCTTGCCATTGTATCCGACCTCCACGGGCAAAATTAACCAAATAAGTATACCATAAAAGAGCGCACAATGGTATAATTTTAAACAGTTTGAGGACTTTCAGGAGAAAAAGGACATGACGAAAGAAGAACTGTACGATCTGCTGGAGATCGACACCCCGGCGGATCTGGAATATTTCGAACAGATGGCGGACCTGCTGGAGACAGAGGAAGAGATCTCCCGGGATCTGTTCCGCCACGCCCTCTCGGAGATCCGGGCGGAAAACGCAGGCGAATTCGCGGAAAACTACGTGGGCGAGCTGATGAACGCGGTGCCGGACGGCGTGCCGGCAGACGGGCTCACCGAGGCGCTTGACGCCATGCAGCAGCGCCTGATGCTGCTGGCGGAGGATCTGGACGAAGCGCAGGCCAGAGAGGACTTCGCGGAAGAACTATACAAACTCAGAAACTGGCTGCACGATGAAGAAGGCGTGCTGGTGGACGGAGAACCGCTCCCCATGCTGCAGGCCTTTACGGAGATGCGTGCCGAAAAACTGGGCGCGGCAAGCCACACCTACGATCTGGAACGTTTCCCCGAGCTCACGCCCGAGGAGATCTCCTACAACCTGGGAAGATTCGAGAAGATCGAGATGTGATCATCCGATATTCCACGTGCTTTTTCCGCTGCGGGAGAAAAACAGATAATCGATCAGGCCTTTCTGATAAGGGATAAAGCTCCCGTCGTCTATCATGGCTTCGATCTCTGCCTGACCCGCCCAGCGAACGGCAGCGACTTCCTCTTTCTGCAGGGTCAGTTCGCCGGCCTTCACATCCATCGGCAGCACATAGAAATCGTCGAATCCTTCCGGAAAATGGACCGTCAGGACAGGACGGATCGCATCGAACTCGATCGAAAGACCGAGTTCTTCTTTTGTTTCGCGCCGGGCTGCGGCCTGGCTCGTATCGCCGGAAGACGCATGGCCGCCGACGCTTACATCCCAATAACCCGGCCACCGCACGATATCGTCTTTGCGCTTTTGGATCAGCATCTCGCCCTTGCTGTTGAAGATGCAGACATGCACGACCAGGCGATACCGATCCGCCGGCGGTTTGTCGCCGCGCAGGATGGTCTGACCCGTCGGGATGCGGTCTGCCGTATAAAGATCGATCACTTCTTTTTTCTGAGCCATAAACTATCTCTCTCAATCAAGACTGCGTAACAATAACTGAAAAATACAGGGGGACAGGTCCGCTGTGCTGTGCACGATGTACCTGTCCCCCCAGTGTCTTGTTTTTTATTCTTCCGGGATGAGCGCCACAGCTTCGCCGGTAGCCACCAGCCGTCCAGACTTGAGCGCCTCGCGCACCCAGGCGCGCTTGCCGTCCCGGTCCGCTCCGGCGTAGCCCGGCTCATCACCAAGCTGTTCCCACTCGTCCAGAAGATCCACCAGTTCTCCGGTGCCGATGGCGTCGGAATTCACCCAGAAGAACTCCTTGTCGTCGCACAGGATATTGCACTTGAAGTGAAAACCCAAGCCGCTTCCCTGCCGCAGCATGCTTTCCGCTGCGGCGCAGCAGTCCTCAAAGGTCTCGTAGCGGCCCACCAGACGGCTCTCACCGCCCCGGCCCGCAATTACGCTGAATCTGCTCATCTTTCCTCCTCCTTACTCTGTCAGGAACTTTTCCGCCAGGGCGGAATCGGATGCTATGGGTTCATACGCGTTCCCACGGTGCATATATTCTTCCCGGCCTTTGCCGGTCATGACGATGACGGTCTTCGGCGCCGCCGCCCGGATCGCCGTTTCGATGGCTTCGGTGCGGTCCTCCACGATGCGGCAGGGGCACCCGTGCTTTGCCAGATTTTCCGAAAGCGTGCGGCAGATGGCCGATACGTCATCCAAGCCGGGGTCTTCCTCGGTGACCCACACAAAGTCCGCATATTTACTGACTGCCCTCGGCAGTTCTTCCCTGCGGGAAAGACCTTTGCCGCCGGGGCATCCGAACAGGCCTTCGATGCGCCAGCCCGGGTAATCCTCCTTCACGGCTTCGTACAGTTTCTCAAAGCTCAGGATGTTGTGAGCGTAGTCGGAGATGACGACGACTTCTCTTTCCTTATTCTCGAACACTTCCATGCGGCCCTTGGCCCGGGCGTCCTTCAGCCCTTCCGCGATCGCATCGTGGGGCACGCCCAGCCAGCGGCACAATAAGATGGCAGCCATGGCGTTCTCCACATTGAAGGAGCCGGGGATGCTGAGTGCGAAATCGTAAACCGTCTCGCCTTCCCTGTTCTTGAGCGTAAAGAGCGTGTAGCCGTTCTCCCGCCGCACGTCCTCTGCCCGGAAATCCGCGTCGGGGTTTCCCTTGGCGGAATAGGTATGAATGAAGCAGCCCGCGTCCTTTGCGGCGCCGTAGATGCGGTCTAAGCGGTCTGTATCCAGGTTGAGGAACACGTTTTTACACTGGCCGAAAAAGCGCAGCTTCGAAGAGATGTAGTCCTCTTCGTCCGTGTGCTCCCCCTTGCCCACGTGATCGATCCCGTAATTCAGGAAGGCGCCGGCGTCGAATGCCACGCCGTAGGTGCGGTCGTATTTCAGCCCCTGGGACGAAACTTCCATGACGAACGCAGGCAGGCCCGCTTCCTCCGCATGCCAGAAGTGCTCGTGCAGCGTAAACGCCTCCGGCGTCGTCAAGTGCGACTCGAATTCATTCACACCGTCGTAGGAATCGATGGTGGACAGAAAGCCGACCCGCTTGCCATCCTTTTCGTACCAAGTATCCAGAACGTTTTTGATAAAGTACAGCGTCGTGGATTTGCCCTTGGTGCCGGTCAGGCCGATCAGCGGAAAGCTGCGGTCCTCCGTTCCGTAAAACAGTTCCGCCATCAAAGCCATGGCGCGCCGGATGTCGCTCACGAGGATCGCCGGATGATCCCCTGCGTAGCGCACCTCCGACACGTAGCAGAACGCCCCTGCCTCGAAGGCTTTCTCCAGATACTCGGGCTTAAACGCTTCGCCCTTGCACACGAAAAGCGTGCCAGGCGCAGCCTCCCGGGAATCGAAGGTGAGCTGCTGTACCGGGGCAAACTGAAGGTCCTTGGACGGCTCCGCGTCCAGTAGGCCTTCACCCCGCAGCAGCTCCACATATTCGTAAAGAAAGGTTTGTTTCTTCATTATTCGCCGTAGATGTTATCGTCGCCGGTATATTTGTCTTCCGCAGCCTTCAGCTCCGGATCTTCGAACGTCTCCGGCAGATCCTCGTGGGTCACTTCCGTGGGAACGTCCGTAAACGTTACGTCTTTCCCCGTAAACGGATCTTCCACGCTGCCTTGCGCCGCGGCATAATCGTAGCCGCCCACGGACAGATTGCCATTGGCCAGATCGTAGAAGCAGGCCGTCGCCGTATTCATATAGGCATTTACGATGAGCGTCGGAACGGACGCCAGCAGCGCCAGCGGATGGTTGGCCGCCTGGGAAAGCGCCGCAAAATACTGGTTCGGATCCGTAGAATTCAGGAACGCCTGCGCCGGTCTTACCAGAATGGATTCGACGATGCCGGAGGGGATGCTCGCCACGATGAGCCAGCCGATAAAGCTGATCATCAGGACGACATAATTCATCTTGTTGCCGCGCATCATCGCGGAGCTCTCGAAGAGGCACTGCTGCGGGCTCTTGCTGGGGTCATCCGCCAGAATGTAGTTGGCCATGCTGTATCGGATCCCGGCGATGATCCCGGGCACGATGAACAGCAGCGCCCACAGGAACACGCGAATGATGATGTTCAGGTGCAGGACGATGGCCTTCTGGGCATAGCCGAAGCCGTATTTGAGATCGTCCAGGCCGCCGTTTCTCTGACGGAACAGCTTGATGAAGTAATAGGCGACGCCCATGGCCAGCGGGCCCGCGATGAGGAGCGAGTAGATGCTGGCGATAAAGCCGAGAATGCTGCCTTCTCTTGCGATGCTGTTGATGATCGTACCGGGCACCTGTTCGATGGCGGTCACCACCAACAGCAGGACGAAGGCTTCCGTCCATCTCCCCTGCAGCGCCTGACGCGCCAGGGCCCGGATGGTCCTCGGCCGTTCATTTACGATGTTGTAAGTCTGAAATTCCATGTTGTGATCCCTCCCGTGTTACTGGATGTATTCGTCGAGCAGGAGCAGCGTGTTGCAGACGCCGTCCTTGTGGCTTCTCTCATAGCCGTGGGAAGCGTAGACGCCCGGGCCGATGACCCCGTGACGGACGTCGAATCCCGCGCAGACCGCGACAGATGCGTCGGAGCTGTAGCTGGGATAGATGTCCACCGCGTAGTCCGCCTTCGCGCGGATCGCCGCTTCTTCCAGCCCTTTTACGACCGCATAGTTGTACGGTCCGGAGCTGTCCTTCGCGCAGATAGAGACCATGTGCTCGGTGCAGGTAAGGCCTTCGCCGACGCAACCCATGTCGACGGACAGCATCTCGGTGACCCCCTTCGGGCAATAGCTCGCAGCACCGTGGCCCACTTCCTCAAAGCAGGTGAACTGCATGTACAGATGCCGCTCGGGCTCCTTGCCGCTCTCCTTCAGGTATTTCGCAAAGGCCAGGAAGATGCCGCAGCACAGCTTATCGTCCAGGAAACGGCTCTTGATGTAGCCGCTCTTCGTCACCTTGGTGCGGGGGTCGAAGAAAACGAAGTCACCGGCCTGGATGCCCAAGGCGCGCACGTCCTCCACGCAGTCCACGTCTTCATCGATGACGACTTCCATGGTCTTGAAGTTTCTCTTGGCTGCTGCCAGATCGTCGTTGACGTGGGCGGAAGCGTTCTCCACCTGATAAGTACCCTCATATTCGCCGGAGAACTTGGTCTTGATGACACAGCATTCCGTCTCGGCCGTCTCCGCGTGGAAACCTCCGATGGCGGTGATCTTCAGGCGGCCGTTCTCCTTGATCTCGCGGACCATGCCGCCCAGCGTATCGAAGTGCGCCATGATCAGCAGGCCGTCCTTATCGTTTTTACCGCCCAGGTCGACCGTTACGCCGCCCTTGACGGTCTTCTTCGCCTTATAGCCCAGCTCTTTGAACTCTTTGATGAGCCAGTCCGCAGCCTCGTCGGTATAGCCGCTGGGGCTGTTGATCGCCAGCAGTTCGCAGGCTTTCTCCACGGCAAAATCGGTATAATCTTTTACAGTTTTCTTGGTCATGTTTTCAGATCTCCTAATCTACAATATGTGAAATACGGTATTCGTAATAAAACTGACGATGGCGTAAATAGGCCGCGACAGCAGCATGCTCGGCACGTCGAACAGGATGAGCACCAGCAGGATGACGAGGCTGTTGCGGTACACGAAGCTGTAGAACTGCGTGTTCTGCAGGTGGAACAGCTCCGTAAGAAAGCCGAAACCGTCCAGCGGCGGCACCGGCAGGAAGTTGAACAGCATGAGCGACACGTTGATGATGATAACGTAGTAGAACACCATGAAGATCGTATGGCCGAAGCTGGTCGTCAGGATGGACGGAACCGCCGTCACCAGGATCTTCAGGAGCAGGCCGAACACGAATGCCACGATCAGATTCATGGTGACCCCCGCAGCATCCACGAGCAGCGTATCTCTATGCCTGTTTTTAAAATTCTGCGGGTTTACCACGACGGGCTTGCCCCAGCCAAAACCGATGAAGACCAGGGACAGGATGCCCATCAGGTCTACGTGGGCTTGGGGCTCTATCGTGCAGCGTCCCATGATCTTCGGGGTCACGTCCCCGCTTTTATAGGCGACCATCGCATGGGCATACTCGTGGAACGAGAGGCCGATGATGATACCGGGTATCGTAATGAGCGTGCTGACGATCCAGTTGCTTAGTCCCGCCGTGCCGTTGTTCATCAGGGCGCGGATCGGCCCCAGGTAAGCGAGGATCAGGATGAGGATGAGAGAACGCCTGTCGAAAAATCTTTGCATGAAAAGCTCCTTAATGATTTATTTTATCATGTTTCCGCTTTTCGCGACACATGGTTTTACTGCACGTACCCCGTAACGCCGTGTGCATCCATCCAGACCTTCTTGCTGGCCATGAGACGCTGCAGGCAGCTGCTGCGCAGAAGTCCGCACTTTCGCAGCGTTTTCTGCAGATCGTGCAGATCGTTATACGTGAGGAAAGGATAATCCGTGCCCCCGTAGACACCGCCGGGATAGATCGCGTATTCCAGGTTGCCGTCTTCGCGGATCCAGTGTTCTTCCGACCCTTCGATCGCCGCAAGCATCTGCAGACCGAGGTCCGTAAGATCGCTCCGCTTTAGCAGCGCGCCGCCCTTCAGCAGCACGGAGATCTCCGCAAGCTGATGGTTCAGCGACGTATGCGGACGCCACATGCCCGTTTCGTAATAATCCGGCACGAACAGGCCTCCGCTCTCCGGCGACCAGCCGTACTGTTCCGCGAACTGCAGGTAGAAATCGAAATAGGCCTCGATACAGTTCTCCAGTTCCGGCCAGGACGATCTGCGGTATTCCGTCAGCAGCGTCTCCATCAGGTCGGAGTTGAACCGCGTATCGTAATAGCCGGCGTTTACGCTGTACTTTGCGTATAGCCAGCGGCTCCGGGAATTGCTGGGCCAGTATCCTTCTTCGTTCTGGCAGCGGATCATACGGTCCAGTACGAAGCAGTTCAGCGTATCCATGATGGGGCATTCCGCGGCATGGCGCGCATAGACCCAGGCCAGATAGCAGGCAGGCCGGTTGGCGTAGACGCCATCTCCCCAGGGTTCGTAATTGGCGGCTGATTCGTAATAGTACCCATCGTACAGCATGCGCCACGCGCCGTCGTTCGTCAGGATCTGCCAGAGGGCCGGTACTTCGTCGTCTTCCCAGTCGATCGCAGCGGCATCCGTGCGGCAAAGGAAAAAATCAGAGGAGGCATTTTCTCCGGGAGGCATCGCGTACAGGGAGATCTTCCACATGCCGTCCGCCGTTTTGCGGACGTCCATCCACCCTTTTGCATCTTTGAGCACCCGGATGCATCCGTTTTCGATGTGTTCGTACCCCTGGGGCAGATAGATGATATAGCTGCCTTCGTCCGTGTCGAGGAACAGGCATCCGGAGCGGTATATGCCCTTCTGCGAAGACCTGTGCCACGCGCCGCCGCGGAAAAAGCGCAGTTCCATGCTGCGGCAGACAATCTCGAAAACCGGGATGGCATCGCCGCCGGTCTCCGACCGCAGAGAACCTGCGAAAACGGTATCGCCGTTGTCCAGCTCGTAGTAACTGGCGTCCAACACCGCGTCCCCGTGCAGCTCGTCTCGGAATTCCGTGACCCGCACAGGAACGTCGTTCACTTCGAACTGCCGGGACGATCCAGGGGTCACCGACACTGCGGCATAATACGCCGGCAGCGGACACTGTACAGGTTCTTCCGCAGCCGTATCCGTACAGGCGCACAGAAGCGCCGTCAGAAGCAGTACCGTTATGAAGATTGTAATGGGTCTGCGTCGATCCATTGCGTCCCTTTACCTCACAGAATAAGTATTATATTATACCATCAATTGCCCCGCTTTGTCAGTCCTGCCGGGCGCTTGCAACGGCGTCCCCTCCGTGATATCATAAAGTGCTAAAATATGTTGCAAATCATGAGGAGGAAAAAATGAACGAGATCACATATCTGACTGAAGAGACCTACGAAACCGTTTTATCCGGCGCCGAAGCTGCCGTTGTCGACTATTACGCAGACTGGTGCGGCCCCTGCAAGGCCATGCTGCCCATTTTCGAAGCCTGCGCTGCCGAATACGATAAGATCGCCTTCTGCAAGATCAACGTAGACGATCACAAGAAGCTTGCCATCCAGAACAGAGTCATGGGCATCCCCTGCTTTATGTTCTTTAAGAACGGCAAGATGGTAAAGCGCATCGACGGCGCTGTAGACGAGACCACCTTCAAGGCAGCTCTCAACGAACTGCTGTAAGATCTTTTGGCCGCCGCGCGGCCGCAGCATAAGAAAGTATTCCGAAAATGCTCACTGCCCTGTACAGATTGATCACTCTCTATGAAAATTCCCCTACGGCGATCATCACGACGATCTTCGTCATCGATCTTCTTTTGAGCTTCGCCGTCATCTTCCTGGAGAGAAAGAGCCCGTCCGCCACGCTGGCGTGGCTCATGGTCATCAATCTGCTGCCGGGCCTGGGCATTTTTCTTTATTTCTTCCTTTCCCAGAACATCACGAGGCAGAAGCTGTTCAAACGGTCGCGTTTCGAGATGCAGAAAGCCGGAGAGGATCTGAGCATCCAGATGGACGACATGGCCTACGGCCGGTACCGCCACATGAACCCGGAGGGCGAAAAATGGAAGGATCTGATCTACCTGAATCAGGTCCACGCCATGGCCTTCTACTCCCAGAACAACGACGTGCGCATCTTTACGGAGGGCCGGGCGAAGTTCGACCAGCTGGTCCGGGATCTGGAGGCGGCTGAGAAGTTCATCAACATGGAGTACTTCATCATGAAGCCCGACGACGTGGGTCTCCGCATCCTTCGCGTGCTTCGCAAAAAAGCCGAGGAAGGCGTGGAAGTACGCCTGCTTCTGGATGCCATGGGCTCGCGGCAGATCAAGGAAAAACATCTGAAGGGTCTGAAGGCAGCCGGCGGCAAGGTAGCCTTCTTCTTCCCCGCCAACGTGTTCAAGATCCAGCTGAAGCCGAACTACCGCAACCACCGCAAGCTGGTCATCATCGACGAAAAAGTAGCTTACGTGGGCGGGCTGAACGTCGCCTCCGAATACGAAGGCCGTTCCACGAAGTTCAACGGCTGGCGCGATACCCATCTGCGCCTGGTGGGAGGCTGCGTCGAGGACGTGGATGACCGCTTCCTTCTGGACTGGCGCTACGCCAGCGGCGAGGATTTCCACGGGGACGATCTGGACTACAAGGTCCTCATCCCTGCCGGCAGCAGCGGCGTGCAGATCGTGTCCTGCGGCCCGGACAGCCCCGAAGAAGAGATCAAGCGGCTCTATCTGAAGATGATCACATCCGCCAAGAAGAGCGTCTGCGTGCAGACTCCCTACTTCATCCCGGACCAGAGCATCTTCGAAGCTTTAAAGACCGCCGCCCTTTCCGGCATCGACGTGCGGCTGATGATCCCCAACAAGCCGGACCATCCCTTTGTCTATTGGGTCACGTACAACAACGCCGCCTCCCTAATGGAAAGCGGCGTAAAGGTCTATATCTACAACAAAGGCTTCCTGCACAGCAAATGCATCACCGTGGATGACGAGGTGAGCTCCGTCGGTTCCGCCAACTTCGACATCCGCAGCTTTAAGCTGAATTTCGAGTGCAACGCCGTGGTCTACGACAAGGACGTGGCGCGCAGGTTGCACAACGCCTTCCTCCGGGACATGGATAATTCCATCCATATGACGCCGGTCCTCTATGCCCAGCGTCCCTGGACCATCAAGCTGAAGGAAAACGTCGGCCGGCTCATCTCGGATATCCTGTAATTCTATCCGGCCACGCCGACAGCCTTCAGGATCTCTCCCACCTCTTTTACGGGAACGATCTCGATCTTATCCAGCACTTCTTTCGCGACATCCTTCAGATCCTGCTGATTCTCCGCGGGAATGAAGACTTTTGTGATGCCCGCTCTCTGGGCTGCCATCAGCTTTTCCGGAAGTCCGCCGATGGGCGTTACGGCGCCTCGCAGGGCCACTTCACCGGTCATGGCGATGTGCGGATCCACAGGCCTGCCCGTCAGCAGCGAGGACAGCGCCGTGGTGAGCGCTACGCCTGCGGAAGGTCCGTCCTTGGGCACAGCGCCGGCCGGCACGTGGATGTGCAGGTCGCTTTCCGCCAGTTTCTTCGCCTCTTCGGGGAACATGGATTTTACCAGGCTGAGGGCGATGCGGGCAGATTCCTGCATCACGTCGCCCAGCTGACCCGTCAGAATGAGCTCGCCCTTCCCCTTCGTCAACAGCGTCTCGATGTAGAGGATCTCACCACCTACGGGTGTCCAGGCCAGTCCGGTCACCACGCCGGGACGGGCATCCTCCAGGATCTTGTCGTGGGTCACCGGGCGGTCCTGCAATTCTTCGCGCACCTCTTCGGGACCCAGAACAAAGGTCTGATCCGGCTCGCTGGCAACCCTCACCGCCATGCTGCGGCACAGGGAGTCGATCTTCTTGCGAAGACCGCGGACGCCGGCCTCCATCGTGTAGTCGGAAATGATGCTCTCCAGCGCTTCGTCGCTGATCGTCAGCCTGCCCGTCTCGATCCCCATGGCTTCCATGGACTTGGGCACCAGATGTTCTTTGGCGATCTGCAGCTTTTCCAGGGGCGTGTATCCCGTAAACTGGATCACCTCCATGCGGTTGAGCAGCGGCTCGGGAATGGTGTCCGTCGTGTTCGCCGTGCAGATGAACAGCACGTCGGACAGGTCGTAGGGCACGTTCATGTAATGGTCCGTAAAGGTGTTGTTCTGCTCCGGATCCAGCACCTCCAGCAGCGCGGAGGCCGGGCTGCCGTTATAGGACGCGGAGAGCTTATCCACTTCGTCCAGCACCATCACCGGATTGGAGACGTCGCTCTTCTGGATGCCGTCCATGATGCGGCCGGGCATGGCGCCGATATAGGTCCTTCTGTGACCCCGGATATCGGATTCGTCGTGGACGCCGCCGAGGCTGACCCGCACATATTCTCTTCCCAGCGCTCTTGCAATGCTCTTGCCGATGCTGGTCTTGCCGGTGCCGGGGGCGCCGACGAACAGCAGGATGGAGCCGGACTGCTGCTTCTTCAGGTTCATGACGGCGATCTGCTGGATGACTCTGTCTTTCACCTTCTTCAGCCCGTAATGGTCTTCGTCCAGGATGCGCCGGGCTTCCTTCAGATCGATGTACTCCGGCTGCTCTTTCTTCCAGGAGAGGCCCGTAACAAAATCCAGATAATCGTACAGAATGCCGGATTCCACGCTCTCCTTGCCCTCCTGCTTTAAGCGGTTGAGCACCTTCTCCGCCTCTTTGCGGGCGGTCTCGTTCATGCCGCTGTCCGCGATCTTCTGGGCGAATTTCTGCACGTCCGTCACGTTTTCCGGGTGCATCTCGTCCAGTTCCTTCTGCAGGTGCTCCATCTGGCGTTTGATGGCCTGTTCCCGCAGGATCTGCTGATGCTCCTGCTGCTGGCTGGTGACGGCCTCGTTGGTGATCCGTCCCACTTCCAGGAAGTCGTACAGCACCTTTTCGATGAGCTCCGCCCGGGCCAGAGCGCTGTCTTCGGCCAGGATGGCATAGCGCTCCTCGTTTTCGATCTTCAGCCAGGGAGACATGGCGCAGGCAGCCAGGTTGATGGAGTCGATCTGATCCAGCCAGTACTCCGCAGCATCTGCCCAGCGGTAGCCGGAAGCGTACTTGCGCATCTCTTCTTTCAGATTCTGCAGTTTCGCCAGCTCCACATCCCGCTCCAGATCCTTCGTTTCCGGGCGGCGGGAAGCCATCAGCTGAATGGTGTGGTCCGCATTGAACGCCACGCTTTCCAGATTGATCCGGTAGTGGGTGCGCACGGAGACAAAGCCCTGCTTGTTCACTTCGGCGATGGTGCCGGCCACGCCGATGGGATAAAAGCTGTCTTCGTCCAGATCCGCAAAGTTTTGATTTTCTTTGGCCACGATAATGTAGACCTTATCCCCTTCCGAGATGCTCTTGCCTCCCGCACTGCGCTGCAGCTGTTCGTAGGAGAAATACACCAGGGCATTGGGTGCGAGAATGATGTTGTATACAGGGATTACGAGCACGTTCTTTTCCTCCGTTTTAATTAAATGATTGTTCGTTTAAATTCATCGTTTTTAAGTCCCTGCCCGCAGGCAGGGATGGTTTCAGGACTGGTGACCCTTCCAAAAGATCAGCGGATGAGCAGCAGATCCTGCAGCATGGCGACCAGTTCGTCCAGCTGCATCTGCGCGCTCTGCACGCAGTCGCTGCTTCTGGCCAGGAACTGGACCGGCGCGAACAGCACGGCTGCGAGGCCCAGATCGCTGTACGCCTTGAGTTCTCCGCGTTTCTGATACGCGTGCAGCACATCGAAGACGCCGCAGCAGCAGTCGGGCTCGGATACGTATTCCGCAAGGCCGGGACAGCGGGAACACTGTTCCACGAAGCTGTAGACTTCCTGATGCTCCAGCGTGTAGTCGTAGTAGCCGCGCACGAGGCTTTCGATCACGGCAGCGCCGTCCATGGACGGGTCAACGCGCCGCAGCAGATAGCGGTATGACTGATCCGAGTATTCCTGAAAGATCTCGGACAGCATGCTTTCCTTGCTGTCGTAGTAGACGTAGATCGTGGCGGGCGACACCTCTGCCTCCCTCGCGATCTTTGCAACCGATGCGCCGTTGATGCCCTCCCGCAGGATGAGCCGCACGGTGGCTTCCTTGATCTTCTTCTGTTTTTCGGGGTCTCTTGTTCTCATAGTATCGCAGCAGGAAACACTTCCTGCCATGCTCCTGCGTTAATATTAAATGAACATTCAGTTATTGTCAAGGCATTTTTCGCCCAGCCGGTTTGGCAGGATGCGGCGCTCTGTGCTATGATATTACCAGCAATATCCGGGGGGAAATATCCATGAAAGCACCGTATCTTACGACCGAAGATCTCATCCTGCGCCCTTCCGTCTTTGAAGACCTGAATTACTTTTATGAGTGGGAGCAGCAGCCCGCCGTCACCGAGTTTTTCAGCATCCGGGACGGACAGACGCTGGAGGAGGTCACGCGCAAATTCATCGCGGACAGCGACGATCCTTCCGCCATGCAGCTGACGATATGCCGCAAGGACGGCACGCCCATCGGCCGCATCGTGATGGCGGACATCATCGAAGGATGGAAGGCGGAACTGTGGCGCATCTACCTCGCAGACCCTGCCCTGCGCGGCAAAGGCTATGGGAAGCAAGCCATGCAGGCCATGATGCAATACTGCTTCGAAGAACTGAAGCTGGAGCGCCTCTATCTGGATCACTATACCGGCAACCCGGCGGCCGGCCTCTACCTGCACCTCGGATTCCAATACGAAGGCGTGCTGCGCCGCAACTGCCGCAAGAACGGCAAACTGTACGACGTGCACCTGATGTCCATGCTGCGGGAGGAGTACGAGGCGCTATAGAAAAATCCCCGGCAGTCAGCCGGGGATCTCTTTTGCAATCTAGTTATTCGCTTAACGCGCTGCAGAATTCCTCGATCTTCTGCAGATTTTCTCCGCTGGGCTTGTCCTTCGGATCGATCAGGATGAGCTCCGCTTCCAGGGAGGACCGCCCCAGCGCCTCCTTCAGTTTACCGAAGGCCTTCTCCGCGCCGGCGCCGCTTTCGCAGGCGAAGGACGCGATCTTCAGGTTCCGCAGGGCATCTTTGTTTTCCGCGATAAACGAACGGATGGGCGGGGTCACGTTGCCGGCCCAAACCGGAAATCCCAGGATGACCCTTCCATACGCCGCCGCATCGAAGGCATAGGGCTGCAGCGCGGGCTGCTCCGCCATAACGGAGGCCTTGCCGCCCCAGAAAAACTTCTTGAAGCCCTTGTCCGGATAGGCCTTGACCGGCTCGATCCGCAGCAGATCCGCGCCTAGGCGGTCTGCGATCTCTTTGGCGGCATATTCCGTATTGCCGCCCATGGAATAATAAACGATCAGTGTTTTCATTAGAAAAACCCTTTTTCTGCCCTGCTGTTGAGCCGGGACTTCCAACCTGTTATTCTGCAACCTCTCCGTAACAGGAGAAGGTCTGCGCCTTCGTGATCCGTACCGGCACGATCTGTCCGATCAGGTCTGCAGATCCCGGCAGGTCCACGGTCTTGCCGCTCTCCGTGCGGCCCGTCAGCATGGTCTTGTCCGTCTTGGAGAAGCCTTCGATGAGCACCGGCAGCACCTTGTCCTGATACTCCACCGCCTTCTCTTCCTGGATCTCGTGGACCAGCTCCACCAGGCGGTTGAAGCGCTCGTGCTTGACCGCTTCCGGCACCTGATCTTCCATGCCAGCCGCCGGCGTGCCCTGGCGCACGGAATACAGGAACGTAAAGGCCGAATCGTAGCGCACGCGACGCACCAGATCCATGGTTTGCATAAAATCTTCTTCTGTTTCCCCAGGGAATCCCACGATGATATCCGTGGAAAGCGCGATGTCCGGGCAGGCTTCTCTCAGCTTTTCCACGCGTTCGAAGTAGCGCTCCCGGTCGTAATGGCGGTTCATCTTCTTTAAGATCGCATCGCTTCCGCTCTGCACCGGCAGATGGAAGGCGTGGCACAGATGTTTGCAGTCCCGGAACGCTTCGATCAGATCGTCCGACAGATCCTTGGGATGGCTCGTCATGAAGCGGATCCGCTCGATCCCCTCCACCTCGTCCACCATGCGCAGCAGCTTCGCAAAATCCACCTGCTGTCCTTCCGGTTCCTCCAGATAGCAGTAGCTGCCCTCGCCGTGCTTCACTTTGCCGTAGGAGTTTACGTTCTGGCCCAGCAGCGTGATCTCCTTGCAGCCGCTCGCCGCCAGCTGCTTTACCTCCGCCAGGATGTCCTCCGGACGGCGGCTCCTCTCCCGGCCCCTCGTATAGGGCACGATGCAGTAGGTGCAGAAGTTGTTGCAGCCGTACATGATGTTCACGAAGGCCTTAAACGGGTATTCCCGCGCTGCCGGCAGTCCTTCCGCGATCGCCCTTCCGTCTTCCCAGACCTCCACGACCTTCTCGTTCGTCTCCCGCACGCCGTGCAGCAGTTTCGGGAAATCCGAGATGTTGTGGGTGCCGAACACCAGGTCCACCCAGGGGTATTTCTGCTTCAGCGTGTCGATCACGTGCTGCTGCTGCATCATGCAGCCGCAGACGCATACGGTCTTGGTAGGGTCATCCTCCTTGGGATGCTTCAGCTGTCCCAGCACGCCGAAGAACTTCTTATCCGCGTTCTCCCGCACGCTGCAGGTGTTCAGGATGACGACGTCCGCCGTTTCCTTCTCTTCCGTTTTTACAAAGCCATCCGCCTCCAGCATGCCAGCCAAAGTCTCCGAGTCGCGCTCGTTCATCTGGCAGCCGAAGGTGATGATGTGATACGTCTTTGCCATTTATAACAGGTCCTTTACCAGGGTCTCGTTTTCGCCCTTCTTTGCGCGGGTCATCAGCGCGTGCACTGCATCCGCTGCGGACACTTCGCCCTGCACCACCTTGTAGATCGCTTCGGTGATGGGCATCTCCACGCCCAGTTTCTTCGCCAGCCGGTAGGCAGCATCCGCCGTGTACATGCCCTCGACCACCATGCCGACTTCCTTCACGGCCTCCTTGGGGTCTTTGCCCTGGCCGATCAGGATGCCGCAGCGGCGGTTTCTCGAATGCATGGAGCAGCAGGTGACGATCAGGTCGCCGACGCCGGAGAGACCGGAGAAGGTCTCGGGGCGGGCGCCCAGCTTGACCCCCAGACGGGTCATCTCGACGATGCCCCGGGTCATCATGGCGGCCTTCGCATTGTCACCGTAGCCCAGGCCGTCGGCGATGCCGGCGCCCAGAGCGATGATGTTCTTCAGGGAGCCGCCCAGTTCCAGCCCTGCCACATCGTCGTTCGTATAGATGCGGAAAAAGTCATTCATGAAGATGTCCTGCACCTGCCGGGCCAGCTCCATGTCTTTGGAGGCCACTGCAACGGTCGTGGGCATTTCGCGGCCCACTTCCTCCGCATGGGAAGGACCGGACAGCACGACGTACTTTATGCCGGGCTTGACGGAATAGGCGATCTCGGACATGCGCTGCAGCGATGCCTGTTCGATCCCCTTGGCTACGTTGACGATGAGGGCGTCTTCCGGCATCAGCGCCAGCGCCTTCTGGAACGCGACGCGGAAATGCTGGGCGGGAACGCCGAACAGCACGAGATCCGCGCCTTTCAGGCAATCTCTTTCTTCCATGCAGATCTCGATCGAATCGGGAAGCTTGACGCCGGGCAGATACCGGACGTTCTCCCGGTTCGCCTGCATCTCCTGCAGATGCTC
Organism: uncultured Eubacteriales bacterium; assembly: GCA_902773665.1. Taxonomy (GTDB): domain Bacteria; phylum Bacillota; class Clostridia; order Peptostreptococcales; family Anaerovoracaceae; genus RUG11894. The sequence goes on along the minus strand of CACYFF010000020.1, from coordinate 9,302 downwards.
CGCGTTCAGATCCCACATGCGCACGGAATGTCCGTTGAGGGCCAGCAGCTTCGCCAGGGCGGTGCCCCAGCTGCCGGCGCCGATGACAGCGATTTGTTTGCTCATAGTCGACTCCTATTTCTTAAAGCTGATCTTCGACTCCTCGTGATTGATCAGTTTCTTAATATTGCTTCTGTGCTTGTAGATGACGATAACAGCCAGCGCCAGCGCATACCAGAAGAATCCCGGGGCGAAGAAATGCGCCAGGATGGGAAGGCCGATGGCGGCCGCGATGGATCCGGGGGACACCATCTTCGTCGTTACGAACGCGACGACGGCGATGGCCAGTTCCAGCAGGCCGTAAAGCGGGTTGATCGCCAGCAGGATGCCGAGGCCGGTGGCAATGCCCTTGCCGCCCTTAAAGCCCCAGCAGACGGGCCACATGTGGCCAATCTCCACGAGAAAACCGCAGAGATATGCCAGAGGTTCGCCGCCGATGGCGCGGCCGATGAGGACGGCAACAACGCCCTTCAGCACGTCGATCAGCAGCGTTACGCCTGCGGCCTTCTTGCCGTAGACCCGCAGCATGTTCGTCGTGCCGGGATTGCCGCTCCCCTGTTTGCGGATATCGCCCTCTTTGCCGCCCAGCACGCGGCTCACGAGGATGGCGGGGTTGATGTTGCCCAGGAAATAGGCCCCGATGCAGGCCAGGATGGACCAGAGATTAAACATCGTCCTTCTCCCCCCTCTCCCGGAACACGAACTTGATGGAAGTGCCTGCGAAGCTGTAGGCATCCCGGATCTTGTTCTCCAGATATCTCGCGTAGGAGAAATGCATCAGCTCCCGGTCGTTCACCTGGAAGCTGAACAGAGGCGGCTTTACGCCCACCTGCGTCACGTAGTAGATCTTCAGCCGTCTGCCCTTGTCGCTGGGCGGATTGTTCATCATCATGGCATCCTGGATGAGGTTGTTCAGCTGACCCGTGGATACCCGCATCGCCCGCATCTCCGCGACGTTTCTGGCGGTCTGCAGCACCTGGGGCAGCCGCTGACCCTTCAGAGCGGACGTAAACAGCACGGGCGCGTAGGACATGAAGACCAGTTCGCCCTTCACCTGCCGCTCGAAATCCCGCATGGTGTTCGTCTCTTTCTTGACGAGGTCCCACTTGTTGACGACGACGACGATGCCTTTTCCTGCTTCGTGGGCGATGCCGGCGATCTTCTTATCCTGTTCGGTAACGCCTTCCGTCGCGTCGATCACCAGCAGCGCTACGTCGCAGCGCTCGATGGCGGCGACAGCCCGTACGACGGAGAACTTCTCCACGTCGTCCGTCACCTTGCTGCGGCGGCGGATGCCGGCGGTATCGATCAGCGTGTACTTGACGCCATCCTGCTCGAAAGGCGTATCGATGGAATCCCGGGTGGTGCCGGCAATGTTGCTCACGATCACCCGCTCCTCACCCACGAACGCGTTGACGATGGAGGACTTGCCCACGTTGGGCTTGCCGATGATGGCGATCTTGATGTCGTCTTCCTCTTCTTCCGCCATGTCCCGTTCGGGGAAGCGCTCCACGATCTCCTGCAGCAGGTCTCCGAGACCCAGCTGGTTCGTGCTGGAGATGGCGAAGGGTTCGCCCAGGCCCAGTTCGTAGAAATCGTAATAGTGGTCGGGCATCTTCGCTGTGTCGATCTTGTTGGCGACCAGGATGACTTCCTTTCCTTTGCGGCGCAGCATGGCGGCCACTTCCTCGTCTGCGGTGGTCAGCCCGTCTCTGCCGTCCACCATAAACAGCACGACGTCGGCCATGTCCATGGCCAGCTCCGCCTGCATGCGCATCTGTGCCGGGATGATCTCCTTGGAGTCCGGTTCGATGCCGCCGGTGTCGATCAGGAAGAAATGGTGACCCGTCCATTCCGCTTCCGCGATGATGCGGTCTCTCGTTACGCCCGGTGTATCCTCCACGATGGAGATGCGCCGGCCCACGACCTTATTGAAAAACGTGGATTTGCCCACGTTGGGGCGCCCCACGATGGCTACGATCGGTTTGCTCATAGTCTACCTCTTTCTAAACGTTAACAATGTATTATACCATAGGAAACTATCCGCAGAAAGGGATACAACGCCTTTCTTTTATGGTAAAACAAATGCGATCAGGGTTGCAAAGGCGCGGCCTTTGCTTCGATGCATTTGTTGAACCATTTTTTGTAGAAAGGCGAATAGCGCCTTTCTTTTATGGTATAATATTCTGGAATTTTGTTCAGGAGGACAAAGATGGCAAGACAAAAAGAATCTCTGGAGATGTATCTCACAGAAGAGCAGATCGAATATATCAAATCCCTTCCCGAAGAGGAACGCCAGCAGGCGACGGAAGACCTGCTGGGCATCAAGCGTTTCGCCAACGGCGCCGTGGACCTGACGACGGTCCCGGGCAAGAAAGGCGATTTCTTCCGGAAAAAGCAGCGCATCCTCAACCCGGAGCGCGTAAGAGACGAAGAAGGTCTGTTCGAAAAAATCTACAGCGACGACAACTACTTCGAAGCGACCTGTCCCTTCTGCGGCACGACGGCAGAGCACCAGGGCAAGCGGTATCACTACTCCAAGAAGACAAAGATGCTTATCGGAAGAGACGCCACTCTGATGGCGGTCGTCGCCATCCTGGTCATGCTGCGGGTGCTCAACGTCATCCTGGCGCTGGTAGCGATCACGCTCATCACCATGGACCTTGCGAACCACGCCCGCCGGAAGATGTTCTATACCGTCACCTGCAGAAAGTGCGGTGCGCACTTCCCTCTCGACCAGGACGAATACGACAAGCTCGTCGAAGATCTGAAGGCGCAGGCCGAAGCGGAAGCTGCGGAAGCGGAACAGGAGGACGAACCTGAAGAAGAGGAAGCGGAAGAAACCGCAGAAACCGAAGTTACCGAAGAGTAAAGATATGGGCGGCCTTGTGCCGCCCTCGCATTTTAAGGGGAAAAGCATGAAAGTAGCCATCGTAGGAGCCGGCAAACTGGGGCTCGCCATTACGGAAGCCCTGCTCGGCGGCGGCAACGAGATCACTCTCATCGACAAGGACGAAAGCCTTATCCAGAAAGTCAGCGGACGGTACGATATCCTCACCGTGGCGGCAAACGCCAAGCGGGTGGATATCATGAAAGAGCTCAAGATCTGGACGTACGACCTGCTGATCGCAGCGACGGATCAGGACGACCGCAACATCGTCATCTGCAGTTTTGCGAAAGAGCTGGGATGCCCGCAGACCATCGCGCGGGTGCGTTCGCCGGAACACGTGGAACAGCTGGACTTCATCATGAAGACCCAGCGGATCGATCACATCGTCAACCCGGACCTCGCCTGCGCCCAGGAGATCTACAAGTATCTTACGGAAAAATATACGCTCAAGGACGGCCAGTTCCTCGCGGACGGCGTAACGATCCTGGAGTTTAAGATCGATAAGATCCCCGCCCTCGTCGACATCCAGGTGAGAGATCTGCCCGGCGTACTGCAGAACATCCTGATCGCCGCCGTTTCCCGGAACGGCAAGATCATCGTGCCCAACGGCAACACGAAACTGCTGGCCGGCGACACGCTGTACGTCATCGGTCAAGAGAAGCAGATCAAGGAGATCAGCGAGAAGGTGCATGAAAAGAAGGTCTACACGGATCTGTCGCGCGTCATGATCGCAGGGGGCGGTAAGACCGGTTATTTCCTGGCAAAGAAGCTCTCGGAGTTCGGCGCTGCCGTCAAGATCATCGAAGTGGACCGGGAGCGCTGTGAATGGCTGTCCGCCAAGCTCAACGGCGTGCTCGTGCTCCACGGCGACGCTACGGACACGAACCTGCTGCGCGACGAAAACATGGACGACATGGACGCCTTCGTCGCAGCGACCGGCTTCGACGAGGAGAACCTGCTGCTGTCCCTCACGGCGAAGCAGCACAACATCGAGGAAGTCGTGGCTAAAGTCAGCCGCAAGAACTACGCCTCCCTCACGGAGACCCTGGGCGTCTCCATGATCATCAACCCCGTAGACATGTGTGCAGCCAACATTCTGCGCTTCATCCAGAGAGACGGCACCGTCATCTTCTCCCAGCTCATCCAGGGTCAGGCGGAATTCATCGAAGTCTGGGCGGAGCGCGGCATGCCCCTTACGGAAAAGACGCTGCTGGATCTGGACATTCCCGAGGGCGTCATCATCGCGGCGATCCACCGGGGCGACGACGTCATCATCCCCAGCGGCCGCACGAAGGTGCAGGTGGGAGACCGGGTCATCATCCTGTCGCTCCTCTCTTCCGTCCCCAGACTGGAAGGACTGCTGAAGCATTAAGACACCATGATCTTAAACCAAAAGCTTATCGCAAAAGTACTTAGCGCCGTGGCCTCGGTCGTGGGAGCCGCCATGCTCCTGCCCGCTGCGGTGTCTGCCGTTTATAGGGAATGGGACGTCTTCCGGGCGTTTCTGCTCTGCGCTCTGCCGGTGCTTGCGGCAGGGCTTATCGTTATGCGCATGACCCCGAGCCAGCGCTCCGAAGACCTGCGGATGCGCGATGGTTTCTTTATCGTGGGCGTCAGCTGGCTGGTGATGTCGCTGGTCGGCGCCATTCCCTTTATGATCACCGGTGCGATCCCCAACTTCGCGGACGCCTATTTCGAGACGGCATCCGGCTTTACGACCACGGGATCCACCATCCTGTCCGAGATCGAGCATCTGCCCAAAGGCATCCTGTTCTGGCGCTCTTTCACCCACTGGCTAGGCGGCATGGGCGTGCTGGTGCTCACCATCGCCATCCTGCCGAAACTGGGCATCGGCGGGCAGAAGATCATGCGGGCCGAGACCACCGGTCCGACCATGGACAAGATCAGCTTTACCGTCAACGATACCGCCCGTACGCTGTACATGATCTACCTGGTGTTTACGGTACTGGAGACCGTTCTGCTCTGCCTGGGCGGCATGAGCCTGTTCGATTCCCTGGTGCACACGTTCGGCACCGTCGGCACCGGCGGCTACTCCAGTTATAACGCCAGCATCGGAGCCTTCCACAGCGGCTACTTTGAATGGGTCATCGGCATCTTCATGATGGTGTGCGGCGTAAACTTCAGTCTGTACAGCAACGTCTACCGCAGAACGCCCGGCAAGATCTTCCGCGATCCGGAATTTCGCGTTTACCTGGGCATCATGGGCGGTGCCACGCTGTTCATCACCTGCATGCTGATGGCCCACCGGTACTATAACGGCCTGGCGGATACGCTGCGGACCGCGTTCTTCCAGGTGAGCTCCATCATGACGACCACCGGCTACGGCACCGTGGACTTCGACCTCTGGCCGCTCCCCTGCCGCTTCGTGCTGTTCCTGCTGATGCTCATCGGCGGCTGCGCGGGCTCCACCGGCGGCGGCATGAAGGTCATCCGCATCATTCTTACGCTCAAGCTCGTAAAGCGCGGCATCTTCCGCAAGCTGCATCCCAACGCGGTATCCCCGATCAAGGTGGGCGACACCATCATGTCCGCGGAGACCATGTCGGGCGTCGCGGGCTTCGTCATGCTGTACCTGTTCACCACGCTGATCTCCACCCTGGTGCTGTGTCTGGAAAAAGTCAGCCTTGTAACGGCGCTCAGCAGCGTCGTCGCCTGCCTGTCCAACATAGGGCCGGGTTTCGAAGCCGTCGGCGCCACGCAGAATTTCGGCTTCTACTCCGCGCCGGCGAAAATGCTGCTCTCCCTGCTTATGATCGCCGGCAGACTGGAGCTGTTTACCGTTATCCTGCTGTTTACCCCCGCGTTCTGGAATAAGAAGAAATGATCATCCATCTGAGAAGCATCGCGAAGACATTGGGTCACCTGCTGACCTTTACCGGGGCCGCCCTCATCGTGCCCCTGCTTTACGCTGCCTACACGAATCAGACCGATGCGATCCTGGCGTTCCTCGTGCCCGCGGCTTTCGCCCTCGCCATCGGCGCCAGCCTTTCTCTCACCTATAAGGACGCCGGCAGCTGGATCACCCTCAAGGACAGCCTGCTGCTCACGTCGCTGTCGTGGATCTGCGTATCCATCATCGGAGCCCTGCCTTACCTTATCGCGGGGCTGCTGCATTCGCCCTTCTCGGCGTTCTTTGAATCCGTGTCGGCCTTTACGACGACGGGCGCTACGGTCTTCTTAAAGATCGGCGATCTGCCCCGGGCCTTCCTGCTGTGGCGCTCTTTTGCCCAGTGGATCGGCGGCATCGGCATCCTGGTCATAATGCAGACGCTGCTGCCTGCGACCTTTGAGAACCAGGGCTCCCTCATCAAGAGCGAGAGCACCGGCGTCAACACCGACAACATCTTTTTCAACCGCAAGAACACGTCCCGGGCGATCTACGCGATCTACATCGGCATGACCCTGCTGCAGGCGGTCCTGCTAAAGCTGAGCGGCCTTTCTTCCTTCGATTCCATCCTGCTGAGCTTCGGGACCTCCGCTTCCGGCGGCATGAATCACAGGACTCAGGGGCTGCTTCACCTTACCACGCCCTTCGCGGAAGGCGTCATGGCACTGTTCATGATCGTCTCCTGCGTCAGCTTCGCCGTCTATTTTGCGATCATCAAGCGCGATAAAGACACCATACGCCGCAATACGGAGCTGAAGGCCTACCTGGGGATCGCAGCAGGCGCCATACTGCTGATCGCAGCGGATCTGTACGTTACGAGAACGTATGCAACGGCCGGAGAAGCCCTGCGCTACGGCGGATTCCAGGCGGTCTCCTTCCTCACGACCACTGGCTATGCCAACGCGGATTTCAACACCTGGCCCGCCTTCTCCAGGATGATGCTCACGCTGCTGGGATTCTTCGGCGGCTGTTCCTCTTCCACGGGCGGGGCTCTCAAGGTCATCCGCATCGTCATCCTGTCCAAGATGATCTGGCGCAGCTTTACGACGCGCATCCATCCCAACGCCGTCGTTACCATCAAGACAAACAAAAAGCCCCTGCCTTCCTCCATCGCGAACGGGGTCGTTTCCTATACGCTCACGTTCTTCCTGTTGTTCCTGGCAGGAGCTTTCGTATTGACGTTCGATACGTCCGATTTCCAGACCGCTTTTACCGCTACCGCGGCCATGCTTTGCAACACGGGTGCCGGCTGCGGCCAGATGGGCATGCTGGGACAGTACTACATGTTCCATCCCCTCACCCACCTGTTCCTCAGCTTTTTAATGCTGGCGGGCAGACTGGAGATCTATGCGGTCATCCTTCCCCTTTCCCGCGGTTTCTGGCGGGAAAAGCTCTAGAATACCTTCAGCGCATTTTTAAAATCGGCGATCAGGTCGTCCGGGTCCTCGAGACCGACGGACAGTCTTATCATGCCCGGCGTAATGCCGATCTTGCGGCGTTCCTCGTCCGGCATGGAGAAATGAGACGACGTAACGGGATGGCTCATGGTGGTGCGCAGGCCGCCTAAAGTCGGGGCGTAGCGCGTGAACCGCAGAGCCTTCATGAAGGCGTCGATCTTTTCGATATCTTCGGGCAGCACGAAGCTCATCATGGGCGTGGAGCCGTTTTCCCCGAACAGTTTGTCCGCCAGTTCCTTCTGCTTTCCCGTCGCGAGGCTCGGATGGTTGACCGCGGTGATGTGGGGGTCATTCGCGAAGAAACGGGCCAGCTTTTCCGCCGTCTTGATCTGTCTGGGGATGCGCAGTTCCGCAGTCTTCAAACCCCGCAGGATGAGCCAGGCGCTGAAGGCGTCGCCGGGCGTTCCGACCAGCATGGAAACGGGGCGGATCCGGTCGACCAGCGCCTGTGTCGTGGTCATGGAGCCTCCCATGGCATCCGCGTGACCGTTCAGGAATTTCGTAAGGCTGTTGATGACGATATCGGCACCGAAGTCCATGGGACGGATGGCAAAGGGCGACGTAAAGGTGTTGTCCACCATCAGCAGCGCGCCGTTGTTGTGGGCGAGTTCCGCCAGGGCGGGAATGTCCGCGATCTTTACCGTCGGATTGCTTACGACTTCGGAATAGATGAGCTTCGTCTCAGGTCTTACGGCGACTTTTACAGCGTCCATGTCGAGGTAATCCACGAAGTCCGTCTCTACCCCCATCTTGCTGAGGATGTCGCGCAGCGTAGAGAAGGTCTCGCCGTAAATGTTGGCATTGCACAGCACCCGGTCGCCTGGCTGCAGCAGCGTGATGAGGGGCACGGTGATGGCACCCATGCCGGAGGCAAAGATGAGGCTCGCCTCTCCCCCTTCCAGATAGCTGATGGCCTCCGCCAGCGCCGCCCGGTTCGGATTGCGGGTGCGGGAATAGGTCCAGCCCTTGTCTGCGGTCACCTCCGCCAGTTCCGACAGGCTGTTCATCGTGAACGCCGTCGTCTCGAAGATGGGAAGGGTCTCCGGTTTCTTCAGGTCCATGCCTCTTACGGATTCTCCCGCGTAAAGGATCTCGCTTGCTCTCTTGAATTCGCTCATAATGCCTCCTCGTCCAATGGACAGTTTTTCGTTTTCCTTCTCCTATTGTACCATCATTTTCTGTTGAAAATGACGGCGGGAATGCTAAAATAAATTTGAGAACAGAAAGGAGTACACCATGTTTGTTAAAGATAGAATGACGAAAGACCCCTACACCATCCAGGTGAGCGCGTCCATCAATACCCTCATCGGCCTGATGAGAGATAAAAAACTCCGCAAGGTGCCCGTGCTCGACGGCGAAAAGCTGGTCGGCATCGTCACGGACAGAGACATCGAAAGAGTCTCTCCCAGCAAGGCGACTTCTCTGAGCGTCTACGAGATCAACTACCTTCTGTCCAAGATCACTGTGGCCGATGCCATGGTGGCGGAGGTGGTCACCTGCTCCCCCGACGACTACATCGAGGACGCTGCGCTCGTCATGAGAGAACACCGCATCAACTCGCTGCTTGTCACGGAAAACGATAAGCTGATCGGCATCGTTACGGACAGCGACCTGTTCGACGCCCTCATCGACATGATGGGCGGCCGCACCAAGGGCAACAAGTTCGTCATGAGAGTGCCCAACCAGCCCGGCGTCATGACGAAGATCGGCGCCATCACCGCTTCCGAAGGCACGAACATCACCCACTTCACCATGACCCAGTCCGGCGAAGACGCCATGCTGTATGTCATCACCGACCCGAACGACGACGTGGAGAAGACCAGAGAAGCCCTGGAGTCCGAAGGCTTTAAGATCGAAAATCTGCTGATCAGAAAATAAGCCCCAAAAAACTAAACCCCTGCATCTGTGCGATGATATGCTCCCTTTATGAGAGACAGTGAAAAAAGAAAATCACTGTTAATCATGAAGGGAGTTTTCATATGGGGAGAAAAGGAGTCAAGATACCTAA
>CACYFF010000019.1 GCA_902773665.1 uncultured Eubacteriales bacterium | reverse complement strand
AGCTCCGCCAGCTCGTCCAGCTTGCCTTTGCCGATGTAGGTGGCCGCGTTGATCTTCTCCGCGTTCTGGGTCATGACGCCCAGAGTCTCGATACCGGCCGCCTCCGCCAGGCCCTCCAGTTCCTCCAGGGAATAGGAGATGTCTTCGCCCAGGGAGACGCCCACCAAGATCGCTTTATATTCTTCTCTTTCGACGACAGTGCCGTCGTCCTTGATCCGTATCATTTACAGGATAAACCGGTCGATATCGTCCTCGTGGATCTGTTCTTCGAACTTCTCGCGGACGTATTCGGGGGTGATGGAAATGTTCTTCGTGTTTTCGTCGGGCAGGTTGAAGGAGATGTCCTCCAGCAGCTTCTCCATGATGGTGTGCAGTCTTCTGGCGCCGATATTCTCGGTCTGCTCGTTCACCATAAACGCCATGGAAGCGATCTCGTCCACCGCTTCGGGGGTGAATTCGATCTCCACGCCTTCGGTCTCCAGCAGCGCCTTATGCTGCTTCAGCAGCGCGTTGTCCGGCTCTGTAAGGATGCGGACGAAATCCTCCTTCGTGAGGTTCTCCAGCTCCACGCGGATCGGGAAACGTCCCTGCAGTTCGGGGATGAGGTCCGTGGGACGGCTCACATGGAACGCGCCGGCGCCGATGAACAACACATGGTCGGTCTTGACGGGGCCATATTTCGTATTGACGACGCTGCCTTCCACGATGGGCAGGATGTCCCTCTGGACGCCCTCTCTGGACACGTCTGCGCCCCCTTTATAGCCGCTTCCTGCGATCTTATCGATCTCGTCGATAAAGATGATGCCGTTCTGCTCGCAGTTGTCCAAAGCCTCCTGGGTGACCCGGTCCATGTCGATCATGTTCTGGGCTTCCTGCTCGGTGAGGATCTTGCGAGCCTCCTTCACCTTGAGATTCTTTTTCTTCGTGCGCTTGGGCATGGCATCGCCGAAGATGCTGCCAAGGCTGATGACGCCGCCCTGGGCCACGTCCAGATTGTTTTCCTTGGGCTGCTCCTGCACGTCGATCTCGATGTACTGGTCCTCCAGGAGGCCTGCCCGCAACTGTTCCCGCACCTGGTCTCTGGCCAGCTGTGTCTCGTTCTCCACGGGTTCCTTGTGCTCCTCGATCTTTTCGGAGGTCTGGTTATAGGTCGCTGTGCCTCTGCCCATCAGAAAATCGAAGGGTCCGCGGACGGTTTCCCCCGATGCCTTCTTCTTGCCGGGAATGATGGCCTCGATGATCTTCTCCTCGGCCAGCTGCGCTGCGGCCTCGTATTTCTCATCCATGTGCTTTTGCTTCGTGACCCGCATGGAAGCTTCCATCAGATCGCGCACCATGGAATCCACGTCTCTGCCGACGTAGCCCACTTCCGTGAACTTCGTCGCTTCGACCTTCACAAAAGGCGCATCCATCAGTTTCGCGAGTCTTCTGGCGATCTCGGTCTTGCCGACGCCGGTGGGACCCATCATCAGGATGTTCTTCGGGGAGATCTCTTCTCTCATCTCCTCGGACAGCTGGTTTCTCCTGTAGCGGTTGCGCAGGGCAACAGCGACAGAACGCTTGGCCTTATCCTGGCCGATGATGTATTTATCCAGTTCCGCCACGATCTCTTTCGGCGTGTAATCGGTAAATGTCTTTGCCATGGGTCAGCCTCCTTACAGCTTTTCTACGGAGATGTGGTTGTTCGTGTAGACGCAGATGTCGGACGCGATCTTCAGAGATTCGCGCACGATGCTCTCCGCATCCATATCCGTATGGTCGTACAGGGCGTGAGCCGCAGCATAGGCATAGTTGCCGCCGGAGCCGATGGCTACGTAATTCTCGTCCGGTTCGATGACTTCGCCGGTGCCGGAGATGAGCAGAACGCTTTCCTTGTCCGCCGCCAGCATCATGGCTTCCAGGTTTCTGGCGCCGCCGTCGCTGCGCCAGGTCTGAGCCAGCGCTACCGCAGCCCGCTTCAGATTGCCTCCGTGCTCTTCCAGTTTCTTTTCGAACTTCTCCGTGAGGGAGAAAGCGTCGGAGACGGACCCGGCGAACCCGGTGATGACGGAATTTTTATAGATCTTACGAACCTTCTTCGCGTTGTTCTTCATGATGGCGTGCTCGCCCATGGTCACCTGGCCATCGCCGCCGATGCAGATGTCGTCCGCGCTTCTTTTTACCAAAACGATCGTCGTTGCATGAAATTGCATCATTTTTTCTCTCTTGACCCCTCTTACTGCTTGTTTTCGGAATAGTGGCAGTCTTCCTTGCTGCAGACCAGCTTGCGGCCTCTTTCCACCAGCAGCGATCCGCACTTTGGGCATTTCTTGTCTACCGGCTTGTACCAGAACACCTGGTCGCAGTCGGGATAGCCGCTGCATCCATAGAACGTCTTGCCTTTGCGGCTGCGCTTCTGGATGATCTCCTTGCCGCACTTCGGGCAGGCGACGCCGGTGCCTACGATGATGTTCCTCGTGTAGCGGCAGTCGGGATAGCCGCTGCAGGCGATAAAGGAGCCGAACTTACCGCTCTTCTTTACCAGAGGCTTGCCGCATTCGGGGCAGTTCTCCCCGATGAATTCCGGTACCGTTACGACTTTTTCTACCTCCGCCCTGGCTTTTGTCAATTCGTCCTTCAGGTAGTTGTTGTAGTAGTCGCCGACGACAGACTGCCAGCGCACGTCGCCCTCTTCCACCTTATCCAGCTGCTTTTCCATGTCCGCCGTAAAGCCCACATCCACGAGTTCCTTGAAATACGGCTCCATGATGACGTAGGTGATCTTATTGCCTAGATCCGTCGGGGACAGCGCGTTCTTTTCCTTCGCTACATAGCGCTTTTCCGTCAGCGTGTTGACGATGGTGGCGTACGTGCTTGGACGGCCGATGCCGTTTTCCTCCATCTCCTTGATGAGGCTGGCTTCCGTGAACCGGGCAGGCGGCTGCGTAAACTTCTGTTCCCCGTCTAGTTTGACGAGTTTGAGCGGTTCACCCACCGCCAGCGGCGGCAGCATTTTGTCCTTTTCCTTGGAATTGTCGCTGTAGACCTTCAGGTAGCCGTCGAACGTAAGCGCAGAACCCTTCGCCTTCAGAATATAGTCTCCGTTGGCGATCTCCGCCGCGTTGCCGCTGTAAACGGCAGGCTTCATCCGGCTCGCCACAAAGCGCGACCAGATGAGCTTGTACAGCTTATACTGATCGTTCTGCAGGGAGTCCTTGACCGTCTCCGGATCCAGATCCATGTAGGAAGGCCGGATGGCTTCGTGGGCGTCCTGCGTATTGGACGATTTATTGGTATAATAATTGTTTCCGACGTAGCCCGCGCCGTAGGTGTTGCGGATAAAGCTCTTGCAGGCCCTGTCTGCCTCATCGGAGATACGGACGGAGTCCGTTCTCATGTAGGTAATAAGACCGGTCGTCCCGTGACCCTTTACAGAAACGCCCTGGTACAGCTGCTGCGCGAGCATCATGGTCTTGGAGGGCGTAAAGTGCAGCTTGATGGAAGCATCCTGCTGCATGGTGCTCGTCGTATAGGGAGCGAAGGGACGCTTGACCGTCTCGTAGGGTTCCAGCGTCTTTACGCTGTAAGAGCCTTTGTTCAGATCCGCCAGGACCTTGTCGGTCTCTTCTTTGCTGGTAAGCTTCACCTTTTTGCCTTTATATTCCGCCAGCGCGGCCGTAAAGGTGTTTTTCTTCTGCTGTGCGGGGGTCAGACCCTCTTTCGTGAGGTCCGCTGCGATGTTCCAGTATTCCTGGGGAACGAAATCCTCGATCTCGCGCTCTCTGTCGCAGATGATCTTCAGGGCTGCGGACTGCACTCTGCCTGCGGAAAGGCCCTTGCCGATCTTGTTCCACAGCACGGGACTGATCTCGTAGCCTGCGATGCGGTCCATCACCCGGCGGCCCTGCTGGGCGTTCACCAGGTTCATGTCGATGGGACGGCTGTTTTTGATGCCCTCCAGCACCGCGCTCTTTGTGATCTCGGGGAAGACGACCCGGTAAGCCTTGGCAGGATCGATGCCCAGAAGACTGCACAGGTGCCAGGAGATGGCTTCGCCCTCCCGGTCGGGGTCTGTCGCAAGAAAGACTTTCGAAGCTTCCTTCGCGTCTTTCTTGATGGTCTTGATGAGGTCCGCCTTACCCCGGACGTTGATGTATTTGGGCTCGAAATCGTTTTCGATATCCACGCCCAGCGTGCTCTTGGGAAGATCGCGGAGATGGCCCGCGCTCGCTACCACGTTATAGCGGCTGCCCAGGAATTTACCGATGGTCCTGGCCTTGGACGGGGACTCTACGATCACTAAATATTTGGAAGTAGCCATAGTGCTCCTTTCTCTGCATTGGAAATACAATTATTTATTATAATTATGATGTAGAAATTGTAAAGCCCCCAGACAAACTTCCTACATTATAAGACATAGACCTGCGCCCCCTCCATGCGCACGAGTCCCTTGAGTTCCAGGCAGGTAAGGAGGGGTGAACTTTCCGCAAACGGCAGCCCGCAGCTCTCCAGGATGAACTGCTTCGAGCTGCTGCCGCACGAAGCGATATGGGCCATCAGCCGCTTTTCCTGATCGCTCAGATCGGTGCGCTGCTGCGCATCGAGGGACGCGAGGCCTAGCGTCTGCAGCAGATGCTCCATGGAGTTGATGGGCGGCACGCCTTCGGAGATCAGCAGATTGGTGCCGGCGCTTCCCGGCTGGTTGATGTTTCCGGGCAGCGCAAACACATTTCTTCCCTGCTCTGCCGCAAGGCCCGCCGTGATCAGCGACCCGCTTTTGACGGCGCCTTCCGCCACGATGCAGCTTTCGGACAGTCCGGAGATGATGCGGTTGCGCTCCGGGAAATTGAAGGCGTATCCGCTTTCGCCGAAGGTGTATTCGGAGAGCAACAGCCCATTTTCCCGGATCTCTTCGTACAGCCGCAGATTGGACTTCGGAAAGCACACGTCCACCCCCGTGCCGAATACGGCGATGGTCTTGCCGCCGGCCTTCAGGCAGCCGGTGTGAGCCGCCGAATCGATGCCTTCCGCCATGCCCGACACGACGGTGACCCCGGCAAGGGCAACTCGTTTTGCGATCTCCGCCGCTGCCCATTTGCCGTAGGGAGACGCTCTGCGGGTGCCGACCACCGCGATGCAGCGGGTCTGCAGCAAGGAGACATCCCCCAGGGCAAACAGAACGATGGGAGGGTCTTTGATCGTCTTCAGCTGCGGCGGATAGCTGGCGCAGCGTATGGAGACGACGGCAGCGCCGGTCTTTTTGGCCTGTTTCAAGCACCATTCCGCCCTCCGCAGATCCTTCTGCAGCAGTCTGTGAAGGCCGCCTTCCGAAGTAGACAGAATATTGTTTTTTGAAAACATCTCTTTCAATTCCGCTTCCGGCGCCTGAAAAACACCGGCAGGACCGCCAAAACGGCGCATCAATTCCAGTTTTCTGGCAGAAGTCAAGCCGGGCAGCGTACTCAGCCATACGTCGTAGATCAGATTTTTCATACTTTCCCCTCCCCTTGTTTACGATTCGAAAAAACGCTCCGGCATGCGATAGCTCAGCGCCTCCAGCAAGTGATCTTCCCGGATCTCCCCGCATCCATCGATATCGGCGATGGTGCGCGCCGTACGCAGGATGCGGTGGTACGACCTGGCGGACAGCGAATAGCGGGAAAATGCCGCCTCCATCAACGCGCTGCACGAACTGTCCAGACGGCAGAACCGCTCTGTTTCCCGGGGCGAAAGCCTGGCGTTATTGGCGATCCCCAAGCCCTCATAGCGCTGGCGCTGCATCTCGACAGCCTGCATCACGCCCTGCCTTAGCATGGCGGAAGATACTGCTGCTTCGTCCGGCGGCGCAGCGATCGCAGGTCCCGGACCGCTCATCTCCCGGTATGTCGTCCGCTCCACCGCCACATGCATGTCGATGCGGTCTAAAAGAGGCCCGGAGACCTTGTTCAGATAGCGTTTGCGGTCGCTTTCGTTGCAGGTGCAGACCTTGACAGGGTCTCCGTAGTAGCCGCAGCGGCAGGGATTCATGGCCGCGACGAGCATAAACCGGGCCGGATAGGTGCAGCGGCCGCCAGCCCTCGAGATGGTGATCTGTCCATCCTCCAGGGGCTGCCGCAGACACTCCAGCGCGGACGGTGCAAATTCCGGCAGTTCGTCCAGGAACAGCACGCCGCAGTGGCTCAGGGAGATCTCCCCGGGTTTTGGATGGGTGCCGCCCCCTGCCAGCGCCGCCGGCGACATGTTGTGATGCGGCGCCCGGTACGGCCGCTCCGTAAGAAAAGGCCTCTGAGCATCCAATTCCCCCGCGACGCTGTAGATCTGGGTCACCTCCAGCTGTTCTTCGTAGGTAAGAGGCGGCAAAATGCCGGGAATACGCTTGCCGGCCATGCTTTTGCCTACGCCGGGCGGGCCGATCATCAGCAGCCCGTGACCCCCGGCAGCAGCCACCTGCGATGCCCTCTTTACGGTCTGCTGACCGCGGATATCCGCGAAATCCGGCGACTGGACCGGAAGATCGTCCGGCTGATACCCTTCCGCGATGAAGGCTTTTAACGCGAGTCCGCCTTCGATGAACTCTGCCGCCTCTCCCAGCGTCTCTACCGGCATGATCTCCATGCCCTTGACGAGCCCCGCTTCCGCTGCGTTGGCCTGCGGAAGGACGACCCGCCCGATGCCGCGGCGCTGCAGGCCGATGACCATGGGCAGCACACCCTCGCAGGGCTGCACGCGTCCATCCAGCGTAAGTTCGCCCAAAAACGCCGTTTTGGACAGATCGCCCCGGCATAGGACGGATTCGGATGCGAGTAGAACGCCTATGGCGATCGGAAGATCGAAATGGCTTCCCTCCTTTTTCTTGTTCGCAGGCGTAAGGTTTACCGTGATCCGTTTGTCCGGGAACTTGTGCCCTCCGCTTCGGATAGCGGACCGGATCCGTTCCTTCGCTTCCCGGATGGCCTGGTCCGCAAGTCCCACCATAAAAAAGCCCGGCAGTCCGTTGTCCACGTCCGTTTCCACCCAGGTAGGCTCTCCCGACAGGCCATAAAGGCAGGATGTAAGTACTCTCGCGTACATATAAACCTCTTTCTTCTTGTACTAACAATAATTTACATTATTCTATCTTACGTTCCAGAATTTAGCAACCACTTTTTGGTAAATAAAAACAGAGAGAATCCCTCTCTCTGTTTGGGGCCGTCTTCTATCGGATCGTTACTCTTCTGTCAGATCCGCAAAAGAATACCGTATCATTTTCGCAAGCGTTTCCGGGCTCATCTCCACCTGATAGCCGATCTTCCCTGCGGAAAAGCAGATGGTTTCGCAGTTTTCTGCCGTCTGATCGATGCAGGTGGGGAAGAATTTCTTCATGCCTAGGGGTGAGCAGCCGCCGTGGATATAGCCTGTCAGAGGCAGCAGTTCCTTGGACTTGATCATCTCGATGCTCTTCTCCCCTGCCGCCTTCGCCGCCTTCTTCAGGTCCAGTTCCTTCGCCACCGGGATGACGAACACGTAATGCTGTCCTGTCTTGCCGACGGTCACCAGCGTTTTGAAGACTCTGGCAGGGTCCTGCCCCAGCGCGGCTGCCACATCCACCCCGGAGATCGCCCCGGTGCTGACGTAGCTGTGCGCTTTATACGCCGCCTTCTTCTGATCGAGCAGGCGCATGACGTTCGTTTTTTCCATGGAATCTTTCTTCATCTTATTTTCCCATGTCCTCCGCGCGTTTTACACCGGCCTCCATCGCCTTCATGACGATGCCGGTAAAAGCCTCCTCTTCCAGGACTTTCAGAGATTCGATCGTGACCCCTGCAGGAGACGTCATGGTATCGATCAGCTGCAGCGGATGACTTCCGGTGAGATCCAGGTTCTCCCCGGTGCCGATCATGTTTTTGATGACGATGTCATAACTTTCTTTTTTGGAGAAACCGCAATGGATGCCGGCTTCGATCAGGGCGTGGGCCATCATGTACAGGAACATGGGGCCGGCGCAGCTGTACGCCGTAAAGCGGTCGAACATCTCCTCCCTGATGTACATCGTCTGTCCTAAGGCATCTAAAACAGCCGTAATCGTCTTTTTATCCCCCTCGTCGACATTTCCGTTGACCGCGGCAGCAGAATAGCCGTTTCCGGTCTTTATGAGGGTATTGGGCATGATGCGGGCGATCTTGGCACCGCTGCCTGCGAAGCTTTCCAGTTTTGCGATATCCGTGCTGGAGATGATGGACATGACGATGGTGTCCGGTCTCAGATAGGCATCCAGTCCCCGGCAGGCGTTATCCACGTCCTGAGGACGGACCGCCAGAAAGACAACGTCCTGATCCGCTGCTGCCGCAATGCCCTTATCCGTCGTCTGCAGGCCATAGGTGTTTTTCAGATATTCCAGCCTTGCCGGGATCACATCGTATACGGTGATGTTTCTCGGTTCAAAAACCTTGTGCTTCAGGAGGCCTCCGATGATGCCTTCCGCCATATTGCCGCCGCCTAAAAACAGGATCTTCTTCTCCATGATGCCCTCCTTACGGGTTCGTTTATTCCACCTTGTATTTTTCCGCCATGCTCTCCGCCTTCTGCACCGCCGCCCAGACCGCGTCGACGCAGAGGTTCGTAAAGTTGCCTTCTTCCAGCGCCTTGAAGTGCTCGATGCCGACGCCGCCGGGCGTCGTGAGCTTATCCACCAGCTGCAGCGGATGTTCGCCGGTCAGCTGCAGGTTGAGCCCGGTGCCGATGATGTTCTCATAGACGATCTGTTTGCTCTGCTCCAGCGAAAAACCGCTGTAGATGCCGCCTTCGATCATGCCGTAGATGAATTTATAGATCATGAGCGGCCCGGAGGTGGCAAAGCCTGTCCAGGCGTTGAACAGTTTCTCATCCACATACATGTACTGCCCGATGCCGGATGCGATCTCCTCCAGCGTCTTCTTATCTTCCTCGCTGCAGGCGTCGTTGACGCAGAGCGCGGAGTAGCCGTGCTGCGTCCTCGTCAGGGTGTTGGGCATCATGCGGGCGTATCTGCCCTTTCCCATCACCTCTTCCAGCGTGGCAATGAGCTGGGAGCAGACGATGGATACCGTCAGCAGGTCTTCCTTTTTCTCCGCCTCTTTGATCCAGCGGACCTGGGGCAGGTCCTGGGGACGTACAGCCAACAGCAGGATGTCCGCATCCGCCAGACCGGATGCGGGATCTTTGCAGGAGATGACGCCGTAGGTCTCGATCATGTGCTCCATGCGGGCTTCCGAGATATCGTAGACCGTAACATCGTACGGCTCGAACACTTGATTTTGCAGCAGCGCGGCAACAATGCTCTCCGCCATGTTGCCGGCGCCTAAAACGAAGATTTTTTTATTCATTCGGTCCTCCTTCGTCCGCAGATCCTCCGATCCGGATCAGGACTTTGATATGATTCTTTGAATTGCGTTCCAGTTCCTCGAATCCGTCTTCGACGAGCGTGTCGAGGGTCACGACCCGGGTAACGAGCTCTTCCGCGTCGATATCGCCCCGGCGGATGTATTCCAGCGCCTCCGCGATCTCGTTCACGTGGGCCTGACTCGTCAGGATGATGCGTTCCGCTTCCTGCACCGTATTCATGTCGATGACGGGCTTTTTGCCAAACACGCCCATGACCATCAGGATGCCGCCCGGCTTTACGATGGGAACGCACAGATCCAGGGTCTGCTGCGTGCCGGCGCATTCATAGACGACGTCGGCCAGCGCCCCCTCCGACCATGCTTCGATGAACGCGGGAACATCTGCAGCGCCGTTCTCCAGCAGTGCGGTATTCAGGAACTCTCCGCCGTGCTTCTCGATGACGGCACGCTTTTCTTCGCCCCTGCCGATGACGAGCACCTTGCGCGCGCCGGCGAGTTTTGCCGCGTAGAAGGCGCCGATCCCGATGATGCCGGGGCCGACGACGATGGCCAGTTTATCCCTGACCCCGCCCAGCCGTCCGATCAGATTGGTGGCGTGAATGCCGCAGGCGAGAGGCTCTGCGACGGCGGCCTGCTTCTGGGTGACCCCATCAGGGATCGCAAACAGCTTATCCGCGTCCACCGTCAGGTATTCTGCGAAACATCCGTCGTCTCCGACGCCGACAAATCCGAGTTTTTTGCAGATGTTGTAGCGTCCGGAGCGGCGCATTTCGCACGTTCCGCAGGTCAGACTGCCATTGGCGGTCACCCGCTGGCCCGTGTGCCAGCCTTCCACCCCTTCTCCCAACGCATCGATGCGGCCGGAGAACTCGTGGCCGATGATGAGCGGAGCCGTTCTGCCTGTAAGCCGGTGCGGCTTCGTTACGGGAATAAAGTTCGGCCCCACGTATTCGTGGCGGTCCGTGCCGCAGATGCCTGCATAATCCACCTTGATGCGCACCTGTCCCGCTTTGGGCTCGGGAACCGGTCTGTCTTCGATCCGCACGTCCTTATAGCCGTGCCATACTGCTGCTTTCATGATGCCTCCTGTCTTACGTCAAAGAAAATGCGTTGGGCGTATGCCTCGCAAAAACGCCGTCCTCCCGGTAGAGGATCTCGACGATGTCCATCCGGGGCGAATAGCGCTGTGCGTATCCCGGATGCAGTTTTAGATAGAGCTGCGCGCAGCGGATGAGCTTGTGCTGTTTACGGACATCCACCGCATCCCGGGGCATGCCGTAATCCGTGCGGGTGCGCGCCTTGACCTCCACGAAGCAGATCGTATCGTCGATCTGCGTCACGATGTCGATTTCTCCCATCTTATACCGCACGTTGCGGTCCAGTATGCGGTAGCCCTGCTCTTTCAAGTAGCGGCAGGCCAGATCCTCGCCTTTTTTGCCCCTGATCTTCTTGATCTTATCCTTCTCAAAATTATCCATAATTTACCATACCACGAAGCGGGTCTCCTGTAAAGCAAAAAATGGATAACTTTTCCTTGCGCTGTTTTCCGGAATCAGAATGCGGGATTGGGGAAAGCCTTTGCCGCATCCGTAATGTCCCGAACGCGCCTGTCATCGATCTGATTGGGAATGGAGCAGTCCGCGCCGAGGATATAGCCTTTGTAGCCGTTCTCTCGGATCAGTCTGCCCGTATAGTCCCGCAGTTCCTCCCGAGTCCCGGTGTCGATGAGCGTACCCGGGTTGTTGTCGAAACCGCCCAGAATGCACTTGCCGGGGAACAGTTTTCTGCCCTCTGCGATGGACAGTCCTTCCGTATGGACCGCCCAGTTATAGCAGCCCGCCTCATAATCCAGATAGTAATTCATATCGTTGGTATGGTGCGCATAACCGCAGATATGGAGAATGTTGTATTTTGAGTACTTGTTGGCCAGTTCCAGCACCGCCCGTTCGGAGGGTCCGAGGATGCGATCGTACCGCTCCTTCGTATACATCGGGCTCTGTACGTTCTGTACGCAGAAATAGATGCCGTCCAGGCTGGTCTCCTCGAAAAGCCGCTGTACCAGGGCGAGATAATCCTTCTTCATCTCTTCCCCTGCCGCGGCCAGTTCCTCCGGATACCGCTCCGCCAGCTGTACGAAGCGGTCGTACTCCAGATCCAGAAAGTCGAAGCGGATGCGGATGTTCTGCAGCGGGGAAAACATGTTGTAGAACGTCATCACTTCCCCATCGAACTGATCGATGATGCGCTGCACGTGCTTCACCTGGTCTGTGACCCAGGGATGATCCGCGCCGATCGCCCGGATCTTCAGCAGATCCTTTCCCGTCCGCAGATCGTTGTCCATGATGGGCGGATAGCCGAAGAATCCCTCGTTCATCATCTTCATCATGTCCGGTCTTACGAGCTTATAATAGGCCCGGTGACCGTCCACGATCTTCTGCTGCAGCGCCGGGTCTTTGTCTGCGATGAACTGGTCGCGCCCCAGCACAAAATGATGCCAGAATCCACAGGGCACCCGGGGCGTCTCCTTCAGCGCAAAGGCGTCCATCAAAAGTTGCCGTTTATCGTATTCCATAGAGGGGCCTCCTTCCTATACCGTATGTTTTATTATACACCAAAAAAGGACGGCCCTTGCGAGCCGCCCTTTAAGGTCTTGTAGAAAATATTACAGAGCTGTGGAGAAGTTATCCCATTCTTCGATGATCATGGGTACGACCTTGTACAGGTCACCAACGATGCCGTAGTCGGCGATACCGAAGATCGGAGCATCCGGATCCTTGTTGATCGCAACGATCAGCTTGGAGTTCTTCATACCGGCCTGGTGCTGGATAGCACCGGAGATGCCGCATGCGAAGTAGATGTCCGGCTTAACGGTGGTACCGGTCTGTCCGACCTGGTGTTCGTGACCGATCCAGCCGTTGTCTACGCAGG
Organism: uncultured Eubacteriales bacterium; assembly: GCA_902773665.1. Classification (GTDB taxonomy): domain Bacteria; phylum Bacillota; class Clostridia; order Peptostreptococcales; family Anaerovoracaceae; genus RUG11894. The sequence continues at coordinate 28,234 of CACYFF010000019.1, read as the reverse complement.
CACGGGAGGAACCGACAACGCCGCCAACCTTGTCTGCGAATTCCTGCATGAGCTTGAATCCTTCCGGACCGCCCAGACCACGTCCGCCGGAGCAGATGATCTTAGCGTCGGTGAGGGAGACCATTTCCTTGGCTTCCTTGACGATCTTGATGATCTTGGTGCGGATGTCGCTCTCTTCGAGCTTCGGGGTGACCTTGATGATCTCGCCCTTAGCGCCGGGAACTCTTTCCTGCTTGGACATAACGCCGGGACGTACGGTGGACATCTGCGGTCTGGTCTTCTTGGAGACGATGGTGGCCATCAGGTTGCCGCCGAACGCCGGACGGGTCTGCTTGATGCACTTGTCGTTGGGGTCCTCACCTTCCAGCGTGGACAGGTCGAGGGTGGTCTCCTTCGCGCAGTATGCCTTGTACTTCTCGAGGTCTACTTCCAGACCGGTGCAGTCTGCGGTCAGACCAACGTTGGATCTGCCTGCTACACGGGGTGCGAGGTCGCGGCCGATGTGGGTAGCACCGTAGAGGATGATCTCGGGCTTCATTTCCTGGATCGCGTCGCAGATGACCTTGGTGTAACCGTCGGTGTTGAAGTGCTCGAGCAGCGGGCTCTCGATGAGGATGGAGCCGTCAGCGCCCCATTCGATCGCTTCCTGACCAAGGGCATCCAGGTTGTTGCCTACCAGCAGTGCATAGCACTTGGTGTCGGCGGAGATGTCTCTGGAAAGTCTGCGGCCGCAGGCGATCAGTTCCTTGGCGACGCCCATGAGTTCGCCGTCTCTCTGTTCAGCGAATACCCAGATGTGCTTATAAGCGGACAGGTCGACTGCGTCGGACTCGTCCTTGGAGATTGCCTTGAACGGGCACTTGGAAATGCAGACGGAGCAAGCCGTGCACTTCTCGTTAATGGTTGCTTTTCTGGCGACATCATCGAAATCGATGGCCTGGAACGGGCATGCCTTTACGCAGATCTGGCAACCTTTGCATAATTCATGATTAACAACTACTGCCATTTTAGTTTCCTCCTTCTACATTAAATAGCGTGCTTTTCCTTCAGCTTGGCCAGCAGGTTCTTGGACTGAGCTCTTTCGTCTTCGCCCTGGATGATCTGGCCGGGAGCCTTCGGAGCGGGAGTGAAGGAACGGAATACTACGGTCGGAGAAGCCTCCAGACCTACCTTGGACAGGTCGCATTCGACGTCCTTAGCGCTCTTAACATAGATGGGAGCATCGGGCTTGCAAGCCTTGACGATGCCGGATACGCTCATGTATCTGGGGTTGTTCAGTTCCTTGATGCAGGTGAGCATGCAGGGAGTGGGAACTTCGATGACTTCGTAGCCGTCTTCCAGCTGTCTCTGGACGGTAACGACCTTCTTGTCTTCGGAGATGTCGAACTTCTGAACGTAAGTGACCTGGGGCAGGTGCAGCTTTTCAGCGATCTGCGGACCAACCTGTGCGGTATCGCCGTCGATCGCCTGTCTGCCGGCAAAGATCATGTCGAAGGGACCGATCTTTTCGATCAGAGCGGTGATGGCGTTGGAAGTAGCCCAGGTATCGGAACCGCCTACTGCTCTGTCGGACAGCAGGTAGCATTCGTCAGCGCCCATGGCGAGGCATTCGATCAGCATGTCCTTGGCCTGGGGAGGTCCCATGGATACGACGGTAACGACCGTCTCGGGATCCTTATCCTTGATCAGCAGAGCTTCTTCCAGAGCGTTTGCATCGTCGGGGTTGAGGATGCTGGGTACGCCGTCACGGATGATTCTGTTGGTCTTCGGATCGATCTTAACTTCGCTTGTATCCGGTACTTGCTTTGCGCAAACAATAATTCTCATAATACTTATCCTCCCTCTAGCCTACTTAAACACAGCGCCGGAGATAACCATCTTCTGAACTTCGGTGGTTCCTTCGTAGATCTCGGTGATCTTTGCGTCTCTCATCATGCGTTCTACGGGGTAGTCGGTGGTGTAACCGTAGCCGCCGTGCAGCTGAACAGCCTTGGTGGTGACGTACATAGCGGTCTCTGCAGCGTAGTACTTAGCCATAGCAGCGTCTACAGAGTACGGCATGTGCTGATCCTTCTTGAATGCAGCGCTGTAAACCAGAAGTCTTGCCGCTTCGATGCGGGTCTTCATTTCAGCAACTTCGAAAGCCAGAGCCTGGAACTTGTTCAGGGACTTGCCGAACTGCTTTCTGGACTTCATGTAGTCGACGGTGACGTCCAGAGCGCCCTGCGCGATACCCAGAGCCTGGGAAGCGATACCGATACGGCCGCCGTCCAGAGTCGCCATAGCGATCTTGAAGCCCTGGCCGACTTCGCCCAGCAGGTTTTCCTTGGGAACGATGCAGTCTTCGAAAATGAGCTCGGTGGTGGAAGAAGCGTGGATACCCAGCTTATCTTCGGTCTTACCGATGGAGAAGCCCTTGAAGCCCTTCTCTACGATGAAAGCGGTAATGCCATGATTACCCTTGCTCTTGTCGGTCATTGCGAAAACGACGAAAGTGTCTGCGTAGCCGCCGTTGGTGATGAACACCTTAGCGCCGTTGAGCAGCCAGTGGTCGCCCATGTCGACAGCCTTGGTCTGCTGTCCGGATGCGTCGGTACCCGCGTTGGGCTCAGTCAGACCGAAAGCGCCGAGCTTACGGCCGGAGAGCAGGTCGGGCAGGTACTTCTGCTTCTGTTCTTCTGTACCGAAGTTGAAGATCGGCCAGCAGCACAGAGAAGTGTGAGCAGAGACGATAACGCCGGTGGATGCGCAAACTCTGGAGAGTTCTTCCACAGCGATCGCATAAGAGATGTGGTCGGAACCTGCTCCGCCGTATTCAGCGGGGAAGGGAATGCCCATCATACCGAGCTTAGCCATCTTTTCGACATTTTCCTTGGGGAATCTGTGTTCCTTATCGATGTCGGCAGCGATGGGTTCGACTTCGGCAAGGGCAAACTTCCTTACCAGTTCTCTTACTTTCTCTTGCTCTTTCGAAAGTTGAAAGTTCATTCTTTTGCCTCCTTATATTTTCTACAGGGCCATATTAACTATGTCCTAAAAATAACAGTGCTTAAGACAACGCACCCAGGGACCGGGCGCGTTGCCGCTAACTACTATTAAACAATATTTTAACAAACTTTGCAAGGGGAAACAGGCATTAAATGCCCTCTCTTTGAGAAATAATTATCAATTCCGCAGATTCCACGGCTTGCGAGACAAGAGCCTCGACGTCCAGCCTGCTTTCGGACGCCTCGATCCGCTCCAGCTTTGGCTGGGTCACCGGGTGCTTGGGCAAAAATACGGTGCAGCAGTCCTCGTAGGGCTGGATGGATGTTTCGAACGTGCCGATATCCCGGGCGATGTCCATGATCTGGGTCTTGTCCATGGCGATGAGCGGTCGCATAACGGGCAGCGACACCGCAGCGTCGGTGACCACGAGAGAAGCCGCCGTCTGGCTGGCGACCTGACCGAGGCTTTCGCCCGTGATGAGCATCAGGTCCCCTTCCCGCTTCGCGATCGCCTCGGCGATGCGCATCATGAAGCGCCGCACCAGGATGGTGGTCTCCTCCTCCGGACAGTTCTGCACGATCTGCTCCTGGATGGGCAGCAGGTTGATGGAGAACATGCGGATGCGCCCGCAGTAATCCGTCAGGATGCCCGCCAGTTCCTTCACCTTTTCGAACGCACGCTCGGAGGTGTACGGATAGGAATGGAAATGGACAGCGTCCATGTACATGCCGCGGTGAGCCATCATAAATGTCGCCACCGGAGAATCGATGCCGCCGGACAGCAGCACCATGCCCCTGCCGTTGGTGCCGAGGGGCAGTCCGCCGTACCCTGCGATCTTTTTATCGTACAGATACGCAAAATTTCTGCGCACGTTGATATACAGGAAGCAGTCCGGCTCGTGCACGTCCACTTTCAAGACCTTGCAGCCCTTCAGGACGCGCGCGCCGATGCGCTTGCCGATGTCCGGAGACTGGATGGCAAACGTCTTGTCCGCCCGTTTCGCGTCGACCTTAAAGGTCTTTATGCCGCGCGATTCGATCTGCTTCATCATGAACGCCACGGCTTCGCGGCCGATCGCGTCCAGCGCGCTTTCCGCGTCGAGCCCTTCGATGGGGACTTCCACCGCGGGACTGATGGAATCCACGCCGAACACCCGGCCGACCCGCTTTAAGACGTCCTCCTGCGGGATCTCTTCCGGCGTGCGTACGAAGATGAGGCCGTCCACCCGTTCGACGGTTACACCGGCTTCATCCTTCAGATTCTTCTTGATCCGCTGCACGAGCATGCGCTCGAAATAGGGCTTGTTCTTCCCTTTGAGCGCGCTCTCACCGCAGCGGACGATATAGATATTCTCCATTATCTCTTAAACGCCTTTCTGAGTCTTCTCTGGCTTTCGACGGCGGTCTTCAGCTTTTCGCAGACGTAGTCCATCTGCTCCCGGGTATTGTCCTCGCAGAACGAGAAGCGAATAGCGCCTTCGATCTGCGCGTCGGACAGGCCCATGGCCGTCAGCACGTGGCTTCCCTTCTTGTGAGACGAGCACGCGGAACCGGTAGATACGTAGATGTCGTCCTGCTCCAGCGTGTGCAGCAGCACCTCGCCCCGGCAGCCCAAAAAGCTGACGTTCAGGACGGAACAGACGCCGTCCTCCGGCGAGTTCACCGTAATGTCTTCAATATTATCTTGCAGCAGCTGCTTTAAATAGCAGCGCACGTCCGCGATATGGGCGATACGTGCCTGCTTGTTTTCTTCCGCCAGCCGCACAGCTTCGCCGAGGCCTGCGATGGCAGGCAGATTCTCGGTGCCGGAACGGAAATTGCTCTCCTGGCCGCCGCCCAGCAGATAGGGCTGGATATGCAGACCTTTCTTTACGTACAGGGCGCCGATGCCTTTGCAGGCGTGGATCTTGTGACCCGACAGACTCAGCATGTCGACGCCGAGTTTATGGACGTCCGTATCCAGTTTCTCGAAGGACTGCACGGCGTCCGTGTGGAACAGGATGCTTTTGTTCACCCGGTCGATCTCGCTGCGGATCTGGGCCAGGGGCATGATGGATCCGGCTTCGTTGTTGACGTGCATTACGGATACCAGGATGGTGTCCGGTGTAAGGGCGCTGCGGAAAGCGTCCATATCGAACGTGCAGTCGCGGTTTACCGGAAGATAAATTACGTCTGCACCCTCTCTCGCCAGCTGCTCGCAGTTGCGGAGGATGGCAGGATGCTCCACCGCTGTCGTGATGATGCGTCTGCCCTGCTTTTTGCGGCTTTCCCAGACGCCGCGGAGCACCGTAGCGTCGCTCTCCGTGCCGCAGGACGTAAAGAAGATCTCCTCCGGGGACGCATTGAGGGCTGCGGCCACCTGGGCACGCGCTTTCTTTAAAATTTTCTCTGCGTTCACACCCATTCTATGCAAAGACGAAGGATTTCCAAAATCCTCCGTCATTGTCTTTGCCATTATTTCCGCGACAAGCGGCTTTACCTGGGTGGTAGCGCTGTTGTCTAAATATACGAACATGCCTCTCCTGTGTTACTTCGCGTAGTCGATCGCTCTCGTTTCGCGGATGACGTTTACCTTGATCTGACCCGGATACTCCAGTTCGCTCTCGATCTTCTTGGAGATCTCTCTGGCCAGCAGGGCCATCGCATCGTCGGACACTTCGTCCGGACGGGCGATGATGCGGATCTCGCGGCCCGCCTGGATGGCGAAGGATTTCTCCACGCCAGGGGTGGTGTTCGCGATCTCTTCGAGCTTCTGCAAGCGCTTGATGTAGGTGTCCAGCGTCTCTCTTCTGGCGCCGGGACGGGCTGCGGACAGCGCGTCTGCCGCGGCTACCAGCACCGCTTCCGGACTCTTGGGTTCGTAATCTCCGTGGTGTGCTGCCATCGCGTCGATGACCGCCTCGGATTCCTTATATTTTCTTAAGACGTCGATGCCGATATCCACGTGAGTGCCCTGGATCTCATGGTCCAAAGCCTTTCCGATATCGTGCAGCAGACCGGCTCTCTGCGCCAGCTTTACGTCCATACCCAGTTCGCCGGCCATCAGACCTGCCAGGTGGGCGACTTCCAGAGAGTGCTTCAGCACGTTCTGGCCGTAACTGGTGCGGTATTTGAGCCTGCCCAGCAGCTTTACGAGCTCGGGGTGCAGGTTATGGATACCCATCTCGAAGGTGGCGGATTCGCCCTCCTCCTTGATGATGTTGTTGACTTCCTTTTCGGCCTTCTCGACCATCTCCTCGATGCGTGCGGGATGGATACGGCCGTCCACGATGAGCTTCTCCAGAGCGACTCTGGCGATCTCTCTTCTGACGGGGTCGAATCCGGACAGGATGACGGCCTCGGGCGTATCGTCGATGATGAGGTCCACGCCGGTCGCCGTTTCGATGGCGCGGATGTTGCGGCCCTCGCGGCCGATGATGCGGCCCTTCATCTCGTCGTTGGGCAGGGGCACCACGGAAACGGTGGTCTCCGCCACGTGGTCGGCAGCGCAGCGCTGGATGGCGCCGGTGATGATCTCCTTCGCCTTGCGGTCCGCTTCTTCCTTGGCCTTGCTTTCGATGTCCTTGATCATGATGGAAGCGTCTCTGCGCACGTCTTTCTCGATGCTTTCTAGCAGCTGGGCCTTCGCCTCTTCCGCCGTACAGCCGGAGATGCGCTCCAGTTCGGCGATCTGCTTTTCGATAAAGCCGTCCAGTTCCTTTTCCTTCTCGGCCAGGGCTCTCTGCTTCTTGGAGATGCCTTCTTCCTTCTGTTCGATGTTTTCGATCTTTCTGTCCAGGGATTCTTCCTTCTGGACGAGTCTTCTTTCTGTCTTCTTTACCTCTTCTCTGCGTTCGCGAATATCTCTTTCCGCATCTTGCTTTATAGAATGAGCCTCCGCTCTGGCGTCTGCCAGGGTCTCTTTGCGGATGGCTTCGGAGCGGTTTTCCGCATCCAGGATAAGGTTCTTGGCCATGGTCTCGGCACTGCCGATGGTCTTTTCTGCCTTATTCTTGCGGATGATATAACCTACAAGTATTCCGATCGCGAGAAAGGCGATGGCAATGAGAGCTGTTACAAGCATGCTGTCCCTCCTCTGCGTTATTCTGATGTTTGTATATGTCTGGTTTTATACAAACTGCGCAATGCGCAGGCAAAAATCAGCATTACAAAAATACCAATATATTTTACTATAATATGCGCATAAATGTAAAGGGATAGTTTATGCTTCCGTGCATAAAATCGGTTGCACTTGCACAAAAAGAGAAAAAAGATATATACTTTATTTGTTCGAAACCGATAGAATTCAAGGCACGAAAGGAGGTGACCGCCAATGACTGCAAAGGAGATAAAACTCACGACCCTTGCAGGCTGCGCAGGATGAGGGGCAAAACTCGGAGCGGGAGTTCTCGCTGAAGTTTTGGACGGCATTTCCATGAAGAGCGATCCCGACCTTCTCGTGGGATTCGATAAGAGCGACGACGCGTGCGTCTACAGAGTAAACGACGAGCTGGCCCTCGTGCAGACGGTGGATTTCTTCCCGCCCGTCGTGGATGACCCCTACACCTTCGGCCAGGTGGCGGCAGCCAACGCCCTGTCCGACGTCTACGCCATGGGAGGAACACCGAAGACCTGCATGAACATCATGGGCATCCCCAGGGGCTTTCCCAAGGAAGTGACCCGGGAGATCCTGCGGGGCGGCTACGATAAAGTGAACGAAGCCGGCGCGATCCTTGCCGGGGGTCACACGATCCTCGACGAGGAGCCGAAATACGGTCTTTCCGTAACGGGCTACGTCCATCCGGAAAAGTTCTACCGCAACTGCGGCGCGAGACCCGGAGACGTGCTCATCCTGACGAAGCCGATCGGTACCGGCATCCTGACGACAGCCGCAAAAGCCGGTATGCTCTCAGAAGACGACAAAAAGACCATGATCCGCATCATGACGGAGCTCAATAAAAACGCGCGGGACGTGTTCGTGCAATGCGAAGTCCACGCCTGCACCGATGTGACGGGGTTCGGTCTGATGGGCCACCTGTACGAGATGGTGAAGGATACGGATGTGGAAGCGCTGGTGGAGACCGCAGAACTGGACGTTCTGCCCTCTTCTCTGGAGTTTGCATCCATGGGCCTGCTGCCGGAAGGCATGTACCGCAACCGGGATTACTGCAGCGCCCAGGTGGAGGAAAACGGCGTAAACGCCGCCCTGTGCGACGCGCTGTTCGATCCCCAGACCTCAGGCGGCCTGTTGGCTGCGGTGGCGCCGCAGGACGCGGAGAAATGCCTCGCGATGCTGCAGGGCAAGGTGCTGAGCCCGCAGAGGATCGGCACGGTGCGCCCCTACGCAGGCGGCAAACGGATCTTCTTAAAGTAGAATTGCAAAAAATGAAACGGGGACGGTTCAAAGAACCGTCCCCGTTGTCTATTTTTCTAGAAGACGCGGAGCGCGATGCTGCTGAAGTTCTTCGCGATGTAGGAATCCGAAGCCAGCACCACGGGATTGCCCATGTTGTTGCCGGCGTGGATATTCTCGTCGTAGGGAACGATGCCGGCCATCGGTATGCTCATGCCCCGGGCGATCTGCTCGATGCCGGGGACGTTTCCGGTGCGCAGCAGTTCGAGATCCACCTGGTTGATGAGGAAGCAGCGCTTCTGCAGCCCGCAGCTCTCCAGCTTGCGGTCCACCGTATCCGCGTTGCGCAGCGACACGTAGTCCGGCGTAACGACCACGATGCCCAGATCCGCCGCCTGCGCCACGTTTTCCAGAGGGCTTCCGATGCCGAGGGGCATATCGACGAGGATATAGTCGAAATTTTTCTTCAGGACGGCGAACAGCCCCGCCACATGCTGGGGCGTGACGCCGTTGATCTCCTTGAACTGCGGACAGGGCAGCATGTAGAGCCGGCCGAACCGGTCGTCGTGGACCAGCGCCTTTTCCACTTTGCATACGCCTGTCAACACGTCGCCCAGGTCGAACAGGCAGGTATCCTCCATGCCCAGATAGATATCCAGGTTGCGCAGTCCCATGTTAAAATCCACAAGAACGACCCTCGCGCCTTTCTGCGCCAGGGTTGCTCCTAAGTTTACGGTTATGGTGGTTTTTCCTGCGCCTCCCTTACCGGAGGTGATCAAAGCGACGGTTCCCATACATGTCCTTCCAAATGCAAGTCATTGTACAAGATAATTTTACCATCGGCAAGGGGGGTTTGGAATAATAATCGGGAAAAATCCGGGGAATTATTTTTGCAGATACCCCGCGTCCAAAAAGCTGAAATAGCGGCCGTCCCCTATGATAATGTGGTCCAGAAGCTGTATTCCCAGCACTTTTCCGGCGTCTTCGACCTGCTTTGTCATCGCGATGTCTTCGTCGGAGGGCTGCGGGTCTCCGCTGGGATGGTTGTGGGCGAGGATGACCCCGAAAGCCCCTTTGCGCACCGCGCTGGAGAAGATCTCCCGGGAATGGGCAGATGCGCTGAACAGGCCGCCCGCAGCGACGCGTTCCTTCATCAGCAATTCCTGCTTTACGTTCAGCAATGCCACCTGGATGACTTCCTGCTTCAAATACCGCATCTCGCCCATGAAGAGCTTCGCCGAATCCGCCGGTCCGCTGATGACAGTTCTGTCCGCAGCCGGCGCAGTAGCGATCCGCCGGCCCAGCTCCACGGCAGCCGAGAGCAGACAGGCCTTTGCGGGACCGATCCCCGGGATGTGCATGAATTCCTCCGGAAGGAACCCCGACAGAGAAGCGAGACTGCCTTCTCCCATCGCCAGCACTTTGCCCGCCAGACCGATGGCGCTGTTTTCCGCGGAACCGGAGGCGATGAGCACCGCCAGCAGCTCCGTGTTCGAGAGGGTCTGTACGCCCTGGGACAGGATCTTCTCCCGCGGCCGCTCTGCTGCAGGCAGTTCCCGGACCGCCAGCGGCGCATCCATTCTCCTGATTCTGTTTTGTTCCATAAAAAAATTCTCCGCGTCCGAGCGGAGAATAGTTTATCATAAACGCAGCAAAATTACTATAATTTACCTGTAAAAATATAGATATTTTACCACGCTTCCAGAATACGCTTGATCGACGCGTAAGGAAATCCGATCACGTTGTCCAGAGGACCGTTCGTATGGGTCACGTAGGGCGCGAAGCCCCCCTGGATCGCATAGGCCCCCGCCTTGTCCATCGGCTCGCCGGTTGCGACATACGCCCGGATGTCTTCGTCCGTATACTGCATAAAGGTCACGTCCGTTCCCTCGGAGAACAGCAGCAGCCGTCCGCTTGCCAGATCCCGGATGCAGGCGCCGCTCTGCACTGTATGCGTCTTGCCCCGCAGCAGGCTTAAGATGCGGAACGCGTCTTCTTCGTCCCGCGGCTTTCCCATGGGGACGCCGTCCAGCACCACCATGGTATCGGCGGACAGCACGACGCCTTCAGCAGGCAGATCCCCCTGCTCTTTCAGCATCTCGACGGCACGCAGGTTCTTGCGCAGCGCCAGCGCCATCACTTCCTGGGCAGGAGACAGCCCGATATGGATATTTTCTTCGCAGTCCGGCTTTACGATGTGCGGCTCGATCCCGTCCGCGCGCAGCATGTCGATGCGCCGGGGAGAGCCGGAAGCCAGGACGACAGTCGTATTCTTCAGATCCATAAAACACCTCACCCCGGGATTATAAGCGACGGAGGCCTTTCTGTCAAAACCGGCGTCTGCTATAATAAAAAAGATACAGGAGGCACCCCATGAAACTGACGATCCTTTCCGAAAACAACACCCATACGAGAGAACCTTACCTGATGGGAGAACCGGGCTTCTGCTGCTATATCGAATGCAGCGGCAAGCGTCTGATCCTGGACTCGGGCTATCATGGCATCGCACTGAAGAACGCGGCGATGCTGGGCATCGACTTAAACGGCCTGGACTATATCGCGATCTCCCACGGGCACGACGACCACACCCACGGACTGCTGCCCCTGCTGGAGGCAGGCCTCGACGTGACCCATACAAAGCTCGTTGCGCACCCGAAAGCGCTGAAGCGGAAGGTCGTAGACGGCGTAGAATCCGGCTTCCCCTGGCCGGAAGAAGAGATCCGCAGCCGCTTCGACATCCTGGAAGCGAAGGAGCCGGTGGAGCTGGCGGAAAACCTGTGGTATCTCGGCCAGATCCCCCGGACGAACAACTTTGAAAACCAGAAACCCGTGGGGTTCGTCGTCGAAGACGGTACGGAGGAGGAAGACTACCTGCTGGACGACACCGCCCTCGCCTACCAGGCGAAGAACGGCGTCTTCATCATCACCGGATGCTCCCACAGCGGCATCGTCAACATCTGCGAATATGCGAAGACCGTACTGGGCGAAGAGCGGCTGCTGGGGGTCATCGGCGGATTCCACCTGCTGCAGCCCGGAACGCAGCTGGACGAGACCATACGCTATTTCGAGAGAGAAAAGCCCGAAAAACTGTGTCCTTGCCATTGCATCTCCATGCACTGCAAGTTCCGCATCGCGCAGCAGCTGCCCATCGAGGACGTGGCCGTCGGGTTCGAACTGGAAGTGGAATAGAACGCAAAAGAGAGTTTAGACGGACAGTTCCGCGTAAACTCTCTTTTTGTGCTTGAGAAAAGAACATATGTTCTTTATAATAACCTTGTAAGGCACACATCCCGGAGGACAAGCACCCATGAAACTTCTGATGAAACCCATCGACGCCATCGTCGTCTTTAAAGGCAGCGGCAAACCCCTGCCCTATAAATTCCGCTACACCGACACGGAAGGCATCAGCCGCGAGGTCTACGTCAAGCGTATCCTGACGGCAGCCGAAGAAAAATTCGCAGGCATCCCCGTCTACGTCTACGACTGTCAGAGCGACATCGGAGGCGCGGAAAAGCGCTATCAACTCAAATATTTCATCCCGGAATGCCGCTGGGAATTGTTTAAACTGTAACCGCCTGCTGCAGCAGTCTGTATACCCTTTCGCTCTCCGCCAGCGGATAGCCGTCCACGCTGCAAACGTTCTGCCGCAGTACGCCGTCTACGCTGCCCAGCAGGATCGTCCGGGACAGATATCCCTCCACCTCGTCCAGACCGGGAAAGACCTTCTCTTCCGTCAGTTTTTCCAGATACGCCGTTATGCCGTAGGCGCCCCAGTTGGAGACCGAAGCGATCACGAGGTGATCGACTTTTACCCGGCAGGGCACGAGATTCAGTTTCTCCTCGATCACATCCGCCAGATTTCCCATGCCGATCTCGTTGCCGCCGTCCCCCACGCCTATGGTGGGCACTCTGCCGTAGGCCAGCTCGAACAGTCCGTCGATCCGGGCCGTGTGGCTGCGCACGCTCTCGCCATGCATGTTGGCGTAGTCTCCTTTCACGTTCCGTCCGCAGCGTTCGATGGAGATCAGGCCGACCGGCTGCAGATCCTTCAGCAGGTCTTCCGAGAAGGCGTCCCCTTCCGCAACGTCCATATAGATCACGTCCAGCCCTTCCGGTTCGAAGTAATGGCTGCAGGCTTCATCTGTCAGGATGCAGGGCTGAAAACCCAGTTTTTTCAGCGCCTTTGCCAGGACGACCGTCCCGGTGGGTCCGTCCGTCTCGGCATGCCCAGCCACATAAAAACCGGTAACCAGCAGCACGGGACCGCGTCTCCAGGAAAGGATGGCTTTCGCCGCCTCTTCGCAGTAGAATTCCGGCAGATAGGGGCGCAGTTCGTCCATGCCCCGGTGGGAATCCATCAGGATAATATCTTCTATCGTTTTTTTGGAGTCCATGATCAGTATTTGAGGTTCACGTTCTTTACGTCCGAGATCAGCATGTGACCCGGGGCATGAGTAATGGCAAAGGAAGGCTTCGACCGCATCAGGGCGTTCTGCGGGGTCACGCCGCAGGGCCAGAATACCGGTACCTCACCCTCCTTGATGGTAACGGCTTCGCCGTAATCCGGGCGGGACAGATCGCGGATGCCGATCGCTTCCGGATCTCCGATGTGCACCGGCGCGCCGTGGACCCGGGGCATCGATGCCGTGATCTGCACCGCCTTGCTCACGAGTTCATAGGGAATGGGCCGCATGGAGACCACCATGTTCCCGTGGAAAACGCCGGCAGGCTCGCAGGGAATGTTCGTGTCGTACATGGGCATGTTCTTTCCCTCTTCGATCTGACGCACCGGCACATCCGCTGCCAGCAGATCCGCTTCGAAGGAAAAGCTGCAGCCGATCAGAAAGCTCACGAGATCGTCCCGCCATAGGGCCGAAACATCGGTATATTCCCCCGTCAGCACGCCGTTTTCGTACAGCCTGTACTTCGGGATATCCTTCGCGATATCCGCGCCCGGCGCGATCGTCTTCAGGAAGCGGCTGCCGGTATCCGTCACTTCCAGCAGCGGACAGGCTTTGGGGTTCCGCTGGGCGAACAGCAGAAAATCGTAGGCGTATTCCTTCGGCAGCACCACCAGATTCGCCTGGGCATATCCCGGGCACGATCCGCTGGTCTGGTCCGTAAACCTTCCGCTGCGGATCTCTTCCCGCATCTGAGCGGGCGTAAAACCTTCGTATTTCATAGGCATATCTCCTTCCGTTCTACCGCCTGTCTCTGTCGATAAATTCCAGCAATACGACGGACAGGCAGGCGAAGACCAGGATGATCAAAAGCAGCGCACCCCAGCATTTCAGAACGTTGAGGGCGTCGAACGCATAGTCCGGGTTCATGTTGTACTGCCCGGATTCCAGCAGCAGCTGGTCGCGCATGTCGTTTTCCGCGATGTAGTCCGTCATCATCTTGATCGGCCGCTGCCCATCGATCTCCATGGCGCGGAACTTCCATATGGTGTTCCATAGGGTCACCATGGGCTGGTTGTTATAATCGCTCAAAGCGCACAGATTCTGCAGGCCCCATTTTGCCGCGGTCACGTTCGTCAGTTTTACCGCAGGCCCCTCCAGCCGCACGAGTCCGCCGGAAAAGATCAGCTGGAAGATCAGCATAAAGGGCATGACGGTCATGGCCGTCGTTGTGCTGTGCACCAGCGAAGAGATCGCCAGGGACATCATGTCCGCCGCATAGGTGATCAGAAACATGGAAACGCCGAAATCCATGAGGAACGGGCCGAAGATGAGGCCCTCCTTGGGAAACGCGATCCCGGCCTGCCGGCAGATCCACAGCAGGATAGCCGTCTGCAGGATGCAGAGGACCGCCTGATAGATCATGTGCGCCGCGATATAGGAACTCACATGCATGCCGCCCCGGTGCTCCCGCTTTACGACGGGACGCTCCCGGCACACGGACTGAATGGAGTTGAAGAAGCCGTTCCAGATGCAGACGCACACCAACGCGAAGCAGCCGCTCAGCGTCCCTTCCTGGGTCTTGAACAGGCTGCCGCCTACGGCAAACGTAACAAGACCCGCGATGAGCGCCGCCATGGGCAGCGCTTTCCAGTCGTTCTGGTACACGAACATCCGCATCAGTTTCTTCAGGTAGATGCCGGTCTGGGCGATCCTGCCCCGGTAACGCAGTTTCTCATCCATGGCAGACCGCCTCCTTTTCCATCGTCAGCTGTGCGTACTTTTCAATGAACTCATCCGCCCTGCCTTCGCCGCCCTCGCTCCTGCTGTTGATCGCCATCACGATGCGCTCCATGGAATCCTTGCTGAAGAAGGCTTTCGCCTCCTCCGGTGACCCGTAGAACGCCAGACGGCCGACTTTACCCGAGTCTCTTGCCAGCACGATCACCTTGTCGAACAGATCCGCCACGCGGTCCGGCGTGTGGGTAATGGCGATAACGATCTTTCCCTCGTCCGCCACCGCCCGGAGGCGTTCGAACAGCTCCCGGGCGATCACGCCGTCCAGGCCGGAATCCGGTTCGTCCAGAATAAACAGATCCGGATCGGAGATCAGTTCCATGCCGATGGAGATGCGCTTCTTCTGACCGCCGGATTTCTTGGCCACCAAGCCGTCCTGCCGGCCGGAGAGCCCCAGCGTATCCATGACGCTCTCGATCTTCGCCCTGCGCTCCTTCGCAGAGACTCCGGCAGGAAGCCGCAGCAGCGCCGCATCGTTCAGCGTCTTCGTAACGGTATCGTTCATGCGCAGCAGATCCTGCTGCGGGGCGAAGCCGATCCGGTATTTCATCTCGTCGTAGTTGTTGTAGATATCCTTGCCGTTCAGCCGTACGTCGGCATCCGCCTTTTCGTAGCCGGTCACGGCGTTTACCAGCGTGGTCTTGCCGGCGCCGGAACCGCCCAGCAGCAGGACCAGAGAACCGTTGGGAACGGTCAGGTTGATGTCCTTCAGCAGATAGCGGGTCTTGCCGAAATTCTTTGCCGTTCGCGCTCTTACATGCACCACAAGGCCGTCGTCCGATTCGTCCGCATCCACCGCAGCGGACAGTTCCGCGGGCGCAAGACCGCCCACGTATTCGTCGTCGGGGACGGAAGCGATGTGGACAGGCTGATATTTTTTGCGGCAGCCCAGGACAAGCGGCGCAAAGGAAGGCAGGAGGATCCAGAAAAAGATCCAGCGCCGCCTGAGCCCGAAGATCTGACAGATCCCGACCAGCACGCGGATCTCGAATACCACCAGAATGATCCCAAAGAACAGCTGCAGAAGCAGCAGAAATCGCCCCTGAGTCTCATCGCTGCCGACAAAACGCGAACAAACGGAGAGCAGCTGCATGACGATCTCCAGGACCAGACATTTCAAAGCGTCCGGCTCCCTGCCGCAGGCGATGCCCAAGCGGTAGTACCGCAGGCCAGGAATAAAGGCATACCATCCCCTTTGCCCGCATTTCTTCAGGATCAGCGCGATGCCAAGCGAAGACAGAAACCAGGAGACAATATTGAATATCGTGGAAGGCATAAGCTATTTTCCCTCTCTCATCCCATCGACCCAGGCCTGCAGCCGCTGCCCGGTCTTGGTGGTGCAGATGCCGCCTTTGCAGGTGCAGCGGAGCTCTGCCGGCAGCTGATGACCCACGTCCAGCATGGCGCCGATCACCTCGTCCAACGGGATCATGCCGTCGAATCCCAGTTTCGCCATGTTGGCGCTCATGACGGCGTTCGCCATGGCGGACACATTGCGCGAGATGCAGGGGAGCTCCGTTAGCCCTGCCACGGGGTCACAGACGAGACCGAGCATGTTCTGAAGCGCCAGTCCCGCTGCGCCGAATACCGCTTTTAACGGACATCCCAGCATATGGGCGATGCCTGCCGCCGCCATCGCCGAGGCGGCACCGTTCTCCGCCTGACACCCTGCGACCTCCGCGCCGAACGTCGCCTGGTTACCGATAAATGCTCCCACGAGTCCTGCGGCCAGCAGGCCCTCCCGGATCGCATGCGAAGAAAAGCCCATGGCGCTTCCCATGGCGACGATCGCCCCGGGCAGCACGCCGCTGGCGCCTGCCGTCGGTGCAGCCGCCACCACGTTGTGGGCGTTGTTGTTCTCCATGACGGCAACGCTTGCCAGCATGGCGCTCCGGAAGGTCTCTCCGCCAAACAACACGGAAGACGGGGCATTTTCTGCCATCTGCTTTCCGTAATAGGGCAAAAATCCGTTTACAGCTGTCGTCTCCGGATCCGGCGGTACAGAAGCCGCGCGCATCACTTCTTCCGTGCGGGCAGCCAGCGCGTATGCCCCTTCTTCGGAGACAAATCCGTAAGCGCTCTCGTAGACGCAGGCCAGCTGCGCCGCGTTCAGACCGTGCGCCTCGCCGTATTCCAGCGCCTGCGCTGCGGTGCCGAATGGCATAAGCGAAGCCCTTCTCTTCGGTACGGCCATCACAGGGTCTGCGATGCGTACGTACTGTACGCCCTCCCAGCCACGCAGTTCCAGCAGCGGCGCGCTGTCCTGATCCGCTTCGATATCTACCTCGAAAAAGCGCTCGCCTTTGCCGTCCGTGCGGTCGTAGAAGAAGCGGTTTTTGCGGATGACCTCCTCCACCGCGTCTTCGCACGCTTCGCTGCAGAGGATAAAGGCCTCTTTGCTGCTGCCGTCGATATAGACGGGAAAGTCATCCATGGCGCGGATCTCGATCATGCCGCCGCCGATGGAATACGTCATAAGGCGCATAGACGGTCTTTGCGCGTCTTTGTTCTCATAGAAGCGGATCTCCGCCTGATTGGGGTGCTCGCTTCCGAGATCTTCCGTCTTAAAACAAATATCGACGCCCTGCGCTTTTGCCAGCCGGAGGCTGTCCCGAAAACGCGGGTCGTCGATGGGGATGCCCAGCAGACCTCCGGTAAAACCGTAGTCCGAACCCTGGCCCTGATAGGTGCTGGGATAGGAACCGTTCTTGTCGAACACGACGTCCGCCCGGCACACGTCTTTTCCATATAAAGACCTGGCTACGAGCCCAATGCGCCCGCAGCCTGCCGTATGAGAGCTCGAAGGCCCTGTGGTGATGGGGCCGAGCACTTCGTTGAATATGCTGTGATAGATCATTCGTATTGCGCCTGCACTTCCTTCAGACGCTTCGTATACTCCGTCCGCACGGCTTCGGGCGCAAGGATCTGCACGTCCGGTCCGAGACCGAACAGCCAGCCGTAGAACTGCGGGCTCACAAACACCCGGACGTTTACCCGGGAATGTCCTTCGCCGTCCGGCGAGACGATCACGTCCTTGCCGAAGCGGTCGATAAAGACAGCCGCCAGCTTATCGGCAAATCGGAGGGTCACTGCGGTCTCTTCCCCCGCAAACATGGAAAACATGCGCTTGGAATAGGAACGCACGTCCGCTTTGTCGTACAGATCGGCGCCCTCCCGCTTCTCGTTCCCGAGGACTTTGATGCGCTCCATGCGGTCGATGCGGTAGTGCTTTATCTTTCTGTCCGCGCCGTCGTAGGCGATCAGGTAATAGTATTCGTTGTCCCATACGAGATCGTAGGGGCTGACGGAGACGGCCTGGCCGTCGTGGTGATACTGCTTTTCCTTGGCTGCGTTAAAGGTGAAATACCGGAACGACACCTTGCAGCCGGAATCGATGGCAGATGCGATGGTGTCCACGCTGTAGTAGACGCTGCTGTTCATGGATTTTACCCGGTCCGCGACGAACATGCGTCCGGTGAGCTGCCGTGCCTGATGAGTGCTCGCCAGCGTTTTGAGCTTCTCCACGAGTTCCACGGTCTTGCGCTCCGTGATGAACCGCGAAGAGAGCACGCTGTCTGCCAGCAGTTTTACCTCGGGAAACTCGAACGTGCGCTCCCCTACGTAATGACCGCCCCGGCCCACGTCGACGATGTCCACGCCGAACTCGTTTCGCAGCGCTTCCAGATCCGCGTAGATGCTCTTGCGCTCCGCCCGGATGCCCCTCGCCGCCAGTTTTTCGATCAGCTGGGGCGTCGTCAGGACATGGTCTTCGTCCGTTTCCTCCATCAGAATCTTGTACAGATACAAAAGTTTATACTTCTGATTTTCGCTCCCTGCCATGGTCTGCCTCCCGGATCGCTAGCGGTCTCTCGCCTCGATAAAGGCCATCATGGTATCCACGACGTTGTCGATGCTCATATCCGTCGAGTCGATCTCCACCGCGTCTTCCGCCTTCTGCAGCGGCCGGAATGCCCGGTGGGAATCCTGGTAGTCGCGCTGGATGATATCCGCCCGGATCGTCTCGAAGTCCGCTTCCTGTCCTTTCGCGCGCATCTCTTCGGTGCGGCGGCGGGCCCGCTCGTCCGCGGAGGCCGTCAGGAAAAATTTAAAATCCGCGTCGGGGAACACGACAGTGCCGATGTCCCTGCCGTCCATCACGATGCTCTTCCGCTTTCCCATGGCCTGCTGCAGCGCCGTAAGCTTATACCGCACGGCAGGAACGCCCGACGAAGGCGAAGCCAGTGCCGAGATCTCGGGGGTGCGGATGAGCCCGCTCACGTCTTCCCCGTCCAGGATGGTGCGCCCTTCCGAGAAATCCACATCCATGGCGTCCAGCATAGTCTGCAGCGCTTCCGGGTCGTTATAATCCGTGCCGGTGCGAAGCAGTTTTAACGCGACCGCCCGGTACATAGCACCCGTATCGATGTAATCCGCACCGATGCGCTGCGCCAGCCGCTTGGCGATGGTGCTTTTCCCTGCGCCTGCCGGTCCGTCGATGGCGACGATGGTCTTGGTCCGCATAGGGCTTATTCCTCCTCGGGAGCGGCCTTCGGAGCCTTGGCAGCCTTCTTGAGCTTTGTTCCCGCGCCGCTTCCCAGCAGTTTTTCGATCTCTGCGATAAAGGTGTTGACGTCCTTAAACTGACGGTAGACCGAGGCAAAGCGCACGTAGGCAACCTCGTCCAGATCCTTCAGTTTCTCCATGACGACCTCGCCGATGAAGGAACTGCTGATCTCCTTTTCCATCATGTTGTTGAGGCCTCTTTCCACCTCGGACACGACGGATTCCATCTGTTCCATGGTAACGGGGCGCTTTTCACAGGCTCTCACGATGCCGTTGAGCACCTTGTTGCGGTCGAAGGATTCGCGGCTGCCGTCTCTCTTGACGACCATGAAGAACACTTCTTCCACCTTCTCGTACGTCGTAAAGCGCTTGCCGCATTTCTCGCATTCTCTGCGCCGGCGGATGGCGTGGCCCTCTTCTGTGGGTCTCGAGTCGATGACCTTCGTATCCGGGGCTTCACAAAACGGACATTTCATAGGAATTCTCCCGACAGTTCAATCTGTCCACAAGAGTTCTATCAATACGGTTCCATTGTACGCTATATCTTGTGGTTTGTAAAGAATTGCACGGCTGTCGGGCAGATGTGCTATAATGGTTGAGTTGTATACGATCGCTTCAAGGGAGTTACAGATTTGACCACTCAGAACCAGACAAAAAAAGGAGACTTTTCCCAGGGCAGCATCCCGAAGACCGTCCTGCGCATGGGGATCCCCATCGCGATGGCGGAGATCGTGCACGTACTGTACAACGTGGTGGACCGCATCTTTATCGGACACATCCCCGGCGTGGGAACGGCAGCGCTGTCCGGCGTCGGCATCGCGTTTCCGCTCATCTCTTTGGTGACCGCATTTGCCAATCTCTGCGGTACCGGCGGCAATCCGCTGTGTTCCATGGCCCGGGGCCAGGGCAACAACGAAAGAGCCCAGAGGATCCTGGAGACGGCGTTCACGATGCTGCTGGGGTTCAGCGCCGTCCTTACCGTCGTATTGTTCCTGTTCGCCAGGCCTTTCCTCGCCGCCATGGGCGGTGACGCCGAAACATTGCCGTACGCGGTCAACTATTTCCGCATCTACGTCGCAGGCACCGTATTCGTCCTCATCAGTCTGGGGATGAACCCCTTCATCAACGGCATGGGTTTTCCCAAGATCGGCATGGGTACCGTGCTGATCGGCGCAGTGCTGAATATCGCGCTGGATGCCCTGCTTTTGTTCGTATTCCACATGGGTGTCGAGGGAGCCGCTATCGCTACGGTCATTTCCCAGTTCGTAAGCGCTGTGTGGGTCATCCGTTTCCTTACCGGAAAGAAAACGCTGCTGCGCATCTCCCGGATCCATCTCGACATGGAGGAAGTCCCCCGCATCCTGAAACTCGGCGCTACCGGGTTTATGTTCAAGTTCTCCAACAGCGTCGCCCAGACCGTCGTCAACCTTACGCTGAAGACATTCGGCGGCGCCGCGAGCACGCTGTACATCGGCGCGTTCTCCATCATCAATTCCATGCGGGAGGTCATCAGTCAGCCCATCAGCGGCATCAACGGCGCGTCCGTTCCCGTCATGAGCTTCAACTACGGCGCTCGCAACTACGACCGCGTAAGAAAAACGATACGCTTTATGATCGCGGCTGCTCTCATCTATAACATAGCGGCCTGGCTGGTCGTCTTTACGCATCCGGAGCAGCTCATTCGCCTGTTTACGGCGGACGACGTGCTCGTAAAGACCGCGATCCCCTGCCTGCATATCTACTACGCCGCCTATTTCATGATGAGCTTTCAGACCGGCGGGCAGAACACGTTCGTGGCGCTCAACAAGCCGAAATACGCCGTGTTCTTCTCCATGCTGCGCAAGCTGTTCCTGATCGTGCCGCTCACGATCGCGCTGCCCCGCCTAGGATTCGGCGTCATGGGTGTGTTCTATGCGGAAATGGCATCCCAGATCATCGGCGCCAGCCTCTGCTCGATCACCATGTATTTCCGCATATACAGAAGACTGCCCAAGGAGAACGGGCAGCCTTCGACGCTGTAATTTCCGCTATATCCGCAATTCCGCCCTGCTGCCGCCGGCAGGGTCTTTTTTTACGACGATCTGGCGGTCGATCTGGCGGCGCAGTTCCGCCACGTGGGAGATGATGCCCACGAGCCGGTTCCCTTCCGTGAGCCTTCCAAGGGCTTTCATGGCCTGCTGGAGCGTGTCTTCGTCCAACGAGCCGAAACCCTCGTCTACGAACATGCAATCCAGCTGCACACCGCCCGCATTTGCCTGGATCTCTTCCGAAAGACCCAGTGCCAGCGAGAGGGATGCCAGGAAGGATTCGCCGCCGGACAGCGTCTTTACGCTGCGCAGACTGCCGCTGCCATGATCGTTCACGTCCAGTTCCAGACCGCTCTGGCTGCGCGCATCCTCCGCTGTTTCTCTGCGCCTCAGCTCGAACATCCCGGAAGACATCTCCATCAGATGCACGTTGGCCCGGCGCAGGATGCGGTCGAAGGTCGTCATCTGGATCCAGACTTCCAATTCCACCTTTTCCTTGCCGGATAGCTGCCCGGTAACGGTTCGCCGCAAGGCATCCATCCACCGCCATGTTTCATCCAGTTTTTTCAGCTGATCCGCGCTGTTTTGGATCTGCGAAACGATGTCCCGGTTGACCTGCAGCCGGTGACCCGCGGCACGGATCTGCTCCTGTACCGCTTTATTCTCTTCTTCCGCCTTCTGCTTTTCCTGCAGGAGTGCCTTTTCGTTCAGCTGCGGCTGACCGGCAAGGAGTTTCTCCAGGTTTTCCACAGCGCTCCGGCGCGAGGCAAGATCCTTCTCCCAGGCCGTCTTCGCTTCTGCTGCTTTCTTTACCGCATCCCTGGCCTGCTTCGCCCGGTCTTGCAGCGATTCGATCCGGCTTTCCGCCTCTTTTTTGCTCTCGAACGCCAGACTCCCCGACAGTTCTTCGATCTGGACCTTCAGACCTTCCGCCGTCGCTTTCTCTTCTCTTTCCTGCAGTTTTAAAGCCGACGACCGTTCCTCCGCCTCTTTCAGAGCCGTCTCTTTGGCAGGCTTTGCTTCCTCCAGTTCCGCTTTGCGCCGCACGTTGTCTTCTTCCTGCCGCAATGCCTCTGAAATATCGTCGAAAGACCGTTGTTTTTCTCCGGCCTTCTCCGGCAGTACAAGATCCGCCTGCGCCAGGGGACAGCCTTCCAGCAGTTTTGCGATCCGTTTTTCTGCAGCAGATTCGGCAGACTCCAGTTTCGCCTTGGCTTCGGCAGCTGCGGCAGAGGCGTCGCTGCAGGCCTTTTGTGCTTTCTGCGAAGCCTGTTCCGCCTTCTCTACCTGCGCTTCCGATGGGGCATCTTCCGCTTTCACCGCCTTGTTGGGATGGGATAGTGACCCGCATACCGGACAGGGTTTTCCCTCTTCCAGCTGTTCCGCCATTATGCCGGCCTGCTCTCTGTTAAAGTGACTGCGGTAGGATAAAGCCAGATCTGCGGCCGCTTTCATGGCGGATTCCGCCGCAACATACTCATCCTGCGCCTCTTTCAATCCGGTCCGCAGCGGCACCAGCGCAGCTAATTCCTCCTGGAGGCTCGTCAGATCCGCGATCTCCTGCTGCTGCTTTTCCTTCCGGGATGCGAGTACAGCCCTGTTTTCTCCAGCGGAAGCCAGAGACTGCAGTTCTTCCTGAAGAGCAGCAGTCTCTGCCTTCAGTGTGCCTATTTTTTCGTCCTGGACGGTTATTGCTTTCTGCAGCTCTGCCATGTTCCGGTCCAGCGATCCGAGCTGTCCCCGCAGGGCTTCCAGTCTATCGTAATCAGGGAGTTTGACCGCAAGAACAGAGGCTTCCTGTTCCCACGCTTCCGCATTTTTGGCGCATTCTTCCGCCTGCAGAACAGCCTGTTCCACCGCCGGTCCATTCTGGCGGTGGTCTTCTACCGCCTTTTCCGCCGTCTTCTTTTCCAGTTCCAGTTCTTTGCGCTGGCCGCACTTTTCCAGGAGGACAGCCAGCTCCTGAATGCTTTCGGCAGCCGCTTTTTCCCGGATCTGCAAGGCTTCCAGAGTTCTTTCATCCTGCGCGCATAAGGATTCGATCAACGCGATCCGGTCTTCCGTCAGACATCCGCCTGCCCTGGCTTTCTGCGCTTCTGTGTACAGTACGTCCTCTTCCTCGCAGAGGATCCCCTTTGCCGCCAGATCTACGCCCAATTTCGCCGCATCCCGTTCCTTTTCCAACGCAGAATAGTCTTGCTTTACCCGGTCCTGGAACATCCGGTACAGATCTGTCTGGAACAGACTGCGGAAGATCTCCTTTCTTGCAGAGGTGTCTGCCAGCAAAAGCTTTAAGAAATCGCCCTGGGCGATCATGGCGATCTGGGAGAACTGGTCTTTCGAAACACCAAGCAGTTCCTCCACTGCGCGGGTCACCGCGGTGGTCCTGGTCTCAATGCGTCCGTCCGGGTAGTGCAGTTCCGCTCCTGCAATCTGCTTTGCGAGGCCCTCGCCCCTCTTTTTGCGGCGCAGGTATTCCGGATTGCGTTTTACGGTATAGACCTTGCCGGCGTTTTCGAAGGTGAGTTCCACCTCCGTCGGCGCATCCTCTGCCGCATATTGGGAGCGCAGCATGGCGGGTTCCCGGTTATTTCCGCTGGCTTCGCCGAACAGCGCATAGCAGATCGCATCGAAGATCGTGGTCTTCCCCGCACCGGTATCGCCGGTGATCAGATACAGCCCGCTCCGGCCCAGTTTCTCCAGGTCCAGTTCCTGCGTCCCGGCATAAGGTCCGAATCCGCTGATCTTTAACTGTAAAGGCCTCATGCCAGTTCCTCCTTGATCTTTTCCAGCAGCGACAGACTGTACTTCCTCTGCGCATCGTTGAGCGAGATACCGTTTTGCTTTTCATAGAATTCATCCAGCAGTTCGATCTCGCTCTTGTTTTCCCGTTCCGCCCCTTCGTCGAAGAACGCCGCCGTGCGTGTGCGGGTATTGTCGTAATCCAGCTTCATCAGGTTGGGATAGACGGTGCGCAGTTTTTGCAGTGCGTCCGGCACGTCTTCCTCATCTGTAAGGATCACGTGCATGTAGTCATCCCGCAGCCGGCCCTCCTGATTTCCCCGGTAAACCACCTCATCGTAGGAGCCCTTCACTTCCCGCAAGTCGCGAAGCGGCGCAAGAGGAACGGCGCGGACCTCGAGAGAGCCCTTTTCGCCCAATGTTACGACGGAAACGGACTTAATGTGATCCTTTTCCGAAAAAGAGTATTTCAAAGGAGTTCCGCAGTAACGGATCCGTTCTGTTCCCACATTTTGCGGCCCGTGCAGGTGACCCAGAGCAACGTAGTCAAATCCGTCGAAAACGATCCCATCCACGTTATCCGTGCCGCCGACGGAGAGTTCCTCAGACTCGGAACGGCCAGCTCCCGTTACGAACTGATGGCAGACCAGCACGTTGCGTTCTTCAAAGTCCGCATGCATGCCTTCGATCGCCGCAGCCAGCGCATCCGTATACGTCTCGATCTTTGCAGCTTCTTCCGGCAGAAATGCTCTCACGTGGACAGGTTTAACAAAGGGAAGCAGCCAGAAATGCACCGGCCCGAAAGCATCTGTCAGGGTCACGCAGGAAACGGTCCCATCGTAGACCGGTGAAATGTGCACGCCGCTTTCCGAGAGAAGCCGTCCGCCAAAAGCCAGCCGTTCCGCGGAATCGTGGTTCCCCGCGATCAGAAGGACCTGCAGTTTCCGCTTTGCCAGACGGCATAAAAAATCGTCCAATAAAACGACGGCTTCGGCAGAAGGCATGGATTTATCGTATACATCGCCTGCGATCAGGACAGCATCGGGCTGCTCTTCGTCTACGATCTGCAGGATCTTTTTCAGAATATATTCCTGATCTTCCAGCATGGAAAAACCGTTTACGCGCTTTCCCAGATGAAGATCGGCCAAATGCATGAATTTCATAGGGTGTCCTCCTGCCTCTATTGTACCAAAAAAGCCCGGCACATGGCCGGGCTTCGCAGAAGTTCTTAGTTCAGTTTCTTGTTGGCCGCTTCGAAGCGCTTGATCTTTGCAGATGTGTTCTTGACGAAGGGTTCGGTACGGAGGACGACCTTCTTGATCTGCTTGAAGATCGGTTCCTGATCGTTCAGTTTGTCCACTTCGCCCTGCAGCAGTTCCAGCACCTTGTCCGCCGGGGCATCCGCGCCAAGGACCGCTTCCACTTCTTCCTTTTCGGGAATGATGGTGGCGACGATGCGCACGTCGTGGCCCTGCTCGTCTTCGTCCGCCCAGACCATGGATTCGGACACGAACTTGCTGAGGGACAGCTTGTATTCCAGTTCCTCCGGATAGACGTTCTTGCCGTTGGAGGTGATGATGACGTTCTTCTTGCGGCCGGTGATGAAGATAAAGCGGTTCTCATCCATGTAGCCCAGGTCGCCGGTGTGGTACCAGCCGTCCACCAGAACTTCCGAGGTCTGTTCGGGCATCTGGTAGTAGCCCAGCATCACGTGGTCGCCCTTGATGCAGATCTCGCCGTTGCCGTCCTCGCCGGCGTCGACGATCTTGGCGTCGAACATGGGCAGCACGCGGCCTGCGGCTGCGGGGTTGGCCAGTTCTCTCTTATCCGGGTTGAGCGCTGCGATCGGGGAGCATTCCGTCAGGCCGTAACCCTGTACGGCGCGGAATCCCAGGTCGCAGAAGAAATCCGTGATGATCGGATCCATGGCCGCGCCGCCCGCGATGATGGTGCGCAGCTCTCCGCCGAAAACATCCAGGATCTGACCCATAAATTTGGGGACCAGATCGAGACCGATCTTCTTCGTAAATTTATTGATCTTCAGGACCTTGGCGACCGTCTTATCCTTGCCCTGCTTCTTGATGTTTTTGTTGATGGTCTTGTACAGCGCCTCGAAAATGGCGGGCACGCCGAGGAACAGCGTGGGCTTGACCTCCTTCAGGTTCTTCTGAATGTACTTTAAGCCCTCGCAGAACGCCATGCAGGCGCCCTTGTACATGGGCACCAGGAAGTCGCAGGTGCAGGCGTAGGTGTGGTGCAGCGGCAGCACGTTGAAGAACCGGTCTGTCGGCAAAACTTCCAGCAGGTTGGGGGCGCTCATCAGGTCGGCGCAGATGTTCTTATGGCTCAGCATAACGCCCTTGGAAAGGCCCGTGGTGCCGGAGGTGTACAGCAGGATGCCCATGGCTTCCTCGTCGATCTGGGCGTTGATATAGGAAGTCTCGCCTGCGGCGATCAGCTTCTTGCCCTCTTCGATGAGCGCTTCCAGGGACAGGACATCGCCCGCTTCTTCCGGCTTCGTATACATGCCGACGACATATTCCATGCTGCCTTCGTGATCCTTCAGCATCTCTTCGAACATGGCCTGATGCTTCTTCGTCGTAAAGACGCAGGCGACTTCCGCTGCGGCAGCAAGACCCTTCAGGTCGCCGTCGGGCAGTTCCTTATCCAAAGGAACGACGACGCCCACGCCACAGACCGCTGCCAGGTAGGACAGGCACCAGTAATAGCAGTTCTCGCCGCAGACAGCGATGCGCTTTCCCTTCAGGCCCTTCGCGATCAGAGCGGTGCCCAGGGCATTCATCTCTTCCAGAACTCTCGTGAAGGAGATGGATTCATATTCCTTCGTTCCGGGGAATTTCATCATAAAAGCCGTATTGTTGGGATACAGATCTGTGGTGGTCACCATCATATGCTTCAGATTTGCAATGGGACGGCTCTGTTTGTAGATAACGTATTTGCTCGGATCCGCGTTGATGGAATCGATGAAGTTCAGCGCCCAATCCAGGCCTCTTTGGGTATAGATCATTGAGTTGCTCCTTTTATTATTTGATGAACCTATAATATCGGCATTGTACCATAAATATCAATATAGTATCGGATACTATATTACTTTGTATTTTTCGCCATGTCAACCTTTACTCAAAACTATCTTCATGCTATACTGAATTATCTCTTAGGAGGAACGTCATGGACCACAGACAGGCAGACAGTTTTCATATCCCCCGCTGGGAAGAGCTCCCCGCCGTAGACCTCTACATGGAGCAGGTCATCACCCTTATCCATTCCAATCTGGGGGCGTTCTTCGAACAGGTGGGCATCCAGCCCATCACGAAGAACATGATCAACAACTACGTCAAGGCGAAGATCGTCCAGGCGCCGGTCAACAAGCGCTATCCCCGGATCTCCGTCGCCATGATCATCGTGGTGTACATCCTTAAGAGCTGCTACGAGACCGAGGACGTGGGCAAGCTCATCCGCATGGGCGTGGATCTGGAGGCGGGCGTGCCGCTCACCTACAACCGCTTCTGTGACGCCATCGAAAACGCGGTAAAAGCCGTCTTTTCCGGCGAGGTGCACATCAAGGATATGCAGATCCCCGGGCGGGAGCGCAAATACCTGATGGAAAACTTCGCTCTCTCCTTCGCCAGCAAGTATTACGTGCAGATGAACTTTCTGAATAGTGACGAATAGACAGCAAACGGCCCCCATACGGGGGCTTTTTTGTTATAATAAAAGCGTTAGAGATTTGTTAAAGGGAGTATTCCATGCATTTACCAGCCCTCATCACAGACCTGGCGGTCATCCTGCTCACGGCAGGCGTCGTCACGGTCATCTTTAAAAAAATCAACCAGCCCCTCATTTTGGGCTATATTCTGTCCGGCTTCCTCATCGGTCCCTACCTCCCCTACTTCTTTACGGCGCAGGATACGGCTTCCATCGAGACCTGGAGCGAGATCGGCATCATCGTCCTGATGTTCTGTCTGGGGCTGGAATTCAGCTTTAAGAAGCTGATGAGCGTCGGGGCCGGGGCTGTCATCACGGCGACGACGGTGGTGGCGGGCATGCTGAGCGTTGGATATCTTACGGGGCTTGCCCTTGGATGGGGCCACATGGATGCCATTTTCCTGGGCGGCATGCTTTCCATGAGCTCCACGACCATCATCATCAAAGCCTTTTCCGAATTGCGGGTGGAAAAGGAAGACTTTGCGCAATTGGTGTTCGGCATCCTCGTCGTAGAGGATATCGCCGGCATTTTTATGATGATCATCCTGTCCACCATTTCCGTCTCGAAGAACATCTCCGGCGGCGATCTTGCGCTGCAGCTGTTCCAGTTGGTGCTCTATCTCATCATCTGGCTGGTCCTGGGGATCTATTTTCTTCCTT